>NZ_JBKBTV010000019.1:0-74280 GCF_046291265.1 Acidovorax sp. | reverse complement strand
CTCGGCCTCGCGGTCGCGGCGCGAAGCGCTCGCGCGTTGGGGCCGAGCGCAGCAAAGGCCCGTGTGGATGTCCGATCCCCTTGGGTTCCCTTCAGGATGCGCCGAGGAGCGCAGTGGCCAGCGGATAAGGGCTCGCGATTGTCTGAGCGCAACGCAGTGAAGTGAGTTCGAGCGAGACCCCGCTGGACGCGAGCACCGCAGGTTGCCCGCAGCGAAGCGAAGGGACGCAGCGTGTAGGGTCGCCTTTTCTTTGGTGACTTGCTTTTGGCGAAGCAAAAGAAAGTTACTGCGCCGCCGGGCGCACACCCCGGCCTCCGCCCTTGAACCAGGCACACCGCACAGATCAGCGAGCGTGCCTGCCCCGGCTTCGACAAACTCAGCCCGAACGGTTGGGGTGGCGCCCCGGCTTCGACAAGCTCAGCCCGAACGGGTGGTTGAGACTTAAAACTATAAAAATAATAGCTACCAGCGCTTGATACATAAGCGCTAGAGGCCAAAAAGACCCAAATATCTCAGAAAACTCAAGCCAACGGCAACCTAAGCCCCACCCGCAGCCCCCGGGGCACCACCGCCTCCGCCACCGTCTGCCCTCCATGCCGCAGCGCAATCTCTTCCACGATCGACAACCCCAGCCCACACCCCCCCGGCTTGTCGGACCCCCGCCAGAACCGCGCAAACATGTCCGTCAAATGCGCGGGCGATACGCCCGGCCCGTCGTCTTCCACCACCAGCAGGGCGTAGCGGCCCGGCGCCATGGTCACGCGCACCGTCACGGTGGCGCCCGCGCCTGCGTAGTGCAGTGCGTTGTCGATGAGGTTGTTCAACGCCTCGCGCAGCAGCAAGGGCTGGCCTTGCAGGGGCAGTTGTTCGTCGCCTTCGTAGCCCAGGTCCATGCCTTGCGCCACGGCGCGTGCTGCCCAATCGCGGGCGACCTCGCGGGCCAGGGCGGCGAGGTCGATGGTTTGCATCTCCACGCTGGATTCCGAGCGGGCCAGCTGCAGCAACTGGTGCACCAGGTGGGCGCTGCGTTGCGCAGCGGACAGCACTTTTTTCAAACGCTCCTGCACGGCGGGTTCGTGGCTTTCGTGCAGGGCCAGTTCGGTCTGGCCGATGAGGCCCGCCAGGGGCGTGCGCAGCTGGTGCGCGGCGTCGTTCAAAAAGCGTTTTTCTTTTTGCTGCCCTCGCGCCACGGCTTCGAGCAAACGGTTGATGGTGCTGGCCAGCGAATGCACTTCCTGCGGCGCAGACGTCAGCTCGATGGGTGTCAGCGGATCGGTGCCGCCGTGGGGGCGGGCGCCTGCCTGTTCGATCTGCGTTTCCAGGCGCTTGAGTGGTTGCAGGCCTCGCAGCACGCCGGCGTACACCAGCGCACTTAACGCCAGGCCCATCAGGCCCATGGGCAGCAGCATTTGCTCCAGCAGTTCTTGCGCGATGCGCTCGCGCACGGTCAGGCTTTGCGCCACCTGCACGCGCAGCCGCTGGCGGGTGGAGGCGGTGCCGTAGTCCACGTCCAGCAGCGCCACGCGCACTGGGCGGTCATCCACGCGGGCGTGGTACAGAAAGGGATCATTCACCGCCACATCCACCGGCGGGGGCGGCGGCAACTGCGCATTGCCCAGCAGGAAGCGACCGGGCGGCGAGGACACCATGTAGGTGATGCGGTCGGCCGGGTCCTGCTCCAGGATGTCCTGCGCAGCCTTTGGAAAATCAACCAGCAGCCCGTCGCCGATGGGCTTGATCTGGCGCGCCAGTGCCCGCACCGATTGCGTGAGCGTCTGGTCAATGCCCTTTTCGCCGTTCTGCAGCGCGATGCGCCATGCCAGAAACCCGCCCGAGAGCCACAGCACGAGCTGCGGCAGCAGCAGCCACAGCAGCAGCTTGCGTTGCAGGGAGACACCGGGAATCGGGCGCATGGAAGCCATTGGGGCGTGCTCAGCCGGGTGCCTGGGACGCGCTCATTCCGCGGGCTTGGCCAGCATGTAGCCCAGCCCCCGGATGTTGCGGATCACCAGGTTCGATGCGTCAAGCTTCCTGCGCAGGCGGTGTACGTACACCTCCAGCGCGTTGGAGTTCAGGGGCTGTGCCGCGGTTTGTCCGGGCTCGGGCGGGCTGGCGCGCCAGGCGGCCAGCACGTCGTCGCGGGTGACGACCTCGCCACAGCGGTTCACCAGCAACTCCAGCAATTCCCACTCGCGCTGCGTCAGCTCCAGCGGCTCGCCGTTCAGGGCGGCGGTGTGGCTGGCGTGGTCCAGCAGCAGGGGCCCCAGCGTGGTGCTGGGCGCGCCCGCGGCGTTGCTGGCCTGGGTGAACGCGGGTTGGCGCGCGCGGCGCAGCATGGCCTGCAGGCGGGCCTGCAGCTCTTGCATGTTGAAGGGCTTGGTGATGTAGTCGTCGGCCCCGGCGTTCAGGCCCCGCACGCGGTCATCCACGCCGTCGCGAGCGGTGAGAATCAGCACGGGCAAACCGGCAATGTGGGTGCGGGCCCAGGTCAGCAGCTCCAAGCCATCGGCGCCGGGCAAACCGAGGTCCAGAATGATTCCGTCCACGGCCTGGGTTTGCAAAAGGGCGGTGGCCTCGGCCACGCTGGAGGCCGTGCAGACGCTGAATTGCAGCTGTTGCAGCTGCCCGGTCAGTGCGTCCAGCAGCAGTGCATCGTCTTCAACTATCAGTATCGTGGCCATGGGGATTGAGCATAACAAAGCAACCCGCCATCGGCCTCTGCAGGAAGGGAATGCCTGCGCACGCAGCGGTTGGTAATTGGATAACAGGTCTAGGGCGTTGGTATGTAACCCACACCCGGGAAAGTCCTGATATGTTCATTAATTATTGTAATTAAAGTACCGACTGCGCTGAACGGCAGCGGGTTCACGGTGCACAACCGGATTCATAACATCGAGGAGACAAGGGTATGTGGAAGATGACAAAGATCGCCGCGTTGGCGGTGGGCCTGGCGGCAGCGATGTCCGCCAGCGCGGGGGAGGTCGAGGTCCTGCACTACTGGACTTCGGGCGGCGAGGCCAAGTCGGTCGCAGAGCTCAAGAAGATCATGCAGGGCAAGGGACATACCTGGCGCGACTTTGCGGTGGCTGGCGGCGGCGGCGACAGCGCCATGACCGTGCTCAAGAGCCGCGTGATCTCGGGCAACCCTCCCTCGGCCGCACAGACCAAGGGCCCTGCCATCCAGGAATGGGCATCCGAAGGCGTGCTGGCCAACATGGACACCCTGGCCAAGGCCGAGAAGTGGGACGAGCTGCTGCCCAAGGTCGTCGCCGATGTCATGAAGTACAAGGGCGCCTACGTGGCCGCCCCGGTCAATGTGCACCGCGTCAACTGGATGTGGGGCAGCGCCGAGGCGCTGAAAAAGGCGGGTGTGACCGCCATGCCCAAGACCTGGGACGAGTTCTTTGCCGCAGCCGACAAGCTCAAGGCCGCTGGCCTGGTGCCCGTGGCCCACGGCGGCCAGAACTGGCAGGACTTCACCACCTTTGAATCGGTGGTGCTGGGTGTCGGTGGCCCGCAGTTCTATCAGGATGCCTTGGTCAAGCTCGATGCCAAGGCCATCAACAGCGATGCGATGAAGAAGTCGCTGGAGACCTTCCGCCGCATCAAGTCGTACACCGACCCGGGCGCGCCCGGCCGCGACTGGAATCTGGCCACGGCCATGCTCATCCAGGGCAAGGCGGGCTTTCAACTGATGGGTGACTGGGCCAAGGGGGAGTTCCTGGCTGCCAACAAGGTGCCGGGCAAGGACTTCATGTGCGCCGCCGCACCGGGCACGACCACGTCTTACACCTTCAACGTGGACTCGTTCATCCTGTTCAAGCTCAAAGATGCCGCCGCCCAGAAGGCGCAGAGCGATCTGGCCAGCGCCATCATGAGCCCTGCGTTCCAGGAAGTTTTCAACTTGAACAAGGGCTCGATCCCGGTGCGTGCCGGTCAGCCGATGGACAAGTTTGACGATTGCGCAAAGGCATCGGCCAAGGACTTTGTCGACACCGCCAAAAGCGGCAGTCTGCTGCCCAGCGTGGCCCACGGCATGGCGATTGCACCCGCCACCGAAGGCGCGATCAAGGACGTTGTCAGCCAGTTCTGGAATGACGACAAGGTCAGCGTTGCGGACGCGATGAAGAAGATCGCCACCGCTGCCAAGACCAAATAAGCCAATAAACCAAGACCACTGAGGGATTCATCATGAAGACAAGAAACCGCCTCACGGCGGTGGCTTTGGCCGCCGCATGCGCGAATGGCGCCTTTGCTATGGAAGTAGCGGGCTTTGAGTTCAACGGTTACTCGCGGGGCGGCCCGGTGTTCAACCACTCTGACGGCGTCAAGGGCCACATCGGCCTGGGCGGCGAGCTGCAGAAGTTCCGCCTGGGCAACGAAGGCGACAACGGCATCGAAGTCAACTTTGCCCGCGGCTTTGAGACCAACGGCATCAAGTGGAAGGTGAACTACATGCCCGCGAAGTGGGGCAGTGGCGACATCAGCACCGAGCAGGCGTTTGTCGAAATGAGCGGCTTCTCGTTCTCGCCCGAGTCCAAGTTCTGGGTGGGCCAGCGCCGCCTGCGGATTCAGGACGTGCACATCGTCGATTACTTTCTGCTGAACTACGGCGACAACATCGGCGCGGGTGTGACAGACATTCCCGTCGGTGGCATGAAGCTGGGCCTGGGGATGTTCACCGGCGACAAGTTTGACGGCGGCCTGCCCAACGACGTGAAAGCGCACCGATTCAACGCCGACCTGTCGGAGATCAACACCAACCCCGGCGGCAAGCTGCGGGTGTTGTTGACAGCGGTGGGCGGCAAGAACCAGGTGGGTGGCGGGTCGGGCTCGGGCATTTCCTTCATGCACACGCAAAAGGAGTTTGTGCTGCCCAGCATCACCAACACCGTGTACCTGCAGACATCGCGGGGCCATGCGCGCATCGATGGCGAGTTCGAAGCCATTGAAGGCACCCGTGCGGGCAAACGCGCCACCCGCATTGCAGACTCCATCAACTGGCAAAGCGGCCGTTTCGGTGGCCAGGCGCTGATTGGCTACCAGACCAACAAGGCCGACATCACGGGTGTGGAGACCAAGGACTTCTCATTGGGTGGCCGCGGCTCGTACGCCTTCACCCAGAACTTCAAGGCCCTGGTGGAGTTGTCCACCACCACCCGCAAGGGCAACACGGGTCCGGACCAGCGCCTGAGCAAAGTGACGCTGGCTGGCGCGCTGGCCTTGTCGGAAGACTTCTGGTCGCGCCCTGAGTTGCGCCTGTATGTGACCAAGGCCAACTGGAACCAGGCGGCTGCTGTTGCGAATGCAGCCACCTTTGGTGCCAACGGCAAGACCTCGCGCACGCTGGTGGGCGTGCAGTACGAGGTGTGGTGGTAAGAGGGAGAGAGTGAGTTAGCGAGTTAGTGATCCAGAGGTTACTTTGTTCTTTGGGGGGCACTCCGTGCCCCCCTTTTTTTCCTATGCAGGCACATGCCCAAAATTTTCCGCAACCATGAGCAAAAACACCCTTGAAACATGGTTGCCCAAGCTGGTCGTCACACCGGCTTTTGTCCTCGGCTTCGCGTTCATCTACGGCCTCATGGTCTGGAACGGCGTGCTCAGCCTGACCGTGTCGCGCATGCTGCCCAACTACGAGTGGGCAGGCCTGGCGCAGTACGAACGTTTGTGGGAGATGGACCGCTGGTGGGTCGCCCTCAAGAATCTGGGCATCTTCGGCGTGGGCTACGTGGGTGGCTCTCTGGCCATCGGCGTATTGCTGGCCGTGCTGCTGGACCAGAAGATCCGCGCCGAGGGCGCGCTGCGCACCATCTACCTGTACCCCATGGCGCTGTCTTTCGTGGTCACGGGCACGGCCTGGAAGTGGCTGCTTAACCCCGGCCTCGGCATTGAAAAAATGGTGCGCGACTGGGGTTTTGAAAGCTTCAGCTTTGACTGGCTGGTGGACACCGAAATGGCCATCTACTGCGTGGTGATCGCAGGCATCTGGCAAAGCGCCGGGTTTGCGATGGCGCTGTTTCTGGCGGGCCTGCGCGGCATCGACGACAGCATCATCAAGGCCGCGCAGGTGGACGGCGCATCGCTGCCACGCATTTACTGGCGCATCGTGCTGCCTGCATTGCGGCCAGTGTTCTTCTCTACCGTCATGGTGCTGTCGCACCTAGCGATCAAGAGCTTTGATCTGGTGATGGCGCTGACGGCCGGTGGCCCAGGTTTTGCCACCGATGTACCGGCCACGTTCATGTACACGATGTCGTTCTCGCGCGGGCAGATTGGCCTGGGCGCGGCGAGCGCCACCATGATGCTGGCCACTGTGGCGGCGCTGGTGATCCCCTACCTTTACAGCGAACTGCGGAGCAAACCCCATGACCGCTAAGCCCTCGATTTTTCCGTCCCTGGGGCGCTTGCTGGTGTATGCCGTGCTGGCGCTGGCCACCGCGTTTTTTCTGCTGCCGCTGTACGCTATGCTGGTCACGTCGTTCAAAGACGCCGAGGAGATTCGCTCCACGTCGCTGCTGGCTTTGCCCGGTGGGCTGAACTGGTCGGCCTGGGGCACGGCATGGTCCAGCGCGTGTACGGGGGTGGACTGCAACGGCCTGCGCCCGTTCTTCTGGAACTCGGTGGCCATGGCGGTGCCCGCGGTGATGATCTCTACCGTGTGGGGCGCGCTCAACGGCTACGTGCTCAGCCTGTGGAAGTTTCGGGGCAGCGACGTGCTGTTTGGCATGCTGCTGTTTGGCGTGTTCATGCCGTTTCAGGTGGTGTTGCTGCCCATGAGCCAGGTGCTCGGTTGGCTCGGCATGTCCAGTTCCATCTCGGGCCTGGTGCTGGTGCATTGCCTGGCAGGCCTGGCGGGCACCACGCTGTTCTTTCGCAACTACTACGCGGCCATTCCGAAAGAGCTGGTGAACGCCGCGCGCATGGATGGCGCCAGCTTCTTCCAGATCTTCTGGCGCATCGTGCTGCCGCTGTCTACGCCCATCATCATGGTCACGCTGATCTGGCAGTTCACCAACATCTGGAACGACTTTTTGTTCGGCGTGGTGTTCTCGGGCACCGACTCCAAGCCCGTGACGGTGGGCCTGAACAACCTGGCCAACACCAGCAGCAGTGTGAAGGCCTACAACGTGGACATGGCGGCCGCGATCATCGCGGGCCTGCCGACCATGGTGATCTATGTGTTGGCGGGTAAATTTTTCGTGCGCGGGCTGACGGCCGGCGCGGTGAAGGGATAAGGAATCATGGCGTCTTCATTGGACATAGTGGGCATCAACAAGCGCTTCGGCAAGGGTGACAAGAGCGTGGAGGTGCTGCGCAAGATCGACATCCACGTGGCACCGGGCGAGTTCCTGATCCTGGTGGGCCCCTCGGGCTGTGGCAAGTCCACGTTGCTGAACATCATTGCGGGGCTCGATGAGCCGACCGAGGGCGAGATCCGCATCGCCGACAAGAACGTGGTGGGCATGCCCCCGCGTGACCGCGACATCGCCATGGTGTTCCAGAGCTATGCGCTGTACCCCACGCTCTCCGTGGCGGACAACATCGGCTTTGCGCTAGAGATGCGCAAGATGCCCAAGCCCGAGCGCAAGAAACGTATCGACGAAGTGGCTGCGATGCTGCAGATCACCCATTTGCTCGACCGCCGCCCCAGCCAGCTGTCGGGCGGGCAGCGCCAGCGCGTGGCCATGGGCCGGGCGCTGGCGCGCCAGCCGCAGCTGTTCCTGTTCGACGAGCCGTTGTCCAACCTCGACGCCAAGCTGCGCGTGGAGATGCGTGCCGAGATCAAGCGCCTGCACCAGGCCAGCGGCATCACCAGCGTGTATGTGACGCACGACCAGGTCGAGGCCATGACCCTGGGCTCGCGCATCGCGGTGATGAAGGGCGGCGTGGTGCAACAGCTGGGAACGCCTGACGAGATCTACAACCGCCCGGCCAACACCTATGTGGCCACGTTCATCGGCTCGCCCACCATGAATCTGCTGCGTGGCACGCAGGCGGCCGGGCAGTTTGCCGTTCAGGGCGCGTCGCTCGACCTGTCCGCACCGCTGGCCTCCGCCGAGGTCATGCTGGGCGTGCGCCCCGAGCACCTGGTGATGCACGACGGCGCACCGTGGCGCGGCACCGTGAGCGTGGTCGAGCCCACCGGCCCCGACACCTACGTGATGGTGGACACCGCCGCAGGCAGTGTCACGCTGCGCACCGACGCGCAAACCCGCGTGCAGCCGGGTGACAACGTCGGCCTGACGGTGGCGCCCGCGAACGCCCACTGGTTTGACGCCAAGTCCGAAGAGCGGCTGGCTGGGTGAGCCCATGGGCCAATGGGCCAATAGGTGTGTGTGGTGGGGCGGCTGCATGCAGGGGCTTTGGTCTTTGCCTGAATGAGAAATTCAGGTAAAAAGAGGCTCTAGCGCTTATCCATCAAGCGTTAATAGCTATACAAATAATAGCGTTAACGCCCCACCTGTTGCCGTCTGTGCGCATCTGCCGTCCTCTGTGAGGTGTTGAGGCAGCCAACGGCCTCTGGCCCATTTTTCGTCTATGCATTCTCCTCAGCGTCTTCTCGCCGACATCGGCGGCACCAACATCCGCCTGGCCTGGCAAGCCGCTGGCGACGACACGCTGCACGACACCCGCGTGCTGCAGTGCGCCCAGTACCCCACGGTGGATGCTGCCATCCACGCCTACCTGGGCGAAGTGGGCATTGCCGCACCGCACGAGGCCGCCTTTGGCATTGCCAATCCCGTCACGGGGGATGCCATTCGCATGACCAATCACAGCTGGAGCTTTTCGCAAAAAGCGGTGCGCGAAGGCTTTGATTTTGCGCGGCTCGTGGTCATCAACGACTTCACGGCGCTGGCTTTGGCGCTGCCCTTGCTCACGCCTGATCTGTTGCGGCAGGTGGGTGGCGGCCAGGCGGTGCCGGGTGCGGCCATTGGCCTGGTGGGGGCGGGCACGGGTCTGGGGGTTTCGGGCTTGGTGTTCCCGCCCGAATCACCTGCCGGGGTGCCGCTGTCGGGCGAGGGCGGCCACGTGACGCTGGCTGCGGAGACCCAGCACGAGTTCGACGTGCTGCGCGTGTTGCAAGAGCGCTATGGCCACGTGTCGGCCGAGCGGGCGGTGTCCGGCGCGGGTCTGGTGGACCTGTACCACGCGGTGCGCACCGTGGTGCATGCGGGCGGCGCCGAAGTGAACTCGGCTGCACAAGTCACCGAGTTGGCCTTGCAGGCGAATGACCCGCTGGCCTTGCAGGCGCTGGAGCTGTTCTGCGGGTTTCTGGGCAGCGTTGCGGGCAACCTGGCGCTCACGCTGGGCGCGCGGGGCGGGGTGTTCATTGGTGGGGGCGTGGTGCCCCGCCTGGGCACCTGGTTTGACCAGTCACCGTTTCGCCCGCGCTTCGAGGCCAAAGGCCGTTTTGCGCCGTATCTGGCGTCCATCCCGTGCTGGATCATCGACCCCAGCGCTACGCCTGCGCTGTACGGCGCATCGCGCGCACTGGACATCGCGGGCGCCTGAGCCGTGGCGCCGCCACCGTCGCCCTCGGTTTTGCCTGCACCGCTGCGGCTGGCGGGCGTGCACCATGTGGCGGTGATCGGTTCGGACTATGCGCGGTCGCGGCGCTTTTACACAGAGGTGCTGGGCCTGACCGTGGTGCACGAAACCTGGCGCGCCGAGCGCCAGTCGCACAAGCTGGATCTGCAGTTGCCCGATGGCACACAGATCGAGCTATTTTCCTTCCCGGAATCGCCTCCGCGCCCTTCCTATCCCGAGGCCTGTGGCCTGCGCCACTTGGCGCTGCGGGTTGGCGACCTCGCGGCCTGCCTGCGGGCCCTTGCCACGCATGGCGTGGCGGCAGAGCCCGTGCGCGTGGACCCTTTCACCGGCTGCCCGTTCACCTTCATTGCAGACCCGGACGGCCTGCCGATTGAGCTGGTAGGGCCGCGGCCCGGTTGCTAGCCTGCAGGGAAAACGCCTTTTTGCAGGGGCCCTGCCGCTCAGACTCTGAGCGGCTTTTTTGTGCCTGCGCGGCTTTCGCACGGAGGATGCCGCGCAGAAGACTGTCCACCACATCAATTTTGGATTGTTTCCAAAACCAGAACAGTTAGTTTGCGACTGGGTGGTTTTTCTTTGAACACCGGCGGCGTACAGTTCAACCCATCGATGAGCCGAACCCGCAAGGCGACTCACCGAACCCGGGTAGCAGCAGTTTTTTGGATGTCCTGCTTCCCTGTTTTTTGAGACGCTTTTTTAACTTCAAGGAATTTCATCATGAACACCACCGCACGTTTCCTCTCCATCGCCGCTGTTGCCGCTTTCGCTTCATTTGGTGCCCAGGCTGACGAAGCCGATGCTTCGCAATTCGCACTGAAGTTCGAAACCAACCGCACCCGCGCTGAAGTGCAAGCCGAAGCCGCTACGGTCGCCCAGACCCGTTCCATCGAGCCCGCAGGTTCACGTGTGGTGACTTACACGTCTACGGCTGATCGCGCTGCTGTGCGTGCCCAGGCCGCAGAAGCCGTGCGCACCGGCCAGATCCCTTCGGGTGAGCGTGGTTGATTCTTTTTGAATCCCCCAACCCACTGTCCCGTATTCCTTAGTACCTGGCTACCCAAGTACCTCAACCCAATTTTTTGATCTTTCAGGAGTTTCACCATGAACAAGACTGCACGTTTCCTCTCTATCGCCGCTGTAGCTGCTTTCACCGCATTTGGCGCTCACGCTGACGAAGCCGATGGTTCGCAATTCGCACTGAAGTTCGAAACCAACCGCACCCGCGCTGAAGTGGCTGCTGAAGCCGCCACCGTGGCACAGACCCGCTCCATCGAGCCAGCAGGTTCGCGCGTGGTGACGTATTCGTCTACGGCTGACCGTGCTGCTGTGCGTGCACAGGCTGCCGAAGCACTGCGCACTGGCCAGATCCCTCACGGTGAATTCAGCGCGATGTAACCAGGTGACCCTGTCGTAGACGCAGTTTGCGGGCCTTCCCATGGTGGTGGTCTCTCGCGTTGGCGAGGGTTGCTGCCATGGGGAGTGTTTCCAGATAGCTGCTGCAGCTGCAAGGCAAGGCATACGCAAACCAACAAAAACTAAAGGGCTCCCGTTTGGGAGCCCTTTTGTTTTGCGTTCTGTTTGGATCGCGATTCACATCACGCGAATTCCCAGGTCGCTGATCAGCGCGGCGGCCTGGTCCGTCGAAAGAATGGCGCCCTTGAAGAACTGGGGCAGGCTCGCAATCCGAAGGCCCCCCAGATCCACACCGCGCAAATCGGCGCCATCGAACCGGGCGTTCTTGAGGTGTGCGTCGCGCAGACTGCCTCCTTCAAAGACTGCGTCCCGAAAGTCGCACCCCGACACATCGGCGTCCGACATGTCCAGCTGCTCAATCGCCTGTTTGCGAAACGAGATGCCCCGAAGGTCGGCGCCAACCAGCAGGGAGTCGTGAAAGCTCAAGCCCAGCGTCTGGGCTTCTTTGAACAGCGCGCCGGTGAGTTTGACCTCGGCAAAAAGCGCTGAAGCGAGCGTGGCTTTGGCCCACAGGGTGTTGTTCAGGTCGCAGCGGTGAAAGCGTGCATCGCTCAGTTTGGCGAGCTGAAAACTGGCTCGACCTGCCTTGCAGTCCAGCCAACGGGTTTCGCTCAGGGTCGCTTTTTCCAGCGAGGTCTCGATCAATGAACAGCCCAGGAACTGCGCCCCATGCAGCGCAAGGCCCGACAGGTCTGCGCCATCAAAATCACAATGCTCAAATTGCAGCCTGGGGGCGGCTTCTGACAGCAGCGACACGAGGTCGTCCCGGGACACGGTCTGGTCGCTGATGAGCAAAGGGGAGGCAGGAGGCTGGGTGGGGAGCATGGGTAAAACGGGAGGCGTAAGGGGGATGGAGGGATAGCTTGTACAAGCTCAGCTGCCCCGCATGCAGGTGGGCTCGGTGCGCCGTCAGTGGCCGGCGCTTTTGGAAAACAGGTTCACCACCAGCACCCCGGCCACGATCAGCCCCAGGCCAATCAAGGCGGGAGCATCCAGGCGTTGGCCGTAAAGCAGCCAGCCGATGGCAGAAATCAGAACGATGCCAACCCCTGACCAGACGGCATAGGCAATGCCAATGGGCATGCTTTTGAGCGTGAGGGACAAGAGGTAGAACGACACGCCATAGGCCACCACGGTGATCAGGCTTGGCGCGAGGCGGGTAAACCCGTCCGATGCCTTGAGTGCGGAGGTTCCGAGCACCTCGGCCGCGATGGCCAGGCCCAGGAGGAGATAGCTGGAGGCGGGCAGTGCGTTCATGGCTGGTTGTCTCCATCACAAAGCGTGAGCAGCATTTTCAAGATGGCCTGTTTGCGATCCGCATCGAGGTGGTACACGTCCAGCATCTGGGCAAACCAGAAACCATCGCCTGCCAGCCGGCACAGGAGCAGCCGGTTGGCGGTGTCAGGGTCGTTGCCATCGGCCGCCAGCGCGGTCTCCATGGCAGCGTGCCACCGCTCGCGGCATTGCGGCAGTGTCAAAGCCAGCAAGCCGATGGCCCGCTGTGTCTCTACGGTGTGGCCGCCTGGGCTGTGGTCGAAACAAGTGCGGATGTAGGCGCGCGCGTGACGGGCGGGGGCCGGGGCCTCCTGGCTCAGTGCTTCGGCAAAGCTGCACTCAAATTCCTCGAACAGTTGGTCAGACAGGGCTTCGAGCAAGGCCTGTTTGCTGGGGAAGTGGTGCTGCAAGCCTCCTTTGGTCACGTTGGCCTGCTTGGCCACCGCGTCCAAGGTAACGGCATGGGGCCCATGTTCCACCAGCAAACTGCGAACAACGGCCAGCAGTTGCCCGCGGATAAGTTGCGGCTGTTTTTGTCGGCGATGCGCTTCTGTCATTGTTGAAATACCCTAACAAACCATCCAGATGGAATGTTTATTGTAAATCTGACATCTGCAAGGGTGAAGTTCAGACTGACAGAGCCCCTGTGTCTGCGTAAGGACTTTGGCCTTTGGCGACCGCCCTGCGCGGCGTGTCGCCGAGGCCCGGCCATGGCTTGGCGTTGCTCGCAGAGTGCTCGCCCGCAGCTACTTCGTCGCCGCGTGATGAAGCATGAGGTCCAGGTTCTGCACTGCCGCCCCGGACGCACCTTTGCCCAGGTTGTCAAACACGGCGCTGAGCAGCACTTGCCCGCGG
Source organism: Acidovorax sp. (assembly GCF_046291265.1). Classification (GTDB taxonomy): domain Bacteria; phylum Pseudomonadota; class Gammaproteobacteria; order Burkholderiales; family Burkholderiaceae_C; genus Acidovorax. The sequence continues at coordinate 61,128 of NZ_JBKBTV010000019.1, read as the reverse complement.
CGCTCGTTGATGTGAACGCCTAGCCGCAGCTGGTTGGTGCCGTTCAGGACCTGAGGGTCGAGCTGCGCCATGGTTTGCGCGTCTGCCAGCTCGATGACTTCGACATGCGCCGCATCTGCATAGTGCTGCGCCAGGCAGGCGTGCAATTGCGCGCCCGTGGTGTGCGGGGGCAGATGTCGCAACTGCAGTGGAATGGTGAGCGCGATGCCCTGGCGAAACGAGCCGTAGGACGGCAGAAAAAACGGGCGATGCGACAGGCCTGCGTGCTGCTCGATCTCGGGTGTGTGTTTGTGCTCCAGTTGCAGTCCGTAGATCTGGAAGGCGGGCGCATCCAAGGCGCATGGCCCTTCGTGCGCCTCCACACGCGCTCGGCCGCCGCCGGAATAGCCAGACACGGCGTGGATCGCAATGGGGTAGTCGGCGGGCACCAGTGCCGCCTGCACCAGGGGGCGCAACAACGTGATGGCGCCGGTGGGGTAGCAGCCGGGGTTGCTGACACGCTGCGCCTGGGCAATGCGGGTGGACTGCGCTGCGCTCATTTCGGGCAAGCCATACACCCACAGCGGATCGGTGCGGTGCGCAGAACTGGCGTCAATCACCCGCACGGCGGGGTTGGTGATGGACGCAGCAGCCTCGCGCGCGGGCGCATCGGGCAGGCACAGGATGGCGATGTCGCAGTGGTTGATGGCTTCGGCGCGGCGGGCGGCGTTTTTGCGATCGTGCTCGGGCAGGGTCAACAGGCGCAGATCGCCGCGCCCAGACAAGCGCTCGTGAATCTGCAGGCCTGTGGTGCCTTGGTCGCCGTCGATAAAAACGAGGGGTTTTGCGCTCATGCGGACTCCGTGGGTTGGGTCTTTGAATTGGCGTGGCTTTGAACAGGTTCTAAAGCCGGATGGCGCAATCTTCGGCGTCCTCGTAAACTTTGAAAAGTTGAATTTCACAAACCTCAGCATCAGGAATACTGAACGTCATGCGAGAACTCAATCTGGACCGCCTGCGCACCTTGGTCACCATTGCCGACCTGGGTTCGTTCGCCGAGGCCGCGCGGGTGTTGCACCTCGCAGCGCCCACGGTCAGCCTGCATGTCGCGGACCTGGAAGCGCACATTGGCGCCCCTTTGCTCGTGCGCAAGCGGGGTGAGGTGCGCGCGTCGGGCGCGGGTGAGGTGCTGATAGAGCGCGCGCGGCGCTTGTTGGCCGACGCGGACGAGGCGCTGGAGGTGGTGCAGCGCCAGGTGCAGGGTCTGGCGGGCCGGGTGCGGCTGGGTGCATCCACCGGCGCCATCGCGCACTTGCTGCCACAGGCCCTGGAGCAACTCGGCCAGCACCACCCGGGCATTGATGTGCAGGTGGCGGTGCTGACCACCCAAGAGACCATGGCGCGATTGGCCAGTGGCGCGCTGGACATTGGCCTGGTGGCCTTGCCGCCACCGGCGCACAGCGCGCAGCACACGCGGGTGTTGGGCGTCAAGGTGCTGCCGTGGCGGCGCGACCCGGTGATGGCCTTTGTGCCGTCGCAATGGAAGGCGCCCGCGCGGGTCACACCACACTGGCTCGCCAGCCAACCGTTGATCTTGAACGACGACGGGACCAGCCTGTCACGCCTAGCGAGTGAATGGTTTGCGCGCGCGGGCGAGCACCCCAAGGCCCGCATCCAGTTGAACTACAACGACGCCATCAAAAGCCTGGTGGCCGCTGGGTACGGGGCGACGCTGCTGCCGCAGGAGGCCTCGGCCGACGCGCCGCGCGACCCGCGCATTCGCATGCTGCCGCTGCGCCCAGCCTTGTGGCGGCCCTTGGGCATCGCCCACCGCAATGGGCCGGTCGAACGGGCGACCCAACATGTGCTGGATGTGTTGTGGCAGCAAAAGCAGGCATAGCCCGGCGGATGCGGCTGGGTCGCTGCTCGCCACCAACTTTGGCAGGCAAGATCAGAAAAATATGAGTGAAAATGGCCTCTAGCGCTTATTGGTAAAGCGCTGGTAGCTATCAATAGTGTAGTAATTGGCGGGACGCGGCCAGTCAACTTCCCGTGGGCGCTTGACCGATGTTTTCGGTTAGCGGTGCCTCAGTCCACCGCACCCGGCGCCAGCGCACTCAGCACCATGCGCACGATCAGTTCTTCGGCCTTGTCGTAGTCACGCTCGGTCAGCGCAGGTTTACCCAGCAGCAGCGCGAACTGGGCTTCCTGTTCGGCATAGGCCTGCGTCACCGACCAGATGATGAACATCAGGTGCGTGAAGTTGACCTTGGCAATGCGGCCCTCGCGCGCCCAGCGCTCGAAGGTGCGCACTTCGGTTTTGAGCAGAGGCCCGACACGGTCGGTGATGGCTTGGCCGTAGCGGGGGGCGCCTGCAATCACTTCTTTCGAGAACACCTTGGCACCTTGGGGGCGCACGCGGGAGTATTGCAACTTGGCCCGGATGTAGCGGCGCAACGCCTGTTGGGGGTCGTCGCTGTGCGACAGGTCTTCCATGCCAGCCAGCCACTGGGTGAGCACATCGTCCAGCACCCGCTGGTACAGCGCTTCTTTATTGGGGAAGTAGTACAGCAGGTTGTGCCGGCTGATGCCAATGGCCGCCGCAATGTTCTCCAGCGACGCCCCTTCAAAGCCAAACTGCGCAAAGTGGTTCTCGGCCTCCACCAGGATGCCCTGCTCCTTGAGCAGGCGTGACGCTGTCGGCGCGCGGGGGGAGGGGTCATCGGTCACAACGCCAACAGCCTTGGTGGTAGCGGGGGCGGTGCTGCTGCCAGTGGCACGCTGCTTTGTGGGGCGGCGGGGGGCGGGGTGGTCCGTCTTGGACTGGCGGGCGTCGGTCATTGCACCATTGTGGAACAAGCGGGGCGCCCAATACTGGCAATTCGCTGGCGTTTTGTGCGGATCTGGCTGGCACGGCGTTTGCTGTAGGGATTTTACCAATTGGTAAATTTTTACGGGTTGGTAAATTGACCCACATCGCAGGGCACCGCAGCAACCATAGCCGCGGGCACCTGCACCCACCAGCGAGGCCCACGATGAAACCTCCGAAGTTTGCAGGCACCAGCGCTCCCGCTGGCGTCGCATTGGCTGGCGCCATTTTCTGGCGCTCCAGTGCTCCACGGCGTGCGCCTTTCCGCCTGTTGGGAGCCTCGACCCCCACCCTGACCCCCTCGGAGGAAACCTGATGGACACACCCGCAAGCCGTGCCTGCGGCATTCATGCCGCACGCCTGAACCTGGCCGACTACGCCGCCAACTTCAGCGACGCCCATCCGCCACTCACCCGACCCCAGGCGCTGATTGAAGCCGAGCGCTGCTACTACTGCTACGACGCACCCTGCGCCACGGCGTGCCCCACGGGCATCGACATCCCTTCGTTCATCCACCGCATTGCGCAAAACAACAACCGCGGCGCGGCGCGTGCGATTCTGGAGGCCAACCCGCTCGGCGGCATGTGCGCCCGCGTGTGTCCCACCGAGGTGCTGTGCGAGCAGGCCTGCGTGCGCAACACCAACGAGGACAAGCCGGTAGAGATCGGATCGCTGCAGCGCTACGCCACAGACGCCTTCTTTGCCAAGCCGGGTGCGCCCTTGTTCCAGCGCGCCGCCGCCACCGGCAAGCGCGTGGCCGTGGTGGGTGCGGGCCCCGCGGGCCTGTCCTGCGCGCATGGGTTGGCAGTGCGTGGTCACGACGTGGTGCTGTTCGAGGCTAGGCCCAAACTGGGTGGCCTCAACGAATACGGCCTGGCCAGCTACAAGACCACCGACAACTTCGCGCAGAAGGAAGTGGAGTGGTTGCTGTCCATTGGCGGCATCGAGGTGCGCACGGGCCAGCAACTGGGCCGCGACATCACGCTCGACAGCCTGCTGGGTGCCTACGACGCCGTGTTCCTGGGCTTGGGCCTGCAGGGTGTGAACGCGCTGGGCGTGGCCGAACCCACCGCCACGGGCTTGCGCAATGCCGTCGACTTCATTGCCGAGCTGCGCCAGGCCACCGACCTGTCCACCCTGCCTGTGGGCCGCCGCGTGGTGGTGATTGGCGGCGGCATGACGGCAGTGGACGCCGCCGTGCAGTCGCGCAAACTGGGGGCCGAGGACGTGACCATCGTCTACCGCCGCGGGGCCGACGCCATGTCCGCGTCGGCGGTGGAGCAGCAATGGGCGCAAACCAACGGCGTGAAGATCCGTCACTGGGCTGCCCCCAAAGAAGTGCTGTCTGAAGGAGGTGCGGTCACCGGTGTGCGTTTTGCCGCCACCGCGCTCAGTGGCGGCAAGCTGGTGGAAACCGGAGAGTTCTTCACGCTCGACGCCGACACGGTGCTCAAGGCCATTGGCCAGACCTACGTGGCCGAGCCTGCGGGCGCATCCATCGCGCTCCAGGCCGGCCGCATCGTCACCGACGCAGAGGGCTGCACCAGCCTGACGCGCGTCTGGGCTGGGGGCGACTGCCGCGTGGGCGGCCGCGACCTGACGGTGGAAGCGGTGGAGCACGGCAAGGTTGCCGCAGTGTCCATGCACGCCGCGCTCATGGCACCTGCCGCCAAGGCTGCCTGACACGCCAACCAGTCACACCGCACAACACACGGGAGCACCCCATGGCAGACATTCGCAGCAATTTTCTGGGCATCCAGAGCCCCAACCCGTTTTGGCTGGCCTCCGCGCCACCCACCGACAAAGAGATCAACGTCACCCGCGCCTTTGAAGCAGGCTGGGGCGGCGTGGTGTGGAAGACGCTGGGCGAAGACCCGGCCGTGGTCAACGTCAATGGCCCGCGCTACGCCACCCTCATGTCGCAAGACCGCCGCGTGATCGGCCTGAACAACATTGAGCTGATCACCGACCGCCCTTTGCAGACCAACCTGGAAGAGATCAAACGCGTTAAACGCGCCTGGCCCGACCGCGCCATGATCGTCTCGCTGATGGTGCCCTGCGAAGAGCAAAGCTGGAAGAACATCCTGCCGCTGGTGGAGGACACGGGAGCCGATGGCATTGAGCTGAACTTCGGCTGCCCGCACGGCATGAGCGAGCGCGGCATGGGCGCCGCCGTGGGCCAGGTGCCCGAATACATCCAGATGGTTACCGCCTGGTGCAAGCACTACAGCAAGCTGCCCGTGATCGTGAAGCTCACGCCCAACATCACCGATGTGCGCCACCCCGCGCGCGCAGCCAAGGCGGGCGGTGCCGACGCGGTGTCGCTCATCAACACCATCAACTCCATCATGGGTGTGGACCTGGACCGCATGGTGATGAGCCCGAGCACCGATGGCTGGGGCTCGCACGGCGGCTACTGTGGCCCGGCCGTCAAGCCCATTGCGCTGAACATGGTGGCCGAGATCGCACGCGACACGCAGACCGCAGGCCTGCCCATCAGCGGCATTGGAGGCATCACCACCTGGCGCGATGCGGCCGAATACATTGCGCTGGGCTGCGGCACGGTGCAGGTGTGCACCGCGGCCATGGTCTACGGCTTCAAGATCGTGCAGGACATGTGCGACGGGCTGTCCAACTTCATGGACGAGCATGGCTACGCCACCATCGACGACTTCAAGGGCCAGGCCGTGCCCACGGTCAAAGACTGGAAGAACCTCAACCTCAACCACATCGAAAAAGCCGTCATCAACCAGGACGCGTGCATCCAGTGCGGCCGCTGCCATGTGGTGTGCGAAGACACCTCGCACCAGGCCATTACCAACATGGTGGACGGTGCGCGGCGCTTTGAAGTGAAGGAAGAGGAATGCGTGGGCTGCAACCTGTGCGTGTCCATCTGCCCGGTGCCCGAGTGCATCACCATGCGGGCGCTCAAACCCGGTGAAGTGGATGTGCGCACAGGCAAAACGGTGACCGGCGAATACGCGAACTGGACCACCCACCCCAACAACCCGCAACGCGTGTCTGCTGCCGCGTGAAGCGAGCGACACAACGCACAAAAAATGCCATGAAAACGGTCTTCAGTCCCGCCAATCTGGTGCACATTCGCAACGCGTGCTGCACTGCATCTGGTGCACTTCTTGCGTGACCGATAGCATCGCTCGCTTCCCTTTTGCCCGCCATCTGCCAGCGTGAGGGCGCCGGACCAGACAGCGGGTTGTGTGCAACCCCAACGAAGTCTTTGACAGGAGTACAGGTATGACAAAAAGTACCGGCAGTGCCGCCCACGTGGCGGGGCAAATGCCCGGCGGTGGAATGAACCCGCTCGCCAATGAAGATTTGCTCCCCACCACGCAGGCCCAGCGCCACTGGGCCTGGAAGGACTATGCGGCGCTGTGGGTGGGGATGGTGGTGTGTGTGCCCACCTACACCATGGCCAGCTCCATGCTCGACCAGGGCTTCACCTGGCAAATGGCGGTGTGGCTGGTGTTTGTGGCCAACTGCATCGTGCTGATTCCCATGCTGCTCATCGGCCGCGTGGGGCCCAAATATGGCATCCCGTTTCCGGTGTTGGCGCGTGCGTCGTTTGGCGTCAAGGGCGCCAACCTGCCTGCGGTGCTGCGCGGGCTGGTGGCTTGCGGATGGTTCTCCATCAACTGCTACTTTGGCGCGCTGGCGCTGCATGGTTTTCTGAACATTCTGGGCATGGGCCTCGCGGGCCCGGCGGATGGCGAGACCATCAGCAGCTCGCAGTTCATGTGCTTCCTGGCCTTCTGGGCGGTGCACATCTACTTCATCTGGAAGGGGCCTGAATCCATCCGTAAGCTTGAAGTGATTGCCGCGCCGCTGATGATCATTGCGTCCATCGTGCTGGTGGTGGTGCTGCTCAGCGCCGTGCCCGCCAGCCAGTTGTTCAACCTGCCCGCCAAGGTGGTTGAAGGTGGCCCCAAGACCTGGGCGGCGCTGACCGGCCTGGTCGGCTTCTGGGCCACGCTGGCCCTCAACATCCCGGACTTCACGCGCTTTGCGCGTTCGCAGAAGGACCAGGTCATTGGCCAGGCCATCGGCCTGCCCATCCCCATGGCGCTGTTCTCCATGGTGGGCGTGATCGGCTTCTCGGCATCGGCCATCCTGTACGGCAAGGCGCAACTGTTCCCCGACGGCTTGCTCACCCAGATGGGCAGCGTTGCCGCGGGTGTGGGCCTGCTGGTGATTTTGCTGGCCAACCTGACGACCAACGTCGCCGCCAATCTGGTGTCGCCGTCGTATGACTTCAGCCAGATAGCGCCTTCCAAGATCAGCTTCCGCACCGGTGGTTTGATCGCTGCCTTCATCGGCCTGCTGTTCATGCCCTGGAAGCTGCTGGCGACGTCGGGCGGTTACCTGTTCACCTGGCTGGGCGGCTACGGCACGCTGCTGGGCGCCATTGCGGGCATTCTGCTGGTCGACTATTACTTTGTGCGCAAGACCGAACTGAAGGTGGACGACCTGTACCGCCGCGGTGGCGACTACGAATACAGCAACGGCTGGAACGTGCAGGCGCTCATCGCGTTTGCGCTGGGCGTGTTGCCCTGCCTGCCAGGTTATCTGGCGGTGTCGGGCGTGGTGGACAAGGCCTCGGTGCCTGGCCTGCTGCTGGCGCTGTTCGACTTTGGCTGGTTCTTCAGCCTGGCCGTGGCGGGTACCTATTACTACCTGACCGCCAAGAAGAAGTGACCCGGTGGCTCTGCCATGGCCAGCGGCCTAGGCAGAGCCTTTTTTGATTTGACCCCCTGAAGGAGACCCTCATGACCCAAGCCCTTTTGATCCGCGGTGGAACCGTGGTCAACGCCGACCGCGAACAAGCAGCCGATGTGCTGTGTGTGGACGGCCGCATCGTGGCGGTGGGTGAGGGCGCAGCGGCGCTGGCGCCTGCGGGGGCCGAGGTGCTGGATGCCAGCGGGCAGTACGTGCTGCCCGGCGGTATCGACCCACACACCCACATGCAGTTGCCGTTCATGGGCACCACCACCATGGATGACTTTTACACCGGCACGGCAGCGGGCTTGGCCGGTGGCACAACCAGCATCATCGATTTCGTCATCCCAGACCCGCAAGAAAACATCTTGGACGCTTACCGCAAGTGGCGCGGCTGGGCGGAGAAGTCGGCGGCTGACTATTCCTTTCATGTCGCCATTACCTGGTGGAGCGAGCAGGTGCGCGCCGACATGGGCACGCTGGTGCACGAAGAGGGCGTGAACAGCTTCAAGCACTTCATGGCCTACAAGAACGCCATCATGTGCGACGACGAAACCCTGGTGAACAGCTTCAAGCGCGCGCTGGAGCTGGGCGCCATGCCCACCGTGCACGCCGAAAACGGCGAGCTGGTGTATCTGCTGCAGCAAGAGGTTGCCAAGATGGGCATCACCGGCCCCGAAGGCCATCCACTGTCACGCCCGCCCATGGTCGAGGCCGAAGCCGCCAACCGCGCCATCGCCATTGCCGACGTGCTGGGCGTGCCCATCTACGTGGTGCACGTGAGCTGCATGGAGTCGGCCGACGCCATTGCCCGCGCCCGCGCACGCGGCCAGCGTGTGTATGGCGAGGTGCTGGCCGGGCACTTGTTGATTGACGACAGCGTGTACCGCGACCCGGACTTTGCGAAAGCGGCTGCGCATGTGATGAGCCCGCCCTTCCGGCCCAAAGGCCACCAGGAGGCACTGTGGCGTGGCCTGCAGTCGGGTCAACTGCACACCACCGCGACAGACCACTGCACCTTCTGCGCCGCGCAAAAGGCCGCAGGCAAAGACAACTTCGCCAAAATTCCCAACGGCACGGGCGGTGTGGAAGAACGCATGGCCGCCATTTGGGATGGCGGCGTGAACACCGGGCGCCTCACGCCGAGCGAGTTTGTCGCCATCACCTCGGCCAACTGCGCCAAGCTGTTCAACATCTATCCGCGCAAGGGTTTCATCGGCGAGGGCGCCGACGCCGATTTGGTGGTGTGGGACCCTGAAGGCACCAAGACCTTCTCCGCCAAGACCCAGTTCAGCAAGGGCGACTTCAACATCTTTGAAGGCCGCACCGTGCGCGGCATCCCCAGCCACACCATCAGCCAGGGCCGTGTGGTGTTTGCCAATGGCGACTTGCGTGCTGAACAAGGCAAGGGCCGCTACATCAAGCGCCCGGCGTTTGGCAGCAACTTTCAGGCCGTGCAAAAGCGCGCCCACGATCTGGCCCCCACTGCGGTCGCTCGCTGAAGAACGAACGCCATCACGGAGAACACCATGGACACCCAAGTGAAGACCGACATCGAGAACCTGCGCATCAATGGTGACCGCCTGTGGGCATCGCTGATGGAGCTAGCGCAGATCGGCGCGACGCCCAAAGGCGGCGTGTGCCGCCTGACCCTCACCGACCTGGACAAACAAGGCCGTGACCTCGTCACCCGCTGGGCGCGCGAGGCGGGCATGACGGTGACCATCGACAAGATTGGCAATGGCTTCATGCGCCGCCCCGGCCGCAACAACAGACTGCCGCCCATCATGACTGGCAGCCACATCGACACCCAGCCCACGGGCGGCAAGTTCGATGGCAACTACGGCGTGCTGGCGGGCATCGAGGTGGTGCGCACGCTCAACGACCACGGCATCGAAACCGAGGCCCCCATCGAAGTCGCCTTCTGGACCAACGAAGAAGGCAGCCGCTTTGTGCCCGTCATGATGGGCTCAGGCGTCTTCGCCAAAGCCTTCACGCTGGAACACGCCTACGCCGCCACCGACACCGAAGGCAAAACCGTCAAGGGCGAGCTGGAGCGCATCGGCTACATCGGCGACCAGGAACCCGGCGACCACCCCATCGGCGCCTACTTTGAAACCCACATCGAACAAGGCCCGGTGCTCGAGGACAACAACAAGACCATCGGCGTGGTCAGCGGCGTGCTGGGCATCCGCTGGTACGACTGCACGGTGACCGGCATGGAAGCCCACGCGGGCCCCACGCCCATGGCCTTGCGCAAGGACGCGCTGCAGGTCGCCACGCACCTGATGCAGGAAGTAGTGGCCTGCGCCCACCGCCACCCGCCACACGGACGCGGCACCGTGGGCATGGTGCATGTGCACCCCAACAGCCGCAACGTGATTCCGGGCCAGGTCAAGTTCAGCATCGACCTGCGCAACGCCACCGATGCCGACTGCGAAAGCATGGACAAGGACATCCGCGCCGTGGCCGCCAAGCTCAGTGCAGACACGGGATTGCCGATCAAGATCGACATGGTCTCCAACTACGTGGCCCAGGTCTTCCACCCCGACTGCGTGGACGCCGTGGGCCGCGCCGCCGCAAAACTCGGCTACAGCCACATGCCTGCGGTCTCGGGTGCGGGGCACGACGCGGTTTACATGGCCAAACTGGCGCCCAGCGGCATGATCTTCATTCCGTGCAAGGACGGCATCAGCCACAACGAGATCGAAGACGCCAAGCCCGAGCACATCGAGGCAGGGTGCAACGTGCTGCTGCACGCGATGCTGGAGCGGGCAGGCACTTGATGCTCTGCAATTGATAGCTATTAGCGCTTTATGGATAAGCGCTAGAGGCCAATTTGGCTTAAAGTTTGGCGCTACACGCCTGAATGGCTCCGGTGGCGTCTTTCAGGGCTGGCCAGAGGCCTGCGTGCTTGTGGGTCCGTCTACCGCGGGTGATGGATTTTTGACACAAATCTGTCACGCAGCCTGTAACAGCGGAGGCTTCATTCTTCAGAGGCGGAGCCTCCGGTGTATCGTTTGGTAACCACTTTACCAAGCATTGCAGGCACCGTCATGAAACTCAAAACCCGAATCCTGTGGCTGTGCGCCGCCACGCTGCTGGGGCTCGTCGTGCTGTCCGCTGTGGCGTTGACCACGCTCTACCAGTCGATGATGAAAGAGCGCACGGCGCAGTTGTCCAACCTGGTGGTGCTGGCCCATGCGGCTGCGCAAAAGGCGCACGAGCAGGAAAAGAGCGGCGCCCTGTCGCGCGAAGACGCCATCAAGGAAGCCACGCGCACCATCGGCAGTTTTGTGGACAAGGACAAATACTTCTTTGTCCGCGGCTTCGCGAACGACATCAACTACGTGCACCCCAACCCCAAGCGCATTGGCATCGTCGATGAAAAAGGCGGCAAAGAGGCCGGAGTGCGTTACCGCGCAGCGTTGCAGGGCAAGACCATCGGAACCGTCACGGCGCCCGGCACGCGCCCCGGCGCGAAAGAGCCGGTGGACAAGCTCTACGCCATCATCAAGTTCGAGCCGTGGGACTGGATCATCGGCTTCGGCGACTATGTGGACGACATCGAAAACGCCTTCTGGCGCAACACCGCCATCCTGCTGTCCATCGGCGCGGTGCTGATGCTCATTGTCGCGCTGATGGCCTGGCAAATGCTGCGCACCTTGGTGCACCAGTTGGGCGGCGAGCCGCAGTACGCGGCCGATGTGGTGACCCAGATCGCTGAAGGCAATTTGGCGGTGGACGTGCAGACATTGCCCGGCGACACCACCAGCATCCTGCACGCCATCCGCGCCATGCGCGACAACCTGGCCCACCTGGTGACCCAGGTGCGCGACAGCACCGATTCGATCACCACCGCGTCGTCCGAAATCGCGGCAGGCAATGGCGACCTGTCGTCCCGCACCGAATCGCAGGCCAGCGCGCTGCAGGAGACGGCGGCGTCGATGGAGCAGCTCACCTCCACCGTGCAGCAGAACGCAGCCAACGCCAAGCGTGCGGACGAGCTGGCGCGTGCAGCGTCGGACATGGCCGTGCGTGGTGGCGATGTGGTGCAGCAGGTGGTCGGCACCATGGGCTCCATCGACCAGTCCTCGCGCAAAATCGTGGACATCATCAGCGTCATCGACGGCATTGCGTTTCAGACCAATATCCTGGCGCTGAATGCCGCTGTGGAAGCTGCCCGCGCGGGTGAGCAGGGCCGGGGTTTTGCCGTGGTGGCCAGCGAAGTGCGCAGCCTGGCCCAGCGCAGCGCGGCCGCTGCCAAGGAGATCAAGGGCCTGATCGACGACTCGGTCGCCAAGGTGGGACTGGGTACCCAACTGGTCGAGCAGGCCGGTGCCACGATGAGCGAGGTGGTGGCCGGTGTGAAAAGCGTGACCACCATGGTGGCCGAGATCAGCGCTGCCAGCGGCGAGCAAAGCGCGGGCATCGCCCAGGTGAACCAGGCCATCTCGCAAATGGACCAGAGCACGCAGCAGAACGCCGCGTTGGTGGAAGAGGCCTTGGCTGCCGCGCAGTCGCTCAGCCAGCAGGCGGTGACTTTGTCGCAGACGGTCGGCCAGTTCCGGGTGGCGTGATGGAGTAAAGCACCCCCTAAGTCGCTTCGCGCCTTCCCCCTCCCGCATTGCTGCGCAATGCGGGAGGGGGACGCCCCCGGTGCACGGAGCGGAGACGACATTTGCCTGTCGTGGCGGCCCTTGCACGGGGCCGCTGGTTTGGGCCGCGCCAGTCTCATCAGCTCGGTTGAGGCTTCGCACATGAAAGTGTGAGCCTATAGCCGAGCTCGGTGCTATGCGTTGGGCGTGACCGATCCCGTCAACCCCAGGAAGTGGTCCAGCATGTGGAAGTGGTCTTCAAAGAATTCTTCTTCCAAACCTGCCAACTGGTCGATGCGCGTCCACTGCACCAGCATCGCATCGTCATCGGCCTGCACTACCGGGAACGTTGCATCTCCCAGATCGAAGTAGTGCGCATGCGTCAGCGTGCGGCCGCGTTGGCTGCGGTCGGGGTGGTCGAACACGGCCACGGACTGCAGCGCGGCGCGCATGGTGGCCTCTGGTAAATCGCAGTGGGTTTCCTCCACCAGCTCGCGCAGGCACGACTGCCACACGGTTTCGCGCTGTTCGATGAAACCGCCGGGCACGGCCAGCTGGCCCTTGCCGGGGGCGTGGGCGCGGCGTATGAGCAGCACATGGTCGCGGCAGCGCAGCACGGCGTCCACCGTCACAAACACGGGCGGGTAGGGCGCGGCGGCCCAGGCCTGGCGGTAGCCGCGCAGCATCTGCCACTCTTGCTGCAGCGCCAGGTAGTGCGGAGTTTGCGCAAACTGGGTCAGTGTGGCCAGGGTGCTGGCGGGCATCTGGTCGGCCAGGGGGGCGAGGGCGGATGGCGCGGTGTCGGGGCTGGCACCAAACCAGGCGTCGCGAATGGCCGTGGCGTCGATGGGCCCTTGGCGCTCCACATGGATCAGCTCCCAGCCGGGGAACGCGCTCAGGTAGCCGCTGGTGGCGTCCTTGAAGTGGCCCACCAGCCCGATGCGTGCACCCGGCGCAGTCAAACGCGCCACACCCTGGCGCACGGCCTGCACCCACACAGCCTCGTTGTAGTAGTCGCGCATGGGCAGCACCAACACGCGGCTGCGGTCGGCCTCGGGCAGCGCGTCGCGCAACATGGCCTCGCGCTCTGGCCAGGTGAATGGGTTCTTGGGCGAGCGCGCCTGCCAAGCCGAGCCCACCACCACGATGACCTGCTGCGCGCTGTCGAGTGCGCGCTGCAGCAGCGCCATGTGCCCGTTGTGCACGGGTTCAAAACGCCCGATGTAGATGGCGATATCGACCATGTGTCTCCAGTCGTTGTCGGGTAGTTTTTAAGTGTTTTTGGCCTCTAGCGCTTATCTATAAAGCGCTAGCAGCTATCTTTTTGGTAGTAATTTTACCGTGAAGCCGTTTCACACATACCGCGCAGCAATCGGCATCTGCCGCCCGCTGCCAAAGGCCCTGGCGCGCACGCGCACGATGGGCGGGGCCTGGCGGCGTTTGTATTCGTTGCGCGCCACCATCATGCGCACGCGTTGCACCAGCGCGCGGCCCGCGTCGTCGGTTTGCAGTTGGGCCACGAAGGCCTGCGCGGCGGCATGCTCCGCGGCAGACAGGCGGTCGCCTTCGATGAGCAGCTTGAGCACTTCGTCGAGCACGGGGTAGGGCGGCAGGCTGTCCACATCGCGCTGGCCCGGGGCCAGCTCGGCAGACGGTTCCTTGTCGATGATGGCCTGCGGAATCAGCTCGCGCCCGGCATGTTCGTTGACGTGGCGCGAGAGGGCAAATACCTCGGTCTTGTAGAGGTCGCCAATCAGGCCCAGCCCGCCGTTGGTGTCGCCATACAGCGTGCAGTAGCCCACCGAGATTTCGGACTTGTTGCCTGTGGTGAGCAGCAGGTGACCAAAGGCGTTGGAGTATTCCATCAGCACCGTGCCGCGAATGCGTGCCTGCAGATTTTCGAGCGGCAGTCCCGCCAGCGGTGTGCTAAAGCTGGCCTCGAACTGCTGCGCATAGCCCGCCACCAGCTCGGCAATCGGGTGCGTGAAGAGCTGCACGCCGAGGTTGTTGCACAGCGCCACCGAGTCATCGACCGAGCCGCTGCTGGAGTAACGCGAAGGCATGGTGATGCCCACCACGTTATCCGCCCCCAGCGCTTCCACAGCGAGCGCCAGCGTCAGCGCGCTGTCGATGCCGCCCGAGCTGCCCACCACCACCTGCGTAAAGCCGCAGCGCCGTGCGTAGTCGCGCAGACCCAGCACGATCTGCTGGCGGTAGAAGTCCATGGTGGGCAGGCCTTGCGCGGGCACGGTGGCGGGGCGCGCGCCTTCAGCGCTCAGAAAATGCCCGTTGTCGAACTGCAGCGTGCGCACGTCTTCCACAAACCGCGCAGCTTCGAAGACGACACCCGCCTCGGGCTCGGCCGCGAACGATGCTCCGTCGTACACCACCTGGTCGTGTCCGCCGATCTGGTTCACGTACACGATGGGCAGGCCGTGGCGGCGAGACGAGCCGCCAAACATCTGGTGGCGTTGCTCGCGTTTGCCCATGTGGCTGGGGCTGGCGTTGATGCTGATCACCAGGTCGGGTGCGGCGTCGCGCATGCGCTCGAACGGGTTGATCACGTAGTCGCCGCCGTGGTCGTTCCAGCCGTCTTCGCACACCAGCAGGCCGACCTGTGCGCTGCCGATGCGCAGCACCTTGGCCACGTCCGGGCCGGGCTCGAAGTGGCGGCGCTCGTCAAAGATGTTGTAGGTGGGCAGCAGTTGCTTGGCGTACTGCAAGCGCACTTGTCCGCCCTGCAGCACCAGTAGGCTGTTGTGCAGCTTTTTGCCGGGCCCGCGCGTGGGGGTGGGCGCGCCCACCACCCAGTGCAGCTGCGGCAGCTCGGCGGATGCCTGCTGCAATGCGGCGATGCCGGCTTCGATGCGTTGCTGGAAGCCGCTTTCCTCCAGCATGTCGCCGGGGTAATAGCCGCACAGCGACAGCTCGCTGAACACGACGAGGTCGGCTTCTTCGCGCGCCGCTTGCTGCGCGGCAGCGACCATGCGGGCCACGTTGCCCTCGATGTCGCCGACGGTGAAGTTGAGTTGGGCGATGGTGATGCGGAGCATGGTGTCATTCATCCTAAGGTACGAGTTCGTCGGTAGCCGCCGACACTGGCGCGGCCCATGCCAGGGACGCCGAGCAAGGGCCGCCCCGCAGCGAGGGCGTCGTCCCCCTGGGGGGAAGGCGCGAAGCGACTCAGGGGGGCTTCTTATGCAACGTTGAAGACTTGGCGGAGGTAGGCCAAGTACGTTTCATCGTCGCACAGCGTCTTGCCGGGCGTGTCCGACAGCTTGGCCACCGGTTGTCCGTTGGCGCGCACCAGTTTCATTACGATGTTCAGCGGCTTGTGGTCTGCGCCCATATCGTTGGTGAGGTTCGTTCCTATACCAAACCCCAGCTGCGTGCGGTCGCCAAAGTGGCGGTAGAGCATCAGGGCGCGTTCCAGGTCGAGCCCATCAGAGAACACCAGCCGCTTGGTGTGCGCATCGATGCGCAGGCGGGTGTAGTGCGCCAGGGCTTTTTCGCCCCAGGCCACCGGGTCGCCCGAGTCGTGGCGCAGGCCGTCGAACAGCTTGGCGAAGTACAGGTCGAAGTCGGCCAGAAAGGCGTCCATGCCCACGGTGTCGGTCAGCGCAATGCCGAGGTCGCCGCGGTATTCTTGCACCCAGTCTTCGAGCGCGGCCTTTTGAAAATCGCGCAGCCGCACGCCCAGTGCCTGGTAGGTCTGTAGGTATTCGTGCGCCATGGTGCCGATGGGCACGAGGCCCAGGTCGCGCGCCAGCAGCACGTTGCTGGTGCCCTTGAACCACTGCGGTGTTTGTGTGGCAAAGGTCTGCACCACCTCGCGCTGCCAGTCACCGCTGTAGCGGCGGCGCAGGCCAAAGTCGAACAGCTCGAACGGGTGGCGCAGCGTGGCCTGCTGGGCCAGGGCTTGCAGCTGCTGCACCTTGGCGGCCAGGCGCTCGCGGCCGCTGGCGAGGGCGCGGTCGGCGTCAAAGCGGCGGAAGTACAGCTCGTTGACGATGGCCAGCACGAAGATCTCGAAGCCCATCACATGCACTTGCGGGCCACGCGCCACGATGTGCAGTTGGTCCCCTTCCGCCCAGGCGCTGATGAAGCTGCGCTGGAACTGGAAGATGCGCAGAAAGTCCACAAAGTCGCTCTTGATGTAGCGCAGCCCGCCCACGTAGGCCAGCTCATCGGGCGTGAAGCGCAGGGTGCACAGGTGGTCCAGCGCGGCGTTCACCTCGGGCAGCAGCGCGGCCAGCGGGTAGGCCGGGGTGTTGCGGCACACAAAGCGGTATTCGCTTTGGGTTTGCGGGTGGCGGTGCAGCAGGGCCTGCCACATGGTGAACTTGTAGAGGTCGGTGTCGAGCAGGCTGGTGATGACGGGGTTCATGGTTTGCTCCTAATGTAGTAGCTATTAGCGCTTATTGAATAAGCGCTAGAGGCTGATTTGACTGCTATTTTCAAGCCGCGCACCTTGTGCGCGCATGGTGTCCAGAAAAGCCTGGTGCTCGGCCTCAAAGCCACCCACCGGGCTCATGCAGTCGGTCAGCAGCACGATGTGCTCGGGGCGCGCGCCGGTCTTCTTCAGGCGGGGCAGGTGCTGCACGATGTGTTCGGTGGTGGCACGCACGCAGTGGCTGCTGGCCTCGCCCGCAATCAGCAGCAGGTCGGCGGTGTCGAGCGCTGCGAGCAGGCGGGTGTTGAGGGCGGTGTCGGGGTCGTCGGCATCCACCACCTCGGCCTCGATGGCGCTGTAGTGTTCGGTCCAGGGGTTGGTGCCCTTGAACACGTTGTGCACCGCGCGCTGTCGCTGCAGCTGCCACTCACCACACGCGGCCAGCACATCGGCATGCACGCCATGGCCCCAGCTGCCAATCTCGCAGTGCACGGGCCACACCATCAGGGTGTAGCGCCCGCGGGCTTCCAGCGCATCCAGGTAGGCCAGCGTGCGGGGCAAGTGGGCGGGGTTGCGCGGTGCAAAAGCGCCCGCGCGCACCTGGGCGGCGGTAATGGGTGTGAACGGCCCCACCGCACGCCCGTCCGCCTGCTGCCAAAAGCCGGGGTGGGCAATGTCGATGCGCTGGTGTGAATCCAGCGTGACTGTGATGGCATCGAGCTGAGTGGCGTGGTCGCGGATGAAGGCGGCCACGCGTTGCATGTCGGCATGGGCGCCTGCCACGGGCAGGCTTGGTGCGGTGCGCGCGCCGGTGGTGGGGTCGGTGGGCTGCCAGGCCGCGGGCAGGTCGCAAAAGTCGTTTTGCGGGTCGATCACCAGAAGCTGGATGTTGCGGGACATGGTGTTCTCCTTTACTGTGCTTGCAGTGTAAGGTTGTTAATTCAATATTGCAACTAACTAGATGGAAACCTGATGTTTCTTGTGAGATGGCAAGGCGTTGCCTGTAGAAAAGATTGGGAATTGGTGCATCCAGTGGTAGCCTTGTTCGTCCGTATCTGCGCTGAACTACCTTCCCAACATCCATGAAAGACGCCGACGCCCCCACCATCCTGTGCACCGTGGACGTGGTGCTGCTCACCCTGCAGCAGGGCAGCCTGCACGTGGCCCTGCTGCGCCGCGAGCGGGCGCCTTTTGCAGGTGTGCTTGCCTTGCCCGGTGGCTACATTCACGCGCAAGACGACGCCGATGCGCAGGCCAGCGCGGCCCGGGTGCTGCGCGACAAGGCAGGGCTGCAAAGCCCCTATCTGGAGCAACTGGCCACCTTCTCGGGCCCGGTGCGGGATCCGCGGGGCTGGTCGGTGGCCGTGGTGTATTGCGCATTGGTGCCGCCCGAGGTGTTGGTGCAGGCTGCGGACCGCATCACTTTGGTGGCGGTGGATGGGTTGCCACCCTTGCCGTTTGACCACCGCCAGATCATCGACACCGCTGTGCAGCGCGTGCGCAGCAAAAGCCAGTATTCGTCGCTGCCGGTGCACCTGTGCGCCGAGCCGTTCACGCTGCCGCAGTTGCAGTCGGTGTACGAAGCGGTGTTGGGGGAGCCCATCAACAAGGTCAGTTTTCGCCGCAAGGTGGACGAGCTGGCCATGCTGGAGGCCGTGCCCGGTGCCCTGCAGACCGGCGGCGCGCACCGGCCCGCGCAGCTGTACCGGGTGCGTCCGGCGTTTCGTCAGAGGTTGTCGCTGAGCGCACGGGGTTTGTAAAGCAACCCAGAGTGTGGTTCTGCGGTACAAAAAAGTTGGACCCTGTCATGGAAATCTGGCACAAACGCAGCCGATGTGTCCCATGATCGCGGTGTTTGCGCGGGGCTGTCCCCGGGCAGACCGGCGCGGGGCAGGGATGCGCAGGCTCGGGTGAACCTGAAGGGTTCAGCGCAGAAGTCTTCAGCACCACCAACAATTTGCCGACGCGCTGCGCGCGCTGGCCTCTGAGGGAGATTCATGTCTTTGCGGCTTAAATTCAATCTGGTGCTGGCGGCTGTGTTGCTGTTGGCTGCGGTGGGTGCGGGGGTCTACGTGCACCGGTTTCTGCAGCAGTCGGCCATCGAGGAAGTGCAGCACAACTCGCAGATCATGATGCACTCGGCCATGGCGATCCGCGACTACACCACCGAGCTGGTCAAGCCCCACCTGGACGTCACGCTGGCCGAAAAGTTCTTGCCGCAGACCGTGCCCGCCTATGCGGCTACCGAAACATTGCGTCGCTTGCAAAGCCGGTTTCCGGGCTATGAATACAAAGAAGCGGTGCTGAACCCCACCAACCTGCGCGACCGCGCGAACGAATGGGAAGAGCGCGTTATCAACGACTTTCGGGACGGCAAGGCGGACCTGAAAAAAGAGGTGACCGGCGAGGTGGGCGAAGGCATGCACCGCGCTCTGTATGTGGCCCGCCCCATCACCATCAAGCAGCCGCAGTGCCTGGCCTGCCACAGCACGCCGCAGGTGGCGCCGCCCACCATGATCAAGGTGTATGGCGACAAGAACGGGTTTGGCTGGAGCATGAACGAAACGGTGGGCATTCAGGTAGTGAAGGTGCCCATGTACTTCCCGCTCGAAAAAGCGCGCCAGACTTTTTACAACGTCATGGGCGCTCTGGTCGCCAGCTTTGTCTTGCTGTTTGTGGTGCTCAATCTGTCGCTGTCCTCGCTGGTGATCGAGCCCATGGCCCGACTCAACCGCAAGCTCGAAGACCTGGCCACCAAGGACTTTTTGACCGATCTGGTCAACCGCCGACGTTTCTTTGAAAGGCTGGAGGCCGAGATGGCCGAGACACGCATCAAGACGAGCAGCCTGTCGGTGGTGATGCTGGACATCGACTTCTTCAAGCGCATCAATGACACCTTTGGGCACGACTCTGGCGATGTGGTGCTCAAGGCCACGGCCCTGCGTGTGCGCGAGTTGCTGCGTTCGTCGGACTGCGCAGCACGGTTTGGCGGCGAGGAGTTCATCCTGCTGCTCAAGGAAACGCCTGTCGATGCCGCCATGGCCATGGCCGAAGCCGTGCGCGCGCGTATCGCCAGCGTGCCGTTCGACGCGGTGGGCCATGTCAGCGCAAGTTTTGGCGTGGCCACCTGGGACCACAAGGAAGACAGCCATGCGCTGATCAAGCGGGCGGACACGGCGCTGTATGTGGCCAAGTCCCGCGGCCGCAATTGCGTGGTGCAAGCTGAAGACGCGAAGTGATGTGAGCTGAGGTGACAGCGCTGGGGCGCTGCAGTGTCAAGCCGTGGCGGCCTTGGCCTCTTCGTAGTCGGCGCGGTAACTGGCGGCCAACGAAGTCTTTTGTTTTTCGGTCAGCAGCTTGCCAGCCATCTGGAAGAAGCGGTGTTCTTCTTCCTTCAAATGGTGCTCCACTTTGTCGGCCAGCTTCTTGGCCAGTGGCAACCACGCGGGGGTTGCCGGGTCGGCCTCTTCGAGCGATTCAATCAGCTCATCGAGCTGGTGATGCTCGGAAATCGCGTGGCGTGACAGGTCGATGCCCGCGTCATGCGCCATCAGCGGAATGTAAAAGTGCCGCTCTTCTGCCAGTTCATGGGCTGTAAGTTCCAGCTTGAGCTGTTCAAACAGCGCTTGGCGCTCGGGCGTGTCGCCACTGGTTTCGGTGAGTTGGCGGTACAGCGTGCGCTGCAGCTCATGGCTCTCGCGCAGCGTTTCAAAGATGTTGGTATCGGCCATGGGGTTTCCGGTTTTAGATGTTGTGATGTGGCGTGAAGCGAAGCGAAGTGAGGTCAGGTGACGTGAGGTGCTTACTTCAGTACCTTGCGCGCAGCACCCACGCCGATGGCGGCAAGCACCACAAACACGACGGCCAGCACTAGGAACAGCACAAACAGCACCTTGGCAATACCAGCCGCACCAGCGGCGACCCCCGTAAAGCCCAGGGCGCCCGCGACCAGGGAAATCAGGGCAAAAACGATGGCGTACTTCAACATGGGGCGCTCCTTGCGGTGGTTTTCAGGCAGCGTGGGGCTGCGAAAGGGTGTGCAGGAACGATAAAGGCCAGGGGTCTGAACGTTCGTCAGCTTGGGCGGTTTGCGGGTGTAGGAGGGAGCCGCTGCGTCCGCTGGTGGGGCTGGGAGACCGGGAATGCGTTTTTGTGAGAAGCCCAAAAGAAAAGCCGCAACGCGGGTAGCGTTGCGGCTTATGGGGGCAATGAGTCGTCTGGTCTGGCTTACGTCGTTAAGACATCGCAGCGCGATATGAACTTTGCCCGACGAACGCCTGCGCTGTTCGCGCGGCGGTTTTACAGCCCGGCTGCTGCACGGAGTGCTGCTGCCTTATCGGTACGTTCCCAGCTGAACTCAGGCTCTTCACGCCCAAAGTGGCCGTAAGCCGCGGTCTTTTCGTAGATAGGACGCAGCAGATCCAGCATCTGGATGATGCCCTTGGGGCGCAGGTCGAAGTGTTCCTTCACCAGTGCGGCAATGCGTTCGTCCGAAATCACGCCCGTGCCTTCGGTGTACACGGTGATGTTCATGGGCTGGGCCACGCCAATGGCGTAGGCCACCTGAATCTGGCACTGGCGCGCCAGGCCCGCAGCCACGATGTTCTTGGCCACGTAGCGCGCGGCGTAGGCGGCTGAGCGGTCTACCTTCGTTGGATCCTTGCCGCTGAAGGCGCCGCCGCCGTGGGGGCAGGCACCGCCATAGGTGTCTACGATGATCTTGCGGCCGGTCAGGCCACAGTCGCCCTGGGGGCCGCCGATGACAAAACGGCCTGTGGGGTTGATCAGGTAGCGGGTGTCCTGCAGCCATTCCTTCGGCAGCACGGGCTTGATGATCTCTTCGATGATGGCTTCGGTGAACGAGGCCTTCATCTTGGTCTGGGTTTCGCTCTGGTCGGGGTGGTGCTGGGTAGACAACACCACGGTGTCGATGCTGTGGGGCTTGCCATCCACATAGCGCATCGTCACCTGGCTCTTGGCGTCGGGGCGCAGGAAGGGCAGGCGGCCGTCCTTGCGCAGCTGGGCCTGGCGCTCCACCAGGCGGTGGGCGTAATAGATGGGCGCGGGCATCAGCTCGGGCGTCTCATCGCAGGCGTAGCCAAACATCAGGCCCTGGTCGCCAGCACCGGTGTTCAGGTGGTCGTCGCTGGCCTGGTCCACGCCCTGTGCGATGTCGTTCGATTGCTTGTCGTAGGCCACGAGCACCGCGCAGCCCTTGTAGTCGATGCCGTAGTCGGTGTTGTCGTAGCCGATGCGCTTGATGGTGTCGCGCGCCACCTGGATGTAGTCCACGTGGGCGTTGGTGGTGATCTCGCCTGCCAGCACCACGAGGCCGGTATTGGTCAGCGTTTCGGCGGCGACGCGGCTGCGGGGGTCTTGCTTGAAGATCGCATCGAGAATCGCATCAGAGATCTGATCAGCTACCTTGTCGGGGTGGCCTTCAGAGACGGACTCCGAGGTAAAAAGAAAGTCGTTCGCCATTTGAATAAACTCCTGTGTTCCGGCATTTGGGGCGTTGCCCTCACCCCGAAGGAGCTTTGGCGAACGCTTTAGCAGATTTTTTTAACGTCGCCCTGCAAGTTGCTCATTTAACTCAGCGACCCCGTTATTTTAATGCCAGTCGTCTTTCGAATCTTTTCCGTGTTTCCACTGTGGTTGCTGCATGCCGTCGGCGCAGCCATGGGCTGGGTGGCGTTTGCCGCGTCGCCCACGTACCGCCGCCGGTTCGTGGCGAACGTGGCATTGGCGGGGTATTCGTTGGGTGCCTTGCGTGCGGCTGTGGGCCATGCGGGCCGCATGGTGGCGGAGCTGCCGCGCCTGTGGCTGGGCGCACCCATGCCGTGCCAGCTGACGGGCGAGGCGTGTGTGGCTGACGCGTATGCCGCCGGGCGCGGCATTGTGCTTCTCACGCCGCACCAAGGGTGTTTTGAGTTGTCGGCGCAGGCGGTTGCGCGGCGCTGGAGCGCCGAGCGTGGCCCCATCACGGTGCTGTACCGCCCCGCACGCCAGGCCTGGCTGGCCAAGGTGATGGAGACTGCCCGCAACCGCCCCGGCATGCTGGCCGTGCCCACCACGCTGGCGGGTGTGCGCCAGATGATCAAAGCCCTGCGCCGGGGCGAGGCTGTGGGCTTGTTGCCTGACCAGGTGCCGCCGGACGGCCAAGGCCAATGGGCGCCTTTTTTTGGACGCGATGCCTACACGATGACATTGGCCGTGCGCTTGGCCCAGCAGACTGGCGCAGCGGTGGTGCTGGTGCGCTGCGAGCGGCTGTCGTTGGGGCGCGGTTTTGTCACCCATTTCGAACCGCTGGCGCAGCCGCTGTCGGACCAACTCGACCTTGCCGTTGTGCAGATCAATCAGGCCATGGAACACCTCATTCGCCAGTGCCCTGAACAATATCTCTGGGGCTATGCGCGCTACAAGCAACCGCGCGTGGACGCCACGGCAGCGCCGGGAGCTTCTGCATGACCGGTCGCCTGGGGGTGTGGTTCATGAGTGTGCTGGCGCTGCTGCCGCTGCCGGTGCTGCGTGGCATGGGTTGGGTGCTGGGGCAGGTGGCCTATGTGCTGGTGGTGCGGCGGCGCAAGGTGGCGCTGCGCAACCTGGCACTGTGTTTCCCGGACTGGACCGAGGCGCGCCGCCGCACCGTGGCGCGCGCCAATTTTGTGGTGTTCTGCCAGGCGTGGCTGGACCGCAGCTGGCTCTGGGCCGCGCCGCAAGCCGTGGTGGAGCAGCGCGTGCGCCTGACCGGCGCGGTGCACGAACTGGAAGGCGACACGCCCACCATCCTGTTCGCGCCGCATTTTTATGGCCTGGACGCAGGCGGCCTGGCGCTGCCGCTGAACACACGCCGTGCGTTCACGTCCATCTTTGCCACCCACCCTGATCCGGCGGTGGATGCGTGGTTCATGGCGGGGCGCCAGCGTTTTGGCGACGTGCGCATGCTCAACCGCTCCGACGGCGTGAAACCCATCATCAACAACCTGCGCAAGGGCGGCCTGTTGTACCTGCTGCCCGACATGGACTACGGGCGCAATGATTCCGTGTTTGTGCCGTTCTTCGGCGTGACGGCGGCCACCATCCCGTCGCTGTCGCGGTTTGCGCGGCTGGGGCGCGCCAAGGTGGTGGGTGTGTATTCGCGCATGACGCCGACGGGCTACGTGGCCGAGGTCTCGCCCGCCTGGTCCGACTACCCCACCGACGACGCCGAGGCCGACACGGAGCGCATGAACCACGAGCTGCAGGCTGTCATCAACACCATGCCCGAGCAGTACTACTGGGTGCACAAGCGCTTCAAGACGCGACCCGAGGGCGAGCCGTCGGTGTACTCTTGAAAATATGGGTCAAATTGGCCTCTAGCGCTTATCGAATAAGCGCTGTTAGCTACTATTTTGATTGCAAAAAGCGCTGCAACTTCAGGGCCACGCGCTCGGGGTGCTCGTGCACGATCCAGTGCGATGCCTGCTCTACCTGCTGCAATTTC
This sequence comes from Acidovorax sp., assembly GCF_046291265.1. Classification (GTDB taxonomy): domain Bacteria; phylum Pseudomonadota; class Gammaproteobacteria; order Burkholderiales; family Burkholderiaceae_C; genus Acidovorax. The sequence goes on along the minus strand of NZ_JBKBTV010000019.1, from coordinate 37,072 downwards.
AGCTGCGGCACCCAGCCCGGCAGGCCATCGAGCAAACCCGGCAGCAAAGCAGGGTCGTCCATGCCCCACAGCACCAGCGTGGGCACCACCACGCTCAGCATGGAGTCCGGCAGGGTGATGGCTTGGGCGCCTGGGTCGCCCTCGCGCGGCGGGCGGATGGGGCTGGCACGGTAGTAGTTGCAGGCGCCGGTCAGGCCCTGCCGCCACAGGTCGCGGTACTGGCCGCGCACGCTGTCGGTCAGCCACGCGGGTGCGCTGCCATCCGGGGCGTTGAAAAACGCAAACAGGCGGCGGAAGTCGTCTTCGGCCAGCAGCGCCTCGGCATCGGGTCTGCACAAAAAGTGCATGTACTGGCTGCCTGCCTGCTGCGCGGCGTTGTGTGACAGCTCGCGCACAAAGGCGCCAGGGTGGGGCGAATTGATGATGGCCAGCCGCTTCATCAACTGCGGCTGCTGGTTGGCCAGGTTCCAGGCCACCGCGCCGCCCCAGTCGTGCGCCACCAGGCCTTCCAGCGCGCCGCCGGGGCATTCGTGGGCAATCAGCGCCACCAGGTCCTGCACCAGGTGCTTTGCGCGGTAGGCGTCCACATTGGTCGGGCTGCTCGACGGGCCAAACCCGCGCAGGTACGGCGCCACGCAGCGGTAGCCGCCGTTTTCGGGGCGCGCAAAGTGCAGCAGCAGCTCGTCCCAGATGAAGGCCCCCTCCGGGAAACCGTGCAGAAACAGCAGCACCGGGCGGCCCGCCGTGCCGCTCACGCGGCAGTGCAGGGTGGTTTCGTGGGGCAGGGAGACGGAGCCGGTTTGAATCATGGCGCTACGCATTTAATAGCTGGTAGCGCTTGATGCATAAGCGCTAGAGCCTAATTTGACTGAATATCCTCAGAATCATCAAGCTCTGGGGGCTCATCGGTGGGGGCAGGGGCTGCGTCGCCCGAGGCTTGTGCCGGGTGCGCCCACTGCCACAGCAGTTGTGCCACCTCGTCCACGCCTTGTTTCTTGAGGGCCGAGAACATCATCACCTCTCCGCCAGCCGCGTTCAGTCGCGTAATCGACAGGATCTTGGCTTGCTCGGAGCGTGTGAGCTTGTCGGCCTTGGTCAGCACGATGAGGAATTTCAGGCCTTCTTCGACCCGTGGGCGCAGCACCTCCAACAGGGCCTCGTCCAGCTCGGTCAGTCCAAGCCGGGGGTCGCACAGCAAGACGATGCCGGTGAGCCCGTGGCGGCTGACCAGGTAATTGACCATCACCTGCTGCCAGCGCACCTTGTCGGACCGCGACACCTTGGCGTAGCCGTAGCCGGGCAGATCGGCCAGAACCGCATCGGTCACACCGTGTTTTCCCAGGGAAAAAAGGTTGATGTGCTGCGTGCGCCCAGGCCGTTTAGAGGCGAACGCCAGCTGCTTTTGCTGGGTGAGCGTGTTGATGCAGGTGGATTTGCCCGCGTTGGAGCGGCCCACAAAAGCGATCTCGGGCACGTGGATGGGCGGCAGGTGGTGCAACTGCGCGGCCGTGGTCAGGAACCTGGCGGTGTGCATCCAGCCCATGGCGATCTTGGCGTCGGGAGCAGGCGGAAGGGAGCCAGCAACTGGCGCGGAAGGGGTGGTCGTCATGGGGAGTTGGGAGAGAAAGAACCATCATTGTAGAATCGCGAGGTTTTGCGCACATAAACACAGACCCTCGATATGAAGTTGCTCGCCTCTTTGCTGACGGCTGCCGTACTGGCAGCACCTGTTTTTTCGGCCTATGCAGCAGGGGAAACTCCTGCGGCGCCCCCCAAGGCGGCCAAACCGGATCTCGTCAAGGGCGAGGCCAGCTACACCGCGGTGTGTGCGGCATGCCACGGCGCAGACGGCAATTCGGCCATTGCAGCCAACCCCAAACTGTCGCAGCAGCACCCGGAGTATCTGGTCAAGCAACTGCACGAGTTCAAGTCCGGCAAGCGCAACAACGCCATCATGAAGGGCTTTGCTTCGGCCCTCACCGATGACGACATGAAGAACATTTCGTACTGGGTGGCTTCCAAGGCAGCCAAGCCGGGGTTCGCCAAAGAAAAAGAACTGGTCTCGCTGGGTGAGCGCATCTACCGCGGTGGCATTGCAGACCGCCAGATCGCTGCCTGCGCTGGCTGCCACAGCCCCAACGGCGCTGGCATTCCTGCCCAGTACCCCCGTCTGTCGGGTCAGCATGCCGACTACACGGTGGCGCAGCTGAACATGTTCCGCGATGGATCGCGTGGCAACAGCACCCAGATGACACAAGTGGCCGCCAAGCTGAACGACAAGGAAATCAAGGCTGTGTCGGATTACATCGCTGGCCTGCGCTGATTGACCTTTGCCAAACGGTGGCCCTTTAAGGTTTTTTGAACCGGGCCACACGGAACCTACCGCCAATAACAAACCCAAAAAGGGCGGGTCCATCGACTAGATGGTCCCGCCCTTTTTCTTTCGCGCCCCGCTGCTCCTTTTTTCCTCCATGTCCGACAACACCCAAGGCCTTCTCGTCAAGTCTGGTTCCCAGGCGTGGCGTGCCGCGATCGAACTGCTGTCGTCGATGCGGTTCGCCATTTCGCTGTTGACGGTGATCTGCATTGCCTCGGTGATTGGCACAGTGCTCAAGCAGCACGAACCTGCGGCCAACTACGTCAACCAGTTCGGCCCCTTCTGGGCGGAGCTTTTTGCGGCGATCCAGCTCAACGCGGTGTACAGCGCCTGGTGGTTTTTACTCATCCTGGCGTTTCTGGTGCTCAGCACCTCGCTGTGTATTGCCCGCAACACGCCCAAGATCCTGATCGACCTCAAGGTCTACAAGGAAAACATCCGCGAACAAAGCCTGAAAGCCTTTCACCACAAGGCCGAGGCCGAACTGCCCAAAAGCGCCGAAACCGAAGCGCGCCGCATTGGCACGATGCTGGCCGGTGGTGGCTGGAAGGTGCGCCTGCAGCAACGCGACACTGCAGCCGGTCCCGGCGCCGGTTGGATGGTGGCTGCCAAGGCGGGCGCCGCCAACAAACTGGGTTACATCGCAGCGCACAGCGCCATCGTGCTGGTGTGCGTAGGCGGTTTGCTGGACGGCGACCTGGTCGTGCGTGCGCAGATGCTGCTGGGCGGCAAATCCGTCTACACCGGTGGGGGGCTGATCGCCGACGTGAAGCCCGAGCACCGCCTGTCCGAGCGCAACCCCACCTTCCGCGGCAACCTGCTGGTGGCAGAAGGCACGCAGTCGAGCACGGCGATCCTGAACCAGTCCGACGGCGTGCTGCTGCAAGACCTGCCGTTTGCCATCGAGCTCAAGAAGTTCATCGTGGAGCACTACTCCACCGGCATGCCCAAGCTGTTTGCCAGCGAGATCATCATCCACGACAAGGCCACGGGCGAGAAAACGCCGGCCCGCGTGGAAGTGAACCATCCGGCGAGCTACAAAGGCATCGAGATCTACCAGTCAAGTTTTGACGATGGCGGCTCGCTGCTCAAGCTGCGCGGCGTGCCCATGGTGGCGGGCGCCAAGCCCATTGATGTGGAAGGCGTGGTGGGCAACTCCACCCAGCTCACCAACAACGGCGGCGCCCCGGGCAGCGACACCTTGACGCTGGAGTTCACCGCGCTGCGCACCATCAATGTCGAAAACTTTGCCGGTGCGGGCCCTGGCAGCACGGGCGTCGATGTGCGTAAGGTGGATCTGCGCGAGTCCGTCGAGTCGCGCTTGGGCGCGGCCAACAAGACCGTCACCAAGAAAGAGCTGCGCAACGTCGGCCCCAGCGTGAGCTATAAGCTGCGCGACGCCGCAGGCCAGGCGCGCGAGTTCCACAACTACATGCTGCCCGTGGATACCGGTGATGGCGTCGCTGTGTTCTTGCTGGGTGTGCGCGAGACGCCCTCCGAGCCATTCCGTTACCTGCGTGTGCCCGCCGACGACAAAGGCAGCATGGACGGTTTTTTGCGCATGAAAACCCTGCTGGCCGACCCCGAGGCGCGTGAGCAGGCTGTGCGCCGCTATGTGGCGCAGGCCATTGATACCTCGCGCCCCGACCTGGCAGACCAGTTGCAGCAGTCTGCATCGCGCGCGCTGGCCCTGTTTGCGGGCCAGGGCATGGTCGATGGCAAGCCCACCGGCGGCCGGCAGGGCGGGTCGGCCTTCATGGGAGCCCATGTGCCCGAGGCCGAGCGCGCGCGCGCAGGCGAGGTGCTGGTGCGCATTTTGAACGGCACCTTGTTCGAGGTGGCCCAGCTCTCGCGCCAGCGCGCCGGGCTGCCCGCCTTGCCGCAGGACGACCAGACACAGGGATTCATGACCCAGGCGGTGCTGTCGCTCAGCGATGCGCAGATTTACCCCGCGCCCCTGGCGTTTGAACTGAAAGACTTCACCCAGGTGCAGGCCAGTGTGTTCCAGGTGGCGCGAGCCCCCGGAAAGAACATTGTTTATCTAGGCTGCGCCTTGCTCATTCTGGGCATTTTCGCCATGCTCTACGTGCGCGAGCGGCGCATCTGGGTCTGGCTGGCGCCGCAGGACGGCCGCACCCACGCCACCATGGCCTTGTCGACCAACCGCAAGACGATGGACGGCGACCAGGAGTTTGTCCAGCTCGCACAGAAACTGATCGGGGCCGCGCCCCGCGAAGGCAAAGCATGAACACCGCCACGACAACGACAACCACCATCTCCCTGAACGAGGGCTTTTTTGCCCGCCGCAACTGGTTCGACTGGCTGTTTGCCGCCATCGTGCTGGTGGGCGGCCTGTATGCGCTGCAGCGGTATGGCAGCTTCATGGATGGCTACGAAAAAGGCATTCTGCTGGGCACCATTCCATGCACCATCTGGCTGTGCTGGTTCTGGCGGCCGCTGCGCGGACTGTTGCTCATCGTGGCGGCGGTGGCGTTGATGGCCATTGGCCTGTATCAGCAGGACGGCGCAGGCAGCTTGGCGCGGGCCGAAACCGTGTTTGGTCTCAAGTATTTTCTGTCCAGCCAGTCCGCCATTCTGTGGATGAGCATGCTGTTCTTCATGAGTACGGCGTTTTACTGGATCGGTATGTTCTCGCGCGGCGAAGGCCGCACCATGAGCCTCATTGGCTCGCGCCTGGCGTGGGTGGCCGTGGCCATGGCGCTCATCGGCACGCTGGTGCGCTGGTACGAAAGTTACCTCATCGGCCCGGACATCGGCCACATTCCGGTCAGCAACCTGTACGAAGTGTTTGTGATGTTCTGCTGGATGACGGCGGCGTTTTATCTGTATTACGAGCAGCAGTACGACACGCGGGCGCTCGGCGGTTTTGTGATGCTGGTGGTCAGCGCTGCCGTGGGCTTTTTGCTCTGGTACACCGTGGTGCGCGAAGCGCATGAGATTCAGCCGTTGGTGCCTGCCCTCAAGAGCTGGTGGATGAAGCTGCATGTGCCCGCCAATTTCATCGGCTATGGCACGTTTGCACTGGCCGCCATGGTCGCCTTTGCCTACCTCATCAAGCAGCAGGCCACGGAAACCCGCTGGTACAAGCTGGCACCGCTGTGGCTGCTGGGCGTGGTGCTGTGTTTTGAGCCCATCGTGTTCCGCCAAGGCGCGACGGAAAGCGGCGGCAGTTACTGGATGGTGTATTTCGGCATCTCGGCGCTGATCGTGGCGGGCATCCTGCTGGGCCGCAAGCGCATTGCAGAGCGCCTTCCGTCGTTCGAGATCCTGGACGATGTGATGTACAAGTCCATCGCCGTGGGCTTTGCCTTTTTCACCATCGCCACCGTGCTGGGCGCCTTGTGGGCCGCCGAGGCCTGGGGCGGTTACTGGAGCTGGGACCCCAAGGAAACCTGGGCGCTGATCGTCTGGCTCAACTACGCCGCCTGGCTGCATATGCGCCTCATGAAGGGCCTGCGCGGCACGGTGTCGGCCTGGTGGGCACTGGTGGGCTTGGCGGTCACCACGTTTGCCTTTCTGGGTGTGAACATGTTCCTGAGCGGCTTGCACAGCTACGGCACGCTGTAACGGCCAAGGTGAAGACGTGGGGTGAGGCGGTGGTCAGGGATCTGGGCTAGGTCAGCAACTATTGCGTCTTCGGTGTAACCTGAACGGTCCAGGGAACGAACTAACAGTTGTACTGCTCTACCGCACAGCTGTTTCAACCAGAGAATCACCGGAGGCCCCCATGCTGATCCCCCCTCGCAACAACGGGTTCAATCACCCAACCCCCTCCGAAATCACCCCGCGCGCGGTCTACGAAGACCGCCGCCAGATGCTCCGGCTGATGGCCGGGGGTGCGGCCGGTGCCGCCATGGCGGCCTGGGCGGGCCGCGAGGCGATGGCGCAACAGGCGCAGGTGGCGCGCCCCGGCAAGCTGGCTGCGTTGGCGGGCGCCAAGTCGACAGTCGCTGGCGCCATGTCCATGGAAAAACTCACCGACTACAAAGACGCGAGCACCTACAACAACTTCTACGAGTTCGGCACGGACAAGGCCGACCCCGCGCGCAACGCCCATACGCTCAAGACCACACCGTGGACGGTGGAAGTCGAAGGCCTGGTCAAGAAGCCGGGCAAGTACGGCATTGAAGATTTGCTCAAGCTGAGTGCGCAGGAAGAACGTATTTATCGCTTGCGCTGTGTAGAGGGCTGGTCCATGGTCGTCCCGTGGGTCGGTTACTCGTTGGCAGAGCTCATCAAGCGCGTGGAGCCGCAGGGCAACGCGAAATACGTGGAATTTGTGACGCTGGCCGACAAGACCACCATGCCTTTTGTGGGCTCGCGGGTGCTGGACTGGCCTTATGTGGAAGGTCTGCGCATGGATGAGGCCATGCACCCTCTCACGCTGCTGACGTTCGGCATGTACGGTGAGGTGTTGCCCAACCAGAACGGTGCGCCGGTGCGCCTGGTGGTGCCGTGGAAATACGGCTTCAAGAGCGCCAAGAGCATCGTCAAGATCCGTTTTGTCGAAAAAGAGCCAGGCACGGCCTGGAACAAGGCGGCCAAGCAGGAATACGGCTTTTATTCCAACGTGAACCCCGAAGTGGACCACCCCCGCTGGAGCCAGGCCACCGAGCGGCGCATTGGCGAAGACGGCCTGTTTGCCAAGAAACGCAAGACACTGATGTTCAACGGCTACGAAGCCCAGGTGGGACAGCTCTACGGGGGCATGGACCTTAAGAAGTTTTACTGATCCTTTGTCTGATGCGTCCGGTGCGCTCGCGCCCTCCGGTGAGCCTCGGACGCTCGATCCCATGCGAAAACTTCTGCTCCATCCCGCCGCCAAACCCGTGGCGTTTGTGCTGTGCCTGCTGCCGCTGGCCTGGCTGGTTTACGCCGCGCTGGCGAACCAGCTGGGCGCCAATCCCGCCGAGGCGCTGATCCGCGCCACAGGGGACTGGACGCTGCGCGCGCTGTGCCTGGTGCTGGCAGTCACCCCGATGCGGGTGCTCACGTCGACCCCACAACTGGCCCGGTTTCGGCGCATGTTCGGCTTGTTCGTGTTTTTCTACGCTGTGCTGCATTTGCTCAGCTACAGCTGGTTTGACATGGGGTTTGATGTGGCCGACATCGTGCGGGACATCATCAAGCGGCCCTTCATCCTCGTCGGCTCGCTGGCGCTGTTGCTGCTGACGCTGCTGGCGGCCACCTCTTTCAACCGGGCCATCAAATCCATGGGCGCCAAGCGCTGGCAGGCACTGCACCGCACGGTGTATGCCGTTGCGGCGCTGGCGATTCTTCACTTCTTCTGGATGCGCGCGGGCAAGAATGACTTTGGCGAGGTGGCGGTGTACGCAGCCATTCTTGCGGCACTGCTGGGGTGGCGCGTCTGGAACGTGCTGCGCAAGCGGCGTGCTGCACGGGCAAGGGCCTCATCTGCGGCTGCGTCCCGCGCATCCGCTCGCGTCAATTAGGTAGTTTGCTATAAAATATATAGCTATTAGCGCTTATTGGATAAGCGCTAGAGGCCTATTTGACTCATATTTTCGAGTCAACGAGCCATTTGCGGCAGGGCCGGGCGCATCTGGCGCGTGACGGGGTCGATAAAGGCCGTAGGGATCTGGTAGGCCCTGTCGTCAAACAGATCGATGCCACACATCAGGTTTTCGATCCAGTGGAAGAAATCGTTGATCGCTTCCTTGCCCACGATGGGGGCGCCGTGTTGCGGCACCAGCATCGAGATGTCCAGCTGCCGTGCCATGCGCGTCCACATGCGCAGGATCTTGTTGGACACCATGTACCGGCGGTGAAACCCTTCCATGCGCGGAATGTGCGCCTTGAGATCGGTGATGGGCACGCGCGCTTCGGCGCCCGACATCATTGACACCCCGAGGTCTCCGGTGAACAAGATGCGGCTTACCGGGTCATAGAAGTGAAAGTTGCCTTCGGAGTGCATGAAATGCGCGGGCAGCAGCACCAGCTCATGGCGTCCCAGCGGCAGATGGCCGCCGCTGTCGGGCACGCCGATGACGCGGTTTTCCGTCTTGCCCACCTTGGTGAAGTGCGGCGCAAAACGCTCCCACACCCGCGAGATCACCAAATGGGCCTTGGTGCTTGTCATCCACCGGTCGAGCGATGCAATGATGTCCGGGTCGGCATGGGAGGCGATCACGTACGACAGCTTTTGGGGCGGGAAATGTTGGGTCATTCCTATGAACAACTCATTGAATGCGAGGTTGCCGCCCGGGTCGATGATCGCGCCCGTGTCGTCGTCCACAATCAAAAACTGGTTGGCTTGCACCGCCTGGCCGTCCTCTTCAATGAGGTCGGTGAACATCAGGCAAGCATGGTTCTTGTCGCGGTAGAGTTCGATGGCCATGGCCGTCCTGCGGTGCAATAAAGCGCAGACTGTACGAGTGCCACGGCGTCGGGTGCTTGATGGAGATCAAGCGAAGAGAGAATGACCACGCACGGTGGTCTTAGAACCTGTTCAAGGTCTTTTCGGCGACCCCGAAAAGACCTTGAACGGTTCTTACACCCGTGCTCTCAGCGGGGAGCTGATGCGGCCGGGGCTGCGGCGGGTGCCGTTACTTCTGCAGCGGAAGAACTGCCGCCCGGAGTGAGCGTCTGCGGCAAGGTAGCCCTCTGGGTGGCCGCTGGCCCGGTGGGCAGAAACAGTGGCCCACGTTGTCCGCAACCTGCAAGGGCCGCCGCACTGGCAGCAAGGACAAGTGTCCTGACTAGAATTTGGGAAGCTTTCAACATGCGCAAATTGTAATGACCGACCTTGAATTTCTGGACCACGCCGAAAAACTGCTTGCCGGCGTCGAGCGCAGTTGTGACTGGATCAATGACACCACCGACGCTGATGTCGACGCCCAGCGCTCAGGCGGTATGGTGACCCTCACATTCCCCAACCGCAGTCAGATCGTGATCAACCTGCAAAAGCCATTGCATGAGGTCTGGATGGCCGCAAAGTCTGGGGGGTACCACTACCGGTTTGATGGCAGCCTGTGGCAAGACACCAAAGGAGCGGGGGAGTTCTTTGCATGCCTCAGCCGCGATGCGGCTTTGCAGTCCGGGCTGCCGCTGGCCTTTACTGCCTGACCCTGTGTGAGCAGCGTGCCGGGACGGGCAGCTGCTCAGTTGGGGTTGATCGGACTGTGGGAAATGAGGGGATGAACCGATCAATCAGTTGCGGAACAGATCGAGAATTCGGCTGCGTTCCTCTGCGGGCGGTGGCGTTGTGGGTGCCACCGCTGGGGATGCCGATTTATCATCCAGCCCGACGCTTCCCACGCCCCCGTTGCGCGCGTATTCGTCGTAGAACCATTCGCCCCCTACGTTCACCACGCCAGGGGGTACTGGTGTCTCCATCACGGGCACGCCTTTGAGTGCCTGCTGCATAAAACTGATCCAGACGGGCAGGCTGAGCCCGCCCCCCGTCTCGCGATTGCCAAGGTTGCGCGGTGTGTCGTAGCCAATCCAGGTCACCGCCGCGATGGTCGGTTGGTACCCTGCAAACCACGCGTCCCACGAATCATTGGTCGTTCCTGTTTTCCCGTACAAATCGGGCCGTTTGAGCGTGCCCTGAGCGCGTGCAGCTGTTCCGGAGCGAGTCACTTCTTGCAGCAAGCTGTTCATGATGAAAGCGTTGCGCGCATCAATGGCCCGCGGCTGTTCGCTGGTCACTGGGGGCGTGGTCTCGGAGATGACGCGGCCTTTGTGATCCGTGACCTTGGTGATAAGCCAAGGGTTCATGCGATAGCCGCCATTGGCAAACACGGAATACCCAGCTGCCACCTGCAACGGCGTCACGGAGCCTGCGCCCAGCGCCATGGTCAGATAAGCAGGATGTCGATCCGCATCAAATCCGAACCGCGAGACCCATTCCTGCCCCGCCTTGGGGCCAACGGCCTGGAGCACACGAATGGAGATCATGTTCTTGGACTTGGCGAGCCCGGTGCGCAGGCTCATAGGGCCATCGTATTTGCCGTCGTAGTTCTTCGGTTCCCACGGTTGGCCGCCTGTCACGCCGGCGTCAAAGAAAAGGGGAGCGTCGTTCACGATGGTCGCTGGTGTGAACCCCTTCTCCAGGGCCGCTGAGTAGATAAAGGGCTTGAAACTGGAGCCTGGCTGGCGCCACGCTTGCGTGACGTGATTGAACTTGTTCTTGTCAAAGTCAAACCCACCCACCAGCGCACGAATGGCTCCGGTACGAGGATCCAGGGCAACGAAAGCGCCCTCGACCTCCGGCAGCTGTGTGATTTCCCAGGTGTTTTTGGGCGTCTTGACTACACGGATCACCGCTCCGCGACGAATCTTGATGTTGGGGGGGGCTTTGTCACCGAGTCCTGATTGGGCGGGCTTGAGCCCATCGCCCACAATCTCCAGCGCATCGCCGTTGGCACGTGCCGCAACGATCTTGCGCGCACTCGCCTCCAGCACGACTGCCGAGAGCACGTCGCCGTTGTCCGGGTGGTTGGCGAGCGCGTCGTCAATGGCGTCCTCAACCTCTTGGGCAGCGGTGGGGAGCGCTACAAACTTTTCAGGGCCACGATACTGCTGTCGTCGCTCGTAGTCCATGATGCCCTTGCGCAGCGCCCCATAGGCCGCGTCCTGCTCGGCGGCGTTGAGCGTGGTGTAGACGTTCAATCCTCGGGTGTAAGCCTCGTTCCCGTACTGAGCAAAGATGAGCTGCCGCGCCATCTCCGCCACGTACTCTGCGTGCACTCGCGTGTTGTCCGGGCCCGAGCGGATCTTCAGCTCTTCTTTCTTCGCATTGACCGCATCTTGTGCAGAAATGAACCCGTTCTCCTGCATGCGTTCAATGATGTAAAGCTGGCGCGAGCGAGCACGCTTTGGGTTACTGATGGGGTTGTAAGCCGAAGGCGCCTTGGGCAACCCTGCCAGCATGGCCGCCTCTGCAATAGAGACGGATTTAAGCGGTTTACCAAAATAAGCCTCTGAAGCCGCTGCAAATCCATAAGCCCGATTGCCCAGATAAATCTGGTTCATGTAAATCTCAAGAATTTGGTCTTTTGACAACAAATGCTCTAATTTGAATGTCAGTAAGATTTCGTAAATTTTGCGTGTGAATGTTTTTTCTGAAGAGAGATAAACATTGCGAGCCACCTGCATCGTGATGGTCGAAGCCCCTTGGCTTTTCACTTTGCCTAAATTTGCAAGACCCGCTCGCATCACGCCTTTGTAGTCGACGCCGCCGTGTTGAAAAAAGCGAGTGTCCTCAATGGCGAGGACGGCATCCTTCATGACCTTGGGAATCTCTCCAATCGGTGTGAGATTGCGCCGCTCTTCCCCAAACTCTCCCAGGAGCGCGCCTTCTGAAGAGTAGACCCTCAAAGGCAGTTTCGGCCTGTAGTCTGCAAGGTCAGAGATGTCTGGAAGATTCGGATAGGCCACTGCAAGGGCCACGGCGATCGTCAGAACAAGTGCCAGCGCGCCCGCCGCGGCAAGCCCTGTCAACCAAAGAAAAACGCGGAAAACCCAGTGAAGCCAAGTGGGGAGTTGTCGTGTTGAGGTGCTGTCCGATTTCTTCTCGGAGGGTTTCGAGGGGGAGGTCCGCGGCATATCGCTCCGATGGGGTAAGACAGTGCATTATAAAAAATGTCTGACCCAAGGACGACTGAAATGCGTCGCCTGTGGTTCTGTCGAACTTGCCGAAAGGCGCTTCACTCGCGCTAAGTGGCGTTGCATCAAGACAAATTTCCGTCTGCTTTTGGCAACGCTCCAAAGGTGTTACAGCGGGAAAATTCTTTGCCGGAGAACTATCTTACTGATAGCATTCATGTGAAGTGTTAAGTTTTGTTGCCTCATTTCGGCAAGTTACAGGGGACCAATCTTGAGCTCAATGGGGTCTTTGTTCAGTCGCCAGTCTGCACCGCTGCTGGGAATCGATATCAGCTCTTCTAGTGTCAAGCTGGTCGAGTTGGGTCGTGATAAGGCGGGTAGTCTGGTTCTAGAGCGTTGTGCTATCGAGCCGCTGGAGCGCGGTTGGATCACCGACGGCAATATCGAGAAATTCGATGAGGTTGCAGACGCCTTGCGTCGACTGGTTAAAAAAAGCGGTACCAGAACGAAAAACGTCGCACTCGCGCTTCCACCGTCTGCGGTCATTACCAAGAAGATCACCTTGCCTGGTGGAATGACAGAGCAAGAGCTTGAAGTGCAAGTTGAATCCGAGGCCAATCAATACATTCCATTTTCGCTAGACGAAGTGAGTTTGGACTTCTGTGTGATTGGGCCGAGCAAGAACGCGCCTGGGGATGTCGACGTGCTGATCGCAGCTTCCCGACGTGAGAAAGTTCAAGATCGCCAAGGCCTGGCGGAGGCCGCAGGGCTTAAGCCTGTTGTTGTGGACATCGAGTCCCATGCCTCTCGACTCGCTGCGGGGCGACTGATCGAAGCATTGCCCAAAAACGGCGTAGACGCCATGGTGGCACTTTTCGAGGTTGGGGCCTTAACTACCAGTATGCAAGTCATCCGAAACGAAGAAGTTTTGTATGACCGCGACCAAGCTTTTGGCGGTGCCCAGTTGACACAATTGATTGTCCGCCAATACGGGTTTTCGGTGGAAGAGGCGGAGAGTAAGAAGCGCAATGGTGACCTGCCAGAAGATTATCAAGCGGCAGTTCTGCGTCCATTCGTAGACAGCATGGCTCAAGAAATTGGAAGGGCATTGCAGTTCTTCTTTACCAGTACGCCGCACAACCGCGTGGACCACATCATGCTTGCTGGGGGCTCGGCTCCTCTGCCTGGGCTGACTGAAGCGGTTACACAGCAGACTGGGTTTGCTTGCAGCGCGGTCAATCCTTTCGATGGTATGGAAATCGGAAGTTCCGTCCGATTGAAAAAAATGGTCCGTGAAGCACCGTCTTACCTGACGTCTTGTGGGTTGGCCATGCGGAGGTTTTTGCAGTGATATTGATTAATTTACTTCCGCACCGGGAGGCTGCACGTAAGCGCAGAAAAGAGGCTTTTCAGGCTACGATGTTCGCGTCGTTACTGGTCGGTTTGGCAATCTCTGGTGCGATTTACTGGTGGTTTCAGATAATGATCACGGATCAGCAGGAGAAAAACATTTTTCTTCAAGGCGAAATTAAGGTGCTAGAAAGCCAAATAAAGGAAATTGCTTCTATTGAAGAGGAAATAGCTTCGCTGCAAGCGCGGCAGAAAGCGGTTGAAGATCTGCAGTCGGACAGAAATTTGCCTGTGCATTTGCTAAACGAGTTGGTTCAACAACTACCAGACGGCGTTTACATAACCAACCTGCGGCAAGCCGGGCAAACTATTACCATGCAAGGAATGGCGCAATCTAATGAACGTGTTTCGGAAATGCTTCGAAACATTGCGAGTAATACTCCATGGTTCACGAAGCCCGAGCTTATTGAAATTGTTGCTAATAATTTGTCCTTGACTCCGAGGGATCAGCGGCGCGTAGCTACGTTCAATTTGCGATTCCAATTGGTGCGAGCAAGCGAAGCGCAAAAGGCTATTAACGCAGCGAGCTCAAATGCCTCTGCTTCGGGGGGGAAATAGCATGGCAAGAGGGACTAAAGAAAATTTTAATTTCTCTGAGGCTATGAATGGTTTTCAGAGGCAGTTCAAGAATTTGGATACCAAAGATCCATCACTTTGGCCCAGCTTACCAAAAGGGTTCTTGTGCCTTTTCATCGCTGCGGCAGTCTCGACTGCGCTTTGGTTTATTGTCTTGGCTGATTACGAAGTCGAACTGAATTCGGAGCGAACGAAGGAAGTCGCATTGCGAGAAGATTATCAGAAAAAACTAGTAAAAGCCGTTAGCCTAGAGGCCTTGAAGAAGCAGCGAGAGCAGATTCAGCAATACGTAATTCAACTTGAAAAGCAACTCCCAAGTAAAGCTGAGATGGCGGCGCTTTTGTCTGATATCAATCAAGCTGGGCTAGGGCGCAGTCTTCAGTTTGAACTATTTCGACCAGGTCAGATTATTGTTCGGGATTATTACGCGGAGCTACCAATTTCGGTGCGTGTTTCTGGTCGGTATCATGATATTGGCTCGTTTGCGTCCGATATAGCGCATCTTTCACGAATTGTAACAATCAATAATATTTCTATTACCCCGTCGGCACGAGATAGCGCAAGCCTCACAATGGACGCGACGGCTAGAACTTTCCGTTATTTGGATCCCGAGGAAATCCAAGCTCAGAAGACTGGGGCGAAAAAATGAATTTTAACGGTCAGCGCCGCCTTCTCATCTTGATGACGCTTCTTGTTGGGGGGTGCGTACCTACGGGTAATGATGAGCTGCGTGCTTGGATTTCAGAGCAACGTGCAAATACTAAGTCCCGAGTTACTGCGCTCACTGAGCCAAAAAAGTTTGTTCCGCAAGCATATTCTGCTGAAGGATCTGTTGAGCCTTTCAATCAGGTCAAGTTAACTCAAGCATTGCGTCGCGATTCGACGCAAATTGCTTCAAATGCTACGCTTATCGCTCCAGAAATGGCTCGGCGAAAAGAAGCGTTAGAAGCTTTTCCTTTGGATGTTATGGCGATGGTTGGGAGTCTTAATAAGACCGGGAACCCTACGGCTTTGCTTAAAGTTGATAATCTTCTCTATCAGGTTAAGCAGGGAAATTATCTCGGACAAAATTACGGAAAAATAGTAAAAATTACTGAAAACCAAATTCAGTTGCGTGAAATAGTACAGGATGCGACCGGTGACTGGATGGAGCGTATTACATCGCTTGATCTGCAAGAGGGGAAAAAATGAAATACACTAGCGTTAATATTCTTCGCCACTGCCGATGTGCTTTGGTTGGTTTGTCTCTTGCGGTCGCGGGTCTGTCAGTTCAGGCGCAATCGGCGATCCAGCAGATTTCTGGCCATGTTCAGGGAGGGTTCGAAGTAGTACGAATCGATCTCAATGAAAGTATGAATTCAGTTCCTACCGGTTTTGCGATCCAGTCTCCGGCTCGAATTGCCTTAGATTTTCCAGGGGTCGCTAACTCTACTGGGAGGTCTAATTTCGATATCAACCAAGGTAATTTGAGGTCTATTTCTATAGTTCAAGCTGGCGATAGATCTCGTGTCGTGCTCAATTTGAAATCGCCTACCTCTTATCGCGCAGAGCTACAGGGCGCCTCGATATTTATAACTCTGGACCCGGTTTCGGGTGGCTCTGTAGCAGGGGCAATTAACTCATCATCAATTCCCGAAAGTTTTAGCTCTGAAATTGTGCCGCTGAAGGACATCGATTTTAGGAGAGGGGCCGACGGATCGGGCCGAGTTGTTATTGCTTTGGGAAATTCGCAAGTAGGCGTTGATCTCCAGCAGCAAGCTAAAGGGGTTACGATTGAATTTTTGCGCTCTTCACTGCCTGAGGGTCTGCGACGGAAGTTAGACGTGACGGATTTTGGCACGCCTGTGCAGCTCGTGACGACGTCTCAAGTCGGCGAGCGTGTCAGGATGAACATCGAGGTGAATGGCGACTGGGAGCACAGCGCATACCAAAGCGACAGTCAGTTTGTTGTAGAGGTACGTCAGAAAAAGGTAGATCTAAGTAAGTTAACCCAGGGGCCAGGGTACAGCGGTGAAAAGTTGTCTCTGAATTTCCAAAATATTGAGGTTAGATCGCTCTTGCAGGTAATTGCAGATTTTACTAATTTCAATATTGTCACTTCAGATACGGTGACTGGGTCTCTGACTTTGCGATTGAAAGACGTACCCTGGGATCAAGCGCTCCAGATTATTATGGATGCCAAGGGTTTGGGGATGAGGAAATCTGGCACGGTGCTTTGGATTGCTCCTAAGGACGAGATAGATGCTCGCACCAAAAAAGACTTTGAGGCGGTTCAAGCGATCCAGAAGTTGGAGCCTCTCCGAACACAAGCTTTCCAATTGAACTATGCCAAAGCCGCCGATATTTTGGCTCAATTGGCCACCAGCGCTTCCGGAGGTAGCGTTTCCACAAGATTTTTGTCTGAGCGGGGTAGCGCTATTTCAGAGCCACGCACCAATCAGTTATTTGTTACCGATACTGCGGCGAAAATAGAAGATGTGAGGCAGCTACTTGCTAGTTTAGACGTGGCTGTACGTCAGGTAATGATTGAAGCGAGAATCGTTGAGGCGACGGATACCTTCGGACGCTCTTTGGGTGTTCGACTGGGTGGCGCAGATTTGCGTGCGGGCCGAGGCGGGGATGGGGGATATGGAATTGGAGGGGCTAACCGCGTAGCCTTTGGTACCAGCTACACGAATGCAGTTGCGTCCAGCGGCGCAGGTGGGGCAGTTAATACATCGGGCAACTTTGTTAACTTGCCAGCGCAAGCGGTTGGCGGATATGATCCATCAAGTTTTGCAATCTCAATTTTTAATTCTGCGGCAAATCGCTTTTTGAATCTCGAGATTTCTGCTCTTGAAGCAGATGGTAAGGGTAGGATAGTTTCAAGCCCGCGCGTTGTGACCGCAGATCAGACTAAGGCTTCTATCGAGCAGGGGACCGAGTTTCCGTATCCTGTTACTGCTCCAAATGGGGGGACAGTTATAGCGTTCAAGAAAGCGGTGTTGAAGCTTGAGGTAACTCCTCAAATTACGCCCGAAGGAAATATTATTCTTGACTTGGACGTCAATAAAGATAGTCCTGGCGAGGTTCTCAATAACGTAAGAGCTATTAATACCAAGCATATTAAGACCCAAGTACTCGTAGAGAATGGTGGAACGGTTGTTATTGGAGGCATTTTTGAATTATTTGAGGATAGTTCCGAGAGCAAGGTCCCTCTCTTAGGTGATTTGCCTGGGGTTGGGAACTTGTTTAAAACTCGTACTAAATCGATGAATAAACAAGAAATGCTGGTCTTCATTACTCCAAAGGTAATTTCTGAAAATGGGCCTCGGCGTTGAATATCAATGGTGAATTAATATGAAAATAATCTCTAAAATATTTTTCTCGGCCGCTGTGTTGTTTGTGGCAGCCTGTGGTGGTGGTGGTGGGGGAGAAGGAACGCCCAATGGGGCGGCCGCGGTACTCCGTTTGTATCCACCGATTTCGGGAATTTCGCTGCCGGTGGGTGCCGCAGGTTCTACCGGAGTTGAGGTGCGTGGTGGTAAGGCGCCCTATACGATTACTAGTTCTGATGCATCTGTTGACGTCGGTTTGAGTTCAGATAACTTCGTTTTGGTCAGCGGGGAAGGTGACGGAACATCAGAAGTTGTTGTTTATGACTCAAGCTTGCCGGTTCAGCAAGTTAAGATTTCTGTGACTGCCAAGGCTGTCCCAATTACAAGCAACGTGGGGCAGGCAGTTAACCTTGCCATTGGTGAAACGCGCAGCTTGAGCCTTCGCGGCGGCGTCAGCCCTTACACGGTGGCAACTTCTGACGCGAGTGTGGTGAGTGCCAGTATTTCCGGTGCCACGATTACTTTGGTAGGGCAGCCGAAGGGTGGTTCTGCCAAGATTTTGGTTACAGACGCCGCTGGTGCCACTTTCGAAATCAGTGTGACCGTCGAAGCCGTGCGCACAGTAGCGTTGACTTTGACGCCAAGTGCGGTAGCTGGGGTCGTGGGTGGTACGAATAGTCTGGCAATTGCCGGTGGAAAAGCGCCTTACACAGCGAGCTCATCCAATACATCGGTGGCTTCCGCCTCTTTGGCTGGGTCGGCAGTATCTGTCGGCCTGCTTGCTGCAGGTACTGCCACCATCAGCGTGACTGATGCCACAGGCGCGGTAGTTAGCGCTACTGTTACAGTGACTGCCGCCCCTGTAGTTGCCGCACCACTGACGGTGTCGCCTACCAATCAAGTGGTCTTGGACTCGAGCAACGTGAATGTCACGTACTTGATTACAGGTGGTACAGCCCCTTACAGCGCTTTGGTTAGCCCAACGGATTCGGCGATCCACGCCGTGACCATCGATAATGTTTCCACGCCGCCTAGGGTGACCGTGGGTTTGCAGGCAGGACAAGACCGTTGTATTGCTGCTGCCAGCCCTGACGTGGTCATTCCGATCGATATTTACGATGCGAAGCTTGTGAAGCAGACGATCACTTTGACCATCCGGGATGACACTGGACCGGCAGCTTGCATCTGACATACTGCAGCTTGTAAAAAGGCCAACCTATAGGTTGGCCTTTTTTATTATTTAATCCATCAGAAATTCACCTCTCTAGTTAGCGTGTGTCTTGAGTCCACGAAATGCCGTTTCTCTTCTTGTTGCTAGCTCGTACTTCGTGTTAATTGATTTATCGCCTTAGAAAGTTTATGCGTTCTGTAAAAATATTTCTTGACAGTCGTAGTTATGAAATTTCCATTGGTTCTGCGATGGATTTAGGTGAGGTACTGCTGTCTTCGGCTATGAAGAAGAATGTGGCTGTTGTGGTAACGAACGCAACAGTTGCACGCTTGCATCTGTCTAAGGTGCTCGTTGCTTTGCATAAGACATTCAACCGTGTAGAGGTGGTTGAAATTCCCGATGGAGAACAGTTTAAGACGTGGGATTCGCTCAACCAGATTCTGACGGCGCTACTGAGTTGGGGCTGCGACCGCGGGACGGTACTATTTGCGCTGGGTGGTGGGGTCATTGGCGACGTGACTGGATTTGCCGCTGCCACTTACATGCGGGGAATTCCTTTTGTGCAGTTGCCCACCACGCTCTTGGCTCAGGTGGATTCATCAGTCGGTGGCAAGACGGCCATCAACCATCCACTTGGCAAGAACATGATTGGGGCGTTCTATCAACCGCGCGCTGTCGTCTGTGACTTGCAATACATGGATACGCTGCCGTTGCGTGAGCTTCAAGCTGGTATCGCTGAAGTCATCAAGTACGGGCCCATACATGACATGGTGTTCTTTCAGTGGCTAGAAGAGTCGATAGAAGCCGTGTTGGCCAAAGACGAGGACGCGTTGGCTCACGTAGTGCAACGCTGCTGCGAGATCAAGGCGCAGGTGGTTAGCTCGGATGAGCGCGAATCCGGGCAGCGTGCCGTCTTGAACTTTGGCCACACGTTTGGACATGCCATCGAAGCGGGTATGGGTTATGGCGTCTGGTTACATGGCGAAGGCGTGGCTGCAGGCATGGTGATGGCTGCAGAACTTTCGAAGAGGCTTGGGTTGGTAGATGAGTCGTTTGTCCGACGACTCACGCGCCTGATCGGACGTGCGGGGCTGCCCACGAAGGGCCCGGTCATCGACGCCGTAGATAATGCTGGCCGCTATCTTGATTTGATGCGTGTAGACAAAAAATCCGAGGCTGGTGAAATTCGATTTGTGTTGATTGACGGGCCGGGTAAAGCAATAGTGCGACCCGCACCGGATTCGCTGGTGCGGGAAGTGATCGATGCCTGCTGCAAATGAATCGGGTCATCGCTCTCTGAGGGGGTGTCTATCAATAAAAGTAGCATTAAACGCGGGAAACTGGTTTGATTCAGCGCTTTGATTTGTCTCCGTACGCATGTGATCCGGCTTTCAGTAGAGGGCGGCGTTTTTCTGAGAGTCCCGCCCCTACACGCAATGATTACCAACGGGACCGTGATCGCATCGTTCACTCCACAGCGTTCAGGCGCCTGGTTTACAAGACGCAGGTCTTTCTGAACCACGAAGGCGATCTCTTTCGCACTCGGATGACGCACTCGCTGGAGGTCGCTCAACTGGGGCGTTCCATAGCCCGGTCGCTGCGCATCAACGAAGACTTGGTCGAAGCCATTTCGCTAGCGCACGATCTGGGGCATACGCCCTTTGGCCATGCGGGGCAGGATGCGCTGCACAGTTGTATGGGTGGGCACGGTGGCTTTGAGCACAACCTGCAAAGTCTGCGGGTGGTGGACCAGTTGGAGGAGCGTTATCCGCAATTTGACGGGTTGAATCTGACCTTCGAGACGCGCGAAGGGGTGCTCAAGCATTGCTCCAGGCTTCACGCCCAGCAGTTGGAAGACCAGGAACCCGGTGGGGTGGGTGGCCGGTTCTTGCGGCGGGAGCAGCCCAGTCTGGAGGCCCAGCTGTGCAATCTCGCGGATGAAATTGCGTACAACGCGCACGATATCGACGACGGTGTGCGCTCTGGCTTGATCACGCTGGCGCAGTTGCAGGATGTGCCTTTATTTGATCGCTACCGTGCAGATGCCGAAGCGGAATACCCGGAGCTTGGACAGCCTTCGCTCCACCGCCGCCTGTTGTATGAAGCGATCCGGCGCATGCTCAGTGCGCAGGTCTACGACGTGATTGATGCCACCCAGAAAGCACTGGCCGATTGCAAGCCTGCACATGTCGACGCCGTCCGCAGAGAGTGTCCGCCACTGGTCATGTTCAGCGATGCGATGCGCGAGCGTTCGCAAACGCTCAAACGGTTCTTGTTTCAAAACCTTTATCGTCACCCACAGGTGATGGAGACCACGGGCCATGCACAAGAAATCGTGCGAGACCTGTTTGCCGCTTACACCACGGCTCCTCATGAAATGAAAGCCGCCTTTGCTGAGCAGGCGTCCATGGACGACGGGCCGCTTCGTGCTCGTGCGGTGGCTGACTTCATTGCCGGGATGACCGATCGCTTTGCCGCGCGAGAGCATGAACGACTCACTGGGCGACGTCTATTGAGCTGAAGTAGTGACCTTCCAGCATTGCCGCGTGCGCTCTGAATGCACATTTGTGCCTACGGCCATGAAGGCAGGTCGTCCACTGAGGCCCGGTAAAATTCGCAGGCACTCCACAGCGCCACGCGCGCCTGCTTCATGACTTCACATCTCCCAGTCCCCGCTGCCGGATCTTCGGATCCGGCAGGCTTGTTTGTTCACGACACAGTCCGCTGGCTGGAGCGGGCCGTTATCGGGCTGAACCTGTGCCCTTTTGCCAAAGGCGTGCATGTGAAGGGGCAGGTTCACTATGCGGTGACTACGACGGAAGATCCCGCGGAGGTGCTGGAGCTGTTGCGCACGGAGCTGGGTGCTTTGGTGGGGATGTCTCCCCAGACCAGAGACACCACCTTGATCCTGCTGCCGCATTGCCTGCAGGACTTTCTGGACTTCAATGACTTTTTGGAAAAGGCAGAGGCGGTCTTGGATGCCATGGACTTGACGGGTACCGTGCAGATCGCCAGCTTTCATCCGCAGTTTCAGTTTGCTGGGACCGATGTGAACGACGTGACCAACTGCACCAACCGTGCGCCGTATCCGACCTTGCATTTGCTGCGGGAGGAAAGCATTGATCGTGCAGTGGAGGTTTTTCCTGAAGCGGAGGCCATTTTCGAGCGAAATATCGAAGTCCTGGAAGCATTGGGTATGGAGGGCTGGGCGAGTCTCGATGTGGGTGCCAGCCCGGCAGGTGTGATGGTGACGGCTCCTGCGGTTGCGAAAGGAGCGGCGCAATGAAAGACAAGACTTCTCTTGCCCCCCAAGATCGCGGGCCTAAAAAGAATATGACTGCCACCCAGGGTGGGACACCAGAGCTGTCAGAGCTTCGACCCGGCCAGTCGGTAGAGTTGCTCAAAGAGCTGCACATCCTGACCCGCGACGGAAAGCTGAATCAGGACTCGCGCCGCAAGCTCAAGCAGGTCTACCACCTGTTCAACTTTATCGAGCCCTTGTTGGAAGACCTTTCTGCCAATGGTCATGGTCCCACGCTCGCCGACCATGGTGCGGGTAAGTCGTACTTGGGGTTCATCCTGTACGACCTGTATTTCAAGGCACTGGGACAAGGGCATATCTACGGGGTGGAGACCCGGGCCGAGCTGGTCGAAAAATCTCGCCTCCTCGCACAGAAGCTGGGCTTTGCGCGGATGTCTTTCCTCAACGTGTCGGTCGCTGAATCTGCCGATACCGAAGAGCTTCCAGCCCAGATCGATGTCGTCACCGCCCTGCATGCCTGTGACACCGCAACGGACGACGCCATTGCCTTTGGTTTGCAGAAACGTGCTCGGGCGATGGTGCTGGTGCCCTGCTGCCAGGCTGAGATGGCAGCGTGCCTTCGCCAAGGCAAAGCCCTGCAGTTAGCGCGCACTCCGCTGGCCGAGCTGTGGCGCCATCCTCTGCATACCCGTGAGCTGGGCAGCCAGGTCACGAATGTATTGCGCTGCCTGTACCTTGAAGCCAACGGCTACCAGGTCACGGTGACGGAGTTGGTGGGCTGGGAGCACAGCATGAAAAATGAGCTGATCATTGCGCGCTACACCGGCCAGAAGAAACGCAGTGCAGCCGAGCGGCTGCGCGCCATTCTGGAGGAGTTTGGCCTCGACAAAGTATTGGCTGCGCGGTATGGGCTGGCGCCCGCATCAATCCCATCGACTGCGGTTTTCGCGGTGCAAGACCCAGAGCCCATGGGGGACTGACAACCCATGGCCCGCCTGCCGCGCCTGACCCTGCCGGGTCATCTCCACCACATCATTCAGCGCGGTAACAATCGCCAGCCCATCTTTGGCGACAGCGAAGACTACGGGCTGATGCTGGCATTGCTTGCCGACAACGCCCAGAAGTACGCGGTGGCCGTACATGCCTACGTGCTGATGGGCAATCACTTTCACCTGTTGGCGACGCCCACCTCGACCGATGGTTTGCCGCAAATGATGCAGGCCGTGGGGCGGCGGTACGTACAGCATTTCAACCGGCGGCACGGCCGCACCGGCACGCTGTGGGAGGGGCGCTATCGCTCCACCGTTCTGGACCCGGAACGCTACTTGCTTCCGTGCATGGTGTACCTGGACTTGAATCCGGTGCGCGCCGGACTGGTGCCGCAGGCCGCAGATTACGCTTGGTCCAGCCACGCCCATTGGCTCGGATTGCGCCATGACCGGTTGCTGACGCCCCATACGCTTTATTGGGGATTGGGCAACACGCCATTTGCGCGAGAGGCGGCTTACGCAGCGTTGGTTCAAGCGGGGATTGGGTCTCAAGAGCAGGCGGCATTGACGGACTCTGCGCTGAGCGGCTGGGCGCTGGGTCAGCCTAAATTTGTAGAAGAGCTACAAAAAACCACGCAGCGCCGCGTTGCCCGCGGGCACGCAGGTCGGCCGGTCTCAGTCAAGAAATTTGAGTGAAATTGGCCTCTAGCGCTTATTGGTGAAGCGCTGATAGCTATTAATTTTGATATGTCCCTAATTAATTTGGGTGTGTTGATATCTGGTCTTTAATTTTGTTCTGACCCCAATTAATGTGCTTGCCAAAGCATGTTGCAATGCACTAATCTTCCCCTCCCTGCGAAAACATGAGGAGTGCGCCATGACCACGGCCGCCGAGATCGAGCACCTGCAACAACACGGTTTGTATTCTTCGGGTAACGAGCACGACGCCTGCGGGCTTGGCTTTGTCGCCCACATCAAGGGAGTGAAGCGCCACGACATCGTGACGCAAGCGCTCAAGATTCTCGAAAACATCGACCACCGCGGCGCGGTGGGCGCCGACAAGCTCATGGGTGACGGTGCAGGCATCCTGATCCAGATCCCCGATGCGCTGTACCGTGAAGAGATGGCCCGGGCAGGCACTGCGCCGGATGGCTCCGTCGGTGTCACGTTGCCCGCTGCGGGCGAATACGGTGTGGGCATGATCTTTTTGCCCAAAGAGCACGCCTCGCGCCTGGCCTGCGAGCAGGAGATGGAGCGCGCCATCAAGGCGGAGGGCCAGGTGCTGCTGGGCTGGCGCGATGTCCCAGTCAACCGCGACATGCCCATGTCGCCCACCGTGCGCAAGAAGGAGCCCATCCTGCGCCAAGTGTTCATTGGCCGCGGCAACGATGTGATCGTGCAAGACGCACTGGAGCGCAAGCTGTACGTGATCCGCAAGACCGCCAGTGCCAACATCCAGGCCCTGAAGCTCAAGCACAGCAAAGAATATTACGTGCCCAGCATGAGCAGCCGCACCGTGGTCTACAAGGGCCTGCTGCTGGCCGACCAAGTGGGCACCTACTACCTGGACCTGCAAGATGAACGCTGCGTTTCGGCCATTGGCCTGGTGCACCAGCGTTTCTCGACGAACACATTCCCTGAATGGCCGCTGGCCCACCCGTACCGCTACGTGGCGCACAACGGTGAAATCAACACCGTCAAGGGCAACTACAACTGGATGAAGGCCCGCGAAGGCGTGATGGCCTCGCCCGTGCTGGCTGCCGACCTGCAAAAGCTGTACCCCATCAGCTTTGCCGACCAGTCCGACACCGCCACGTTCGACAACTGCCTCGAACTGCTGACGATGGCGGGCTACCCCATCAGCCAGGCCGTGATGATGATGATCCCCGAGCCCTGGGAGCAGCACACCACCATGGACGAGCGCCGCCGCGCCTTCTATGAATACCACGCTGCCATGCTGGAGCCGTGGGACGGCCCCGCCTCCATCGTGTTCACCGACGGCCGCCAGATCGGCGCCACGCTCGACCGCAACGGCCTGCGCCCCTCGCGCTACTGCATCACTGACGACGACCTGGTCATCATGGGTTCCGAATCGGGCGTGCTGCCGATTTCTGAAAACAAGATCGTGCGCAAGTGGCGCCTGCAGCCCGGCAAGATGTTCCTGATCGACCTGGAACAGGGCCGCATGATCGACGACGACGAGCTCAAAGCCAACGTCGTCAACACCAAGCCCTACAAGCAGTGGATTGAGAACCTGCGCATCAAGCTCGACAGCATTGATGCGGGCGCGCAAGTGGCTGCGCCGCAGCCTGCCGATCTGCCGCTGCTGGATCGCCAGCAGGCCTTTGGCTACACGCAGGAAGACATCAAGTTCCTGATGGCGCCCATGGCCAAGAATGGCGAAGAAGGCATTGGCTCCATGGGCAACGACAGCCCGCTGGCCGTGCTGTCCGGCAAGAACAAGCCGCTGTACAACTACTTCAAGCAGCTGTTCGCCCAGGTGACCAACCCGCCGATCGACCCGATCCGCGAGGCCATCGTGATGTCGCTCAACAGCTTCATCGGCCCCAAGCCGAATCTGCTGGACATCAACCAGGTCAACCCCCCGATGCGGCTCGAAGTGAGCCAGCCCGTGCTCGACTTTGCCGACATGGCCAAGCTGCGCGACATCGAAAAGTACACGCAAGGCAAGTTCAAGAGTGCCACCATCGACATCACCTACCCCCTGGACTGGGGCCGTGAGGGCGTGGAAGCCAAGCTCGCCTCGTTGTGCGCGCAGGCCGTGGATGCCATCAAGGGCGGCGCCAACATCCTCATCGTCAGCGACCGCGCTGTGAGCGCCACCCAGGTGGCCATCCCCGCACTGCTGGCCCTGTCGGCCATCCACCAGCACCTGGTGGGCGCAGGCCTGCGCACTACCGCTGGTTTGGTGGTCGAAACGGGCACCGCCCGCGAAGTGCACCACTTTGCAGTGCTGGGTGGCTACGGCGCTGAGGCCGTGCACCCCTACCTGGCCATGGAAACGCTGGCCGAGATGCACAAGGATCTGGCGGGCGACCTGTCCGCTGACAAGGCCATCTACAACTACGTCAAGGCGATTGGCAAGGGCCTGTCCAAGATCATGTCCAAGATGGGCGTGAGCACCTACATGTCCTACTGCGGCGCACAGCTGTTCGAGGCCATCGGCCTGAACACCGAAACCGTCAGCAAATACTTCACCGGCACAGCGACCCGCGTCGAAGGCATTGGTGTGTTCCAGATTGCCGAAGAAGCTATCCGCATGCACAAGGCGGCGTTCGGTGACGACCCCGTGCTTGAAACCATGCTGGACGCAGGCGGCGAATACGCGTGGCGCGCCCGTGGCGAAGAGCACATGTGGAGCCCTGACGCCATTGCCAAGCTGCAGCACTCCACGCGTGCCAACAACTGGAACACGTACAAAGAGTACGCCCAGATCATCAACGACCAGAGCAAGCGCCACATGACGCTGCGCGGCCTGTTCGAGTTCAAGATCGACCCCGCCAAGGCCATCCCCGTGGACGAGGTCGAGTCCGCCAAGGAAATCGTCAAACGCTTTGCCACCGGGGCCATGTCGCTGGGCTCCATCTCCACCGAGGCGCATGCCACGCTGGCCGTGGCCATGAACCGCATCGGCGGCAAGAGCAACACCGGCGAAGGCGGTGAGGACGCCGCGCGCTACCGCAACGAACTCAAGGGCATCCCGATCAAGTTGGGCGATACGCTCAAGAGCGTGATCGGCGCCGAGAACGTCGAAGTCGATCTGCCCTTGCAGGACGGCGACTCCCTGCGCAGCCGCATCAAACAGGTGGCGTCGGGCCGCTTTGGCGTCACGGCCGAATACCTGTCCTCGGCCGACCAGATCCAGATCAAGATGGCCCAGGGTGCCAAGCCCGGCGAAGGCGGCCAGCTGCCCGGCGGCAAAGTCTCCAACTACATCGGCAAACTGCGCCACAGCGTGCCCGGCGTGGGCCTGATCTCGCCCCCGCCGCACCATGACATCTATTCGATCGAAGACCTGGCCCAGCTCATCCACGACCTGAAGAACGTGGCGCCGCACGCCAGCATCAGCACCAAGCTGGTGTCCGAAGTCGGTGTGGGCACGATTGCCGCTGGCGTCACCAAGTGCAAGAGCGACCACATCGTGATCGCCGGGCACGACGGCGGCACCGGTGCATCGCCTTGGTCGTCCATCAAGCATGCCGGTGGCCCCTGGGAAATCGGCCTGGCCGAAACCCAGCAGACCCTGGTGCTCAACCGCCTGCGCGGCCGGGTGCGCGTGCAGGCCGATGGCCAGATGAAAACCGGCCGCGACGTCGCCATCGGCGCGCTGCTGGGTGCCGATGAGTTCGGTTTTGCCACGGCACCCCTGGTCGTCGAAGGCTGCATCATGATGCGCAAGTGCCACCTGAACACCTGCCCGGTGGGCGTGGCCACGCAGGACCCCGCGCTGCGCGCCAAGTTCTCTGGCAAGCCCGAGCACGTGGTGAACTACTTCTTCTTCATCGCCGAAGAAGTGCGCCAGATCATGGCCCAGCTCGGCATCCGCAAGTTCGACGACCTGATCGGTCGTTCCGACCTGCTGGACACCCGCCAAGGCCTGGATCACTGGAAGGCCCGAGGCCTGGACTTTGGCCGCCTGTTTGCGCAGCCCAACGTGCCCGCCGATGTGCCCCGTTACCACGTGGATGTGCAAGACCACAACATCGAGCACACGCTGGACCGCAAGCTCATCGAGCGCAGCAAGCCTGCCATCGAAGGCGGCGAACGCGTGCAGTTCATCGAGGTGGCGCGCAACGTGAACCGTTCCGTGGGTGCCATGCTTTCGGGCGCCGTGACGCGCGTGCACCCGGAGGGTCTGCCAGACGACACGATCCGCATCCAGCTGGAAGGCACGGGCGGCCAGTCGTTTGGGGCGTTCCTCACACGCGGCATCACGCTGTACCTGATTGGTGACGCCAACGACTACACCGGCAAGGGCCTGTCGGGTGGCCGCGTCATCGTGCGCCCCAGCATTGACTTTCGCGGCGATGCGGTGCGCAACACCATCGTGGGCAACACGGTGATGTATGGCGCCACCACGGGCGAGGCCTTCTTCAGTGGCGTGGCGGGCGAGCGTTTTGCGGTTCGCCTGTCGGGCGCTACGGCGGTGGTGGAAGGCACGGGCGACCACGGCTGCGAATACATGACCGGCGGCACGGTGGCCGTTTTGGGCCGCACGGGACGCAACTTCGCCGCGGGCATGAGCGGCGGTGTGGCGTATGTCTATGACGAAGACGGTCAGTTCGACACGCGTTGCAACATGTCCATGGTTACGCTGGAGCGCATCCTGCCGGGTACCGAGCAAGAAGCCACGGTGCCACGCTCGATCTGGCACAACGGCCTGACGGACGAAGCCCAACTCAAGAAGCTGCTGGAAGACCATAACCGCTGGACGGGCAGCAAGCGTGCACGCGAACTGCTCGACAACTGGGCCGCATCGCGCAGCAAGTTCGTCAAGGTCTTCCCGACCGAGTACAAGCGTGCATTGTCTGAAATTTATGAACGGAAAGTGCTGGAGGAGTCCGCTACACCAGCGGTAGCTGCTACCAAAAAAGAAGTGGTTCCTGCCAAATAAGGCACGACCGCAAACATCTGCACAGCATTCATAGACAAGGACATCGTCATGGGAAAAACCACCGGCTTCATGGAATACGAGCGCATCGAAGAGGGCTACAAGCCCGTGCCCGAGCGCCTGAAGCACTACAAGGAATTCGTCATCGGCCTCGACGAGAGCCAGGCGAAGGTGCAGGGCGCGCGCTGCATGGACTGCGGCACGCCGTTCTGCAACAGCGGTTGCCCGGTCAACAACATCATTCCGGACTTCAACGATCTGGTTTACCACTCTGACTGGAAGAGTGCCATCGAGGTGCTGCACAGCACCAACAACTTCCCCGAGTTCACGGGCCGCATCTGCCCGGCGCCTTGCGAGGCGGCCTGTGTGCTGAACGTGAACGACGACGCCGTGGGCATCAAGTCCATCGAGCACGCGATCATCGACCGTGCCTGGGACGAAGGCTGGGTCGTGCCCCGCGTTGCCAAACACAAGACGGGCAAGACGGTGGCGGTGGTGGGCTCTGGCCCGGCGGGCATGGCGGCTGCCCAGCAATTGGCGCGTGCTGGCCACAGTGTCACGTTGTTCGAAAAGAACGACCGCGTGGGTGGACTGCTGCGCTACGGCATTCCCGACTTCAAGATGGAGAAATCGCACATCGACCGCCGCGTCAAGCAGATGGAGGCCGAAGGCGTAGTCTTTCGCACCAGCGTCTTTGTGGGCGCCGCCAAGGACGGCCTCGGCAAGGATTCCAAGGTCACCAACTGGGCCAAGGAAACCGTCACGCCAGAGCAGCTGAACAAGGAGTTCGATGCCGTGCTGCTGACTGGCGGTGCCGAGCAGTCGCGCGACTTGCCGGTGCCGGGCCGCGACCTGGATGGCATCCACTTCGCCATGGAGTTCCTGCCCCAGCAGAACAAGGTCAACGCGGGCGACAAGCTCAAAGGCCAGCTGCGTGCAGATGGCAAGCACGTCATCGTGATCGGCGGCGGCGACACCGGCAGCGACTGCGTGGGCACCAGCAACCGCCACGGCGCTGTGAGCGTCACGCAGTTTGAACTGATGCCCCAGCCACCTGAGGAGGAAAACCGCCCTTTGACCTGGCCCTACTGGCCGATCAAACTGCGCACCAGTTCCAGCCATGAAGAAGGCTGCGAGCGTGAGTTCGCCATCTCTACCAAAGAGTTCATCGGCGAAAAGGGCAAGGTCACCGGTCTCAAGACGGTCCGGGTGGAGTTCAAGGACGGCAAGTTCGTCGAGGTGGCGGGCTCTGAGCAGATCCTGAAAGCCGATCTGGTGCTGCTGGCGATGGGCTTTGTGAGCCCGGTGGCGCCCGTGCTGGATGCTTTCGGTGTCGATAAGGATGCCCGCGGCAATGCGCGCGCCACCACGGACTTTGACGGAGGCTACGCCACGAATGTGCCCAAGGTGTTCGCCGCAGGGGATATCCGCCGCGGCCAGTCGCTGGTGGTGTGGGCCATTCGCGAGGGCCGCCAAGCGGCGCGGTCAGTGGATGAATTCTTGATGGGTTACTCGGACCTGCCTCGCTAAAGGGGCGCTCCTTGTCGAAGCGACGGCGCCCTTGGGGCGCCGTTTTTGATGGGTGTTGCACGCCGCGTGGCACCCCTGCCCCGGTAGGGTTCACGCTTTGGCGATAGGGCGCTACGCTGATCGGCGGCGACGCCGATATCCCTCGCCACTACCTCCATCGCCCGCTCCAAGCCGTCAGATTTCTTTCTTGGCACAATCGGGATCACTGTCAATTCGGGCTTGCCTGACGCCGCGAAGCAGGTACCTCGCGTTCAGCGCAGCTGTTTAAACGCAAACATACATGTATGTATGTTTAATTTCTCGGCTACCATCGCTGCTGTTTTTCTGTCTGCGCCGCCCGCATGGTCGCCCGCACCAGCCCCAAATTCCTGAGCCCATCCTGCTGAATGTCTGAGCCTTCCCTTCTTGCCGAGTTGCGCAACGTCACGTTTTCGTACGGAGATCGTGTGATCCTGCGCGACGTCACGCTGGCCGTGCCGCGGGGTAAGGTCACGGCGCTGATGGGGGCATCGGGGGGCGGCAAGACGACCGTGTTGCGTTTGATTGGTGGACAGCAGCGGGCGCAGAGCGGCGAAGTGTTGTTTGACGGGCATGACGTGGGGCGCCTGGACGCGGAGGGCCTCTATGCCGTCCGCAGGCGGATGGGCATGTTGTTCCAGTTTGGCGCCTTGTTCACCGACCTGAGCGTGTTCGAGAACGTGGCGTTTCCGCTGCGTGAACACACGGATCTGTCGGAAGAGCTTATCCGCGATGTGGTGCTGATGAAGTTACATGCGGTGGGGTTGCGGGGCGCACGGGACCTGATGCCCAGCCAGGTGTCCGGCGGCATGGCACGGCGTGTGGCCCTGGCGCGAGCGATTGCGCTGGACCCGGAACTCGTCATGTACGACGAGCCCTTTGCGGGGCTTGACCCCATATCGCTGGGCACGGCCGCACAGTTGATCCGGCAACTCAATGACGCGATGGGCCTGACCAGCATTGTGGTGTCGCACGATCTGGAAGAGACCTTTCGGCTTGCAGATCACGTGATCATTCTGGGTGAAGGCGTGGTGGCTGCGCAGGGCACGCCTGAAGAGGTGCGTGCCAGCACCGATCCGCTGGTGCATCAATTTGTGAATGCGCTCCCCACGGGGCCTGTGCCGTTCCACCATCCTGGCCCGGGCGTTGCTGAGGATTTCGGTCCCATCGAGGGGCGCAAGCAATGAGCTGGTATAAGCCTTCCGACGTGGGTTTTGCTGTTCGGGCGAAGCTTGCCGATATCGGCATGGCTGCACGCCTTTTTGGGCGGCTGGTCCGGTTGTTCGGGGCCGCGTTCCGGCGGCCTGCTCTGGTGCGCGATCAAGTGCATTTTTTGGGCAACTACTCGCTCGCCATCATTGCGGTGTCTGGCCTGTTTGTGGGCTTTGTTCTGGGCCTGCAGGGTTACTACACACTGCAGCGGTATGGATCATCAGAAGCCCTGGGTTTGCTGGTGGCGCTGTCGCTGGTGCGTGAGCTGGGGCCGGTGGTCACCGCGTTGTTGTTTGCAGGCCGCGCAGGAACATCGCTGACGGCCGAAATTGGTTTGATGCGCGCTGGCGAACAGCTGAGTGCGATGGAAATGATGGCGGTAGACCCGGTGCCCCGCATTCTGGCGCCCCGTTTCTGGGCGGGTGTCATCACCATGCCCCTGTTGGCGGCAGTGTTCAGTGCCGTGGGCATCATTGGTGGCTGGATTGTGGGCGTGCTCATGATCGGCATCGACGCAGGCGCTTTCTGGAGCCAGATGCAGGGCGGTGTGGATGTGTGGAAAGACGTGGGCAATGGGGTTATCAAAAGCGTGGTGTTTGGCTTCACGGTGACTTTTGTGGCGCTGCTGCAGGGTTATGTGGCCAAGCCCACGCCAGAGGGGGTGTCGCGGGCCACCACCCGCACTGTGGTCATGGCCTCCCTGGCGGTGCTGGCGCTGGACTTTGTCCTGACGGCGCTGATGTTCAGTATCTGACGCTGGCGACGCTGGCAGGTGAAGAGGAATCCAATACAAATGCAACGCTCCAAAAACGACCTCTGGGTTGGCCTGTTTGTCATGCTGGGTGCCGCGGCACTGGTGTTTCTGGCGCTGCAGTCGGCCAACCTGCTGAGCCTGAGTTTTCAGTCCGGCTACCGCATCACGGCGCGCTTTGACAACATTGGTGGGCTGAAAGCCCAGGCGGCGGTGCGCAGTGCGGGGGTGCTGGTGGGGCGTGTGGAGTCCATCACGTTCGACGACAAGATCTACCAGGCGCGGGTCACTCTGGCGCTGGAAGACCGCTATGTGTTCCCCAAGGACAGCTCTCTCAAGATTCTGACGAGCGGGCTGCTGGGTGAGCAGTACATCGGGATTGAAGCCGGTGCGGACGAGAAGAATCTCGTCGCGGGCGACACCGTCACGGCGACGCAGTCGGCCGTGGTGCTCGAAAATCTGATCGGACAATTTTTGTACAGACAAGCCGAAGATGGCGGTAAGCCCACTGGGGCAGGTGATAAAAAATGATGAATTCAAAACCCACGAACCTGGTTTCTGCTGCCGGGACCCTTTCAAGCCGTGGCCGCATGGCCACCTGGCTTGCCCTGGTGCTCGGCATCGTGCTGCTCTCGGGCTGCGCCACGGTGGCAAACCCCGACCCCCGCGATCCGCTGGAGTCGTACAACCGCAGCATGACCAACTTCAACGAGCAGGTAGATGCCATGGTCCTCAAGCCCGTGGCCATTGCCTATAAGGACGTCACGCCCGCGCCCGTGCGCACCGGGGTGAGCAACTTCTTTGCAAACCTGAGCGACGTATGGTCGTTTGTGAACAACGTGCTGCAATTGCGCGGCGAAGCGGCGGCATCCACCTTCATGCGCGTCAACGTGAACACGTTCTTCGGGCTGGGAGGCATTCTGGATGTGGCCAGCGAACTGGGCATTGACCGATACCGACAGGACTTCGGCCTGACGCTGGGCCGTTGGGGTGTGAACACGGGCCCTTATTTGGTGCTGCCCATCCTGGGCCCCTCCACCGTGCGCGATACCTTTGCACTTCCTATCGACATGAAGGGCAATCTGGTGAGCTATGTCGACCCGGTGTCTGCCCGCAATTCTCTGTATGCGCTGCGTGCGGTGGAAGTGCGTTCGAATCTGCTGCGCGCGGGCAACGTGCTGGACAGCGCGGCGCTCGACAAGTACAGCTTCACCCGGGACGTGTTCCTGCAAGTTCGCAGCCAGGCCGGAGAATCCCAGAGCGTGCAGGCGCAAGAGGACCGCAACGCCAATGATGGCGTTCTGCCGCCCGAGCCACCACCTGCCAAATAAGCCACAACCGCTCTGGCAGCCTTGCCAGCGGCCACCGGGGGCGGCGCGTGTTGCACTTGCTTGCATTCCGCAACCGCAGCGACGCATGAGATGCAGCCCCGGCCACCACAATGAAATGAACGCGGGCGTTTCCCCGTTCTGATGGAAAGTAGAGGACACGATGAACCGACGTACCCTGGGGCACATGGCCCTCTGTGTGGCCACCGCCATGTCGCTGGGCCTGCCGCTGACGGCCCTGGCTGCCGATGAGGCCCCCGACGCGCTGATCAAGCGCCTGTCTGCCGACGTGCTCACCACCGTCAAGGGCGACAAAGCCATCCAGGGCGGAGACATCAACAAGGTCATCGCCCTGGTCGACAAGACCGTGATGCCCAATGTCAACTTTCGCCGCATGACGGCTGCGGCAGTGGGCCCGGGCTGGCGCCAGGCCACGCCGGAGCAGCAAAAACGCCTGCAGGACGAATTCAAGATTTTGTTGGTCCGCACCTATGCGGGTGCGCTGGCGCAGGTGAACGATCAGTCCATTCAAGTCAAGCCCCTGCGCGCGGCGGCTGAAGACAAAGACGTGCTGGTCCGTACCGAAATCGTGGGCCGGGGCGACCCGATTCAGCTGGACTACCGCCTGGAAAAAACCCCGGGTGAGGGCGCTGGCTGGAAGATCTACAACCTGAATGTCCTGGGCGTGTGGCTGGTAGAAACCTACCGCGGCCAGTTTGCCCAGGAGATCAATGCCAAGGGCATCGACGGACTCATCGAAACCCTGGCGGCCCGCAACAAGACCAACGCCAGCAAGGGTTGATGGACCGTTCCGGCCTATCCAGACTTGCCTCCAATGTTGGTCCTCCCCCCCGAACTTACCCACCGGCAGGCCACGGCGTGCCTTGGCATGCTCATGCAGGGGCTCAAGGTGCACCGCGAGCCCGGCGTGGTGGTCGATGCCCACGCACTGACGGCGTTTGATACCTCGGCCCTGGCCGTGCTGCTGGAATGCCGCCGCGAGGCGCTGTCGCTGGGCAAGTCTTTCTCCGTGCAAGGCCTGCCATCCGGGCTGATGGGCATGGCGGGTTTGTATGGGGTGGATGGATTGCTGGCCCCGGCAACCTGACCCTAAGGCGCCGGGTGGGCGGCGGCGCGACGCCTGCCCGCCGCTGCAGCTTTTGCCGCCTCGTCAGGCCATCGGCGGGCCGCACGGCGCGGTGCGGGGCAAGGTCGTAAAATCATGGGCTCATGCCAGCAGTCTCATTCCAAGCCATCTCCAAAACCTTTGACACGCCCAAAGGCCCTTTCCAGGCACTGAACCAGGTCAGTCTGGACATAGAGGAGGGCGAGTTCTTCGGACTCCTCGGCCCCAATGGTGCCGGTAAAACGACCCTTATCAGCATCCTTGCGGGCCTGGCGCGCGCCAGCGGCGGCCGTGTGCTGGTGCAGGGCAGCGATGTGCAGGCGAACTATGCCGAGGCACGGCGCAAGCTGGGTGTGGTGCCGCAAGAACTGGTGTTTGACCCCTTTTTCAACGTGCGCGAATCGTTGCGCATCCAGTCTGGCTACTTTGGCGTGAAGAACAACGACCCCTGGATCGACGAACTGCTCGAAAACCTGGGCCTCACCGACAAGGCCAACGCCAACATGCGCCAGCTCTCGGGCGGTATGAAGCGCCGCGTGCTGGTCGCGCAGGCGTTGGTGCACAAGCCCCCCATCATCGTGCTGGACGAGCCCACGGCGGGCGTGGACGTGGAGCTGCGCCAGACCCTCTGGCACTTTGTGGCGCGCCTCAACAAAGAAGGCCACACCGTGCTGCTGACCACTCACTACCTGGAAGAAGCCGAGGCCCTGTGTGGCCGCATCGCCATGCTCAAGTCGGGCCGCATCGTGGCGCTCAACCGCACGAGCGAGCTGCTGCAGGCGGCCTCAGGCAGCATCCTGCAGTTCAAGACGGATGCCGCTTTGCCCCCCGCGCTGGCCATGGTGGCGCGGGTGACAGGTCGCATCGTGCAACTGCCCGCCCACGACGCTGCCGAGATCGAAAGCCATCTGGCGGCGCTGCGCGTGGCCGGTGTGGATGTGCACGACATGGAGATCCGCAGGCCAGACCTGGAGGATGTGTTTTTGCAAGTCATGTCGGGAACGTCGGCGTCCAACATTTCCATGGAAGAGGTCGCGCTATGACCGGCTGGCAAACCCTGTTCTACAAGGAAGTATTGCGGTTTTGGAAGGTCAGCTTCCAGACCGTCGCTGCGCCCGTGCTCACGGCCGTGTTGTACCTGCTGATCTTTGGCCACGTGCTGGAAGACCATGTGAAGGTGTACGACAGCATCAGCTACACCGCCTTCCTGGTGCCGGGCCTGGTGATGATGAGCGTGTTGCAGAACGCTTTTGCCAACAGCTCGTCAAGCCTGATCCAGAGCAAGATCATGGGCAGCCTGGTGTTTGTGCTGCTCACGCCGCTGTCGCATTGGGCCTGGTTTGTGGCCTATGTGGGCTCGTCCATGGTGCGCGGGCTGGTGGTGGGGCTGGGCGTATTTGTGGTCACGCTGGCGTTTGCGCGGCCGGAGTTTGCAGCGCCGCTGTGGATCCTGGCGTTTGCGGTGCTGGGGGCGGGCTTGTTGGCCACCCTGGGGCTGATTGCTGGCCTGTGGGCTGACAAGTTCGATCAACTCGCGGCGTTCCAGAACTTTGTGGTGGTGCCCATGACGTTCCTCTCGGGCGTGTTCTATTCCATCCAGTCGCTGCCACCGTTCTGGCAGACCGTGAGCCACCTCAACCCGTTTTTCTACATGATCGACGGGTTCCGCTATGGCTTTTTTGGTCAAAGCGATACTTCGCCTTGGCTCAGCCTCACCATCTTGGGCGCGGCCTGGCTGGCGGTGAGCTTCCTGGCAGTGCATCTGCTGCGCATCGGCTACAAAATCAGAAACTGACATGACTGCAGACCAACTCAAAGACATCATCACTGCGGGCCTTGCCTGTGAACACATCACGCTGGAAGGGGATGGCCGCCACTGGTATGCCACCATCGTCTCGGCCGACTTCGAGGGCAAGCGCGCCATTCAGCGACACCAGCGCGTGTACGCCACGCTGGGCGCCAAAATGCACACCGACGAAGTGCATGCGCTGTCGATGAAGACCTTCACCCCCGCCGAGTGGGCGGCGCAGGGGCAATAAGCCCCCAAGAGTTCACCGCATAGTTACTCACTTATTGATAGCTGCTAGCGCTTGATGGATAAGCGCTAGAGGCCATTTTCATTCATATTTTTGGTTTTTTGAGATGGACAAACTCCTCATTCGTGGCGGACGCAGCTTGCAAGGCGAGGTGCTGGTGTCTGGCGCCAAGAACGCCGCCTTGCCGGAGTTGTGTGCCGCACTGCTCACGGCCGACCCGGTCACGCTGCTCAACGTGCCCCAGCTGCAGGATGTGAGCACCATGCTCAAGCTCATCCGCAACATGGGTGTGGCCGCAGAGCGCGCCGACGATGGCACCGTGCGCATCGATGCCGGTGCACTCAACACCCCCGAGGCCCCGTACGAGCTGGTCAAGACCATGCGCGCCTCGGTGCTGGCGCTGGGCCCGCTGCTGGCGCGTTTTGGCGAAGCCACGGTGTCGCTGCCTGGCGGCTGCGCCATCGGCTCGCGCCCGGTAGACCAGCACATCAAGGGCCTGGCTGCGATGGGCGCCGAGATCGTGGTCGAACACGGCTACATGATCGCCAAGCTGCCCGCAGGCTGGACGCGCCTGAAAGGCGCCCGCATCACCACCGACATGGTCACGGTGACGGGCACCGAGAACTTCCTCATGGCCGCCGCGCTGGCCGAGGGCGAGACGGTGCTCGAAAACGCCGCGCAAGAGCCCGAGATTTCGGACCTGGCCGAGATGCTGATCGCCATGGGCGCCAAGATCGAAGGCCACG
>NZ_JBKBTV010000198.1:0-521 GCF_046291265.1 Acidovorax sp. | reverse complement strand
AGCAGCTCTCCAGCATCACTAAAGCTGTGAAATTGCATTGGCAGGTCAGGAGCAGCGGTCTGGTGGCGCGGTGCAACACGCGCCCACCTGTGGGTCGCTGAGGCATCGGCCACCGACGTATCACCAGGTGCTGCTGCCGCCGCTGCCACCGCCCCGCGAGCGCTCGCCCAGCACTGCCAGCTTCATCACGCGCACAAAGTGCTCGCGCGCCTCCGCCAGCCCCCGCGCGCGCGCCTTGCGCCCCGCCTCCGTGTCATCCGCCGCAAACTCCGGGTCGTACCACTGCAGCAGCCGCGCCGGCGGCGTGCCGCGCACGTCCACGAAGCGCGAGGCCTGCGCCGCCCCGTTCTCACGCAGGCGGAACAGCATCCAGCCAGTGCTGAGCAGCAGGGCCGCCATGTAGGTGTAGGAGACGGGCAGCGGCGTGGTGAGCGTGATGACGGGCGCCACGGCCAGCAGCAGGATGCCCAGGACCACGTCGCGCCCGCCGCGCTTGGCGAAGTTGTTGCCCATCTCGATGG
>NZ_JBKBTV010000197.1:0-522 GCF_046291265.1 Acidovorax sp. | reverse complement strand
CAGCGACGACTGCAGCGTCTCTGTGAGCGCCAGCGTGGACAAGGCAGCCTCCGCCTCGCTGCGCGGCAGCAGCGACGCCATGCTACCGGGCAGCGCGGTCACGAACGACTCTGCCGTCTCGCGCGCCAGGCAGGCCAGCATGAGCGCGAACTGCGGCGGCGGGCGGCGCGTTGAGAGCTGCGCCACCAGCGAAGCCGAGTCTGCGTCTTCTGCAGCACCCTCAGCGGCGCAAGCAGCTGCTGTACTTGTAGCAGCAGCAGCGGGCGCGGTGCCATCATCCCCGTCGCCGGCAGCCCTGTCGCTGCGTGCGGTGGCGGCCGCGGCGGGGCGCGCGGCGGAGGGTGGCCGGCGGCGCAGCACCGTCTCTGCGCGCGCGCACCAGGCGGCGTGCAGCTCGTCGGGCGCGGGGCCGGCCGCCAAGCGCAGCGCCTGCGTGAGCCAGCCCGTGAATTGCGCGACCTGACGCAGCACCAGCTCCGAGAATTGGCGGTCCGACTCGTCCAGCAGCCGCTGCCCGGCCTC
>NZ_JBKBTV010000196.1:0-525 GCF_046291265.1 Acidovorax sp. | reverse complement strand
TCCAGCGCGTGCAGGCAGTCCCCCGTCTCTGCGTGCACGTGCTCCGCAGCCAGCTGCAGCATGGGCTGACCGTGCCATGCCTCGTGCAGCGCCTGCCACTGCTCCGCCGCCTCCCACATGGCCAGCTTGCCGCCCAGCTCCGCCTCCGCCTGCGCCACCACCTCCAGCGCATCCTACGCACGCACCCGGGGCAAAGCTCAGCGCACCGCGGCGCCATGCAGCGCGGCGTCACGAGGGTGGGCGCGCACCTGCAGCTTGGATTCATTGTCCCCCTGGGCCGCCACTGCGCTGCCCAGCGCCTCTTGTGTGCGCTGCAGCTCCTCTGCCACCTCGCGCAGCGCGTCACCGTGCCCTCGCTCCGCCTCCTGCGCCGCACGCCGCCCCATCGCCTGCGCGCGCACGCGTGGCAGGTGAGCGGGCGCGGGTGGTGGCCTGCGTTTGCCGGCCGCACACCTGCTGCCGCTCCAGCTCCGCTGCTCGCTGCTCCGCGCCGCGCGCACGCGCCTCCGCCTCCGCCAGCCGTGC
>NZ_JBKBTV010000195.1:0-535 GCF_046291265.1 Acidovorax sp. | reverse complement strand
CCTCACACACCATGCTGAAACTATTGAGGAAGTGCGTCGTGGTGATGATGAAGTCGTTCACCAGCAGCAGCATCTTGCGCTTGGGCACGGGCGCCACGGTGGACAGGTCCATGACTGGTCTGCTGCGTGTGGCCGGCCGCGCAGTGTGCCAGCGGGAGAGCCTCGCTGGACTTTGACCCGAGTACAGGCGCCGAGTGCAGGCGCCCAGCGCAACAGCAGCGGCACAACCAAGATGGTGTGCCCGTGCGCGAGGAACACGTGTCCCGTTCGTGTGTCGCTTCATGGCGCGAAACCCATGCATGGCATCACAGTGTCAAGCCGCCGCCGCCGCAGCAGCAGCAGCAGCCGATGCACATGAGCAGCGCCAGCAGCTGCGCGGCCTGATCGCCGTGGAGCTGGACGCGCTGGAGTCCACGTCGTGCGCGTCCGCCCTGCTGGCTGGAGATCATCAATGATTAGCATCGAGTCTGGCGGCGTCGTGTTGAATGAGCGACTGTGGTGGCCCGCGCAGCCAGAGGCGAATGCGCGGCGCATG
>NZ_JBKBTV010000194.1:0-537 GCF_046291265.1 Acidovorax sp. | reverse complement strand
AATCGCGCGACGG
Organism: Acidovorax sp.; assembly: GCF_046291265.1. GTDB lineage: Bacteria > Pseudomonadota > Gammaproteobacteria > Burkholderiales > Burkholderiaceae_C > Acidovorax. Next base: position 524 of record NZ_JBKBTV010000194.1, on the reverse strand, counting down.
GCGGCAGCGGCGGCGGGCTGCACGCGGACCGCTGCGTCGCGCAGCTGATCGACGCCCAGCTCCGCAACTGCGCAGCGGTGCGCGGCGGCGGCGTGTTCGCCACGGGCAGCGCGGCTCGAGTCACGCTGACGCGCGTGACGCGGGCGGAGAACGCCGCCACGGAGGTGGGCGGCGGCGTGGCGGTGCTGCTCACTGACTCCTCCACCAACACCACCGTGTCCATCACGCGCACTGCGCTGACGGACTGCACCGCGGACGATGGCGCGGGCGGCGGCGTTGCGCTGCTGGCAACCGCGCTGCACTGGGACGCTGGCAATGTCACCGCCGCGTCCGCGGCTCACCTTGCCCGTGCCGCACACGCGTCGGTGATGGCTGCGGGTGCGGCGGGTGCGGTGGGTGCGGCGGGTGCTGCGGGTGTTGCGGGTGCTGCGACGCCGGTACACGACGATGACGCGGGCGGCACCGACTCCCACCCTCGCGCCCAGTCGCTGCAGCTGGTCGTGGAGGACGCCGCCTTCCTGCGC
>NZ_JBKBTV010000193.1:0-540 GCF_046291265.1 Acidovorax sp. | reverse complement strand
ACTGCGCGCCGTGCTGCCGCTGCACAGGCCTCCACGCTGCTGGGCGCCTTCCTGGAGAACCTGGCCTCCGAGCAGAGCGCCCGCATGACCGCCATGGACAATGCGTCCAAGAACGCCGGCGACCTGATCGAGCGCCTCACCTTGGAGTACAACCGGTGCGTCCTCCGCCTCCGCCTCCGCCGCCGCGTGCTGCAGAGCCAGGCGGTAGTTTTTCCCGGCGTCCAGCCGCGCCACCAGCGCCAGCTCGTTCGGGCGCGAGTCAGCCGCGGACGCACCTGCCAGGCGGTAGCCCGACGCGGCGGCCACCCAGCAGCCACGAGCGCGCGAGGCGTCGGCGGGTGCGCAGGGCACCTCCGCCTCCAGCGCCAGCGCGTCCATGACGCCGCTGAACAGCGTCGTGTCCACGATTCCCTGCTCCTGCGCCACGTCCAGCAGCTCCTGCGCGCCCTGCAGGTCCCGCAGCTGCACGTGCAGCAGCGACAGCTCGCGAAAGTCGCTGACCGTGCCGCACGACCCGCACTGCCGCAGCAGGTACTCCAC
>NZ_JBKBTV010000192.1:0-540 GCF_046291265.1 Acidovorax sp. | reverse complement strand
GACAGCAGTGGCAGCAGTGGCAGCAGTGACAGCAGTGGCAGCAGTGACAGCAGTGGCAGCAGTGGCAGCAGAGGCGGCAGTGACAGCAGTGGCAGCAGTGACAGCAGTGACAGCAGTGACAGCAGTGGCAGCAGTGACAGCAGTGGCAGCAGTGACAGCAGTGGCAGCAGTGGCAGCAGTGGCAGCAGAGGCGGCAGTGACAGCAGTGGCAGCAGTGGCAGCAGTGGCAGCAGTGACAGCAGTGGCAGCAGTGGCAGCAGTGACAGCAGTGGCAGCAGTGACAGCAGTGGCAGCAGAGGCAGCAGAGGCGGCAGTGACAGCAGTGGCAGCAGTGACAGCAGTGACAGCAGTGACAGCAGTGACAGCAGTGACAGCAGTGGCAGCAGTGGCAGCAGTGGCAGCAGTGGCAGCAGTGGCAGCAGTGGCAGCAGTGACAGCAGTGACAGCAGTGACAGCAGTGACGGAAGCGACGACAGAGGCGGCAGTGGCTGAAGCGACGGCAGGTGCGCCGCACCTGGATCTCCGGGTCGTCACCCCACA
>NZ_JBKBTV010000191.1:0-542 GCF_046291265.1 Acidovorax sp. | reverse complement strand
CTGTGCGGCCGACGCTTCGTGTTGCATCTGACCCACGCACTGCCCCCTGCAGCAGGCCGTGGACATGAACGTGCTGCACACGTGGCGCTCGGAGATTCAGGCGCAGTTTCGTGAGGAGCTGCAGCAGCAGCAGCGTGCGCACGCGGAAGCGATGGGGCAGGAGCGCCGCGACCGTGCCGCGCAGCTGCAGAAGCAGCAGCGCGCGCACGCGGAAGCGATGGAGCAAGCCCTTGCCCGGGAGCGCCGGGAACGCGCCGCGCAGCTGCAGAAGCAGCAGCGTGCGCACGCGGAAGCGATGGGGCAGGAGCGCCGGGAACGCGCCGCGCAGCTGCAGAAGCAGCAGCGTGCGCACGCGGAAGCGATGGAGCAAGCCCTGGCCCGGGAGCGCCGGGAACGCGCCGCGCAGCTGCAGCAGCAGCAGCGTGCGCACGCGGAAGCGATGGGGCAGGAGCGCCGCGACCGTGCCGCGCAGCTGCAGCAGCAGCAGCGCGCGCACGCGGAAGCGATGGAGCAAGCCCTGGCCCGGGAGCGCCGGGAACGCG
>NZ_JBKBTV010000190.1:0-552 GCF_046291265.1 Acidovorax sp. | reverse complement strand
ACCTGCTCCACCAGTTCCTCGCCGCCGACAGCAACCAGCGCACCGACGAGTACGGTGGTCCGCTCGCGCAGCGCGCCCGGCTCACCCTCGAGGTGCTCGACGCGGTGGTGGGTGCCTGGGACGCCGACCACGTCGGCATCCGGATCTCACCGATCGGGGCGTTCAACGGGCTGGAGGACCCCGAGGGTGCCGCCGCCGGGCTGCACCTCGCGGCGGCCTTCGCCGAGCGGGACATCGCGTTCCTCCACCTCTCCGAGCCGGACTGGGCCGGTGGCCCGCAGCTGGACGACTCCTACCGGGACGCCTTGCGCACGGCGTACCCAGGTGTGATCATCGGGGCCGGCAACTACGACGTGGTGAAGGCCGATCGGCTGCTCGCCGCCGGGCTGATCGACGCGGCCGCCTTCGGCCGGCCCTTCATCGCCAACCCCGACCTGCCCGCCCGGTTGGCGGCGGGAGCGGCGCTCAACGAGCCCGACCTCACCTCGTTCTACGGTGGCGGGGCGACGGGCTACACCGACTATCCGGCCCTCGCGTCCGTCCGCTGACCGA
>NZ_JBKBTV010000189.1:0-553 GCF_046291265.1 Acidovorax sp. | reverse complement strand
ATGACGAGCCTCTACAACAAGCCGGACATGGCTTGTCGCAGCGCAACTAACGCATAGGCAACGCGGGCGCGCTGACGCCGCCATCCATCGCCGCGTGGCCATGTGCCTGTGCTAGCTGCACCATGCATCCGCACCTGCTGCGCCACCTGCTTCCACTGCCGCGCACGACACAAGATGACCATACCTGCGCTCTGCAACACCAGCTCGTCACCCTTGCGCGCGCTCGCAGCGACCTGTAGTGCTGCTCACCGCCGCCGCATTGCCAGCGCGGACTCCTGGTCAGCAGCCGAGCGCGGGCGGAGCCAGCCGCTTCGCGCCCCCGTCGAGCGCGCTGCCGCACGCATCACCGCACATGGTAGGAAGTCTATGGTGCTCACATCGGCGCGGCAGCATTGGAACGCTGCTGCGGGCGGGCAGGGCGCTTGACTGCGCCGCAGGGCAGCGAGCGTGGGGTGCCGGATGCTTGCGGCTGGAGGGAGCGAGTGGGAAGCGGGTGCGCACCGGCACGCACTTGCTTCTACTAGAGTGCAGAGGCAGTGGGGGCAGCGGAGGC
>NZ_JBKBTV010000018.1:0-76415 GCF_046291265.1 Acidovorax sp. | reverse complement strand
GGGTCAGCACTGTACGTTGCCGCCGTCTCGCGTGCAGGCCGCCATTGCGTCAGGTCCTGCCCGACCTCTAGATGCGCGCGCACGATGGTGCCAAGGGCGCCGCCTTTTAGCAAGGAACGCACGCGTGCAAGCACCGGCAGATAACGCAGGTTACAGCCGACCAAAACGGCTGAATTGCTCCTTGCAGCGTCGCGCGCTGCGTGCAAATGCGCGAGCGCTGCGCGCTCTGTCACCAGCGGCTTTTCAGCCAGGCAAGGCAGTTCCAAGTCAAGACAAGCCTGTAGTTCATGCGCGTGACGGCTGGACACACTGGCAATGACTACCGCATCAGGCTTCCACTTCAGCCCCCGCGCAAAGTCGGGAAGGATGTCGCAGGGATTCAGCGAAGCATCAATCTGACCTGTGCCCGACACAACGCCGAAGACTGCATCAGGCCGTTGCTGTCTCAGATGCCGCACATGGCGCTGCGCGATTGATCCACGCCCAGTGACCAGCACACGCAAGGCCATCACAGCTCCAGGAACGCCGAAAGAATGGACAGGCCGTGCACCGAACTGCGTTCCGGATGGAACTGGCAACCGTAAATATGGTCGCGCGCAACGGCGGCACAGATGCGCACGCCGTCATACGATGTATCCGCCAAACGGTGCTCCTCATGCGTAGGCATCGGCGCAAACGAGTGAACAAAGTACATCGGCTCGCCAGGCTGTGCACGCTTGAGAATGGTGCCCTCCCACCCCCCGCGCGCTGGTGGCAAGGTAAGAGCGCTCCAGCCAATATGGGGAATCCGGTGAGGCAGACCATCAGCACCAAAGGCAGACACAGGCTGCACACGGCCTGGGATCAGACCCAGGCCAGGCGTGTCACCAAACTCCTCGCCTACATCGAACAGCATCTGCGCGCCAACACAGATACCCAAGAAGGGCCGCTGTGCATCAGCATATCGTTTGACCAGATCGTCGAAGCCACGTGCCTTCAACTCCAGCATGCCATCATTAAAAGCACCCACGCCAGGCAGCACAAGACGCTCGGGAAGAGCCTGCACCTGACTGGCTTGATCCACCACCGTGACATCAGCGCCGCAATGTTGCAATGCGCGCACCACGTTCAGCAGATTACCGATGCCATAGTCGATGACCGTCACTGGCCGTGCGTTCATGACCGTACCTCCAGGCCCTGATCACGCGCATGCTGCTTGATATCCTGCACTGTCATGCGCCGCCAGTGCAGCGCGTCGGCAATCGCGATGCCTGAAGTGCCAACATCGGCCGCGCGTCTCAGGTCTTCCACCGGTCCGAAGCCGCCACTGGCGATCACAGGCACGCTCACGCGCGCGTTAACGGCCTTAAGTAGCTCGATATCGAGTCCCTTGCGCGTGCCTTCTTGGTCCACGGCGGTGAGTAGCACCTCGCCCGCGCCCAGCGCCACCGCCCGTTCAATCCAATCGATAGCGTCAAGGCCCGTGTGCTCGCGCCCATTGTCTGTATACGCTTCCCACCTCCCCGGCCCGTTACGCTTGGCCTCGACCGACAGCACCATGCATTGCGAACCGTAGCGTTTGGAGACTTCAGAGATGAGCTCGGGCCGCGCAATTGCAGCAGTGTTAATTGCTACCTTGTCAGCACCTGAGCGCAGCATGATGTTCACATCCTGAAGCGTGCGAATACCGCCCCCGACGGTGATGGGGATGTAAATCTGATCAGCCGCACGGCTAATGATGTCGGCCAGGCTGTTGCGCTGGTAGAGGCTGGCGACGATATCCATGAAGACAATCTCATCAGCGCCCTCAGCGTAGTAGCGCAGCGCGAACTCGCTCGGGTCGCCTACGACACGCAGGCCCTCCAGCCGGATGCCCTTGATAAGATTCGGACCCTTGATGTCCAGTCGGGGGATGATGCGCAATCGGGCCATGCCTGTGGCGCCTCAGCTGCCGTCAAAGACCGTGTGACGCAGCTTCCACTGGCCAGCCTCGCGCTTCCACAGGTGCGGAGAGCGAAAGCTGTCGGCCAACGCCATGAAGTGCGCGCGGTCCATCACTGGCTTCTCGAACATCTTCGAGGCCTTTGGAAAGTCCTTCGGCGTGATGCTGAGGTAGCGAAAGATCTCATCTACAAACCGCTCTGGGAACTCGCCGTCGTAGCGGCGCACCAAGGCGACAGCCTCTTCGCGCGTGATGTCGCGTGAGCGCACTTCCTGCGCAGCGTCGTACGTAGCACGGCCAATTCCAAACTTGATGAAAGTCGTGTAGTAATGGTAATCGTCGATGCGATCGTCGATGCTGTTGTACTTGCTGTAGGTGCCTGGCGTGCGCTCGGGTGATGCCTCAAAGCCACCATGCTCCACCGCGTAGTAGTAGCAACTTTGCGGATGCCATTTGAGGTAGTAGCCCAGGTAGTGAACCTCAATGTTCTTCCGCTCAATCTGTGCTGGATCGGCCGGCAAATAGGGGAGCAGGTCCTGCTCTTCGACGCCGAAGTCGTTGTACAGACTGTCCAACGAGGTGCCTCCAAGATATATCTCTGATTTATTCGACGAAGTGAAGTAAGACCAGTCACGCTTGGCGCTGGAGGTGTCGCCGATCGGGTTGCCGTACTCGGCCTCGTTCTCGCCGTAGATCACGAAGGGAATGTCGTGCAGGATAGCCATCTTCGGCGCCAGCGACTTCTGCCCGAAGATGAAGGCCTGGAACGGATGGAACAGGTTCTCGACCGCTAGCCGCGTGAGCAGTCGATGGATGCGGCCATTGGGCGTCATTAGGTAGTTGTCATGGCCCGCATGAATCCACGACTCAAAGTTCTTCCACCCCCATTCGGTGTAGAGGTGCGGCGACCAAGTCACCGTGAGCGGGTGCATGCCAAAGCGCGTCTTCAGCACGTGGGATGCGTAGAAGCTGTCCTTGCCGCCCGAACCGGGCACCAAGCAGTCATACCCGGACTTGCTGCGAAACTTGTCGCACAGAGCGGCGAGCTGGTCCTCACGCTCCTTCCAGTCGATGCTGTTGTGCTTTTGGTCGGCATATCGGCAAGCGTCGCACACGCCTTCATCATCGAACGCAATAGTAGCTTTCTTGCTACCTTTTGTGTGCTGATATTCCACAGCCGAGTTGGGCCGCTGATTGGAGATCACGCAGTGCTTGCAGAAGTGAGCGTAGCGGGGAAGGCCGTATTTGACCTTGGCCTCGTCGTCGCTTGCATCAAAGTCAGACAGGTCGACCGAGGCTGGGGATTGGATGAATGACATGAAGGCTGATTCAGAGATGGCCAAGTGGGTGTGACCATAAAAAAATTTGGGCCACTTCCGCCGAATTATAGGAACCTGCGGATGACTTCGAGCACTCGGTCCGTAGCCCCGCCCCCTTGTTGTGCACCGGCCGCACGGGGCAGCCTGATGGCCCGGTCCAGCGCGACTCCGATGCTGCCAATGGTGGCGTCCTCATCGGCTATGCCATAGCTCTTGAGCGGCATGGCCTTATCAAACACCGAGCCCAGTACTTGAACCAGTCGCGTACCCGCCAGACGTCCTTCCAGGCCCACTGTGGAGTTTAGTGTGACAACCACGTCCACTGCATGCAACAGTCGCGCCAGCGGTGTTTCCTGGCCCACGACAACTATGCGTGCATCTTGCGGCAGCGAAGGGGGCGTCTCGCCGGCGCGCGGGCGCACACAGAGCACAGCGTCTTGCCTCGCCATTAACCAAGCAATCACTTCAGTCATCGCCATCACCGGCAGTTGCGGGTTGCCGGATTGGCCATTGAAAGGGTGAAAGGCCGGCTCGACCTGCGTTGGCCACAGCAGCAACTTCTTGTTATTCCAGCCGCGCTCTTTGCGCAGGAGGCGGCCTGCTTCGACCTGGACAGGATCGCCCAGTGCATCAAAAGCTGGATTGCCGGTGGCACTCACCTCTTCAGGGTTACGGCCTTCGGTGATGAGAAACTGTCGCACCGCTTCATTGAGCACGCAAACACAGTCAGCAAAGCCACCCTGCCGTATCCATACCTCGTCAAGACAGAACAGATCCACCATGCAAACCGAAGGCAGGCCCAACTCCCGCGCTGCCATAAGGGCCGCTCGCTCAGCGCGTGGTGAATTCGTTGCCACGACGACTGCAGGCGCGACCTGCTCCACGATGCGCTGCAGAACTCGCCGTGGCAGGAAGGCCTGTCGGCCGTCGCGTTCATAGCGACGCGCCGCCTCCTGTGGACCCACGTCCTCCTCAAGCTCGGCCCAGCACAGGCCTAGGTAGGCTTCTGTCTCTGCTGGATCCGCGATGGGCCCTGTCATGCCGGCCATCAACCGGCGGCCATGCACCAGAGCATCGGTATCTTGGGGTGTGATGAAGTCCTTGAACTGAAGCACATCAAGGCCAGCGCTACGAGCTACCGGCGCTGCCGTGGTCAGCGCCAGCACTTGAACCTGCGCAACGCCACGGGCGGCCAGCGCGTGCGCGACGGGTACGACCATGCGTACGTGGCCGCTACCATAGGTGACGAAAAGAATTTTTTTCATTGCACCACACAAGTCACACAGGATCGCTGTGGCGAGGGCCCGGTGACCATGCCATGCCATGCCATGCCATGCCATGCCAAGCCAAGCCAAGCCAAGCTTCAAAAGAAGTCTACATAGCGGCGGAATTCCGACGGGGACACGTTGAGCATCAGGTCGTCGCATTCCATGTGCTTCACATTGAGAAACTCGCGTACGAAGGCTTCGCCAAGGCCCTGCGTGAGTACCGCACTTTCCTCGAGTGCATCCAGTGCGTCTGGCAGCGAAGTAGGCAAGCGCTTGATACCTCTTTTTGCAAGTTCAACAGAACTCATCGCGTACAGGTTTTCGTTGCACGGCTCGCCGGGTCTTAACTTGCGTTTGATACCGTCCAGCCCAGCGTAAATGATCGCGGCAGTAAGCAGGTAAGGGTTGGACGCTGAATCTGGCAGTCGCAACTCAAGCCGCCCGCCAGGGATACGAACGAACGCCGTGCGGTTGTTATCGCCCCAAGCGATGTTGATCGGCGCCCAGGTCGCGCCCGAGCGCGAGCCAAGTTTCACCAGCCGCTTATAGCTATTGACGCTCGGCGCAGCAATGGCCGTAAGGGCGCAAGCATTGGCCATCAGCCCGCCCAAGAATTGATAGGCCAGCGGGGACAAACTCATGCCAAGCGGATCAGACGCATCTTCAAACGCGTTGTGACCAAATTTCTTGCCGGCCGACATGTGCATGTGCAGGCCGCTGCCCGAGCGCTCTGCAAATGGCTTGGGCATAAACGAGCACAACATGCCGTGCTTCTTGGCAATCGCCTGCGCGGCCATCTTGAAGTAGGTCAGATTGTCTGCCGTCTTCAAGCCTTCGCCGTAGGTAAAGTTCATCTCGAACTGACCATTGGCGTCTTCATGGTCGATCTGATAGACGTCGATGCCCGCCTCGGCAAGTGCCGACTGCAACTCCATAAGGTAGGGCGACACAGTGGACAGGTGGCGGAAGTCATAGCAGGGCTTGTCCAGCGATTCCGAATCGGTAGCTACGACGTAATTGCCGACCTCGTCTTTGCGAAGCAGAAAAAACTCGGGTTCCAGACCCGAGAAAAACTCCAAGCCCGTCACCTCACGAAAAGTCGCCAGCGCTTTCTTGGCGATAACACGTGAATCGAACGCGTGCGGCTGGCCGTTCACGTGGCCATCACAGGTGACTAATGCCGTGGAGGGCATCCAAGGTACAGGACGCACGTCTGATTTGTCTCCGACAGCCATGAACTCCTGGCCATGAGGGCCCATGCCCATGCCCGCGATGGCAAAGCCAGCAAAGCCTGCACCCGAGCCAAAGATCATGTCCTTGTGCTTGCCCGGCACCAACTTGGCTTTGGGCCGACCATGGATATCAACAAACTGCGCCAGGTAGTAATCAAACTCTTTCGAGGCGAACTCTTTCATGGTCTCTTTCTTTTTTACCCAGCGTGATTCGTCGAGACTTGGCTCCAGGTCTCATGAAGCCCATGAGGCTCATGCGGTCTGCGGAAAAAACTCCTGCAGCCAGAGCTTGGTCATGAGCAGCGTGCGCAGCTGCTTGGTGTGGTTGTGCAGGCCGCTGCGATGTTCGTCCAGCATGACGTGCAGCTCATTGTTGTCAAAGCGTCCACCATCAGGCAAAGCCAGAATGTCGCGCGCCCAGGTGTACAAGGGGCCCTTGATCCATTCGCCGATCGGTAGCGTGGGCATGGTCTTTGGGCGGAATACGAAGTCATGGTCAAAATAGCGCTCGGCCGTCTGTTTGAGGAAGTGCTTACCCACCCCCTGATAGAACTTGGAAGTAACCGGTAAACGCGCAAATAACTCACTCACGCGGTGATCCAGGAACGGCGCACGGCCTTCGATGGACCAGCAGGCGCCCATACGGTCGCCCTTTACAGAATTATTTCCGGGCATGAGCGCGGTGAGCTCATAGGCAGCGACTTGCTCCATCGGCTCCAGATCGCTAAACGGCTCGATGATGTTCATGAACTTGTCAAGCGCACCTTGGGTGTGCGGGAAAAATTCCGCACTCATCATGCGGCGGCGGTCTTTCTCCGTCGTGTAGCTAATAAGGTCGAAGTAGCTGCGCATCGAGAAGTTGGCCCGCGTCATCTCCGAGAAAAACTGTTCGTTGTGGCGGAAGCCAAGCATCACCTCGTCGGGCCCGTCACCGGTGAACATGACGATCTTGCCTTGCTCGTGAGCCTGGCGTGACAGCAGGAAGAATAAGAAGAACGAGAAGTCTCCGTGCGGCTGCTCGGCATGGCGCACCACCTGCTGCGCAATCTCGGGAATATTGGCCGGACGAATATCCAGCGCCGTGAGATTGATGTCTAAGTCGGCAGCCACACGCTGCGCGTATGAATATTCAGAAAAGCCCTTGTCCTCAATGCGCAGGCCGATGGCATCCAACTGCGGCCGGTTCCACTGTGGCACCAGGCGAGATGCAATCACGGATGAATCAACGCCACCCGAAAGCAACAGGCCCCCGCCCACGTCAAAACGCATTTGCAGCCGGATGGCTTCGTCCAGCGCTTTCTCCAGATCCTCCTGCGTTGCATCCACGCGCGGGCCGTCCAGCGGCCAACTCCAATAGCGCACAGGTTCTGAGAACTCGCCCGCGCCATATCGAATAAAGGTACCGGGTGGCAGGTGGCGGATGCCTTCAAAGCAAGTCTCTGGCGGGGGGCAATAGTTGAAGGTGAAGACGTTGCCAAGCGCCGTCTCGTTGACCTTGCGCTCGAATTTCGGCAAGGCGAGGATGGCTTTCATCTCGCTGGCGAAGGCAATACCGCCTTCGTAAGGTGCATAAAAACAGGGCTTGATGCCCTGGCGGTCGCGCGCCAGCATGCCAGTTTCGGTGCGCTGGTCCCAGATAAAGAAGGCGAACATGCCCACCAGATCTTCCAGCATCTTCTCGCCCTTTTCGCACCAGAGATGTACCAGCACCTCGGTATCGCAGCGCGACTTGAACTTGTAACCCTTGGCCTTAAGCTGTTCACGCAGTTCGATGAAGTTGAAGATTTCGCCGTTGAACACGACCCAGACCTTGCCATCGGTACTGCTCATTGGCTGCATGCCGTTTTCAGGATCGACCACAGCAAGTCGTGCGTGGCCTAACACGGCGCGACCTAGCGCTTCAACGCCCTGCTCGTCCACGCCGCGATACTTGATGCAATCGATCATTTTCCAGACGTCGTCCTTGGTGACGTCCGTGGCGTTCACTACGCCAGCAATTCCACACATGGCAATCCTTCAGGTAGTCAAATCTAGGCGAGCGATTTTTCGGCTCAGCGGTGCACTTTCCACCAGCGCTTCGTTCGTCGCGTCTTCTTCGAAGACACGGCGGAAGATGCTGATCTGATAGTCAAGGCTAGCTTTCGTTTCGGTCTCGGTCGGCTCGATCAGCATGGCTGACTTCAGATCACCCGGGAAATAGACGCAGCCCGCGCCCACCAGGGTCGGCGGGTGGATACCGTAGTCGATCAACCGCTTGGCAAACTGGCGCGCCGAGGTATTGAGCTTTCCGCCGGACAACAGCGTCTCGTGCTTGCAGAACTGGTCATAGACCGGTGGCAGCATGGGCGCGAGTTGGTACTGCAGATAGTTGGCGTTGAGCACCGCGTTCTCAGAAGCCGCGCGCAGACCTGCGCCGCCCATGGTGCGCAGATAACCGTATGTGCGCAACAGCACACCGACATGACCATGGAAACTTTTCATACGCCCAATAGAAAGCGGTCGCTCATCGTCTTGCTGGGCAACGCCGTTCCTGCGCACGACCACAGGGCTGGGTAGAAACGCGGCCAGCGCAGCCTTCACGGCCACGGGACCAGCACCAGGACCGCCACCGCCATGGGGCGTTGAGAAGGTCTTGTGTACATTGACGTGAACCACGTCAAACCCCATGTCACCTGGGCGCACGATACCCATCAGCGCGTTCAGATTGGCGCCATCGTAGTAAAGCAGAGAGCCGTTGGCATGCACAGCGTCGGCGATCTCCACGATCTGGTCTTCAAACAGGCCGAGCGTGGACGGATTGGTCAGCATGAAGGCTGCCACATCGGTTGTGAGCATGGCGCGCAGCTCAACCATATCGACGCGACCCTTCATGTCGGAGGGCACGATACGGCATTCAAATCCCGCCATTGCCGCAGAAGCAGGGTTGGTTCCATGTGCGGAGTCGGGCACGAGCACGATCGGCCGACGGTCGTTTTTATGGCCAAAGTGAGCGCGAATCACAAGCAAACCGGCCAGTTCGCCATGCGCGCCAGCTGCAGGCGCAAGGCAGCACGCATCCATGCCGGTGACTTCACAAATCATCCCCTGCAGGCGTTCGTACATCTCCCACACGCCGACGAGCGTGTCGGTGTCCTGCAGCGGGTGCACGTCGATGAACCCAGGCAATCGAGCCAACTCGTCATTGCGCTTGGGGTTGTATTTCATCGTGCATGAACCAAGCGGGTACGGCCCATTGTCCACGCCATGAGACTCCTGGCTCAAGCGCGTGAAGTGGCGCACGACATCAACCTCCGCAACTTCGGGCAGCCCAATGGCAACGCGCTGGCGCACGAAAGAAGGCACCACGGGTGTTTTCACGAACGGCGGGCTTCCGGCAAAAATATCGCTGGCTGCACCGGCGCGATGCAGTTCGGTGATGGTCTGGGAGGCAGAGGTGGCCGGCATCTCAGGACTCCTGCAGGCAGGCGCGCGCCTGGGTTACATACGCTTCAAGGTCAGCGGTTGTTTTCATTTCTGTCACGGCCACAAGCAGGCCACAGTCATGACCGGCAAGTACCTCGCTCACCGGTACGCCTGCAAAGATGCCCCGGCTGCGCATGCGACGGCAAAACACAACCGCTGGCACTGGCAACTCGATGGCAAATTCATTGAAGTGCACACCGCTGCGCAGCACCTTCACGCGGGGCAGGGCTGTCAGCAGCTCACGCAACTGCAAAGCCAATGCTGCGTTGGCCTGAGCGATGCGCATGAAATTGGCCTCACCAAGGCATGTGAGGTGTATGGCCACGCGGATCGCATTGAGCGCCTGGTTCGAGCAGATGTGGCTAGTGGCCTTATCACGCGCGACGTGCTGCTCACGGTCTTCCTTGACGAGTGCATAGCCTAGCTTGCCGTTCAGGTCATGTACCCGCCCGACCAGACGGCCTGGCAGGTAACGCTCCAGCGGCTTTGCGCAGGCGATGATGCCGACATACGGGCCGCCTGCTGCAAGAGGCAAGCCCAGTGGCTGGCCTTCACAGACCACAATATCGGCCCCCAGATTGCCCGGCGCTTCAAGCCAACCGCACAACAAAGGGTTGACGCACACCGCAAACAGCGTGTTGTGCTGCTTGCATATCCGCGCAACGGACTGCACATCCTCAATCACACCCATGGCGTTGGGGGTCTGCAGCGCGACACCAGCCACATCACCGCGAGTCACCAAGCCTGCAACAGCGCCAAAATCCACCATGCCGGTTTCAGGGCATTGGCTCACATAGTCCACGTGCACCCCACGCGGCAGTAGGTAAGTGTCTAGTACCTCGCGGTATTGATGCCAAACCGCTTGGGCTACCACTACACGACGCTTGCCACTCGCAGAGCACATCATCCAGCATGACTCGGCCAACGCCGTTGCGCCGTCATATACGGAACAATTCACGCACTCCTGCCCCAATAGACGCCCGACCAACACCTGAAACTCAAACAGGGCCTGCAGCAGACCCTGGCTCATTTCAGGCTGATAAGGTGTGTAGGCTGTCAAAAACTCTCCCCGCGAAACGATGGCATCCACCACTGCAGGAATGTAGTGCTCGTATGCGCCGCATCCAAGAAAATTGGAGTGAGACACCACCGTGGCATTCATATCAGCCATTGCCCGCACATCACGCATGAGCGCCCACTCACTGAGCGCAGGGGGCAGTCTGAGATCGCGTTGCAGACGCACCTCAGCAGGTACATCGGCAAAAAGTTGCTCGACCGAGTGAAGCCCCATGACATCCAGCATGGCTTGAACATCCGAGCCCGTGTGCACGTTAAATCCGATCGGCATTTGCGCCATCACAGAGTCATTCTGTCTTTGGTTCACGGGGATAAAGGCGTCTGTTCAGGAACGCGAGTTTGAGCGACAAAAATGGGTCAAAAGATTATAGATGGGCACTAAATAGGCAGCCCTTGGTGCGAGCAAATCACTCTCGATTGAGAGCGTAGCATCGTTAGGTTGCCAACACCTAAAGAGCACGTCTAATTTGCGGCTCGCCCCCCGATCCGGTTGATGGTCCAGAGCAAAATTCGAAAATCCAGCCAAATGCTCACTTCACGAACATAGCGTAAGTCCGCAGCGATCCGCTGGTCATGAGTCGCATCTGACCGAAACAAGACTTGCGCCAGCCCGGTAATACCCGGGCGCACGCTGCAGCGTTCAATCCATTGATGTTCAGAGTAAAGACCGCGTTGGACCGGCAAATCGGGACGCGGTCCAACCAGGCTCATATCGCCTTTGATGACATTCAGAAGCTGGGGCAATTCGTCAATGCTGGTGCGGCGTAGCAAGCGTCCGACGCGTGTAATGCGCGGATCGTCGGCACCGTCTGTGAAATGTGGTCCAGAGGTATTCGCATCACGCACCATGCTGCGAAACTTGTACATGCGAAACTCGCGCCCGTTCAACCCCACGCGTACCTGCCGGAACAGGACAGGAAAGCCATCGCCAACGGTACACGCGACGGTTGCGATCAACAAAAGCGGACTGAGCAAAATCAACGCTGCCAGGGACACCGAGATATCCATCAGACGCTTCACGTTGCATGCTCCATGCCCAAGGCGATGGCTTCAATGACCTCACGAGCGCGCAGCTGATCAGCCTCAACCTGCTGCGAGGTGCGCATCTCCAGCTCCTCTTCTGCCGACCGCAATGTTTGGATTTGATTCTCAAGAGATTCAACAGCCTCGCCACGATGGAAAGTGCGCGAAAGAATCACGGCCTCTGAGCCAAGCCGAACGTGCTCTGCCAACACACAACGCCCCGGCAATAACCCCTCATTCAATCTCGCAATACCACCGAAACCAAAGCGCAAACCTTGCGACCGGACCCGGCCGGCGACGTGATCTACGACGCCCTGCGCCAAGGGCTCAAACATAAACCGGCATCCCAGCGAAAGATGCAAGTCGTTCAGCCCGACAAACACTTCCCACAAATCAGGCGTATCAACCCAATCGTTCAGAGAACGAAGCGCACCCGCTGTCTCCAGCAGCGCGACGATGGGCACACGCCCCGCCACCATGCGACTGAAAGTCTGCAGCTCATCAGGAGCCTGAAACATTGGCAGCATCACGAGGTCCGCCCCTTGGGCTAAAACCGCGTCCAACTCCCTAGCAGTGCCAGGGTGCAGGGGGTTCACCCGCACCATCAATTGGGACCGATGAAGTTCCGCTTTTATGCGCCCAACATCGTCGAGTTGGTGCGTGCTGATGAAGGTATTGCGCCCAGCCTGACGCTCTGCCTTGCCGTTAATTTCAAGATCGACAAACAACCGTATGCCTGGTATGGCGTCGCAACGGCGCGCAAGCACAGGATCGTTGGTGATTTGAAGAAAATCCATCATGGTGTTGCAACGATTATGACCGGAAGGCCTGACGCAAACCGAGGCCAGGGAGCCAGCCCGACGCTATTACAGCAAGAGCAGCCAACACAGACCAGACAAGCGCCTGAACCTGCTCGCGACCTATGCTTCGGGCCTGCACAGCCGTGCCATCAGACAATCCCGACCAATGCGCCAGCAAAGCCACGACCACCAGCGTCAGTAGTGGTGCAAACAACGCGGACACCGGCACCCAGCGACGCACGGCAGATGCACCCACCGCGCTCCAGGCCACCAGCGCTGCTACCGAAAAACCGACGTTCAAGGTCCACATCAGTTCAGACCCGGATGTCAGCCCCACTGCAGTTGCTGACGCCAGCACTGCAAGAGCCAGCACATAGGCCAGCACCGCAAATCGCATGCGCCCTATTGTGGCCAACACCGTCAACGCCACAGCCAAAAGCGCTTGCGGCAACAACCCCAACGCCCCCACACTTCCCCAGGCTGTTATCTGCACCAACGCAGAATCCTGCATACGCCCCCAGCCAAACAACAAAGAGGCAATCGCAGGCGCTCCCACCTGCACGGCTGCCGCTGCGGCGCACGCCAGCGTCCAGGCCAGCACGAGGGCTGTCCGCACGGCGGCGGTCATCCCATCCGTGCCCTTGCCACCCGCTACTGCCTGTGCCGCATGGGCGCTGGCAATTGCAGGGAAAGCCAGCGAAGCCACCAACTGAATGGCCAGCACCAAAGGCAATTCCACCAGCTTCCAGGCGTAGTTGAAAGTGGCCAAAGCCCCTTCTCCAGCCCCCGAAGCCAGGGATCTCGCGGCAAAAGGCAGCGTCAAGGGCAGCCCCGCACCCAAAGCGGCCCACACCCAGATGCGCCAATGCGGAAGGCAAACCGAAGCCCCCGACACAGGCGATAGGGCGTGGTCACGAAAACGACGCAAACGCCAGCCTTGCCACACAAGCCTTAAGAGCATTGCCACCAGCAAACAAACACCGAGCACCTGCCCCGAAGCGGGCTCCATGCCCTGCGCACCCACAAAAAGGAGAGCGCCGATAAGCACACCGTTCACAACGAGATTAGCGCTGTAAAGGCCCACAAAATCGCGCTCATGCTGGAGCCGTGTGGCCCACAGACCAGCCAACATGGCAGCGGGCAAGGCCAAGGCACTCCACGCCACTGCGTTACTTGCAGCGTCCTGCAATGAAGACGGCACTCCAGGCACAAGCAAGGCGACCAAAGGGGTTCGAAAAAAACCTATTGCAACGGCCAATACAGCGGCCAAACACAGCAAGCGCCAAGCCACCTGGTTTTGCGTAGCGTCTTTCTGCGAGGCCGACTCTTTAGCCCATTGGGGCAAAAGCACATAGGCCAACGCGCCGCTAACCAGAACGCCGGCCAGCCAGTCGGGCAGGGTCAGCATGACAATCACTACGTCGGCCATACCGGAGCTGCCAAATGCGGCCGCAATAGCCGTCTCGCGCAATACACCGAGCACCCGGCTGGCGAGTAGCAATAGCAGCGAAAGCAGGCCAGCTTTGAGGAACATGCAGCAAATTATCGAGGCTCGGAAAGACAGAAACTCCCCATGGCATGTGCAAAAAACTAAAATCGCAGGTTTTGGTCCGAATAAACGCCTCTGAACGCCTCCATTTGCGGGCGGCTCTCCATGTCTGATAACACCACCACCCTCCCCCCTCAGGACGAAAACCAGCTCATCGCCGAGCGCCGTGAAAAACTCCGTGCTCTGCGCGAGGCCCAGGCCAACGGGGGAGGCGTTGCCTTCCCCAACAACTTCAAGCCTGGCCACAAAGCTGCCCAGTTGCACCTGGAGCACAGCACTGCCACGAACGAGTCGCTGGAGGCCGCGCCAGCGAATGTCTCGGTGGCGGGCCGCATGATGCTCAAGCGCGTGATGGGCAAGGCCAGCTTTGCCACGGTTCAGGACGGATCGCTGGGTGAAGTGGGAGGACGCATCCAGCTGTACGTCACCCGCGATGCCTTGGGTGAAGACCTGTACGCGGCCTTCAAACACTGGGATCTGGGCGACATCGTGGGTGCCGAAGGCACGCTGATGAAGACCAAGACGGGCGAGTTGTCGGTCAAGGTGACCAGCCTGCGCCTCTTGACCAAGAGCCTGCGCCCCCTGCCCGACAAGTTCCACGGCATGGCCGACCAGGAGCAGAAATACCGCCAACGCTATGTCGACCTGATCACCGACGAACACGCGCGCAAGCGTTTTCTAGCGCGCAGCCAGGCTGTGAGCGGTCTGCGCGAGTTCATGGTGAGCCATGGCTTTCTCGAAGTCGAAACGCCCATGCTGCACCCGATTCCGGGCGGCGCCAATGCCAAGCCGTTTGTGACGCACCACAACGCACTAGAACAAGAGATGTACCTGCGCATCGCGCCCGAGCTGTATTTGAAGCGCCTGATCGTGGGCGGTTTCGAGCGCGTGTTCGAAATCAACCGCAGCTACCGCAACGAAGGCATCTCGGTGCGCCACAACCCCGAGTTCACCATGATGGAGTTCTACGCAGCGTACTGGAACTACCTGGATTTGATGGATTTCACCGAGACGCTGATCCGTGAAGTGGCCCTGAAGGCCACGGGTTCGCTGCAGATGACCTACCAGGGCCGTGCCGTGGACCTGACCCAGCCGTTTGCCCGCCTGACCATCCGCGAAGCCATCTTCCAGTACACCGAAGCTGGCGCCCATGTGGACGACGCTGCCTGGCTGATCAGCGCCCTCAAAAAGCTGGGGCTGAGCGAAGAAAAGAACAAGCTCTCGGGCCGCACGCTGGCCAGCCTGCAGGTGTTGTACTTTGAAGAAACGGTGGAAGACAAGCTGTGGCAGCCCACGTTCATCATGGAACACCCCACCGAGATTTCGCCCCTGGCGCGCGCCAATGACACGCGCCCCGAGGTGACCGAGCGCTTCGAGCTGTACATCACCGGTCGCGAATTTGGCAACGGTTTCAGTGAGCTGAACGACGCCGAAGACCAGGCCGCCCGCTTCCACGCCCAGGTGACCGCCAAGGACAGCGGTGACGACGAAGCCATGTTCTATGACCATGACTTTGTGCGGGCGCTCGAATACGGCATGCCACCGACAGGGGGTTGCGGTATCGGCATTGATCGGCTCATGATGCTGCTGACCGACAGCCCCAGCATCCGCGACGTGATCCTGTTCCCTGCCCTGCGCCGGGAGTCCTGAGGGGGCGTTTCGCCCACCAGATCACGCCGTTTATCGGCCCCAGGAGTCACCACCGTGCCATTCACGCCCAGCAGCGCACCGTACCCAGCCACCGAAGCCTCGCCCTCGGGCGGAGGGTTCTCGGTGCTGGTGGTGGAAGACCAGCGATCTGTGAGAGCAGCGTTGGTCGCCGAGCTTCGGCGGGCCGGTGTGGCGGACATCTTTGAAGCCCCTGAGGGCCACACCGCGCTGCAATTGTTCAAAGCCCATCGGCCCGATCTGGTGCTTCTGGACATCAAACTGCCCGGCAAAGATGGCTACTGGGTGGCGCAACAGATGCGCGAAAGCGAGGCGGGCGACTGGACCCCCATCATCTTCCTGTCGGGCCTGGACAACGAACTGGACGTATGGCGCGGCATTGAAGTGGGCGGCGACGACTACCTCGTCAAACCCGTCAAGCCCATTGTGCTGATGGCCAAGCTGCGAGCCATGCGGCGGCTGCTGGACATGCGCCGCAGACTGGTGTTGATGTCGTCCGAATTGCACGCAGCCAACCTGCGCCTGAACGAAATGGTGGAGGTCGACGCCCTCACGGGCCTCGTCAACCGCCGGGGTTTTGACCGCATTCTGCACAGCGAAATTCTGTCAGCGCGCCGCGACGGCTCGCCGCTCACGCTGATGCTGTGCGACCTGGACCACTTCAAGCTGTTCAACGACGCCAGCGGGCATCTGCAAGGCGACGCCTGCCTGAAGGAAGTGGGCCGTCTGCTGCGCGAGGTGTGTGTGCGTCCGCGCGATGTGGCGTCGCGTTATGGCGGCGAGGAGTTTGCGCTCATCCTGCCCAACACACCCCGCTCAGGCGCCATGACCTTTGCGCGGGCATTGGGGCAATTGCTGAAGGTGCGCGCTATTGCGCACGCGGATTCACCGTTGGGCGACATGCTGACGCTGTCGGGTGGCATCACCACCTGCGTGCCCGACGACAGCACCAACGCCGAGAGCATGATCATGCGCGCCGACCAGGCCCTGTATGCCGCTAAGGCGCAGGGCCGCAATCGTTTCTTCAGTTTTGAAATGCAAATGGACACCGTGGAGCAATTGCGCAATTGAGTTTCTTTTCTGCTTTTTCGTTCAGCGCGACCGAGCGCAACGCCCGCACCGTTGCTTCGCGCATGCAAGTTCTGACCGACCGCCTGCCCGACTGGGTGCAAGACTGGCTCGAAGTCATCGTCCCCGGCGTGCAGATCCTGTTGATCGTGTTGGTGGCCTGGCTGCTGCAGCGCACCTTGCGCCGCCTGGTGCGCCGCGCAAGCGCGCACTACCAGCTGCCCGATGAATTGCTGGTGCCCATCAACGGCCTGATTCGCTGGCTCATCATCGCCAGTGCGCTGCTGCTGATGCTTGAACGCATGGGCGTGTCGGCCACGGTGCTGTGGACGGCCTTTACCGGCTTTGCCACCGTGGGGGCCGTGGCATTTTTTGCCGCGTGGAGCGTGTTGTCCAACCTGTTTTGCGCGCTGCTGATCTTTACGGTGCGCCCGTTCCGCATCGGTGACTACATCGAGGTGCTGGACACGGCAGAAAAACCGGGCGCCAAGGGCCGCGTGGTGGACATCAACCTGCTCTACACCACCCTCGAAGACCACGGCGCGGCGCACAACACCGCGGCCCATGGCGGTGCGTGGCTGCAGATACCCAACTCGCTGATTTTTCAGCGTGTGGTGCGCCGGTTCAATGGCGTGCCACCGCCGCCAGCACCCGCCGCAGAGCCCATCGAGGGTGCCGCAACGGCCTCCGTGGCAGCTCCACCGCCGGTGGTACCCGGGCCTTTTAATACGCCCTAAAAAGCCTGTCGGACTTGAAACCCGTCGGCTGCAAATCGCCGCGGCAGACCCTGTGGGGGCATCGACGCGCCAAGTCCGGTCGACTCCTGGCGCTCAAGTTTGTTCAGGGCAACAAATCCAGAGCCTGCAGATACGCGGGCTGATACATCAGGTCGTCCCAAGGCTGCGGCAGGGTTTCCGGCAGCAGCGCCAACCGGCGGGACTCACTGTCTACGCTAGGTTGCCACTTGCCCTTTGACAGGGCGGCGTCCAGGCCATTGATCAATTCGTCCACGGCCTTGCCGTCGCCCACGCTCTGGTTGCACAGCAGCACCAAGTCGCAGCCCGCAGCCAGCGCGGCGATGGCGGCATCGGTGTAGCTAACCACTTGGCCGTCCAGGCGGCGGGCGCCCTCCATGCTCAGGTCATCGCTGAAGATCGCGCCGTCAAACCGCATCTGGCGGCGCAGGATGTCTTGCAGCCAGCGCTGCGAAAAGCCTGCGGGACGGCTGTCGACCTTGGGGTAGATCACATGGGCGGGCATCACGCTGGTGAGCGTGCTGCTGAGCCAGGGGTACGGCGCGGCGTCGTCGGCCAGGATGGCCTTGAGGCTGCGGTTGTCCACGGGCACCTCGGTGTGCGAGTCGGCTTTGACAAAACCGTGGCCTGGAAAGTGTTTGCCGCAGTTGGCCATGCCGGCCTGCAGCAGGCCGTGCATGAGGCTTTTGGCCAGCAGCGCCACTACACGGGGGTCGCGGTGAAACGCGCGGTCGCCGATGACACCGCTCCGGGAAGCGCCGGGCCGCCCCAAGCTTTCCGGGCCCCCTCGGGGGGCAGCCAGCGCTTGCGCTGGCGTGGGGGCATCTTCCGTCCAGTCCAGGTCCAACACGGGGGTAAAGCTGAAATCGACACCACAGGCGCGCAGTTCGGTACCCAGCACATAGCCTGCCGCTGTGGCCGCATTGGTGGCACGCAGCGCGCCGCTGCCGGGCACGGCCTTGGCGCCTTTGCCATCATCCATCCACATGTCGCCCAACGCCCGCATCGGCGGCAGGTGCGTGAACCCATCGGTGCGAAAACGCTGCACGCGGCCGCCTTCGTGGTCCACGCAGATCAGCAGATCGTCGCGCACGGCCTTGATGCTGCTCGTGAGCTGCAGCAGCTGTGCGCGGTTTTCCCAGTTGCGGGCGAACAGGATGACGCCGCCGGTCAACGGGTGGGCCAGGCGGCGGCGGTCATCGGCGCTGAGGGTGGTGCCAGCGACGTCAAGGATGAGGGGGGCGTGTTCGGTCATAGGGTGTCACACATCAGATTGCTATTTAATACATAGCTACCAGCGCTTATCCATCAAGCGCTAGAGCCCACTTTTAATCAGATTTCTCTACCACACAGAAGCTGGCGGCATAGTCTGTTTCGTCGGTCACGCTCAGGTGCGCCTTCAGCCCTTTGGCATCGAACCATTCCTTGAGCGCGCCATGCAGCACGATCACGGGCTGGCCGCTGGGCAGCTTGGCCACCTCGCAGTGGCGCCAGGTCATGGGCATGCGCATACCGAGGCCAATGGCTTTGCTGAAGGCCTCCTTGGCGGAGAACCGCGTGGCCAGATAGCGCAGACCCCGGTCGGGCCAGCGCGCACTGCGATCACGCCAGGTGGCCAGTTCGCCGTCGGCCAGCACCTTCTTGGCAAAGCGGTCGCCATGGCGCTCCAGGCTGGCCGCGATGCGGCGCACGTCGCAGATGTCGGTGCCAATGCCGTAGATCATGATTTTTGAATGAAATTTGGCTCTAGCGCTTATCTATCAAGCGCTAGCAGCTATCAAATCAGGAGTTATGAGACTGTGCTGCAAAACCCGCCTGGATGCAGCCCAGGTAGGCCAACACCGTAGCGGCATAGCCCAGCTCCAGCGCATCGGCAATCAGGGCGTGGCCAATCGAGACTTCCAGAACCCCCGGCACTTCGCGCACAAAGGCGGCAAGGTTGTCGCGGTTGAGGTCGTGGCCCGCGTTCACGCCCAGGCCGGCATCCAGCGCCGCCTGCGCCGCGGCGGCATAGCGTTTGATTTGGGCCGCTTGCCGTGGTGTGCCCCAGGCGGCGGCATACGGCTCGGTGTACAGCTCCACGCGGTCAGCGCCTGCGGCTTTGGCAGCGGCCATCTGCTCCGGCACCGGGTCCATGAACAGGCTCACACGCACGCCCAGCGCCTTGCACTCGGCGATCAGGGGCGCCAGCCGCTCGGCATCCTGTGGAAAGCTCCAGCCGTGGTCGCTGGTGAACTGGTCTTCGCTGTCGGGCACAAAGGTGGCTTGATGAGGGCGCACCTGGCGGATGAATTCCATCAGGTTCTGCGACGGGTTGCCTTCGATGTTGTATTCGCGGTCCGGCCAGGCCTTCATCAGCGTCGCCAGCTCGAAAACATCCTGGCCGCGAATGTGCCGCTCATCGGGCCGGGGGTGCACGGTGATGCCCTGGGCGCCGGCCTGCAGGCACAACTCGGCCGCGCGGGTGACACTGGGAATGCCGAGGTGGCGCGTGTTGCGCAGCAGGGCGACTTTGTTGACGTTGACCGACAAGGCGGTGCGGTGCGATGGCTGTGAAGTGGGTGTCATAGGGCCTGCAGGTCAATCATGAGCTGGCGGGTGCGCAGCATCGGACTGCCGCAATGGTATTGCAGCAAGGTCCGCAACTGCGGTTTGAGTTCAGCGGCCACTGGCGCACAGGCGCGCAAGGTGGCGGTGTAGCTGGCGGTGTCGTCCAGCGCGCGCTGCAGCGTTTGCCACTGGCTGCCAAGCAGGCCCGCGCGGTCTGCGGGGGACGCGGCACGCAGGCCGCCTTCGGCCACCAAGGTGTAGCGCGTGGTGGCCTTCAGCGGCTCCAATGTCATGGTCTGCGCATCCAGGCCGGGAAGCAAACCGATTTCACGCAGCAACAGCAGCTCGAAGCTGCGCAACACCGGCTCCAGCGCATCACCGTGCTCGCTGGCCAACACGCGCACCACACCGGCATAGGCATCGAACAGGGCATGGTGCGGGTCGGCGCGGGCCAGCAGGCGCAGCAGGAGTTCGTTAAGGTACATGCCCGACAGCAGCGCATCGCCCGTGGGCATCACATGCCCGCCCACCCACTCTGCGCCTTTGAGGGTGTGAATGTCCGCATTGCCATCGCCCGTGAGCGTGTAGGTCACCAGAAGGGGCTGCAGCGGCAGCAGCACCGGGCGAAAGTTGGAGCTGGGCTTTTTCGCGCCCTTGGCGACCAGCGCAACACGCCCTTGCTGGCGGCAAAAAACTTCCAGGATCAGGCTGGACTCGCTCCAGTCGTAGCTGTGCAGCACGAAGGCGGGTTCATCGGAGACACGGCGCGCGGGCATGGATTGCTATGTTATCAATAGCTGCTAGCGCTTATCCATCAAGCGCTGGAGGCCAATTCTCTTCAGATCAAAGATCCACTGCACTCGAACGCCCGGCGCACTGCCCGAAAGCGTCACGGCGCTCGTTGATCAGAAGGCCGCGGAGCAGGCCATGCCAGCGGATGTCACGGAACGGGCTTTGCCCGGCCGCTGACGTCGCCCCCTGGAGGGGAAGGCGCCGCAGGCGACTCAGGGGGAACTCACTCATAACCGAACGAGCGCACGCGGGCTTCGTCGTCGGCCCAGCCGGAGCGGACCTTGACCCACAGCTCCAGGAACACTTTGGCATCCATGAGCTTTTCCAGCTCCTGGCGGGCTTCGGTGCCGATGCGCTTCAAGCGCTCGCCCTTGTCGCCGATGACCATCATCTTGTGGTTGTCACGCTCGACCACGATGGTGGCGGCGATCTTGACCATGCGCTTGTGCGCCTTGCTGGCTTCTTCCTCGAACTTGTCGATGACGACTGTCGAGGTGTAGGGCAATTCGTCGCCCGTGAAGCGGAACAGCTTTTCGCGCACGGTCTCGGAGGCCAGGAATTTTTCGCTGCGGTCGGTCAGCTCGTCTTCGCCATACCACCAGGCCTGCTCGGGCAGGTATTTGGCGCAGATGCCAAACAGGCGTTCAATGTCACCCTTGTTCTTGGCCGACATGGGCACGAACTCGGCAAACGGATGGCGCTCCTGCATGCTCTTGAGCCAGGGGGCCAGCTCGGCGCGGCGGTGCACCATATCAAGCTTGTTGGCCAGCAGCAGCGTGGGAATGCCGGGTTTGAACAGCGACAGCACCTTGGCGTCGGCCAGCGTGAAGTTACCAGCCTCAACGACGAAGAGGATCAAGTCCACATCGCCGATTGCGCCCATGACCGTCTTGTTGAGCGACTTGTTGAGCGCGGTGGCGTGCCGGGTTTGGAAACCGGGCGTGTCCACAAAAATGAACTGCGTCTGCTCGCGCGTGCGGATGCCCGTGATGCGGTGGCGCGTGGTCTGCGCCTTGCGCGAGGTAATGCTGATCTTCTGGCCCACGAGGGCATTGAGCAACGTGGACTTGCCCACGTTGGGCTTGCCCACAATGGCGATCACGCCACAGCGCTGACCGGGGATAGCCGCCGGAGCGCCCGCGGCGGCCAGCATGGCTTCCAGGTCATTTTGCACCGGAGCGCTTTCTGGGTCTGCATCACCAGCTACATCTTTGGTAGCATCATTCATAATTTCTTTGCTTTCAATGTGGCCAGCATGGCCTCTGCGGCGGCCTGCTCGCCCGCCCGGCGGGAACCACCGATGCCACGCTCGGTGAGGCCCAGTTCGGGAATATCGCACTCGACATCAAAGGTCTGGCGGTGTGCGGCGCCTACCGTCGCCACCACTTTGTACTGCGGCAGCTTCATTTTGCGGCCCTGCAGCCACTCCTGCAACGCGGTTTTCGGGTCTTTGGAGGCTGCCTGCATCTGCGGATTGATCTCTACACCCTGAAACAGCCGGTGGACCAACGCCTCGGCGCTGGCATATCCAGCATCCAGGTACACAGCACCGATCAAGGCCTCCAGTGCATCGGCAAGGATGGAGGGACGCTGCTGCCCACCCGACTTGGATTCGCCCTCGCCCAGACGCAACACCTCGGAAACTTTCAACCGCAAAGCCAACTGGTGCAAGGTGTCTTGCTTGACCAGGTTGGCGCGTACCCGCGAAAGATCCCCTTCCGGCAGCGCCGACAACCGCTGGTACAGCAGGCTTGCCACGGCCAGATTTAGAACGGAATCACCCAGAAACTCCAGCCGCTCATTGTGGTCCGCAGAAAAACTGCGGTGTGTGGTAGCGCGCTGAAGGAGGGACGGATCGGAAAAGACATACTGCAGGCGGTCCTGCAACGCTAAAAGGCCAGGATGCACTTATTTGGTCTGCTCTTCGAAGCGGTAAACGAGGAAGGCCGGGCCCGCCAGAGCGATTTCACGCGAGTACTTGAATCCCACCACGGTTTTGTCACCGCGCTTGGTGATCTCAAGGTCACTGCCTTTGATGGACGTGATGTCGTCGATAGCCGCAGCCCGATCAAATGCCGCTCTGATACCTGGAACCGTGCCTTCGAATTTTGCCTTTTCTGCAGCTTTCTTTATGGCGACATTCTCCAGAAAGATAGGCACCGACTGACCGCCAATCGCGAAAGCGGCAACAGCAAACACGCCAATAAATACAAGCCCAAAAAATGACAAGCCGCGCTGACGCGACCGGCTGGCTGTACGATGCAATTTCATAATTTACCCTCTCCTTGTGTTCTGCGACGGATCCCGCTCAATGAAATGGACCAATTCGCTTGAGACTACCGAAATTCATCCAGACAAAAAAGGCTTTTCCGACAATATTGCCCTCAGGCACAAACCCCCAATAGCGCGAATCCAGAGAGTTGTCCCGGTTGTCGCCCATCATGAAGTAGTGGCCTTCAGGCACCTTGCAGGTGACGCCTTCGACACTGTAGCGGCAGTTGTCTCGGTAGGCAAAATTGCTAGCACCCTGCACAAAGGCGGGCACATCCGGATTGTTCAGCAGGCGGTGCGGCTGGTTCCCCAGCTGTTCTTCGAACTGCTTGAAATAGCGCATCGAATCTTCTTCAAAAAAATCAGGCGCTGCTTTGGTGTCCACGGCTTGGCCGTTGATCGTCAGGCGCTTGTTGATGTAGGCAACCTCGTCGCCCGATACACCCACGACCCGCTTGATGTAATCCAGGCTTGGTTGCGGTGGGTAGCGAAACACCAGCACATCACCGCGCTCTGGCTTGTTGCCCTCGATGATCTTGGTATGGATCACCGGAAGGCGAACGCCATAGGTGAATTTATTCACCAGAATCAGATCACCGACCAACAAGGTCGGAATCATGGACCCCGAAGGGATTTTGAACGGCTCAAACAGAAACGAACGCAAAAAGAACACCGCGGCTATCACGGGGAACAGGCCCGCTGTCCAGTCCAGCCACCAGGGCTGCATGA
This sequence comes from Acidovorax sp., assembly GCF_046291265.1. Taxonomy (GTDB): domain Bacteria; phylum Pseudomonadota; class Gammaproteobacteria; order Burkholderiales; family Burkholderiaceae_C; genus Acidovorax. The sequence goes on along the minus strand of NZ_JBKBTV010000018.1, from coordinate 52,931 downwards.
GAATGCGCCCCTTGGCCTCTTGCGCATCCACATCCACTTGCCGAATGCCCATGCGATCCAATTCGGCGCGACGTTGTGCTGCGGCGTCTTCGATGGCCTGTGCTGCCCGCCGACGGCGGGGCAGGAAATACAGCCGCTCGGCCAGCCAGTACGCCCCGGTGACCACCGTGGCCAGAAACAGCAAAAGCGCAAAGTTGCCTTCAATGGCACCCATGTACCAGGCGCCGATATAGCCCGCAAAAGCGGCCAGCACCATGGAGGTGATGATTTGCATGAACTGCATCAGTCTTCCACCTGCAAAATAGCCAAAAATGCCTCTTGTGGCACCTCGACCGAGCCAATCTGTTTCATGCGTTTTTTGCCTGCTTTCTGCTTCTCAAGGAGTTTGCGCTTGCGGCTGACGTCACCGCCATAACATTTTGCCAACACGTTTTTGCGCAAGGCCTTGATGGTCTCGCGCGCAATGATGTTGGCACCGATGGCCGCCTGGATGGCCACGTCATACATCTGGCGACTGATGATTTCGCGCATTTTCGCGACCACGGCACGGCCGCGGTACTGAGACTGCGAACGGTGCACGATGATGGACAAGGCATCCACCTTTTCACCGTTGAGCAGAATATCGACCTTCACCACGTCGGAGGCTCGATATTCCTTGAACTCATAGTCCATGGATGCGTATCCGCGCGACACCGATTTGAGTTTGTCGAAGAAATCGAGCACGATTTCACCGAGTGGCATCTCATACGTCAGCATGACCTGACGACCGTGGTACGCCATGTTCATCTGCACGCCGCGCTTTTGGTTGGCCAGAGTCATCACCGGGCCCACATAGTCCTGGGGCATGTAAAGGTGCACCGTGACAATGGGTTCACGGATTTCTTCCAACCGCCCTTGATCGGGCATTTTGGAAGGGTTCTCCACCATCACCACTTCGCCATCTGCCCGGACCACCTGATAGACCACGCTGGGAGCGGTCGTGATGAGATCCTGGTCGAACTCCCGCTCCAGCCGCTCTTGCACGATTTCCATGTGCAAAAGCCCCAAGAATCCACAGCGAAAACCAAAGCCGAGCGCCTGGCTCACCTCGGGTTCGTAGTGCAGCGACGCATCATTGAGCTTGAGCTTTTCCAGCGCATCACGCAGAGAGTCGTATTCACTTGCTTCGGTGGGGTACAAACCAGCAAACACCTGGGGTTGAATTTCCTTGAAGCCTGGCAACGCCTCAGAAGCTGGGCCCGCGTTGTTGGGCAACTTCTTTTCGAGCGTAATGGTGTCGCCCACCTTCGCTGCCTGCAACTCTTTGATGCCGGCAATGATGTAGCCGACCTGGCCTGCGTCTAGCGAGTTGCGCGGCTCGTTGGCGGGCGTGAAGACGCCGAGGTTATCGGCGTTGTACACCGCCTCGCTCGCCATCATCTTGATGCGCTCACCCTTGAGCAGACGGCCATCCACCACGCGCACCAGCATCACCACGCCCACATAGCTATCGAACCAGCTGTCGATGATCATCGCGCGCAGCGGGCCATCTGCCTTGCCACGTGGTGCAGGCACCTTGGCCACAATGGCTTCCAGGATCTCGTCAATGCCCATGCCGGTCTTGGCCGAACAAGGGATGGCGTCGGTCGCGTCAATGCCGATCACGTCCTCGATCTCTACCTTGGCATTCTCTGGGTCTGCGTTGGGCAGATCCATCTTGTTCAGCACCGGCACCACTTCGACTCCAAGGTCCAGCGCGGTGTAGCAGTTGGCCACGGTCTGTGCTTCTACGCCCTGAGATGCATCAACGACGAGCAGAGCGCCTTCACATGCAGACAACGAACGGCTCACTTCATACGAGAAGTCGACATGGCCCGGCGTGTCGATCAGATTGAGGTTGTAGACCTGTCCGTCCTGCGCCTTGTACTGCAGCGCAGCGGTCTGCGCCTTGATGGTTATCCCACGCTCTTTTTCGATGTCCATCGAGTCCAGAACCTGAGCCTCCATATCGCGATCTGACAAGCCTCCGCAGCGCTGAATCAAGCGGTCGGCAAGCGTCGACTTGCCATGGTCGATGTGCGCAATGATGGAAAAATTTCTGATGTGGTTCATCAACGGAAAGCGTCAAGTGATTGAATTAAAACAGTGCGCACAAGAAAAAAGGGCGCGTCGAATGGCGACGCGCCCTGAACCAACAATCATTGGCAACTGCGATAGTTGGATCTTCATTGTAGGCAAAAAGCCCGCCCGAGAAAGCCCGGGCAACTGCATCTGAGGGGAGTTGCCAAGGTGCAACAAGGATTTTATACACAGCTTATTCACAGTCGCATCAACAACAACGCTGGACAACTTGTGGGTGAGCTGTGGATCAGCTGTGCATTGCACAAAAACATCCCGCATCGTGAACATGGCACCCGTCGATATGCAATTGGCATTGAACAGGGACCTCTATTCTATCGAATTTGATCCAAGACCATGCGTAAAGTTAGCACAGGCTAACATCTAACTCGATCTTAGAAACGGGTGGAATACGCCTTCAGACTCGGTCAAGCAGCGAAAGCCCCCGCACTCAAGCAGGGAATCACGCCTTCGCAAACCCCGCAAATCATCAACGAGCGGGTCGGATCAACGCGTACTGCGCCCATTCTCCCCGGCGATACAAGATGTTGATGGGCTTGCTCTTGTCGGCCTTGCTCAGTGCAGCTTCGAACTCTTTGACGCCCGATACTTCCGTGTTGGCGATTGACAAGATGATGTCACCTTCCCGCAGCCCTGCACGCGCAGCAGCCTCTGTCACCGCAGCAACTGCGACACCACCGCGAAGCTTCAACTCTTTCTTCTGAGCATCGGTCAACTCCGTCACGGCCAAACCAATCTGTTGCGCAGCCACCGACGCCTTAGGCTTCTCCTCACGCTCCGGCGCCTTTGCCACAGCGGGCTTGTCTGCTTCGATCTCGGCAATTGTGATGCCCAAGTCACGCGAGGCTCCGCGTCGGAAAACCGTCAACGTGCTCTTGTTGCCCGGTTTGGTATTGCCCACAAGGCGCGGCAGGTCCGCCACCTTTTCAATCGGCTTGCCATCGAAGCGCGTGATGATGTCCCCCGCCTCCACGCCAGCCTTGTCCGCTGGCGAACCCGTCTCCACGCCTGTCACCAGTGCGCCCTGCGCCTTGCCAAGGCCGATGGATTCAGCAACATCCTTGGTGACTTGACCAATCTGCACACCAATGCGTCCGCGGGTAACGCGGCCCGATGCACGCAGTTGCTCGCTCACGCGGATTGCTTCGTCCATCGGGATCGCAAACGAGATCCCCATGAACCCGCCTGAGCGCGAATAGATCTGGCTGTTGATACCGACCACTTCACCACGCATGTTGATGAGTGGCCCACCTGAGTTACCCGGGTTAATGGCGACATCCGTCTGAATGAAAGGCAGGTAGTCGCCCGTGTCACGCTGCTTGGCGCTCACGATGCCTGCAGTGACCGTGTTCTCCAGGCCGAAAGGCGAGCCAATGGCCATCACCCACTCGCCAACGCGAAGGCGGCTGACATCACCCACTTTGACCGCGGGCAGCCCCGACGCTTCAATCTTCACCACCGCCACATCCGTGCGCTTGTCAGCACCGACGATCTTGGCCTTGAATTCACGCTTGTCCGGGAGGGTCACGATGACTTCTTCCGCACCGTCAACCACATGGGCGTTGGTCATCACAAAACCATCGGCCGTCAGAATGAAGCCCGATCCCACGCCACGCGGCTGGGGGTCTTCCTCTTGTTGCGGCCGTTGTGGCCGCTGCTGACGGGGTGCATTCGGAATGGGCACGCCGAAACGACGGAAGAATTCCAACATCTCTTCATCCATGCCGTTGGCATTGCCACGAGCGGCGGCTTTTTCTACCGTTCGGATGTTGACGACAGAAGGACCTACCTGGTCCACCAAATCCGTGAAGTCGGGCAACCCTCTCACCACGGCGGACGGCTGCGCGTTGGCGACTCCATGCGGCAACACCAACAGACTGGATGCCCCGGCAAAAACACTGACAAGTGCCGCGGAGCGCAGCGTATCCCAAACAAACTTTGGCATCATTGACCTTTCATGATTTGTAGCGACGGCTGTCAACAAACTGTGTGTGATGTGAAGAGTGTGCAGCGATTTGGTTCCCAAACGCACAGCGTCCGCCCGATGACCATTCGGACCATCTCCCATAGCGCTTGGCCCGCTCGACAATCGCGGTGAGGGGATGCGGCAGAAACTCAGCGAGCGCGCTCAAGCTGACCCGCAAAAAGACGCAGTGTCTGAAGCGGCACCTCCCCCACCACGGTGACCCAAGTGTCTGGCGGCACACGCTGCGCAAGCAATTGCGTAGCCCCCATGCTGGTCACCTGAGGCTCCGCGGGATAGCGCTGCGAATCAAAGGACTCAAAAAACAGCGATATCGAAGCCAGTCCATCCGAGTAAAGACACTGCAGCACGCTTGGAGCGCTTTCTGACGCAGAGACTGAACGACGAAGGCAACTTACCGCGATAAATCCCGCGACCGGCTGGCGCAAGATCCAACCTTCAGCCAGCGCGGTGGTGTTGACCACAGCAGGAGCGACCACCTTGAAGCCCGCCGTAGCGTCCATCATCCGAGACAATTGTTCTGCGCGGACCGAAGCATTCAAATCCAGCTCAGAAAAAGCGGCTTGCTCCAACACCCGGCCATCCCCGCCCAGCGTTTGAAGTTTGACGACCAGTCCCGTGTCGCGCTCGCTCCACAGCCGGTAACCGAACCGCAGAGAGTCTTGCGGCTTGAACCACACAACATCGGCTACATGGCCCGCTACCCGCTCTTGCCCTAAAAGGCGCACCCCGTAGAACTGAGAAATCGAAGCACCGCTGACGACCGGAACCCGTGGAAAAATGCCGGAGGCTTCACGCTGATCCGTGCGAACCACCCGAGACTGGGGCAAGAACGTACGCACCTCATCATTGCGTCGAAAAACGGTGCGTGGTGTGCCACTGAGCGCTTCCACGCGTTCCAGTTGCTGCGCTCCATCACACGCATGCCATATTCGCGAGCTGGCCATCGCCCCTGCGGACGACAACACCACGAAGGTACCGGTGTACGCCCGTGCGCAAGGCGCCAAGCGCACCCGTTCAATCCACTGCGCCGCATCGCGTTCGACCGTTGGTACTCGACTCGTGGCTTGACCAGGCGCATCAGCGGCGGGCGCAGCAGCAGCCGCTGATATCCAAATGGTCCCAAGCGCCAGTGCAAACAGAAGCTTGTTGCCACCACGGGGCAGGCTGCGGATTTCTTTCACCAGTTCAAAAGTAACCATCACCCGCTCTCAGCATCAGAAACCGCCCAGAACAGCGCCCACCTCAGCGACCCGGAGATTCGAACGTCGCGTTGCGCAAGAATCCTGCGGGCATCTGCAATGCAGAGGTGCTGCCGAACTGCTTGTGTGCGGCCAGAAGTTCATCGAGACGGGGGTCACGAAGCATGACTTGCTGACCATCACTGTCAACCACCGCAACCACAGGTGCTGCAGGCACCACCGACCGCGTCGGAGCGGAAGCCAATTGCCCCCCGGGCGCCTGACCCGTACCCTGCAGCGTGGCCAGCGACGTCCACCCAATGGCGGCAACAGCCGCCAGCGATGCAACGCCAGCAACCATCTTCCACCGAAAAACGGATGCATTGGCAGCCCGGTCCACGCCAGCAGCAGCAACCACAGCGACCAACGGCTCGGCAGGCCGCGGCGAAATAGTTTCTTGCGCAATCTGCTCACGCAAGCGGGCCATAAACGCCAGATTTGCGGGCCGCGCTAGTTCCGACGAGCGCAACACATCCCCGACCAAGTGATAAAGCTCCCAGGTCGACCGCCCTTCATCACCGCAAGCAAAAGACACGGCATCACGCCACTCTCCATCATGCAGTTGACCATCCGCCAGCGCCGAGAGCTGTTCACGTTGACTCAATTCATCGATCATCATGGTGTTATCCAAAGACCCGTCGTTACCTGATATAGCCTGATTCATTTCTATCACCTCACCAACGTTTGCCTGACTGGTTCTCAAGCAAAGGCCGTACGCGTGCCGAGATAGCTTCGCGTGCCCTGAAAATCCGGGAGCGCACCGTGCCGATGGGACAACCCATTGCGGTAGCGATCTCCTCGTAACTCAGCCCTTCGATTTCGCGTAACGTTACAGCCTGGCGCAAATCGTCGGGCAATGCCTCCATCGCCGCATTCACGGCTTGCGCAATTTCTCGGGCTGCAAGTACGGTTTCGGGTGTTTCTTCGCTGATTAGTTCATGCCCAAGGCGGGAAGTTTCATCATCATCGTCATTGCCGCGCAGGGCATTCTCTGAAATCACCGGATTGCGCTTCATGTCCATCAGCGCCTTTTTTGCGGTATTGACAGCAATCCGGTACAGCCAGGTATAAAACTGCGCGTCCCCCCGAAACTGATGGAGTGCGCGATAGGCCCGAATAAACGTCTCCTGCGCAATATCAGGAATGATGTCGGTGTCACGCACCATCCGCCCGATAAGTCGCTCGATGCGGCGCTGGTATTTGATGACAAGTAACTCGTAGGCACGCTGATCGCCCGCTACCGTGCGCTCCACCAGTTGGAGATCGCTGTCTTCGGGAGGGGAAGGCGGAATTACAGTCATGGGTACTCGGGATTCACACCCCACGGCTGTTGGCCGGGGCGGTTTCGTCAGCGTTGTCAGCGCCCGGTCTGGCGCGCGAATATACCGCACGGCGCAAGTCCATCCAACGCTCTGGCTGGCTCGAACGCTCCAACCACAGCCAGATGCGGCTACGCCCTGCGGGCAATACAGACACCCAAAGGCGGGTCTGCATGTCCAGAAGGACTTCGGGAGGCGCAGAAAGTGCCCACGGAACGCCCTTCGGGTCTGGATCTAAAAGATGCCAATGGAGCCCGTCCCAATGCAGAGCACCAACAAACTGGCCACGCCAGCACTGCAAAGCACCAACCCCGGCGAGGCACCAGAAAATCCAAGCAACAAATTTTGGAGGGGAGGCCGTCCCGGCGCCTTGAAAGGACCAAGCAGCCAAGGCGCAAAAACCCAGGACCAGCAGCGATACCAAGACCACGGCAAAGGCGGCGCTGCGCCTGAGCGGATAAGAAACAGAAGGCGGCTGCCGCGACACTCGGCTCATTCAACGCCACACATCTGCAACGAACGAGGTTGGAGCTCGCCCCTGTAGAGCTCGTGCGAGACGACAATAAGTCGAACGCCGACAAAGAGCCCGGGCTGGGCCAGAAAAACAGGAGTGTTCAGTGCCGTCAGACGCGCTTGAAAACCAACGTCCCGTTGGTGCCACCAAAACCGAAGTTGTTTTTGACTGCGACATCGATCTTCATGTCCCGCGCTGTGTTGGCGCAGTAGTCCAGATCGCACTCAGGATCCTGATTGAACAGGTTGATGGTGGGGGGAATCTTCTGCTCGTGCAGGGCCAGCACGGTGAACACACTTTCAATTCCACCCGCACCACCCAGCAAATGCCCGGTCATCGATTTGGTCGAACTGATCACGGTCTTGTAGGCATGCTCGCCCAAGGCCGCCTTGATCGCATTGGTTTCGTTAAGGTCACCCAAAGGTGTGGAAGTGCCGTGAGCGTTCAGGTAGTCGACCTGATCCGCATTCAAGCCCGCATTGCGCAAAGCACTGAGCATGGCGCGACGAGGGCCATCCATGCTGGGGGCGGTCATGTGGCCTGCGTCAGCACTCATGCCAAAACCACTGAGCTCGGCATAAATCTTGGCGCCACGGGCTTTGGCGTGTTCGTATTCTTCCAGCACCATCACCCCGGCCCCTTCGCCCAGCACAAAACCGTCACGGTCCTTGTCCCAGGGGCGAGACGCGGTTTTCGGGTCGTCGTTGCGGGTGGACAAGGCACGCATGGCAGCAAAGCCACCAATGCCGAGCGGAGAAACCGTGGCCTCGGTCCCACCGGCCACCACCACGTCTGCGTCTCCGTATTCGATCATGCGTCCGCCTTCACCGATACAGTGCAGGCCTGTTGTACAGGCCGTCACGACCGCAAGATTAGGGCCTTTGAAGCCAAAACGCATGGACACATGGCCAGCCACCATATTGATGATGGATGCAGGCACAAAAAAAGGCGTGATACGCCGAGGCCCGCGGCTGACCAGCTCTGCATGGGTGTTTTCGATCAGCGGCAAGCCACCGATTCCAGAGCCGATCACACACGCAATGCGTGTTGCGAATTCGTCGCTGAGAGCCTCACCCGTTGGCAAACCAGCGTCCTGCACCGCCTGCGCAGCTGCGGCAATGCCGAAATGGATAAAGGCATCCATCGCGCGCGCATCCTTCGCGCTGATGTACGACTCCAGGTCAAGACCTTTGACCTCCCCTGCAATTTTGCAGGCAAAGTTCGACGCATCGAACTTGGTAATGAGATCAATGCCGGATTGGCCGGCAAGGAGATTGGCCCAGGAATCGGCCACCGTGTTGCCCACGGGGCTGACGCAACCCAGGCCGGTCACGACAACGCGACGACGGCTCATGCGTAAAAAACCTTTTGCTGATCGCTTGAGTCAGGCGCAATGCGCCGCTCAGGCCTTCTGGTGGGTGTTGGCGTAGTCGATGGCGTTTTGCACCGTGGTGATCTTTTCGGCGTCTTCGTCGGGGATCTCGATGCCGAATTCGTCTTCCAGTGCCATCACCAGTTCCACGGTGTCGAGCGAGTCGGCACCGAGGTCTGCCACGAAGGCCTTTTCATTGGTGACTTGAGACTCTTCCACACCGAGTTGCTCGGCAATGATTTTTTTGACGCGTGCTTCGATATCGCTCATGGTTTCCCTCTGGGGGTTGTAAATGAATCCGCGATTCTAGCCGCTTCAGGAGAAGCCCCTCAGCAGCCCGCCGTCCGGATGAACCGGCGTTAACTTGTCTCAATTACATGTACATGCCGCCATTGACGTGCAACTCCTGCCCCGTCACATAGCCAGCCTCACGCGAAGCCAGATAGGCGACCGCATGAGCAATGTCTTCAGGCTTGCCCATATGCCCCAAAGGGATCTGCGCATTGAGGGCTTTTTGCTGTTCTTCCGGCAACGCAGACGTCATGTCCGTCTCAATAAAACCGGGCGCCACGCAGTTGACGGTGATGTTTCGACTGCCCAGCTCCCGGGCCAGTGCACGGGTCATGCCCGCCACACCCGCCTTGGCGGCAGCGTAGTTGGCTTGCCCTGGGTTGCCAGAGGCCCCCACCACACTCGTGATGCTGATGATGCGCCCAAACCGCTGTTTCATCATGGGACGAATCGCCGCACGGCTGACCCTGAAAACCGCTTTGAGGTTGGTGTCCAGCACCGCATCCCAATCATCGTCCTTCATGCGCATGGCCAGGGTGTCGCGGGTGATTCCCGCATTGTTGACCACCACGTGCAAACCCCCTTGCTGCTTGACGATAGCGTCAATGAGCGCCTCGATGGCGGCACCGTCATTCACGTTCAGGTTGGCGCCACGGCAGCCTGGATAGGCCGCCAGGGCCTTCGTGATGCGCTCTGCACCCTCGTCCGTGGTGCCGGTTCCCACGACCTGATAACCACGGGCTGCAAGCTCCAAGGCAATGGCAGCGCCAATGCCACGCGATGCGCCGGTAACCAGCGCCACTTGCGCCGTCTGGGTCGAATCCGTCATGCCAACAACTCCCGGGTTTCAGCCAAGGTGGCCATGTCAAACAATGCAGCACCGACCAGCTCAGGGTCAATGCGTTTGGTCAGGCCCGCCAGCACCTTGCCAGGGCCACTTTCAACAATATGGGTCACACCACGCGCCTTCAGCGCATGCACACACTCCACCCAGCGCACCGGGCCAAAAGCCTGGCGGTAGAGCGCATCGCGAATCGCGTCACCATCTTGCTGCACCGCGACATCGACATTGTTCACCACAGGGATCTGGGGCACGGCAAGCGTGACCTCGGCCAGCGCCACGCGCAGTTTTTCGGCCGCAGGCTTCATCAGGCTGGAGTGGAAGGGCGCCGAAACCGGCAGCAGCAGTGCACGCTTGGCGCCCGCAGCCTTCAGCACTTCGCAGGCCTTATCGACACCTGCCTTGGTGCCCGCAATCACGGTCTGCGCTGGGTCGTTGAAATTGACGGCTTCCACCACCTCCACCGATCCCGCTCCGAAAGAAGCCAGGGCTTCAGCACAACCGGCAACCACCTTGGATGCGTCCAAGCCCCGAATCGCCGCCATCGCACCCGTGCCTGCTGGCACCGCCTCCTGCATGGCAGCGGCGCGCAAGCGGACCAGCGGTGCCGCTTGCGCCAGCGTGAGGACACCGGCCGCCACCAGGGCCGAATATTCTCCGAGCGAATGACCCGCCAACGCCACGGGCGCAGCGCCACCCTCGGCGCGCCAGACGCGCCAGGCGGCAACGCCCGCCACCAGCATCACGGGCTGGGTGTTGGTGGTCATTGCGAGCGCTTCTTTCGGGCCTTCCTTGATCAACAAGGCGATGTCTTCACCCAAGGCATCCGATGCTTCTTGCAGGGTCTGCGCCACCACAGGGTGGTCGCCCCAACCGTCGAGCATGCCCACCGACTGGGAACCCTGCCCCGGAAAGACAAATGCAAAAGACTTCATGAAAAATCCAAAATATGAATGAAATTAGCTTCTATCGCTTATGGATAAAGCGCTACTAGCTACAATTTCAGGAGCACCGCACCCCAAGTGAAACCACCGCCCACCCCTTCGAGGAGCAGCGTTTCGCCCTTCTTGACCTGGCCTGTGCGAACCGCATGGTCGAGCGCCAGCGGGATGGAAGCCGCAGAGGTGTTGCCGTGTTGGTCCACCGTGACCACCACCTTGTCCATGGACATCTTCAGCTTACGGGCCGTGCTTTGCATGATGCGGATGTTGGCCTGGTGCGGAATCAGCCAGTCAATATCCGCCTCGGTCAGACCCGCCTTGGCGAGAACGGCATGGGCGGCTTTTTCCAGAACGCCCACCGCCAACTTGAAAACCGCCTGACCATCCATCTTGAGCACGGGATCGCCCAACACCTGCCCACCCGACACATTGCCCGGCACACAGAGGATGTCGACGTGTTTACCGTCCGCATGGAGGTCGCTCGACAAAATGCCGGGCGTCTCCGAGGCCTCCAGCACCACGGCGCCTGCCCCATCGCCGAACAACACGCAGGTGGTGCGGTCGTTGAAATCCAGAATGCGGCTGAATACTTCAGCGCCAATCACCAGCGCACGGTTGGCAGCACCCGTCTGGATCATGGCATCCGCCACCGACAGGGCATACACAAACCCACTGCACACCGCTTGCACGTCAAATGCGGCGCAGCCATTGGCGCCCAGTTTGTTCTGCAAGATACAAGCGACCGAGGGGAACACCATGTCCGGCGTCGACGTGGCCACAATGATCAGGTCGATGTCGGTGGGCTGCAGCCCGGCCGCCTGCAAGGCATTGCGCGCAGCTTCCAAACCCAGATCACTGCTGGTCACGTCAGGCGCTGCAAAGTGGCGCGCCCGGATACCCGTGCGCTCCACAATCCATTCGTCCGAAGTTTCGATGCCGCGTTGGCCCAGTTCGGCTACCAGATCGGCGTTGGTTAACCGGCGGGGTGGCAGATAACTGCCGGTGCCGGTAATGCGGGAATAGCGTCTCATCTAGTGTGTGGTCGCCGCCACGCCAGGCTTGGGCTGGGCATCTGCAGGCACCAGAAGGGGCGCCGCATGCGCAATCCGGGTCCGGACACGGTCGAGCAAGTTGTTGCGGGCTGCATCATACGCCCGGTTCAACGCCTGCTCGAACGCCATGGCGTCGGCCGAGCCGTGGCTCTTGAACACCAGCCCGCGCAGACCCAAAAGCGCCGCGCCGTTGTAGCGGCGGTAATCCATGCGGCTCATCAGCGCTTTTAGAACAGGATAGGCGACGATCGCAGCCATTTTGGTGAAGATGTGGCGAGAAAACTCTGCCTTCAACCCACCAATGACCATCGATGCAACACCCTCGCTCGCTTTCAGCGCGACGTTGCCCACAAAACCGTCACACACCACGATGTCCACGGTTCCTTTAAAAATGTCGTTGCCTTCGACATTTCCATAAAAATTCAAATCGCCGGAGTTGGCAGCCGATCGAAGCAGTTCACCTGCTTTTTTGATGACTTCGCTGCCTTTGATGACCTCTTCGCCAATATTGAGCAGACCTACGGTGGGCTCATCGACATCTTTGAGGACCGACACCAAAGCCGAACCCATGACGGCGAATTGCAGCAGATGCTCTGCCGAACAATCCACATTGGCTCCCAGGTCCAGCACGGTCGTGGCGCCACCCTGGGCGTTGGGCAACTGCGTGGCAATGGCCGGGCGGTCAATACCATCGAGCGTCTTGAGCAAGTAACGGGCAATGGCCATCAACGCGCCGGTGTTGCCGGCAGAGACAGCCGCAGACGCGGTTCCATCCTTGACCTGCTGAATCGCCACACGCATCGAAGAATCCTTCTTCTTGCGCAAGGCGACTTCCACAGGGTCGTCCATGGCCACCACTTCGGAGGCAGGAACGATGGTGGCACGGTCGTGCGAAAACGCCTGCAAGCTGTCCGGCAGACCGACAAGCAGCAGACGGGCGTCAGGGTGGTGGTCGAGAAACTGGCGGCACGCCGCGAGCGTGACGCGGGGGCCATGGTCGCCCCCCATGCAGTCAACAGCCAGTGTGATCATGGGCGACTTGTCCGGTCGGCCAGGCAGGCCGAAAGATGAATACGACGGTCAAAACAAAGGCCCGCGCTACATTTTTAGTAGCAACGGGCCTTTGGATGGGGCGAAAGTCAGGCTTCAGACTTGTTCTTCAGCACCTGGCGGCCACGGTAAAAACCGTTGGGGCTGATGTGGTGACGCAGGTGCGTTTCACCGGTAGTGGGTTCCACAGCAATGCCTGGCACCACCAGAGCATTGTGCGAGCGGTGCATACCGCGCTTGGAAGGGGACTTTTTGTTCTGCTGAACGGCCATGATGGCTCCTGATCTGGAATAGGTTGGTAAAAACGCGATCAGCCCAAAAGACACGATGGGGTTCGCGTGAAGCCCACGATTATAACCCAAATGATTTTTGGGCCGCCTGATTAGCCCTTGTCTTCTTTGCGCAGCGACGCCAACGCGGCAAAGGGGTTGGGCTTTTCAGCGTTGGCTTCCTCGAAATCGTCGTCCGACGATGCCAGCGGCACCGAGGTGGGACATTCGTCATGTTTTGGCACGACAGGCAGGGCCATCAGCAGTTCATCTTCGATCAGCTCGTGCAGATCAAACTCGCGGCTCATGGCAAGCAAGTCTTCTTCGCTCTCGTCGTCCAAAGCCTCTGCCGTGGCCTCGTCCGCCACAAAACGGAACTCTCGCTCCACTTCCAGCGGCACATCGACAGGGGTCAGGCAGCGCTGGCATTCCATGGGGAAACTCGCCCGCACCTTGATGCGCAGCCATACCTGACCGATACCGCCCAGCGCGGTGCGCACCTCACCCATCGCCTCCCAGTCCACCAGCAGGTCGGGATGCAGGCCTTTGGCCTCCTGGGCCAGGCGTTCGTACTTCAAAAGTGATTCGTGTCCCGACAGCCGCGCGCCCGCCTGTGCGAAGGCTTTGACGTCGAGGCGCAACGGGGAGAATTCCTTGGTCATGGGCGCAGTGTAAGAGAATCGGCGCATGCATCAATCCCCCTCCCTGCAACGCCCTCTGGTATTGGGCTCTACCTCGCGCTACCGGCGTGAATTGCTTCAGCGATTGAACCTGCCTTTTGACGTCACCGCCCCGGATGTGGACGAAACACCCTTGCCCGGCGAAGCCCCACGCACACTGGCCTTGCGCTTGGCGCTGGCCAAGGCGCGCGCCGTGGCGGAGCAACACCCCGAGGCGGTGGTGATCGGATCGGACCAGGTGGCAGACCTTGCGGGCGAACCTTTGGGCAAGCCGGGGCACCACGAACGTGCCGTGCAACAGCTGCGCCAGATGCGCGGCCAGACCGTGGTGTTCCAGACCGCCGTCGCTGTGGTGTGCCTTGCCACCGGCTTTGAGCAGGTGGACCTGGCGCCCGTGGAAGTGAAGTTCCGGGCGCTGACCGACGACGAAATCGAACGTTACCTTCGGGCCGAGCAGCCGTATGACTGCGCTGGCAGCGCCAAAAGCGAGGGCCTCGGCATCGCGCTGCTGGACGCGATCCACAGCGATGACCCCACTGCCCTCATCGGCCTGCCCCTGATCCGCACCTGCCGCATGCTGCGCGCTGCGGGACTGGTGTTGCCATGATGGGTGCACCCACCGCTACCGCCAGCAACGGCAACGGCGAAAGCAAAGGCAGCCTGTACCTGGTGCCCGCACCGCTCGACTTTGGGTGCGACACCCAGGCCGCGTTACAAGACGCCCTGCCCTCCGCCACGCTGCAGACGGCCGCCCGCCTGACCCACTGGGTGTGCGAGAACGCCAAAAGCACCCGCGCCTACCTCAAACGCATCGACGCTCTGCACCCCCTGGCGGCCCCGCTGCAGCAACAAGAGATCACAGAGCTGCCCCGCGAGGTTCATAAAAAAGGGGACCACGGCGACAAGGGCTCGGCCCCGTTCGATGCCCGGCCGCTGCTCGCCGCCGCGCTGGCGGGGCACGACATCGGTCTGGTCAGCGAAGCCGGCATGCCCGCCGTGGCCGACCCGGGCTCGTCGGTTGTGCGTGCCGCACACGACCTGGGCATCACCGTGGTTCCGCTGGTGGGCCCCGTTTCACTGCTGCTGGCACTCGCGGCCAGCGGGCTGAACGGGCAGAACTTCGCCTTTGTGGGCTATCTGCCGCAAGATGGACAAGAGCGCACGCAGCGCATCAAGGAGCTGGAGGCCACGGCCCACAAAACCGGGCAGACGCAGCTTTTTATTGAGACCCCGTACCGCAACGCGGCGCTGTGGCAAGCGCTGGTGCAGACACTACAGCCCCAGACCCGGCTGGCATTGGCCAGTGGGTTGACGCTGCCCTCTGCCCGCGTTCACAGCAAGCTGGTGCACCAATGGCGGCAGCAACCTGCACCGCCAGACAACCGCACCCCGGTCGTTTTCGCCTTGGGGCGCTAAGCCACAACACTCCTGGCGATTACTATATTTTTGATAGCTACTAGCGCTTATGGAATAAGCGCTAGAGGCCAATTTGACCACTATTTAGCTGCGCGAAGTCGGTAACCTGATGGCCGACGTGGCCGCCAGAGCCACCTCAGCGCAGCTGGGGGCCCGCCCCGGACAGTGACTTGACCGCCCCTACGCCCATGGCGGCACCAAAGCGCTTGACCAGACGCTCTGCCACGTTGTCGCGGCGGGTGTAGTCGATGATGTCCTCGGCCTTCACCACCTCGCGCGCCACGTAGTCCAGGTTGCCGAGCTTGTCGGCCAGACCCATTTCGACCGCCTGTTGACCCGTCCAGAACAAGCCACTGAAGGTGTCTGGCGTGGTTTTCAGCCGATCACCCCGGCCCGCCTTGACCACCGCAATGAACTGCTGGTGGATCTGGTCGAGCATGGTTTGCGCATAAGCGCGTTGCTTTTCGGTCTGCGGGCTGAAGGGGTCGAGGAAGCCCTTGTTCTCGCCCGCTGTCAGCAAGCGGCGTTCCACGCCGAGCTTTTCCATGGTGCCGGTGAAGCCAAACCCGTCCATGAGCACGCCGATGCTGCCCACAATGCTGGCCTTGTCCACATAGATATCGTCAGCCGCGGCGGCGATGTAGTACGCAGCGGAGGCGCAGGTTTCTTCCACCACGGCGTAGATAGGCTTGTTGTGTTTGGCCTTCAGGCGAATGATCTCGTCGTTGATGATGCCCGCCTGCACCGGGCTGCCACCGGGCGAATTGATCAGCAGCACCAGGGCTTGCGAGCCTTCGTCTTCGAGCGCGCTGCGCATGGCGGCCACCACAAACTCGGCGCTGGCCTCAGCACCCGAAGCGATTTCGCCTTTGATGTCCACCACAGCCGTGTGCGGGGAGCTTTTGCTGGTGCTGGGCGACGCCTGGCGCAGCGCGGTAAACACCACGGCAGCGATCAGAACCAGCCAGGCCAGTCGGAAGAAAATTTTCCAGCGGCGGGCGCTGCGTTGCTCATTGAGTGCGGAGAAGGCCAGCTTTTCCAGCGTGGCACGCTCCCAACCGGGTTCACGCGGTGAATCGCTCACAGATGCTCCTGAATTTGTAGCTGCTTGCGCCCACAAGTCGGGCGCGGGATTGCTTTTGGGGTCAAAACCCGAGGAACCGGGTTGTTGGGGATCGGTCATGTCATGCGTCCTGGCGCTGTGCGGACGCAGGCGTCAGCGCGTAAAGGTCATTCATCCAGATTTGCATAGTGCAGTGTTTCCCGCTATCTGGCACATAAAAGGCGTCTTTTCGCCTCTGGCAGCGTTGCAAATCCTCGCGATACACCCGGTATCGCTCCGGTTCGCGCCTTGCCAGATCCAAAAATCCATCCTTTTTACTTGTGCCATGAAGCGTGAAACACTGCACTAGAACTCGGCGGGTTGCAGGTGGTGCGCAGTATGCCAGTGCACCACACCATCGGTTTCCGACAAAAAAATCTTTACCAGCCCGCCGCGGCACGGCCCGCCGGCACATTGCCCGGTGTCGGGCAAATAGGCCGCTCCATGGGTGGCGCACAGCAGCCACTGTCCCGAGTCGTCAAAAAACCGGTCGGGCTGATAGTCCATCTCCATGGCCACATGGGTGCAGCGGTTCAGATAGGCGTGGGGCAGCCCTCGGTAACGAATGGCGAAGGCGCGGCAGGTCTGCCCCGCGTACCGCACATCGAACGGAACCGCCGGGCCGCTGTCGACCAAATCGCCGCTGTTGCACAGTGCGAGGGTTTGCTCGGGCTCGGTCGTCATGGGCGTTGAAGGATGGACTGCAGTGCTGTGTTCAGGCGTTCAGCAGCAGCCAGTCATGCAACTCACGCACCGAGTGCGCGACATGCAGCGGGTTCAACGCATGGAACACGTCAGGTTCATGGGCGCCGTAGCTGACACCAACGCTCGCACAGCCTGCGTTGACCGCCATTTGCAGGTCGTGGGTGGTGTCGCCAATCATCAAAAGGCGTTCGGGCGCGACATCGAACTCGGCCATCAATTCCTGCAGCATGAGCGGGTGGGGCTTGCCCGCGGTCTGGTCCGCGGTGCGCGACCCATCAAACACGCCGCGCAAATCCACCGAGTGCAGGGCCTCATCCAGCCCACGCCGACTTTTACCCGTCGCCACGGTAAGCAGGTGACCACGTTCGCGCAGATCATTCAAAAGTGGCAGGACGCCCTCGAACAGGCTCAGGTCGTCTTGGTGCTGGACGTAGTGAAAGCGGTAGCGGTTGCCGAGGTCGTTGTACTTTTCAGGCGGCACATCCGGGGCGGCGTGGGCCAGCGCCTGCGTGAGTGCCATGCCAATCACATACGAAGCTTCTTTGTCGGTGGGCACGGTGCCACCCACGTCGCGCACCGCGGCCTGGATGCAGCGCACGATGATGGCGGTGGAGTCAAACAAGGTGCCATCCCAGTCAAAGGCGATGAGGTCGAAACGGCGCGGGCGGGAGGTTTTGGCAGGCATGAAGTCGTTCGCGCGTTAGGGGGCTGGAGAGACAAAATCGCTCAGCTCGGGGGGCAATTCGGCATTCAACGCCACACGCTCCCCGGAGGCGGGGTGGTTGAACTGTAACCGCCAGGCATGCAAGAACATGCGCTTCATCCCCTGCTTCAGCAGGCGCTTGTTCAGTTCAAAGTCGCCGTACTTGTCATCTCCCACTATTGGCTGCCCCTGGCTGGCCAGGTGCACCCGGATCTGGTGGGTGCGGCCGGTTTTGATCGTGACCTCCAGCAGCGACATGGCAGGCAGGCCCAGCGCCATGCGCGCGGGTATGGAGTTGCGCACCTTGACGAGTGTGATGGAGCGCATGCCGTCCGGGTCGTCGGCCGTGGTCACTCGCACGCGACGCTCGCCGTCGGCCTGCAGGTATTTGTGCAACGGCAGGTCGATGACCTTTTTGTTGGCAGGCCAGGCGCCCGTGACCAGCGCCAGATAGGTCTTGCCAGTTTCTCTTTCGCGGAACTGGTCCTGCAAGTGAGTGAGCGCTGACCGTTTCTTGGCGACCAGCAGGATGCCCGAGGTGTCTCGATCGAGCCGGTGCACCAGTTCCAGGAATTTCGATTGCGGACGGGCCTGCCGCAGTTGTTCGATCACGCCAAAACTCACGCCGCTGCCGCCATGCACCGCCACGCCCGCGGGCTTGTCAATGGCGATCAGGTGTTCATCTTCCAGCAGGATCGGAAATTCGCGTGCTGGCGCGGGGCGCTCGGCCTTTTCGGCGACCTTGTCGGAGATGCGCACGGGCGGCAGGCGCACCACGTCGCCCGCCGCTACGCGGGTGTCGGCGCTCACGCGGCCTTTGTTGATGCGCACCTCGCCGCTGCGGATGATGCGGTAGACGTGCGTTTTGGGCACACCTTTCAAGTGGCGTATCAAAAAGTTATCAAGCCGCTGGCCTGCAGAGTCCTCATCGACCTCGACGAGCCGGGCTGCCGGGGGATTGGAAGCCAGGGCGGGGTCGGATGGCGGTTTGCCCCCTATAATGTGTTTCACCTGCGCGTTGCTGTGTAAGTGGTTGATTTGTCTGGAGTTTAGTCCACACAACCCTTGCATTGGCGTAGGAAGGTCGATGCCAACGGGCGTCGTACACGCAGATTGCAGGTCAGATGCCTGTGGTGGCCTGTATGCCGTGCGGCGGGCTGACAGATTGAAACACTGATACGGAATCCCCCAAGCTGGCAGATGCACCCTACCCGGGAGCGGTCTGCCAGCGGATCGAAGCGAGCATGTGGTTGTTGATGGCATGGTTGGTGACCTTGTGGCGGTGGCTGTTGCCCCCGGCTGCGCGTTCCAATCCGGCTCCAGCGCCCGACCAGCAAGCGCAAACAGCTATTTTTTCAATAGCAGCACTGCGCCACTCTCACTCGCCCCCATCCACGCGCCCCTGCCTTTCACTGCTGCGCTAGCGCTCGGCAGACCTTTGGCATTCCCGGCAATTCCCTTCGTTTCGATGCGTCAGTCCAGGCATTCACAGCTCCTGTAGAGCTTGTTATTGGTTTGGAACTGCGGGTGGCAGCCCGCTGCAGCCGTGTTGGCTGCGCCGCTGCCCACCGCGAAACACAAGAAGGAATCGCATCATGAAGCGGATGCTCATCAACGCCACGCAGCCTGAAGAACGGCGCCTGGCCATCGTCGACGGACAAAAGCTCCTCGACTACGAAATCGAAATCGAAGGGCGTGAACAGCGCAAGGGCAACATCTACAAGGCCGTCGTCACGCGCGTCGAGCCCTCGCTGGAAGCCTGCTTCGTCGACTACGGCGAAGACCGCCACGGCTTCCTGCCGTTCAAGGAAATCTCGCGCAGCTACTTCGCACCCGGTGTTTCGCCCAACCAGGCCCGCATCAATGAAGTGATCCGTGAAGGCCAGGAACTGCTGGTTCAGGTCGAAAAAGAAGAGCGCGGCAACAAGGGCGCAGCGCTGACCACCTTCGTCTCGCTGGCCGGTCGCTATGTGGTGCTGATGCCCAACAACCCCCGTGGCGGTGGCGTTTCGCGCCGCATCGAGGGCGAGGACCGCGCCGAGCTCAAGGAGGCGATGGACCAGTTGGAATACCCCAACGGCATGTCCATCATCGCGCGCACCGCCGGCATCGGCCGCACCGCGCCCGAGCTGCAGTGGGACTTGAACTACCTGCTCAAGCTCTGGACCGCCATTGACGGCGCTGGCAAGGGCGGCAAGGGCGCGTTCCTGATCTATCAGGAATCGAGCCTCGTGATCCGCGCGATCCGCGACTACTTCAACAACGACATCGGTGACATCCTCATCGATACCGACGACATCTACGAACAGGCGCAGCAGTTCATGGCGCACGTCATGCCCGAGCATGCCGCCCGCGTGAAGCGCTACCGCGACGACGCCGCCCTGTTCAGCCGCTTCCAGATCGAGCACCAGATCGAATCGGCCTACGCCCGCACCGTGCAACTGCCCTCGGGCGGCGCCATCGTGATCGACCACACCGAAGCGCTGGTCAGCGTGGACGTGAACTCGGCCCGCGCCATCAAGGGCGGCGACATTGAGGAAACTGCCACCCGCACCAACCTGGAAGCCGCCGACGAAGTGGCGCGCCAGATGCGCCTGCGCGACCTGGGCGGCCTGATCGTGATCGACTTCATCGACATGGAGGAGAGCAAGAACCGCCGCGAAGTGGAAAACCGCCTGCGCGACGCGCTGCGCCAGGACCGCGCCCGCGTGCAGTTCGGCACCATCAGCAAGTTCGGCCTCATGGAAATGAGCCGCCAGCGCCTGAAGCCCGCCTTGAGCGAAGGTTCGTCCATCCCCTGCCCACGTTGCGGCGGCTCGGGCCACATCCGCGACACCGAGTCCTCGGCGCTGCAGATCCTGCGCATCATCCAGGAAGAGTCCATGAAGGACAACACGGCTGCCGTGCACTGCCAGGTGCCGGTGGAAGTGGCATCGTTCCTGCTCAACGAAAAGCGCACCGAGATCGCCAAGATCGAACTCAAGCAGCGCGTGGCCGTGTTGATGGTTCCCAACAAGACGCTGGAAACCCCCAACTACCGCCTGGAACGCCTCAAGCACGACGACCCGCGCCTGGACCACATCGAAGCCAGCTACAAGCTCGCCGAAGAAGTGGAAGACCCCACCGCCGTGACGCGCCGCTCGCAAGAGCCCACGAACAAGCAGACCCCCGTGATCAAGGGGGTGCTGCCCGACGCACCCGCGCCCATCGCCGAACCGCGCGAGCCCCGTCCTGAAGGCGGCGCCCGCCCACCCCGTGGCGGCCAGCGCACTGCGGCAGCCACGGCTCCAGCATCAGCCCCTGTGGCCGCACCGGCACCGGCGGCAGCAGCACCGCAAGAGCAAGGCTTCTTTGCCTGGCTCAAGAGCCTGTTCGGATTTGGTGATACCCCGGCTGCCCCCGCAACCGTGGCAGCGCCAGCCCCCGCCCCTGCGCCTGAAACCACAGGCCGCGGCGAACCCCGTCGTGATGGCCGCAATAGCGAAGGCCGTGGTGGCCGTGGCGGGCGTGGTGGCAACCGGGATGGAAACCGCGACGGCAACCGTGACGGGCAACCACAGCGCGACGCGGGCCCCCGCGACGGCAACCGTGAAGGTGCCAACGAAGGCCGTGGCCGCCGTGGCGAACGCCCGGCCGAAGGCCGCGGACCGCGCGACGCTGAAAACCGCCCTCCTCGCGACGGAAATCGCCCCGAAGGCGAAGCACGCGAAGGCCGTGAAGCCCAGCAAGGTCGCGAAGGACGCAATGGCCGTGACGGCAACCGCCCCCGCCGCGATGCGGAGCCCCGCAACCAGGCCGCTGGCCTGAACGGTGACACCACCCCCGCGCAAGCGCAGGTGGAAGGCCCGAACGGCAATGGTCCTGACGGCGCACCCGGCGCACAACCCCCCCGTGAGCGCGGCCCCCGCCGTGACCGTGGTGATCGTGGCAACCGCGGCGAACGCGGTGACCGTGGCGAGCGCGCACCCCGTGCGGCAGAAGGCCAGGAAAACGCCATGGCGGTGCCCACCGCAGCCGCGGTACCCGGTGACTTTGTGGACACAGCCCCGCTGGCCACCCTGCCCGACCTGGACCTGACCGGCAACGAGGCACCCGCCACCGAAGAGCAACAGCGCCGCGAACGCCGTTCACGCGACCGCTACGGCCGTGACCGCCGCGAGCGTGGCGAACGCGGCCCCCGCGACAACGGCAATGCCGACGCCGCAACCACTGCAGCAGCAGCGCCCGCGATGATGGATTTCGATCCCGCTGCTGGTGCGCAGGCCGAACCAGCCGCAGCGCAGGACGAGGCGCCACGCCGCAGCTACTTCAGCGCACCCGCCCCGTCGGCAGACGCTGCGCCCGCAGTGGCAGCACCCGCCCCTGTGGCGGCGCCAATGACGGCAGCCTTAGCACCGGCACCCGCCGTTGCCAGCCCTGTTGCTCCAGCAGCTCCAGTGGCTCCAGCAGCCCCCGTTGTTGCGGCACCCGCACCGGCCCCTGTGGTGACTGCGGCCCCTGCCCCGGTCGCTGCAGCCCCTGTCGCTCGTGCGCCCGCACCTGCGCCCGTTGTGGCAGCTCCGGCCACCACCGGCATGCCACGGGTTCAGGCGTTCACGCTGCCCATCGACGCGCTGCAGCAAGTGGCAGCCACGTCGGGCCTGCAATGGGTGAACTCCGACGCGGACAAGATCGCTGCTGTGCAAGCAGCCATTGCGGCCGAGCCACAACTCATCCGCGTGCCACGCGAGCGCCCACCCGCCGTGGCTGTGGACGACGGCCCGCTGGTTCTGGTGGAAACCCGCCGCGACCTGTCGGCCATGACCCTGCCTTTTGAGCAGCCACCGGCGGCTTGATGCCTGCCTCGAGCCCGCAGCTTTGGCTGCGGCGCTCTCCCCTAGAAGGCGGCCCAGGCCGCCTTCTTTCATTGGGGCCTGCCAAAAAGCATCCGGGCGCAGCGCAGGCGATAACCCCCACCGACCCGCTAAAAACACCAGACGGCTTTTCAGCAGGTACCATTTTGGGTCGCCCCCTCGCGCAGCCCTCCGCGATGTTCTGCACAGCACGTGTCCTCGTTCAGACGATCGCTGCAGACCACCGCTTGCTTTACCCTCCCAGATCCACGGACCCTCCGGCCCCACCCCATGCTGCTCCTGCTGTCCCCCGCCAAATCGCTCGACTACGACACACCGCTGCCCGAAGGCTTGCCCCACACCACGCCCTCGTTCGTGGCGCAATCCGCAGCGCTCATCGACGTGCTGCGCACCCAGTCACCCCAAAACATTGCTGCGCTGATGGACCTGAGCGACAAGCTCGCAGCGCTCAACGTGGCGCGCTACCAGGCCTGGCGACCCCGATTCACGGCCACCAACTCGCGCCAGGCGCTGCTGGCTTTCAACGGGGATGTGTATGAAGGCCTGAACGCGCGCACGCTGGACACCCAAGACCTGGAGTGGGCGCAGAGCCACGTGGCCATCCTCAGCGGGCTGTACGGCGTGCTGCGGCCGCTGGACCGCATGCAGCCCTACCGCCTGGAAATGGGCACGCGCCTGACGACCGATGCGGGCAGCAATCTGTACCAATACTGGGGCGCCCAGATTGCCGAACACCTCAACACCCGCCTGCGTGCCGACACCACGCCCGTGCTGGTCAACCTTGCGTCGCAGGAATACTTCAAGGCGGTGGACCGCAAAGCCCTCAAAGCGCGCGTCATTGACTGCGTGTTCGAAGACTGGAAGGGCGGCGCGTACAAGATCATCAGCTTTCATGCCAAACGCGCCCGCGGCCTGATGGCGCGCTATGCCATCACGCACCGCATCGCCACACCCCGCCAACTGGAGGGATTTGATCTGGACGGCTACGCCTTTGCACCGGCATCATCAACCCCCGAACGGCTGGTGTACCGTCGCAAGACGGCCGCCGCCTGAGCAACAAGCACCGCCACCAGACTTGCAACCCATCGACGTTGAAGGACCGCCATGGCATCGCGCTCTGAACAGCCACTGGACAGCACCCTGACCACCGAGCGCGCCAGCGCTGCGCGGCAGGTCATCACGCCCGAACTGCGCCGCTGGATCATCGAGCAGGCGCAGGCTGGCTACGAAGCGCCTGTGGTGCTGCAGTCCATGCGCGACGCTGGCTGGAACGAAGACGTGGCCGCCGATGCGCTCGAAGTCACGCTGCAAGACCACCTCAACGAGCTGGCCGTGCAACAAGGCCAGCCCGCCGCCGTGCCCGTGCCCGAACCCTTGCTCGACGAGTCTCCCGCCCAGGTCGACTGCGGCGACCGCAGCGTGAGCGTGTTGCTGGCCATTGCGCAGCCGCGCATCGTGGTGTTTGGCAACCTGCTGTCGCCCGACGAATGCGACGCCCTGATTGCCGACGCCGAACCACGCCTGGCCCGGTCCCTCACCGTCGCCACCAAGACGGGGGGCGAAGAGATCAACGCCGACCGCACCAGTGACGGCATGTTCTTTCAGCGCGGTCAGACCCCGTTGATTCAGCGCATTGAAGAACGCATTGCCCGCCTGCTCAACTGGCCCATTGAAAACGGCGAAGGCTTGCAGGTGCTGCACTACCGCCCCGGCGCCGAGTACAAGCCGCATTACGACTACTTCGACCCCGCCGAGCCCGGCACCCCCAGCATCGTCAAACGCGGCGGGCAGCGTGTGGGCACGCTGGTGATGTACCTGAACACCCCCAAAAAAGGCGGTGGTACCACGTTCCCGGATGTGCATGTCGAAGTGGCGCCGCAGCGCGGCAACGCCGTGTTCTTCAGTTACGAGCGCCCCCACCCGTCCACCAAAACCTTGCACGGCGGCGCTCCCGTGATCGCGGGGGACAAGTGGATCGCCACCAAGTGGCTGCGCGAGCGTGAGTTCAAGTAAGACGTCGCTTTGCAAGCCAGACGGAAAATATAAGCAAAAACAGGCCCTAGCGCTTATTCCATAAGCGCTAGCAGCTATTATTTACATAGCAACACCATCCTCAGACCGGCCATGAACACGCCAGAACAATCCCAACTCGGCAAGGCATCGGCCTATATCGACCAATACGACGCCTCGCTGCTCTTCCCTATTCCCCGCCAGGCCAAGCGGGCCGAGATCGGCGTCACCGGTGCTGCGCCTTTTTTCGGGGCCGACCTGTGGACGGCGTTCGAACTGTCGTGGCTGAATGCGCGCGGCAAGCCGCAGGTGGCGCTGGCGCACATCACCGTGCCCTGCGAGACCCCCAACATCGTCGAGAGCAAGTCGTTCAAGCTGTACCTCAACAGCTTCAACAACACCCGTTTTGCCGATGCGGCCGAGGTGCAGGCGCGCATCCGTGCCGACATCAGCGAAGCCGTGTGGCGCGGCGCAGAACACCCTGCCACCGTGGGCGTCAAACTGATCAGCCCCGACCTGTTCGACCAGGAGTCCGTGCATGAACTCGACGGTCTGAGCCTGGACCGGCTGGACGTGGAATGCACGCAATACCAGCCAGCGCCGGGGCTGCTGACCGCGCAGTTTGACCAGACACCGGTGACCGAGGTGCTGACCAGCAACCTGCTCAAAAGCAACTGCCTGGTCACCGGCCAACCGGACTGGGGCAGCGTGCAGATCAGCTACAGCGGCCCGCAGATCGATCAGGAAGGGTTGCTGCAATACCTGGTGAGCTTTCGCAACCACAACGAGTTTCACGAGCAGTGCGTGGAGCGCATCTTCATGGACCTGTGGACGCGCTGCAAACCCATCAAGCTGACGGTGTACGCACGCTACACGCGCCGCGGCGGCCTCGACATCAACCCGCTGCGCACCAGCCACCCGCAGGGCCTGCCACGCAACGTGCGCACGGCGCGGCAGTAGTCTTGCTGGCGGCCGTTACTGAGTCGGCATCCACTCATCTGAAGCCGTTCACGCTGAGCTTATCGAAGCGCCGCGCGAGGCTTCGACAAGCCTGTCCTGAGCCTGTCGAAGGGCTCAGCCCGACCGGGTTTTTGAAGTTCAAAGAGACCGACTCACTAAAAAAGCGGGCGGGTATGGGGATCGGCTTCGCGCACCCGGCTCGCGCGCGGCTCTGGTGGACCCTCCGACACGTCGCCCACCCGTTCCAGCGTGCCCACGCGCACGCCCAGCAAACGCAGCTTCTGGTCCAGCGGCACGCGCTTGAGGCACAGGCCCGCCGTGCGGCGGATGGTGGCTGCGTCCTGGGTGTAGCGATTCAGCGTCTGGTCGCGCGTGGCGATTCGGAAGTCGTCGTAGCGCAGCTTGATGCCGATGGTCTTGCCCACATAACCCTTGCGCTGCAGGTCGCCCGCCACGCGCTCGCACAGGTCGGTGAAGATGGCGGACAGCTCTGCCCTGTCGCGCACGGCGTGCAGGTCGCGGTCGAAGGTCGTCTCGCGGCTCATGCTCACCGGCTCGCTCTCGGTCACCACCGGGCTGTCGTCGCGGCCCCAGGCCACGCGGTGCATCCAGGCGCCGCTCGATTTGCCAAAGCGCGCAATCAGCCACTGCGGGTCTTGCGCGGCCAGCTCGCCAATGGTGTGGATGCCCAGCCCCGCCAGCTTCTCGCCCGCCTTGGGGCCAATGCCGTTGATCTTGCGCACATTCAAGGGCCAGATCTTCGTCTGCAGGTCGTCCTCGTAAACGATGGAAATCCCGTTGGGCTTGTTGAACTCGCTCGCCATTTTGGCCAGCAGCCGGTTGGGCGCCACGCCGATGGAGCAGGTCAGCCCGGTCACGTCAAAGATGCTCTTCTGGATCAGCCGGGCCAGCACCCGGCCCCCTTCGCGCTGCCCGCCGGGCACATCGGTGAAGTCGATGTACACCTCGTCCACCCCTCGGTCCTGCATCACCGGTGCGATGTCCATGATGGTGGTTTTGAACAGCCGAGAAAACCGCCGCACCTCGTCAAAATCCACCGGCAACACGATGGCCTGCGGGCACAGCTTGGCGGCCTTCATCATGCCCATGGCCGACCCCACGCCAAACTGCCGCGCGGGGTAGGTGGCGGTGGTGATCACGCCCCGGCCCACGTAGTCCTTGAGCAGCGGGAAGTCCTCCACCGGGATGAAGCAGGGCTCACGCAGGCCTGAACCATCCGGGCTTTGCAGCAGCAGTTCATCCACCTTGCGCCGCCCGCCCCCAATCACCACCGGCAGGCCCTTGAGCTGCGGGTAGCGCAGCAGCTCGACGGATGCAAAAAAGGCGTCCATGTCGAGGTGGGCGATGCGGCGCAGCTTGCCTTCGGGCTGGGCCGGGGCAGCCGGGCTGTTTGCAGCAGTGTCAGGGTCAGGAACGGTCACGGTCGTTATTGTGCTGGGCGTTGTGACAGGCTGCTGCCAGTCGCGCACCTGTTCCCTTTCAGAGAAACGCCATCCTTTGCGTGCGCAACGCATCCCGGTCGATGCTGGCATGCAGCAGCTCCATATCAGCGCGGCACACGCCCTGCTGCGCAAAATGGGCTTGCCAGCCATCCACGACACGCGCCACCTGCCGGATCAGTTCCATGGCACGGTCTCGGCGAATGCCAAATTCGTTGAGCTCCGTGAGCGCGTTGTCCAGGCTGGACTCCGCCCCCGCCTTGCCCACTGACATCGCCTGGTAACCCAGGTTCTGCAGCGTGGGCACCACATCGTACGCAGGGGTCAACTCGTAGTAGCCGTCCAGCCCCAGGCGCAGGCTGTGGTTGCGCTCGTGGTCGTCGGTGTTGTCCATGAGGATGTTGAACACCATGCGCTGGAACAGCTCCTCGCGCTGTTCGCGCTGTCGGTCGGGGTGGCCCAGGCGCAACAGCACCGTGGCCAGAGCGCTGTAGCTCTCGGGCAAACGCGCGGCGCGCAGCACGGTGCGGGCCGACAGACAATGCAGGCGGTAGTCACCTACGCGGTCAAAGCGCTCAATGGTCAGTGCGTGGCGCGCCTTGCCGTGGCGTGCAGGGATGGGCAACACGCCCGTGGCCGCCACGCGGATGCCAGCCTTGGCGGCCAGGGTCATGGTGGCGTGTTCCACCAGGGGCGTATCCACCGCGTCATCCAGCTCGCTGAACTTGATGACACATGCCCCGCCATCGGTTTGCAGCAGAGCCTTGGGCCGTGCGCCGCCCAGCGTCACACCGGGCTGGATCAGCCTCTGCATGGCAGCCGTCACCGGGGCCTGGGTCTGCAGGTCTTCCATGGCGGCGCTGAGCTGTACCAAGTCGCGCAACTGCGGATACGGCCCCAGCTGGCGCGGAATGTATTGGTCTGCCGACACCGACACGCCCAAAGCACCAAACCGGTCATCGCCCGCAAATAGCAGCATTTCCAGAATGGACAGGCGCGCGGGCCGGTCCACGTGGCGGATGATGCGCTCGCCCCAGCGGTCGGGCCGCGCATCGTCGATGGCGCCGGGCGCACTGCCGCGCTCGCCCGCAGTGAACTCCTGGCCCTGCACCAGCGGCAGGTCTTCGCTCAGCGCAAAGTTCCACCACTGCGGGACATAGGCAAACGTGGCGCAGTCGGCCACCAGCTGCGACAGGCGCAGCTCGCCCACCAGCATGGGCTGCGCAGGGTTCACCAGAGCCCATGCGTAGAGCTGGTCTTGCGGCACGTAGTTGTGCGGGGTGACTGCACCGGTCATGTCGAAACCTTTGCGGCCGGGTGCAGCAACGCAGCCAGGCCTGCTGCCGTGTTGTTGGCCGCCTTGGCCGCAGGAGAAGGCACGGCTGCGGCGGCCGCCGTGCGCTTTGCGACCGGCGGTGCGGGCTTGCGCGCGCCCCGCACTCGGGTCACCTCGCGCTCGAGCGCCGCATGGTCGCTCTGCGGCGCCACCAGGTCCGCCACCACTACGGCCGGGTTGACCAGCCACATGCACATCACATACGAGGCCATGGCCACCGAAGGATCGCCCCGCTCAATGCGCGCCATGGTCGGCTGCGACACCCCCAACCGCCGCGCCCATTGCGCCTGCGATTCGCCACGCCGCTTGCGGGCGATGGCGATGTTCTGCCCCAGCAACTCAATCTGCTGCAGGACGGCCTGGGGGTAGTCAGTCGGACTGGTGTTTTGTCTTGGCATTCATAGATAGTAGCTTTTTTAGCGTTTTATGGAAATCTATGAATAATTTTCCGACACCGAAAGTAGCAGGAGCAAACCCACTGACCAAGTCGCCAAATAATTCATAGATTACTCATTTGAAGTAAAAAAGCAAACTCTATGAATAAACCACTTACTCAGAGCCTCACTGCTTCGCCATCGCCGCGCTGCGAATCCCCTGCAACGTACCCGTGGGCGTGATCGCCTCGGGGTCGATCAAACAGTGCAGCACGCTGGGCAAGCCACTGGCACGCGCGCGGGCCAAGGCGGGGGCAAAGTCTTCGGTGCGCTCCACGCGTTCGCCGTGGCCGCCAAAGGCCTGGGCGTAGGCCTTGAAGTCAGGGTTCTTCAGTTGCGTGGCGCTCACGCGGCCCGGATACTCGCGCTCCTGGTGCATGCGGATGGTGCCGTACATGGCGTTGTCCAGCAGCACCGCGATGATGGGCAGGCTGTATTGCACGGCGGTCGCAAACTCTTGCCCGTGCATCAAAAAGTCGCCATCGCCCGCAAACACCACCACCTCGCGCTGCGGCCACAGGCGCTTGGCGCCCACGCCCGCTGGCAGGCCGTAGCCCATGGAGCCACTGGTGGGCGCCAACTGGCTGGCGTAGGTGGTGAACGGCCAGAAGCGGTGCACCCAGGTGGCAAAGTTGCCCGCACCGTTGCAGAAGATGGTGTTGGCGGGCAGCGTGGATTTGAGGTGCTGCATGACCTGGCCCATCTGCAGTTCGCCAGGGATCTGGATGGGGTTGGTATCGCTCCACAGCACGTATTCAGACCGCGCCATTTCGGCATGGGCCTGCCAGGCCACCGGCGCTGCGGGGCGCACGCTGGCCAGCGCCGCAGTAAAGGCCTGGGGCGTGGCATGGATGGCCTGCGCCGGGCGGTACAGCTTGCCCAGTTCATCCGCATCGGCATGCACATGCACCAGCGGCTGTGCGGGGTTGGGGATGGCAAACAACTCGTAACTCTGCGACGGGATCTCTGACAACCGCCCGCCCACCACCAGCACTAGGTCCGACGCACGGATGCGTGCCAGCAGGCGCGGGTTCACGCCCAGGCCCAGGTCGCCGCCATAGCACGCGTGGTTGGCTGGGAACAGCATTTGCCGACGGAACGAGCAGTACACCGGCAGCGACCAAGCCTGGGCAAACGCCACAAACTCTTGCACCGCCTGCTCGGACCAGCGGCTACCGCCCAGGATGGCCACGGGCTGGTGCGCGTCTTTCAAGCGCTGTGCAAGTTCGGCCATCTGCGCTGGGCCAGGGTGTGTTTCCGTGACCTGGTAGGGCAGCGCATCGGCCACCGTGGCGGCTTCGGTCAGCATGTCTTCGGGCAGCGCCACCACCACAGGGCCGGGGCGACCGGATGTGGCGACGTGGAAGGCGCGCGAGATCAGCTCGGGCACACGCGCCGGGTCATCAATCTGCACCACCCACTTGGCCATGGTGCCAAAGACGGCGCTGTAGTCCAGCTCCTGAAACGCCTCGCGCCCCATGGCACCGCGCGCCACCTGGCCCACGAACAGGATCATGGGCGTCGAGTCCTGGTGCGCAATGTGCACACCAGCCGACGCATTGGTGGCGCCCGGCCCGCGCGTCACAAAGCAGATGCCCGGCTGCCCGGTGAGCTTGCCCTGCGCCTCGGCCATCATGGCCGCGCCGCCTTCCTGGCGGCACACGGTCACGCCAATGTCGGCATCGTGCAAGGCATCCAGCACGGCCAGATAACTTTCGCCAGGCACGCAGAACAATTGCTTCACGCCATGGGTGATGAGCTGGCTGACCAGAATCTGGCCGCCGGTGCGCGAGGGGGTGGTTGGGGGTGTGGTGGTCATGTCAGGCAGTCGTTTCACAAACAAAAGTTAATCAGAACAGCGCCGTGCACGCGCGCTGAATGCGCGCGCAGGCCTCTTGCAGGTCGGCCATGCTGGCAGCGTACGAGATACGGAAGTACGGCGCCAGCTCCAGCACGCTGCCGGGCACCACGGCCACGTGAAACTCGCGCAGCAGGTAGTCGCAAAAGTCCGCATCGCTGCGCAGCAGTGCACCGCCCGGCGTGGTGCGACCCAGCACACCTTCGCAGCTGGCAAAGGTGTAGAACGCGCCCTCAGGCACGCGGCAGCGCAGGCCGGGCGACGCGTTGAGGGCCGCTACCACCAAATCGCGCCGCGCCTGGAACGCGCGGCAGCGCTCGGCCACCACGTCCTGCGGGCCGGTCAGCGCGGCCACGGCCGCCGCCTGGCTGATGGACGAGGCGCACGACGTCACCTGGCTCTGCACCACGGCCATGGCAGCAATCAGCGCCTTGGGACCTGCGCCGTAGCCAATGCGCCAGCCCGTCATGGCATACGACTTGGAGACGCCGTTCACCGTGAGCGTGCGGTCCCGCAGTGCGGGCAGCACGGCTACGGGGGTGGCAAACGCATGGCCGTCGTACAGGATGTGCTCGTAGATGTCGTCCGCCAGCACCCACACCTGCGGGTGGCGCAGCACCACCTCCAGGATGGGCTTGAGCTGCTCGGCACTGTAGGCCGTGCCGCTGGGGTTGGACGGCGAGTTGATGAACACCCATCGCGTGCGTGGCGTGATGGCCGCATCGAGCTGTTCGGCAGTGATGCGAAAGCCGTTGGCCTCGCTGCACGGCACCACCACCGGCACGCCGCCCGCGATCAGCACCATGTCGGCGTACGACGTCCAGTACGGCGCGGGCAGGATCACCTCGTCGCCAGGGTTCAGGCTGGCCATCAGCGCGTTGTAGATGACCTGCTTGGCGCCCGCACCCACCGTGATCTCGTTGGTGGCGAACTCCAGCGCGTTGTCGCGGCGGAACTTGAGCTGGATGGCCGCCTTGAGGGCGGGCGTGCCATCGAGCACCGTGTAGTGCGTGTCGCCCTGCGCCATGGCCTGCTGCGCGGCTTCGATCACATGGGCGGGCGTATCAAAGTCGGGCTCACCCAGGCCCAGCACGATGACGGGCTGGCCCTGGCGCTTGAGTTCGTTGGCGGCCTGGGTGATGCGCACGATGTCGGACACACCGATGGAGCGGAGGCGGTCGGCGGGCACGAAGGCAGTGGCTGGAATGGCCGTTGCGGAAAGAGGAAGCGGAGCGTTCATGGCGACTCACTACAAAAGGGTCAATGGATTTGGTGCGCAGGCTTCGACAGGCTCAGCCCGAACGGGTTGGGGGCATGTACAGATGATTCGCACATCGGTAGCCTATTGAACGCGGTTTAGATCACGTTCTTCTCCAGCAGCGGGCGGTTGTCCACCAGCCGCTGGATGGAGACGGGCGACAGATCCAGGCTTTGGTAACGCCCGGTCAGCAGCAGCTCGGCCAGCCCGCGCCCCACGGCGGGGCACTGCTGCAGGCCGTGGCCTGAGAAGCCGTTGGCAAACACCAGGTTGTCGCACGCGGGGTGCAGGCCCACGATGGCGTTGTGGTCGAAGGTGTTCATCTCGTAGTAGCCCGCCCAGGCGCCCTGCATGCGCAGCGCCTCAAAGCCCGGAATGCGCTCGGCCAAGGTCGGCCAGACGTGATTGTCAAAGGCGTCGTACTCGGGCTCCAGCGGGGCAAAGTCGGCATCGTTGTCGGCCGCAGGCGCAAAGCCGCAGATAAAACCCTTGCCCTCGGGCCGCAGCCAGATGCCGCTGGTGTCGATGAGCAGCGGGCAGCCTGGCAGCGCCGCAGGGCTGGCCAGGTTGAACACCGTGCGGCGCTTGCCGACCACGGGCAGGTCAATGCCCGCCCAGCCTGCAATGGCTGCCGCCCATGGGCCACCGGCGTTCACGGCATAGCGGCACGGCAGCACGGCGCCGCTTTTCAGGCGCACCGCGTTCACATGCGGCACGCCATCGCTGGTAACCATGTCCAGTCCCACAGCCTCATCGGCCACATAACGTACGCCCTGGCTTTGCGCCTTCTTTCGCAGCGCCGTCAGCAGCAGGTAGCCATCGAACCAGCCCTCGCCCGACAGGCCTAGCGAGCCCAGCGCCACGTCCTGCAGCGCCAGCCACGGAAAACGCTCGGCCAGTTGCTGTGGACTGAGCAGCGCCACGTCGGCGCCGTGCCGCTTTTGCAGCACGTGGTTCTCGCGCAGCGTGGCCTCACCCGCCTGCGTGGCCAGATACAGGTAGCCACCTTCGTGCAGGCCAATATCCGGCACGTTGCCATTGCAGGCCAGCAGCGTGCCCACGTTGCGCAAAAAGCCAATGCCGAACGCCGAGATCTGGATGTTGATGTCGGTAGAAAACTGCTGCCGAATCGAGCTGGCCGACAGCGCCGACGAAGCGCGCGCATAGGTCGGGTCCCGCTCGACCACCACCACCTCGCAGCCTGGCTGCTGCAGGGTGAGGAAGTACGCAATGGCGCTGCCGATGACGCCACCGCCGATGATGACGATGGGTTGGGATTCAATGGTCATACAAAAAACTCACGCTGCAAGGGCTGTATTTGGACAAGCTCGCGATGAACCGGCACTTCGACAAGCTCAACCCGAACGGGATGAAGGTTCACGCTGTGCACTGCCCCACCCGTTCGGGCTGAGCCTGTCGAAGCCTTGCAAGCACTTCGCTTTACCTGGGTTTCGACAAGCTCAACCCGAACGGAGGGAACCAGAAGGGGCAGAGACACAAAAGCCTTCACCCGTTCACACATCAAACGTCACACCCTGCGCCAACGGCAGTGCCGTCGAATAGTTGATGGTGTTCGTCGCGCGGCGCATGTAGGCCTTCCAGCTGTCCGACCCCGCCTCCCGCCCGCCACCCGTCTCCTTCTCGCCACCAAACGCGCCGCCAATCTCCGCACCGCTCGGCCCAATGTTGACATTGGCAATGCCGCAGTCCGAGCCCGCCGCAGACATGAACAACTCGGCCTCGCGCACGTTCAGCGTGAAGATCGACGACGACAGCCCCGCGCCCACCGCGTTGTTCATGGCGATGGCCTCGTCCAGCGTGCTGTAGCGCACCACATACAAGATAGGCGCAAAGGTTTCGTGCAGCGCGGGGCCTTCGTGCGCTTTCAACTCCACCAGCGCAGGGCGCACGTAGTACGCATCCGCACCGCCCACGCTTTCAACACGGCCACCACCGTGCACCGTGGCGCCCAGCGCGCGGCTTTGCTCCAGCGCCTTTTGCATGCCGTCAAATGCGGGGCGGTCAATCAGCGGGCCCACCAACGTGCCGGGCGTGCGTGGGTCGCCCACCTGCACATTGGCGTACACCTTGGCCAGCTGCGGCACCAGTTGGTCGTAAATGCTCTCGTGCACAAACAGGCGGCGCAGCGTGGTGCAGCGCTGGCCCGCCGTGCCCATGGCCGCAAACGCAATGCCGCGCAGGGCTAGGTCCAGATCAGCCGTGGGCGCCACGATGGCGGCGTTGTTGCCGCCCAGCTCCAGAATGCCGCGCGCAAAACGCGCTGCCAGGCGCGGGCCCACGGCGCGGCCCATGGCGGTGGAGCCCGTGGCCGACAGCACCGGCACGCGGGCGTCATCCACCAGCACCTCGCCAACGTCGCGCTGGCCCACGATCAGCTCCAGCAGGCCTTCGGGCGCATCGCTGCCAAAGCGGGCGATGGCGCGCTGCGCAATGGCGTGCGTGGCCAGGGCCGTGAGCGGGGTCTTTTCCGAAGGCTTCCACACCACCGAATCTCCACACACTAGCGCCAGCGCCGCGTTCCACGACCACACAGCCACGGGGAAGTTGAAGGCCGAGATCACGCCGCACACACCCAGCGGGTGCCAGGTTTCCATCATGCGGTGGCCGGGGCGCTCAGTGGCAATCGTCAGGCCATACAGCTGGCGCGACAGGCCCACGGCAAAGTCGCAGATGTCGATCATCTCCTGCACTTCACCCAAGCCTTCGGACGGGATCTTGCCCGCCTCGATGGTCACCAGCAGCCCCAGGTCCGCCTTGGCGGCGCGCAACTCTTCGCCCAGCAGGCGCACCAGCTCGCCCCGGCGTGGTGCGGGCACATGGCGCCACGCCAGAAAGGCCGCATGCGCACGGCCAATGGCGGCGGTGGCGTCGGCGGGACTTTGCTGCGGCACCTGGGCCAGCACCTCACCGGTGATGGGCGAGCGCGCAGCCAGCGTGCCACCGGTATAGGCGGTGCGGGGCACGCCCAGGCGTTGCAGCAGTTGATCCACTTCGTGAGAGACCGAAGCGGCAGGCGTGGTGACAGGGGTGCTGGCAGAGGTAGCAGACATGGCAGTGGTGTGGTGGTGGTTGCAGTGGCGGGCGATGGTGGCCGAGCGTCTGAACAAACAGCAAGGCGGACTGGAGAAAGCAAGCAACAAAACGCCAATATCCGCCAATCGCCCAGCCGTGGATAGCAAAAAAATGGAACAACTTGATGTCAAAATGGAATCAAGTGCCTTTTTAATCAAAAACGCTGGCGCTTATTGAATAAGCGATAGCGCCCAAATAGACTGTTTTAGGCCTCCCAAATTCATTCCCCCACCGCATAACCTTACATGCTGCGCCGCGCCTTCCTCCCCTCCATGGCCGACCTGCTGGCCTTTGAGGCCGCCGCGCGCCACCACAGCGTGTCGCGCGCCGCCGCAGAACTGCACCTGACCCAAAGCGCCGTGTCGCGCCAGATCCGTCAGCTGGAAGAACAACTGGGCACCGCCCTCTTCCACCGTGTTCGCCAGCGTGTGGTGCTGACCGACGCAGGCCGCGTGTACGCCGCCGATGTGCAGGGCGTTCTGCAGCAACTTTCAGCCATCACCCAAAAAGCCATGGCGTTTTCCAGCGCAGACGGTTTGCTCAACCTGGCCGTGCTGCCCACGCTGGGCACGCGCTGGCTCATCCCGCGCCTGCCGCGCTTCATGGCGCTGCACCCGGACGTGACGGTCAACTTTTCTGCCCGCACCGAGCCCTTTGACTTTGCCGGCACCCCGTTCGACGCAGCCATCCACTTCGGCGCGCCGCATTGGGCGGGCGCCGTGTGCCAATACCTGATGCACGAAGAAGTGGTGCCCGTGTGCAGCCCCGGCTACCAAAACCAGCACGGCATACACACCCCGCAAGACATCGCCCGCGTGGTGCTGCTGCAGCAAAGCACCCGCCCCACCCAATGGGCCGAATGGTTTGAACGGGTGGGCGCCCCCACCAACCTGGCGCTGCGCGGCCCGAGGTCCGAACAGTTCGCCATGATCGCCCAAGCCGCCGTATCCGGCCTGGGCGCCGCCCTGCTCCCCCGCTTTCTGATCGAACCCGAGCTGGCCGCGGGCAGCCTGGTAGAGCTATCGACCACCGTGCTGACCAGCAACGACGACGCGTATTACTTGGTGTACCCGGAGACACGCGCACAGACGCCGTTGGTGAAGGCGTTCAGGGATTGGGTGGTGGGGGAGTGCGCGGGGCAGCGGCAGGGGTGAGGCGGTGGCGCGTCAGCGCGCAATGCTAGCCGGGCGGCCCGCACCGGCAAGTGGACAAAAATATGAATGAAAAGTGGCTCTAGCGCTTACTGATAAATCGCTAGCAGCTATAAAAACAGAAGTATTTTCGGCTTCGATGGCTTGGACTTCTCAGTCATCCACCACGCAAAACCGCCGTAGATGCCCCGCATCGATGCCCCAAGAGCGCGCGTATGATGCACAAAATTTTGTACAGCAAAGGAGCCCCCCATGGCCATCTCCGCCAGTGACGTGATCCCCCTGTCCCAAGCCCGCGCCAACCTGTCAGAGCTGGCCGACCAGGTGAAGGCAGGCGCCGAAAAAATCATCACCAAAAACGGTGAGAGCTACATCGCCATGATCGATGCCCGGCGGCTTGACTACTACCACCAGTTGGAACGCGAGCGCATTCATTTGCTGCTCATCAACGACGCCAGCCAAGGCCTGGCCGATGTAGCTGCAGGCAAGGTCAAGGACGCCCGCAGCACGCTGTCTGCACTGCAACGCCGCCGCGCTACCGCAGCCAACGCCGCCCCAGCTCCAAGCCCAGACTGATGGAGCGGCTTGCAGCATGACCGCCCCCAACAACCCAACCACAGTCATCAAGCTCACAGCCAACTTCGAACGCAACCTTGCCGAGATTGAAGTCTTCTTGACAGCCGCCCAAGCGCCCCACGCATTCGATGCGCTTCTGGACGAACTGATGGACACCACCATCCCCAACCTGGAGCGCTTTCCGGGCCTGGGGCGACTGTTTTTAGAGCGCCCTGTGCGGTCGGTGGAGGCCGCCAACGGCGTTGCGCGCCTTACCCAGCAACTCGGTGCCATCGCCCAAGACGGCGAACTGCGCGAGTACGTGATGACGCACTACCTGCTGCTGTATGCGCGCATCCAAGGCACGGTTTATCTGCTGTCGATTCGGCACCAGCGGCAGCTGTCGTTTGATTTTGAAAGCCATTGGGATGCGTAAGCGCTAGGCGCGCGATCAACACAACTAAAACCAGGCATCGCACAACTTGCCGACAACAGCACAGAGCACGACCCATGAGTAAATTGCCCGCCACTGCCAACGACAACCTGCACGCAGAGCTACGCGCTTTGATCACCACCAGCCGCCAGCGCCTGGCAGCAGCGGTGAACGCCGAGTTGACCCGCCTTTACTGGACTGTGGGCGAACGCTTGCGCACCGAAGTGTTGGGTGGCGCAGACCGCGCCAAGTATGGCGACCAGCTGATCCAACGCGTGGGCGAACAACTGGCGCAAGAGTTTGGCCGTGGGTTTGAAGCCAAGAACCTGCGGCGCATGGTGCAGTTCGCCCAGACGTTCCCGCAGCCGGAGATTGTCGCGACACTGTCGCGACAATTGAGCTGGAGTCACTTTGTGAACCTGATTCCCCTCAAAACCGAGCAGGCACGCCAGTTCTACGCAAGCCAAGCTGCAGCCAACACCTGGAGCGTGCGCGAGTTGCGCCACCAAATCGACCGCAAAGCCTTTGAACGCACTGAGCTTGCATCCTTGCAGGCCGACGCCCCCATTCACACAGCGTCAAACAACGCCTCCAGCCACAGCCCGGCCCTCGTTTTCAAAGACCCGTACTTTCTCGACTTCCTGGGCCTCCGCCAGGGTCACGACGAAGCCGACCTGGAAACCGCCATCCTGCGCCAGCTGGAAGCCTTCATCCTGGAACTGGGCCGGGGCTTTGCCTTTGTCGAACGGCAAAAGCGCATGGTCATCGACGGCGACGACTTCTACCTCGACCTGCTTTTCTACCACCGCCGCCTGCGCCGCCTTGTGGCGATCGAGCTGAAACTGGGCCGCTTCAAGGCTGCCCACAAAGGTCAGATGGAGCTGTATCTGAAATGGCTGGACAAACACGAACGCCAGCCCGGCGAAGAAGCGCCCATCGGCCTCATCCTGTGCGCAGAGTCCAGCAGGGAGCAAGTGGAGTTGCTGGAAATGCACAAGGACGGCATCACGGTAGCGGAGTATTGGACGGAGTTGCCCCCAAAGGCTGAGCTGGAGCAGCAACTGCATCAGGCGTTGCTGGAGGCGCGGGAGCGGTTGGCGCAGCGGGGTGTTTTGCTTGAGGACAAGAACGAACATTGACACAGCAAATGTCCTCATTCCATCGCTTCTTCCACCACGCCTTGCGGCAACAGTATGCTGCCCCCTCCACAACCGCTCATTGATTCATCCACCATGACTAAAGAAAATCAAACCGAGCCATTTTCCGATGACGAATTTCCCGATTTTTTGCTAAAAATTGGACTAGCTGTATTCGTTTTTGCGATTCTCGTTGTTTCGGTGTTTGCATTCAAATTCTCTAATCAACCTATCTCTGATAGCGCCGGTGACTGGGGCACCTTTGGCGACTACGTGGGCGGACTACTTAACCCTGCAGTAGGTTTAGCTACAGTTCTCCTTGTAATAATTTCTATAGTCACTCAGCGAAAGGAATTGAGAGCTTCACTGAAAGAAATGAAAGCAGCAAACGAAGCTGCTGCACAAATGAGTTTCGAACAATCCATGTTCGCTTGGTTAGGCAACTATCACTCTCAGATCAAAGAAATAGAAAGAGAAAACTACAGAGGCAGAATGGTGATGCAGCATCTGTACCAGCAGGCCTTATCTCCGCTAAAGACCATCGCTTTCGGTGGAGCACATCTAAACATTCCTGTCGTACTAGATTCTGATAGCGCGGCAAACGAAGCATACATACGAATTAATACACCCGGACCAAATGGGATAAAACAAATGGGTGAAAGACAGTTCTTCGCAACAATTGAATACCAGAAGCTCTATCACACACACAAATCCGATTTTGATGCTCCCTTTCGAACCCTTTATCGCCTCATCCGTTGGATCGACGAAAGTCCTATGGCAATCGAACGCAAGTGGCATTACTGCGCATTGGTGCGCTCACAACTTTCTTGGATTGAATTAGTTTTCCTTTACTACAACGGCCTTATTCGAGAAGGTGAGAAACTTGCTTTTTATGCAAACAAGTACGCAATTTTCGACAATTTAGTCTCATCCGATGAACTAATTAGATGGGCATCTGATGAGTTGACCATGTGTCCAGCAGCGCAACGGCCGAAAACCCGGGATGGGGATGCTCGATGGCCATACAAAGCCGAGGCGTTCCAGTCGTCTCTTGCCAAGATACAACTCGGTCTCCCGCCAAATACGTAGACACGTCTAAGCGACGAAACTCATTCCTGATCGCTTGCATCCTCGACTGCAGTTTGGGACGCGAGCAAAATCAGGTCTCGTTCACGGTACCGCCAAGCCTAATCACCTGCCCCAGCGCCCCACCCGAGAGGCTTTGCGCAGGCCGCCGCAGCGTCGCATCAAACGGATTGATCTTCGGCCCAATCACCGCGGCCTCGCGCTTGAGCAACTCCACCACCGTTGGCAAGCGATCATCGTTCAAGCGCGCAGAAATGGTGCCCACGCTCAACGCCGCCACAGCCCGGCCTTCTCGGTCGCAGATGGGCACGGCTACGCCGGCCATGCCTTCAAGCAAACCCGTGTTGCGGCCCGCGTAGCCCAACTGGCGCACGCGCTCGATTTCGGTGCGCAGGTAAACCTCGTCAAACACGCCGTATTCGCGCACGCGCGAGAGGTTGAAGCGGATGACTTCTTCGCGCTCGGCCTCGGGCAAGAACGCCAGGATGGCCAGGGCGCCCTGCCCCACGCCCAGGGCCACTCGACCGCCGATATCGCCGGTGAAGGAGCGGATGGGGAACGGGCCTTCGCTGCGGTCCAGGCACACGGCGTCGAACCCGCTGCGCACCAACAGAAAGATGCTGTCGCCCAGGCTGGCGCACAGGCGCAACAGCACGGGACGGCACAGGCTGCGCAAATCTCCGGGGTTGCCCGCTTTGGCAGCCAGGGCGAAAAAGTCCATGCTCAGGCGGTAGAGCTTGCTGCGCTCGTCCTGCTCGACCATGCCCTCTGCCACGAGCGACTGCAGCAAACGGTGCGTGGTGCCCTGCGTGAGGCCCACGGCACGCGCCAATTGGGTGACTCGCCCACCCTCGTTTTGCACCGCAGACAGCGCGCGGATGACGGCAAACACCCGGGGTACGCCGCCTGAAGCGATGGGTGCGGTTGATTCGGCTTCCATACCTCGCTCCTGTGGAATTTTGTGTTCAAACTAACGGCATGATATTTCATTGAATGGAATAAATTTAAAAAATATTCTGTTTAATGGAATACCCGCAGCGTTCTGGTTTGTTTATTGCAATAGATTCAATCGAATCGAGCGGCTGCTTCAATTTTTGCGAGGCGATTGCACCACCCCGGTGCAATCACTCCAAAGCCCCACAGCCCATCCATGCAACTCCACAGCAGGTGACACGCGCAGGCCCCAGCCGACCCGCGCAGTGCCTCCACCGGAAAGGCTTTCGCCATGTCGTTTCTCAAGCTCACGGATGTGACCAAGTTTTATGGCAGCACCTGCGCGGTGCAGGCGATGAACCTCACGGTGCAAAAGGGTGAGTTTGTGTCGCTGCTCGGGCCCTCGGGCTGCGGCAAGACGACCACGCTGCAGATGGTGGCGGGGTTCGAGGCGGTGACCAGCGGGCGCATAGAACTGGACGGCAAGGACATCACGCACGCCAAGGCCAACACGCGCGGGCTGGGCATCGTGTTCCAAAGCTACGCGCTGTTTCCGCACATGACGGTGGCGGCCAACGTGAGCTTTGGGCTGGAGATGCGCAAGGTGCCCAAGGCCGAGCGTGCCGAGCGTGTGGCCCAGGCGTTGGCGCTGGTGCACCTGGAGGCGCATGCCACGCGCTACCCGCGCGAGCTGTCGGGCGGGCAGCGCCAGCGTGTGGCACTGGCGCGCGCGCTGGTGATTGAGCCGCCGGTGCTGCTGCTGGACGAGCCCCTGTCCAACCTCGACGCCAAGCTGCGCGAAGAAATGCAGTTTGAGCTGCGGCAGATCCAGCGTAAGGTGGGCACGACCACCATCATGGTCACGCACGACCAGAGCGAGGCCATGTCCATCAGCGACCGTGTGGTGGTGATGGAAGCTGGCCGCGCCACGCAGATCGACCACCCGCACCGCGTGTACGAACACCCGCGAACCCGCTTTATCTCCACCTTTGTGGGCAAGGCCAACCTGCTGCCGGGCAAGGTCACCCATTCGAGCGGTGCAGATGGCACACACACGCATGTGAAGGTGGGCACGCTGGCGGTAGAGGTGGACGGTGCCCGCTACCGCCCCGGCGCCGCCGTACTGCTGAGCGTGCGGCCTGAAAAAGTGCAATTGGTGCCCGCCGTGCAAGGCCGGATGGATGGCGAGGTGTGTGAGCGTTTCTTTCTGGGCAGCCAGTGGCTGTACCGCATCGGCACACCCGTGGGAGACCTGATGGTGCTGACGCCCAACGACGGCCGCCCCGATCTGGCCGAGGGCGAGCGCACGGGCGTGGACTGGCCCGACCACTGCATGCGCTTGTTGCCTGCTGATGAAACGGCGATGGCCGAGCTGGAGGCCGAAGACACCACCGCCGAGGTGGCGCCATGAGCCTGGCCACCACCTTGCTGCACAAAAAGGCCGCGCCCTGGTGGCTGTCGGGCCCGGCGCTGGTGCTGTTCACGGTGCTGCTGCTGGTGCCGCTGGCGCTCACCGCGGTGCTGTCGTTCAACGCGTTCGACCCGGCCACGGGGGTGAAGGCGGGTGAGTTCACGCTGGAGCACTACGCCCACGTGTTCACCGATTCGTACTACCACACGATCTTCTGGCGCACGTTCTGGATTGCGGGGCTGGTCACGCTGATCTGCGTGCTAATCGGCGCGCCCGAGGCCTACATCCTGAGCCGCATGGGCAACCCGTGGCGCTCCATCTTGCTGCTGGTGGTGCTGGCGCCGCTGCTCGTATCCGTGGTGGTGCGGGCCTTTGGCTGGAGCATGCTGCTGGGCCCCGAGGGGCTGGTGAATGGCGCGCTGCAATGGGTGGGCATTGGCCCCGTGAAGATGCTCTACACCGAGATCGCCGTGGTGATTGCGCTGGTGCATGTGATGCTGCCCTTCATGGTGATCCCGGTGTGGACATCGCTGCAAAAGCTGGACCCGGGTGTGGAGAACGCGGCCCTGTCGCTGCAGGCCACGCCGTTCACCACGCTGCGGCGCATTGTGTTGCCGCAGGTGCTGCCGGGCATTCTGTCGGGCAGTTTGATCGTGTTTGGGCTGGCGGCCAGCTCGTTCGCAATCCCTGGTCTGCTGGGCGGGCGGCGGCTGAAGATGGTGGCCACGGTGGTGTACGACGAGTACCTGCATGAGCTGAACTGGCCCCTGGGTGCGGCGATTGCGCTGACGCTGCTGGTAGCCAACCTGGTGGTCATGCTGAGCTACAACCGCCTCGTTGAAGGCCGGTACAAGAAAGCGTTGGGCTGAAGCTATGCAAAAGAACGGCCCCCTCGCCCTGGCGTTCAACGCGCTGGTCATCACCTTCATGCTCGCACCGTTGCTGGTGGTGTGCATCGTGGCGTTCACGCCGCACAACACGCTGACGCTGCCCACCACCGAGTTCTCGCTGCGCTGGTTCAAGGCGGTGTTCGAGCACTCAGACTTTGTGCAGTCGTTCTGGAACAGCCTGTGGCTGGCGTTGGCATCGGCCACGCTGGCCACTGTGCTGGCCGTTCCAGCGGGCATCGCCATCACGCGCTATGAGTTTGCGGGGCGTGGCTTTTTGAACGGCCTGTTCCTGTCGCCGCTGATCATTCCGCACCTGGTGCTGGGCGTGGCTCTGCTGCGCCTGTTTGCGTTGCTGGGCGGCACGGGCAGCTTTGGCTGGCTGGTGTTTGCGCATGCGCTCATTGTCACGCCGTACACGCTGCGGCTGGTGGTGGCTGCGCTGGTGGGGTTTGACCGCAGTGCCGAGCATGCCGCTCTGTCGCTGGGCGCGAGCCAGGCCACGGTGTTCACGCGCATCACGCTGCCGATGATCTTGCCCGGTGTGACGGGCGGCTGGCTGCTGGCCTTCATCAACAGCTTTGACGAAGTGACCATGTCGATCTTTGTCACGTCGCCCAGCACGGTGACGCTGCCGGTGCGCATGTACATGTATGCCACCGAGTCGATTGACCCGCTGATGGCCGCCGTGTCGGCGCTGATGGTGGCCTTGACGGCCTGCGCGATGGTGATTCTCGACCGGGTGTACGGACTGGACCGCGTGCTGGTAGGGCGCAAGTAAATGGGCACGACTTCCATGACTGTGAATACAGCCCTGCTCCACCGCGTAGCCGAAAAAGACCGCGCGCCCGTACCCTTCGTGCTCGATGGCGAGCCCGCCACCGCTCTGGAAGGCGACACGGTGCTGACCGCCATCCTGACCCACCGCGCCCAGTTGCGCCGCAACGAGTTCAGCCACGAGCCGCGTGCTGGGTTTTGCCTGATGGGCGCATGCCAGGACTGCTGGGTGCTGACCGCCAGTGGTGAGCGGCTGCGGTCTTGCGCCACCTTCGTGACGGCAGGCATGCAGCTGACCACCGGGGAACCCGCATGACCGCCCTCCACTTGCAACCGGTCATCGTCGGCGCAGGCCCTGCGGGCATTCGCGCCGCGCAGACCCTGGTCGCACACGGTGCGCGGCCCGTGCTGATTGACGAGGCCGCGCGCGGCGGCGGACAAATCTACCGCCGCCCACCTGCCCACTTTGCCCGCAGTCCGCAAACGCTGTACGGCACCGAAGCCACGCGCGCCACGGCATTGCACAGCACGCTGGATGGCCTGGACGCCCACATCGACTACCAACCCAACAGCCTGGTGTGGAACGCCCAGGGCGGCTTGCTCGATGTGCTGCACGGCCCCAAACAGACCACGTGCACGGTGCCCTATGGCCAGCTCATCGTGGCCAGCGGCGCCACCGACCGCGTGCTACCCGTGCCGGGCTGGACACTGCCCGGCGTGTACACGCTGGGTGGCGCTCAAGTGGCGCTCAAGTTCCAGGGCTGCACCATCGGCCGCAACGTGGTGCTGATGGGCACCGGGCCGCTGCTGTACCTGGTGGCGTACCAGTATGCCAAGGCGGGCACGAAGGTGGCTGCGGTGCTGGACACGGCCCGCTTTGCCGACCAGTTGGCCGCCTTGCCCGGCATGCTGACCCAGCCCGCCGTGTTGGCCAAAGGCATGTACTACGTGGGCTGGCTGCGCGCGAAGGGCGTGCAGGTGCACACCGGCGTGCGCCCCGTACGCGTGCAAGGCGACACACGGGTGAACGCCGTGGTGTGGAGCGACGGGAACAACGAGCACACCATGCCCTGCGACGCCGTGGGCTTTGGCTACGCACTGCGGTCCGAGACCCAACTGGCCGACCTGCTGGGTTGTCGCTTTGCCTGGGCGCCGATGCACCGCGCCCACCTGCCCGAGCGCGACAGCGCGGGCCGCACCAGCGTGGCGGGTGTGTACCTGGCGGGCGATGGCGCGGGCATCCTGGGCGCCGATGCAGCCGAATGGGCGGGCGAGCGCGCCGCGCTGGCACTGCTGGCCGACCACGGCGTGAAGGTAGATGCCGCACGTGCCGGAGAACTAGAGCACAAGTTGACGAACGTGATGCCCTTCAGACAAGGACTGGAACGCGCCTTCCCCTTCCCCACCGA
Organism: Acidovorax sp.; assembly: GCF_046291265.1. Lineage (GTDB taxonomy): Bacteria > Pseudomonadota > Gammaproteobacteria > Burkholderiales > Burkholderiaceae_C > Acidovorax. The sequence goes on along the minus strand of NZ_JBKBTV010000018.1, from coordinate 8,293 downwards.
CTGGGCCGCCCACGCACCCGATGCGCTGGTGGTGTGCCGCTGCGAGAACATCACAGCAGGCGAGCTGCGCGCCTGCGCCCGCAACACCGGGGCCGACGAGATGAACCGCCTCAAGGCCCTGACCCGCGTGGGCATGGGCCGCTGCCAGGGCCGCATGTGCGGCGTGGCTGCGGCGGAAATCCTGGCCCAAGCCACCGGCAAGCCGGTAGAGCTGGTGGGGCGCCTGCGTGGACAAGCGCCCATCAAGCCGATTCCGATCCATCTGCAAGCACATGCCGCTGAACCGCACCACACCCAGGCGGAGGCCGCCGCATGACCACCGCCACCCGAACGATTGACACCGATGTCGCCATTGTGGGCGGCGGCATTGTGGGCGCGTCGGCCGCGCTGGCACTACGCCGCAAGGGCGTCAGCGTGGTGCTGCTGGAGCGCGACCTGTGTGGCTCGCGATCGAGCGGCGTGAACTACGGCGGCGTGCGCCGCCAGGGCCGCCCCGTGAGCCAGCTACCCCTGGCGCTGCGCGCGCACCAGGTCTGGGCAGATCTGCCTGCACTCATCGGCACCGATGGCGAGTACCAGCGCACCGGGCACTTCAAGATTGGCCGCAGCGAAGCGGACATGGCTTCGCTGGAAGCCTACGCCGCGCTGAGCCGCGACTTTGACTTGGGACTACAGCTCATCTCCGGCGCCACGCTGCGCGAGCGCTGCCCCTGGCTGGGCGGGCGCGCGGTGGGTGGATCGCTGTGCCCCGATGACGGGCAGGCCAACCCACGCCTGGTGTCGCCCGCCTTTGCGCTGGCTGCACAACGCGCCGGGGCGCAGATTTTGGAACGCACGCCGATGACATCGGTGGAGCATGACGGGCAGCAGTTCACCGTGCGCTCAGGCAACGCCGTGGCCGTGCGCGCGCCGGTGCTCATCAATTGCGCAGGTGCCTGGGCCGGTGCCCTGGCCTCGCAGTTTGGCGAGCCTGTGCCCATCCACTCAGGCCACCCAGCCATGGCCGTGACCGAGCCCCTGCCCTTCTTCATGCACTGGAGCCTGGGCGTGGAAGGCGGCGGCATCTACTGCCGCCAGGTGGCGCGCGGCAACCTGGTGCTGGGCGGTGGCGCGGGTGTGGCGCTGGATGCCGACCGCGCCCGCTCAGAGCGCAGCGCCATCGCCGCTCTCTCCGTTCAAGCAGTCGAGCTACTGCCAGCGCTGAAAAACGCGCACTTCATTCGCACTTGGAGCGGCACCGAAGGCTATCTTCCCGACCGCCAGCCGGTGCTGGGCCAAAGCAGTACCACACCCGGACTGATCCACGGCTTTGGCTTTGCAGGCGCAGGTTTTCAGATTGGCCCCGGCGTGGGCGAGGTGCTGGCAGAGCTGGCCCGAGATGGCCGCAGCACCACGCCGATTGATGCCTTCGCGATTGAGCGATTTCTCCCCACCGCATCGGCGCAAGTGGCCACCGCTGCGGTCGCCCACTGAAAACAACTGCCACCGTTTTGCTTTCTATAGCGACCTCTTCCCCCTCACCCGAAAGGAAATCACCATGACCACCTTTGCCCTTCGCCATGCAAGCCCCGCCCGCCGCAAACTTCTGGCCGTTGCCACCATGGCCGCCATTGCGGTAGCGGGCACCGCTACCGCGCAAACCAAGACGATCTACATCGGCATGAACGGCGGCACCATGGAGAAGGCGTATACGCAGTACGTGTTCCCGGCGTTTGAAAAGCTGCACGGCGCCAAGGTGGTGGTGGTGCCAGGCACCTCGTCCGACATCCTGGCCAAGGCCCAGGCCAACAAGGACAAGCCGCAGATGCATGTGATGTTTCTGGACGATGGCGTGATGGTGCGCGCTATGGGCATGGGCCTGTGTGAGAAGCAAAAGCCCAACCCGCACCTTAGCGAGATTTACCCCGCCGCCCGCTTCAAGGACGACCTGGCCAGCGGCGTCAGCGTGGGCATGACGGGCATTGCCTACAACACCAAGATGTTTGCCGAAAAGGGCTGGGCTGCGCCCACCTCATGGATGGACTTTGCGGACCCGAAATTCAAAGGCAAAGTGGTGTTCCAGTCCATGCCGTCGTCATCGTTCGGACTGCACGGATTTTTGATGTTCAACCGCATCCAGGGCGGCAATGACAAGAATGTGGAACCAGGTTTCAACAACTGGGCCAAGACGATTGGACCCAACGTACTGGAGTACATCCCCAGCTCGGCCAAGATCTCCGAGATGGTGCAAACGGGCGAGGCTGCGATCTTCCCGCTCACACCTACGGCCGTGTCTGCACTCAAGACCAAGGGAATCCCGGTCGAATACGCCCAGCCCAAGGAAGGCTCGGTGGTGCTGATGACGGCTCAGTGCGTGATCGCCAAGAACAACGAACCCGAGCTGGCGCAAAAGCTGGCCGAGTTTCTGCTGAGCCCGCTGGCGCAGGCCAATGTGCTGCAGTTTGGCGCGCAGATCCCCACCAACCCCAAAGCCCCCGCCGTGGGCGAAGGCGCCGAGCAGGTCGCCAAGATCAATCAGTGGATGAAGAACGCCGTGACCCTGGACTGGGACAGCGTGAACTCCAACCGCCCCACATGGAACACGCGCTGGAACAAGACCATCGAGCGCTGAGCGCGCTGCACCCCGCCCGCCACGGGCCACACCAGCGGGGTGTTTGTGACAAATGTCACCGACTGTGTCCCACCCTGCGGCGGTAGGGGGTCACAAACCGCTTCTTCGAATTCAGAATCCAGCGCCTGAACACGCTGATTCGTTCAGTGAGCCATTCATTCGAAGAAGAGGGATACCACCATGAAACGCTGGATCAAATGGACCGCTGGCAGCGCACTGCTGCTGGCTGTCATCGTCGCCGCCACGGCGGCCAGCGGCCTGTATCTGGCCGAGCAAAAGCGCAATCGTTACATCGACATCAAGCCCCGCCCCGTGGCCTACACCACCGACGCGCAGACGATTGAGCGCGGGCGGTATCTGTATGCATCGCGCGGCTGCACCGACTGCCACGGTGCACAGGGCACGGGCCGCGAGTTTGTGAACGATGGCAAGGGCACGCGCCTGGCGGGCCCCAACATCACACCCGCTGGCGTGGTCGCCCGCTACCAGCCCGAAGACTGGAACAGCGTGATCCGCCACGGCGTCAAGCCCAATGGCCGCCCGCTGCTGGTGATGCCCAGTGAGGACTACAACCGTTTTACCAACGACGACCTGAATGCCCTGGTTTCGTACGTGCGCCAGTTGCCACCCCAAGAAGGCACCGCTGCTGTGGTCGATCTGCCCCGCCCGGCCTGGGTGCTGTACGGCCTGGGCGCCATCCCCGATGCAGCGGCACGCATCGACCACCAGCTAGCGCCATCGCGCCCCGTGCCCGCGGGCTTGACGGTGGCCAACGGCCAGTACGTGGCCAACATGTGCATTGGCTGCCACGGCGCAGACCTGTCGGGCGGCAAGATCCCGGGCGGCCCGCCCGACTGGCCCGCCGCATCGGACATCCGCCCCGGCAAGGACAGCGCCATGGGGCGCTATGCCAGCAGCGCCAGTTTTGTGACCATGCTGCGCACAGGTAAGCGGCCGGATGGCACGCCGATTCAGGTGATGCCGTTTGAGTCGCTGGGGCAATTGAGTGATGTGGATGCGCAGGCCTTGTATTTGTTTTTGACGGCGCCTGGGGGGAGTGCGAAGGCGGGGGGTGCTGGTGCAGGGGCGCCACGCAGCGAAGATGTAGGACGTGTGGGCGGAGCTGCTGATGCGCATCTGGTGCGGGTAGAGGCGCCTAAGGGGCAGCAGCATCAGCCGTCGAATGTGCCTTCGGTTTCTTCGGGGTTGCGGATACCGGGGTGACGGTTTTTGTCAATTTTTAATGCTAGAAAATCACCGCCCTCGCAACATCTGCAACCCCGCGCTCCTCGGCGCCAGCTTCTCCAGCTGCGGCCCAAAAGCAGCTGCCTGCTCCCGCCGCCCCGCGTGGCACAACGCCGACACCAGCATGCCCAGTGTTTCCCCCAGCTCCGGGTGTGCAGGGGCCGTTTTGTGCAGCGCGTTGAACAGCTTCTCCGCATCGTCCCACTGCTGCGCCCGCGCAAAGCGGCGTGACAGGCGGGCCATATCGTCGGGTTGCAAACGGGCGCCTGGCTTGGCTTTGTCCAGGTACGTGCGGTAGCTGGTGTGCTGAAAATCGAGCGTCGCCGTGTCGTGGGCTTGCAGGCGGAAGATGCGGCGCGCGGCGCGGTGAAAGTCTTCGCCGTCGGGCCAGAGCGATGCGGTTTTGAACCAGGCGCTCAGCACCGGCTGGTCTTGGGGGCGCAGCTTGGCGGCGGCGCGCCATTGGGTCAGCGCCTGCTCAAATTGCATCCCTTGGGCCAGGCGCTGGGCGTTGGCCACGTGGGTGTCAAAACCGTCGTCTCCGCCTTCCGCCTCGTCCTGCGTCACGGGCACCTCCAACGGCTTCTTGCGCAGCAGCATGGTCAGCGCCATCAGCGATGCGCCCGTCACCAAGCCGCCCAGGTGGGCCATGTAGGCCACGCCTTTGCCGCTGAGCCAGTGCTGCAGCAGCTCGTTGGCAATCCACGCAGGCAGCAGCAGCAATGCCGGTGCAGTGACGTAGTTGAAATAAAAGAACAGCTGGTAGAAGAACCGCACCCGCCGCAGTCGGTACAGCACGGCATACATGCCCATCAGGGCCGACACAGCGCCTGAGGCGCCCAGGCCATAGCTGCCCGTGCCCGCATAGGCCCAGCCCGCCAGCAGCGATCCGCCCAGGCCCCCTAACAAATAAAACGCCAGGTACCAGCCCCGGCCCAGCGCCAGTTCTACCGAAAAGCCGAACAGAAACAAAAACACCATGTTGCCGATGAGGTGCCCCGTGCTGCCGTGCAGGAACGTGGCGGTGAGCCAGGTGACGGGGTTGGGCTCGGCATCCTTGGCATAGCTCTGCGCCCACTTGCGGGTGAAGGGCGCGGGCAGGCGGGCTTCGTACTGGGTGCGGGCAGATTTCCAGTCGGCGTACTGCGGGTTTTCTTGTGACACAAAACCCGGGGCTTTCACGCGCTGCTGAAAGTCGTCTTCCTGCTCCATCCAGCGCAGCAGCATGCGGTGGTTGCCCGCCTTTTGCAGAGCGCGGGCTTCTTTCAGATGCTTGTCGCCGGTTTCTTCCAGCCAGGCCACAAAACGAGGCACTTCGATGGCGGGCAAAGGGCTGGCCACGTAGAAGGTGGCGGCGCGGTCACGGACGTTTTCTTCGCTGCGCTGGGGCCCCCAAAACACGATCATGTTGACCACGATCAGCAGCACCGTCATCCACGGCGGGTTGCGCCAGCTGGGGCGATGTTCGAGGGGGATGGCGTAGAACATGGATCGGTTGGGGCGAAGGCGGGGACAACTGCAGGAACCCCTTCAAGGCGTTTCCAGGCGGCAAGTGGGCGATAGCGTAGCAAACCCCAACACCCGTCCGGGCCGGGGCGCGTGGCCGATTTGGTGCGGGCGACCACGCGCAGATGGGGTTGCGTCCTACTCCGGCTTTGGGGCCGCCGTCCAACGATGTTGGCTTGGCTTCATTGATCCCCACAAACCCCTCAGGAGCGCCCATGGCACGAACCCCCACTTCGCGCGGCGCGGCGACAAAATCGCCGTCTGCACCCCCTTCTTCCACCCAAGCTGAAACCCACCGCGGCAACGCGGGCGAACTGCAACAGCAAGCGGGTGGCAAACACCCGGTGCTGACCACGCAGCAGGGTATCCCGGTGGCAGACAACCAGAATTCACTGCGCTCGTCCCCACGCGGCCCTGGGCTGCTCGAAGACTTCATCCTGCGCGAGAAGATCACCCACTTTGACCATGAGCGCATTCCAGAGCGCATCGTGCATGCACGTGGCTCGGCGGCCCATGGTTTTTTTGAGCTGACCCATTCGCTCAAGCAATACACCACCGCCAAGATACTCACCGACGTGGGCGTGCAAACCCCCGTGTTCACGCGTTTTTCGACCGTGGCGGGCGGTGCAGGCTCGGTGGACACCCCGCGCGACGTGCGCGGTTTCGCCGTCAAGTTCTACACGCCCGAAGGCAACTGGGACCTGGTGGGCAACAACATTCCGGTGTTCTTCATCCAGGACGCGATGAAGTTCCCAGACCTGGTGCACGCCGTGAAGATGGAGCCGGACCGCGGCTTCCCTCAAGCGGCCAGCGCCCATGACACGTTCTGGGACTTTGTCTCGCTGATGCCCGAGACCATGCACATGATCATGTGGGCGATGAGCGACCGCACCATCCCGCGCAGCCTGCGGACGATGGAAGGTTTTGGCGTGCACAGCTTCCGGCTGCTGAACGCGGCGGGCGAGAGCACGTTTGTGAAGTTCCACTGGCGTCCCAAGCTGGGCATTCAGTCCACGGTGTGGGACGAGGCGCTCAAGCTGCAGTCGGCCGACAACGACTTCCATCGCCGCGACCTGTTCGAGTCGATCGAGGCAGGCGACTTCCCGGAATGGGAGCTGTCGGTGCAGCTGTTCACCGAAGAAGACGCCGAGCGCTTCCCGTTCGACCATCTGGACCCCACCAAGCTCATCCCTGAGGAGTTGATTCCGCTGCAGCCCATCGGCCGCATGGTGCTCAACCGCTGGCCCGACAACTTTTTTGCCGAAACCGAACAGGTGGCGTTTTGCCCCGCCAACGTGCCGCCCGGCATCGACTTCAGCAACGATCCGCTGCTGCAGGGTCGGCTGTTCTCGTACCTCGACACCCAGCTATCGCGCCTGGGTGGGCCCAACTTTACGCAGATTCCGATCAATGCGCCCAAGTGCCCCTTCCACAACATGCAGCGCGACGGCCACATGCAAATGCAGGTGCCCAAAGGCCGTGTGGCCTACGAGCCCAGCAGCTTGCAGGGCGACACGCCGCGTGCATCACAAGCACAAGGGTTCCGCCATTTCACGCAGGCCGATGACGGTGTGAAGGGCCGTGTGCGCCCCGAGAGCTTTGCCGACCATTACAGCCAGGCGCGCATGTTCTTCCGCAGCCAGAGCCCGCTGGAACAGGCACACATGGCATCTGCACTGGTGTTCGAGTTGTCCAAGGTCGCCACGCTGCATGTGCGGGAGGCCGTGGTGGGTCATCTGCAGCATGTGGACCCGGAACTGGCCCAGCGCGTGGCCGATGGCCTGGGCATGAAGGCCCTGCCGCCCGCCCCGCAGACGGCAGAGCCCGTGCAGGACCTGGCCCTGTCGCCTGCGCTGCGCATCATCGACCGCATGAAGCCCACGTTGCAAGGGCGTTGTGTGGGCATTCTGGTGGCCGATGGCTCCAACGGCACCTCAATCGCCAACCTGCGCAAGGCGCTCGAAAAGGTGGGTGCCACCGTCAAGATCGTGTCGCCCAAGGTGGGGGGTGCGGTGCTGAAGGACGGCACGCTGTTGCCTGCGGACGGCCAGCTGGCAGGCACACCGTCGGTGGTGTTTGACGCGGTGGCCTCGGTGCTATCGCCCGACATGGGTGCGGTGCTGGCCAAAGAAGCGGCCGCCGTGGACTGGTTCCGCGATGCGTTTGGCCACCTCAAGGCCATCGCTGCCTGCAAGGGCACCCAGGCCATCCTGCAAGCCGGTGGCATCGAGCCCGACGCTGGCGTGGTGGACCCGGCCGACGCGCAGGGCTTCATCGCTGCTGCGCAAACCCGCCAGTGGGACCGCGAACCCAAGGTGCGCACCCTGGCGTGAGCCTCAAACCTTCCTTCCCCGCAAGACCCATCCAAGGAGACTCTCATGTCCAAACCCCGCTATGACAGCCAGCAGCTCCATGATCTGGTCATCCAGATGATGGAAACCGAACTCGGTGGCGAGCAGGTTTACCGCACCGCCATTGCCTGCGCCATCAACCCCGACCTGAAAAAGGAGTGGGAGGAGTATCTGGAAGAGACGCTCACCCACCAAAACGTGGTGCGCAGCCTGTGCGACACCTTGGGCCTGGACCCCGACATGCAGACACACACGCGCCAGGTGGTGAAACACATTGGCGAGTCGCTGGTGAAAGCCATGCAACTGGCCCAAAAGGGCGGCAACCCCGCAGCCGCCCAACTGGTGGCGTGCGAGTGTGTGGTGCATGCAGAGACCAAGGACCACGCCAACTGGGAGCTGCTGGGCAAGGTGGCCGAAGTGGCGACCGGCGACATCGGCAAGGCACTGAAGATGGCGCACGAAGCGGTGGAGCAGGATGAAGACCACCACCTCTATCACACCCAGGGCTGGTGCCGCGAGCTGTCGATCGAAGCGCTTGGCATGCCCGCCGTGCTGCCGCCGCCGGAAGAAGTGAAGAACG
>NZ_JBKBTV010000188.1:0-555 GCF_046291265.1 Acidovorax sp. | reverse complement strand
CTCGCCCTCCAGGTAGCCCCAGCAGTGCGAGGAGTCCATCTCGCGCTTGGGCATGGTCAGCTCGTTCACCATGCTGCACACGCCCAGCTCCGCCGTGTGCGCGCGCCGCACCAGGCGCACGACGGGCTGCAGCACCAGGTCCATCATGCCCACCGAGCACCGCACCAGCTCGTGCTTGTTCTTGAAGTCCGCCGCCGCCTTGTCGCGCAGGAACTCCGCCACCGGCGCCGCGTGCGCCAGCGCGGGCGAGCGCTCCGCCGGGATGACGGCCGCCAGCTCCGCCAGCGCCGCGCCCGCACCCGCCATGGCCGCGTGCGCGTGCTCAAACACGGCGCGCCTCATCAGGTACTCCCGCGCATCGCGCGGCTGCACAGACTCCGCCACCGCGGTGCCGGCCATGGCCAGCATCTTGGTCAGGCTGACGGCCAGCTGCAGGCCTTTGTCCACCACCTCGGTGTGCAGGAAGGTGCCGCCCAGCGCCGCCGCCGCCGCCTCCGTCAGCGGGCCGGCCGCCAGCTCGCAGTCCTTGGCCGCGAGGCGGCAGTAGGCGGTGAC
>NZ_JBKBTV010000187.1:0-556 GCF_046291265.1 Acidovorax sp. | reverse complement strand
CGCCCTGCTTTTTGCTGACCCACTGCCAACCGGCGCCAAATGTCGACGCGCGCACGTGCTGCAGTGCCCACTGCTGACTGCTATAGTTCAAGAACATGGCACGCTGCTGCGCTCACAGTCTCAACGTCGCCAGCAGCAAGCTGCCGCCCAGCAGCATGGCAGCCAATGTGACAGCATGCAGCGCCGGTCGCGCCGCGGCATCACGCGGACAGTCGGGCTGGTCCGCACAACCAACCTCGTAGGCGCGGTACCCGCTGTCAGCGTACTGATTGTGCGCCATGGTGGCCTGCACAGCGCCCTGCAGTGCGGCGTGCGCCAAGACAGAAAGGGCAAATTGGCGGCGCGCGTCAAGACAGGTTGAGCACTGGCAGCGAGGCCCAGCGCGACGCGGTGTGGCACGCACCGTGGCGCTGCGCAGAGAAGTGATCGCGGTGTCCGCGATGGTGCGCGTGCTGGGCGCCACGGCCAGCAGGGCATCGGCGAAATCAAACATGCCGCGCACTGTCGTTACGCCTTGCCGCTGCGCATCCAGCCGAGCCCTGACGCGCTCCGCAGC
>NZ_JBKBTV010000186.1:0-557 GCF_046291265.1 Acidovorax sp. | reverse complement strand
TTCCTCGCGCGCATGGCGGTGACCGAGGCGCAGGCGCCAAGCTTCCATTACTACCTCAACCGCCACGTCCATCTGGACGAGGATTTCCATGCGCCGCTGTCGCTGCGCCTGCTCGCCGCGCTGGTCGGCGGCGACGCTGCCAAGTGGCGCGAAGCCGAGGCCGCCGCCGAGGCCGCGGTGAACGCGCGAATCAAATTCTGGGACGGCGTGCTCGCCGCCCTGCCTAGCCAACACTCCCAAGCGGCCTGAAACGCCCGAATGCTATGCCCCAGCTCATCGTATTGCCCCACGTCGAACTGTGTCCCGAAAACGCGGTGATCGACGCCAAGCCCGGCGAGACCATTTGCGACACCCTGCTCGCCAACGGCGTCGAGATCGAGCACGCCTGCGAGAAATCCTGCGCCTGCACCACCTGCCACGTCATCGTGCGGGAGGGGTTCGAGTCGCTGGAAGAGTCCAGCGAGACCGAGGACGACCTGCTCGACAAGGCCTGGGGGCTGGAGCCGCAATCGCGGCTGTCGTGCCAGGCGCGCGTCAGCAACGCCGACCTGGTGATC
>NZ_JBKBTV010000185.1:0-557 GCF_046291265.1 Acidovorax sp. | reverse complement strand
GGGACGGTTTCGCCACGCATGATGGCGGCATGGTGCGGCTCGTCGGGCAGAACGACGTTGGCGATGCGGTTCTGGTCGCGGTACTGCGGGTTGGAGGCGGGCTCCACCATGATGCGCGCGGCGAAGACGATGCCGTCCAGATGCCGCAGGCCGGGCAGAACCCGCTTGGCCTTGGCTGCGGGGCTTTCGTCCCTGGGATCAAGGCCAAGGGCGCTGTCCACGATGGCGCGAAAGGTGGATTTCGAGATCTTCCAACCGATGGACTGCCCTTTCTCGTCCAGCTTGCCGCCCGCCACGGTGAAGCTCTGCCAGAACTTCCGCCGGGCATGGGGGCCGTCGACCACGGTGAATTCGCAGTCGAGCATGCGGGCGTCGCTGGACTGCGAAGCCTTCAGCAGCCCCGCATCCGCCGGGGTCGCGCCGTTCACGCCGCCGGGGCGAATGGTCAGCCGCACCTTGGCGAAGGTGCCGTCCGGGATCAGTTCCCCGATGGGGGCCATCTGCGGCTGGGCGTCGTTGAGATCGTAGCTCATGGGTCTGTCCTTTGCGTCTGGATC
>NZ_JBKBTV010000184.1:0-560 GCF_046291265.1 Acidovorax sp. | reverse complement strand
ATATCTGGAAGACCGATCTGAACGCGGTGCTCGACTGGCTGGAGCCGCTCAGCGCACGCCTGGGTGACCGCCTGTGGATCGCCCCCACGTGTTCGCTGCTGCATGTACCGGTAGACCTGGACAATGAACAGAAGCTCGATGCCGAGGTGAAATCCTGGCTGGCCTTTGCCTTGCAGAAGCTCGATGAGCTGCAGGTGCTGGGCACCGCCCTGCGTGAGGGGCGCGCTGCGGTGCAAGACGCGCTTACCACCAACCAGGCCGCGCTGGTTGCACGGCGCACTTCACCGCGTGTGCACAACCCGGCTGTGCAGGCCGCCGTGGCCACGATCAGCGACAGCCTGGGCCAGCGTGAACACAACTATGCCCAGCGCGCACCCAAGCAGGCCGCCCTGCTGCAACTGCCTGTCTACCCGACCACCACCATCGGCTCCTTCCCGCAGACGGCCGAGATCCGCCATGCACGCAGCGAGTTCAAGGCCGGCCGCCTGGACGAGACCGGCTACCAGGCTGCGATGAAAAAGGAGATTGAACGCAGCGTGCGCGAGCAGGAGGCCCTGGGC
>NZ_JBKBTV010000183.1:0-561 GCF_046291265.1 Acidovorax sp. | reverse complement strand
GCACGATCTTTTTCGGATCATTGGGGGTAATGGTGCGGGTCATGTGGGTGATGACTGGCACCGCCAGAAGCAGCGCGAGGATCAGGCTGGCGAGAGTCCATGCCATTGCCCGCTTGCTGGGCAGCGCGCTGGCGAGCGCAAAACTGGCAACTGCATCACCTTTGCCTTCCTCGATGGGCGCTTGCCGGATGGTAAGCGCGATCCGTCCTTCTGTATCGCGAGCGATTGCGAGCAGGGCCGAGCCGAGCGCGATCTCTCCGCCGACGCCCGGATCAATCACGCCTTCGGTTATGCTGCGGCCATCCAGCGCAAAGCCGAGCGTGCCAAGCGCCTTCGCGCTGACGCTGCCATTGCTGGCGAGGGTGAGCGCAAGGTGGCGCTGTTCGACCGCCAGATCGGGCAGGTGGATATCGCACTCGGCTGCGCGCCCGATGGTGATGCTGGTTTGGTCGAGCACCCGTTCGCGGATGATCTCGCGGCCCGAAGCGGTGAAATCGATGGTGCGGATCAGGAACATCTTGGGCCTGCCCTCACCAATAATAGAACACACTGATAACATGC
>NZ_JBKBTV010000182.1:0-562 GCF_046291265.1 Acidovorax sp. | reverse complement strand
GACCGAATGCACCTTCTCGGCGCCATCCGGATCGTCGCAGGCAAAGAGCATCGGCGACACGAAGGCGCCGGCCTTGATGTCGACGCCCGAGGGCGCGAAGCCGTCCGCCCCGAACACGCAGCGCGCCTCGGTGCCGATCTGCCGCGCCTTCTCCAGAACGTCCTCGCGCTGGGCGAGGCTTGCCAGCGCGCCCATGCGGGTGGTTTCCGCGCGCGGGTCGCCGACGGGCGTCTTGGCGAGCTTGTCGGAGATCGCCTCGATCACAGCCTCGCGGTGCTCTGCCGGCACCAGGATGCGGCGGATGGCCGTGCATTTCTGGCCGGCCTTGGCGGTCATCTCGCGGTGCACCTCGCGCACGAAAATGTCGAACTCCGGCGTGCCCGGCGCGGCATCGGGCCCCAGGATCGTGGCGTTGAGCGAATCCTGCTCGGCCACGAAGCGCACCGCGTTGTCGAGGAGATTGCGATTGCCGCGCAGCAGGCCGGCGGTCGCCGCCGATCCGGTGAACGACACCACGTCCTGCGAGCCGAGCCTGTCGATCAGGTCGCCCGTCGAACCGGCC
>NZ_JBKBTV010000181.1:0-563 GCF_046291265.1 Acidovorax sp. | reverse complement strand
GCCCGAGATTGCCGGCGCAATTGGCGGCATTGCCGAGGATAACGTCGTCGACCACATCGGTAGCCAGGCCGACGTCGCTCAGGATGCGGTTGATGAGGGGCGCGGCGAGGCGTGCCGGCTCGACCTCTGCGAGCACGCCGCGCACGCGTCCAACAGGCGTGCGCAGGGCCGCTACGATCACCGGGATGCGCTCTGGGTCAGACGAAGGGCTCAAGGGCGTCATGTCCATCCACAATCCATTGCTTGAGGGTGCCGGCCGCCACCTTACCAGATTGTGTCATGGGCAAGGCACGGCAAAGCCAGATTCGCCGCGGATGTTTATAGCGCGGCAGATGGATATCGAGATGACGGGCGAGGGCCGCCCGGTCGATTGCACCAGCGTTGGGCTCGATGACCGCGACCAGCTCGCTGCCGAGGTCGGGATGGTCGAGGCCGACGATCCCTATTCGGACGATTTTGCTGCGCAGGCCTATGCCGCTGCGGGTGGGGGGCTTTGACGTGCAGAACCTGATCAAGCGCAATTCGGGCCCGAATCGCGGCCATGGGTTGGAGGGCAAGACCCT
>NZ_JBKBTV010000180.1:0-564 GCF_046291265.1 Acidovorax sp. | reverse complement strand
GGTGCACTCGCACGTGCTCACACCCGCCGGCGCGCTCACGCGCAAAGCGGAGGCGGTGCTGCGCGCCATTTTCAAGCAGCTGGGCGGCGCAGAGACGGGCGTGCTGTCTGCGTGGCAGATCGATGCGCTGCGCTCCGAAGTGCAACCAGCCTCCGCTGTCGCAGGCTCGCTCCCAGGCGCCAGCGGCGGCGTCAGTGGCAGCGGCACACTGGCCGTTACCCTGCCACCCTCGCACGGCCTCTCCCGCCCAGCCACTGCTTCCCGCCACCAGCCACCGGCCGGGGCTCCCACCGCCGCCACCGCCACGCGCGATGCTGACGCGGAGGCGGCGGCGCTGGCGGCGGAGCGGCAGGAGGAGGCGGAGTGCCGCGTGGCCGAGGCGCTACCGGGCGCCAGGGCGCCCGACTGGCGCGTGCACCGCGTGGTGCGGCTGGTGCTGGTGGACTCCCTGTGCCCCACGGTGGCAGTGGCCACGCCGGCGCTGCTAGATGCCGCCTCCACCGCGCTGCTGGACGCCGCACCCAAGCTGCCCACGCCCGAGCACATGCTGGACTGGTTCCAGCC
>NZ_JBKBTV010000179.1:0-566 GCF_046291265.1 Acidovorax sp. | reverse complement strand
GGGGGGCCCACGACGTTGCGCATGCAGGCCGTCACACGCTGTATCGGCTGCTGCTGCTGTTCGCGCACAGGCGCAAGCTGGTGGTGCAGCAGGCGGGCGGGCGCGGGTGGCGGGCGCAGACGCGCAGCGTGCTGGGGGAGCTGCTGGCGCTGGCGCGCGTCATCCCCCTGCATCCCCCCGCCCGCCGCGTGCGGCGCTGGCGATCCCCGGCGAGGAGGAGCGGGTGCGGCTGGCGGGCGGCGCGGGCGGCGGCTGTGCTGCAGGCGCGCGTGCGGGGCAGGGCGGCGCGGCGACGGGCGGCAGGCCTGCGGCTGGATGCTGCTGGCGAGCGCGTTGAGCGCGTGGTGCGCGGCGAGACGGTGTGTGCGGGGCGCGTGCTGCGTCTGCTGGCCCGCCCAGCGCCTGCCTGCCGCCTGCCGCCTCTCGCGCCGCCGCTTGCTGCCGCGCTGCCAGCGCTGGCCGCCGCCCGCAGGCGCGCGTGCTGCAGCAGCGGCTGCGCCTGCGTGACCGCACCCACCGCGCCCACACGCGCATCGCCTGCATGGCGCGACGGCGGTGGACGCGAC
>NZ_JBKBTV010000017.1:0-77937 GCF_046291265.1 Acidovorax sp. | reverse complement strand
TCCTCGCGATACACCCGGTATCGCTCCGGTTTGCGCCTTGCCAGTGCCAAAAATCCATCCTTTTTATTTGTGCCATCCAGCGTGAAACACTGCACTAGATGGCCCGTTGTGGACAACAACAAGCCGACTGGCGGCTCAAGCCGCTTTTTCCACGTGCCCCTGGCGCGTGTACAAAAAGTCAATCACCGCCTTGCGGTAGTGCACGTACTGTGGGTCTTCGGCCAGTTCCACGCGCTTGCGGGGGCGGGGCAAGTCCACCGCCAGCACCTCGCCAATGGTGGCGGCGGGGCCGTTGGTCATCATCACGATCTTGTCGGACAGCAGCACGGCTTCGTCCACGTCGTGCGTCACCATCACCACGGTGCTTTGGGTGCGGGCGACGATCTCCAGCAGTTCATCCTGCAGCTTGGCGCGGGTCAGCGCGTCCAGGGCGCCGAAGGGCTCGTCCATCAACAGCACCTGGGGTTCCATGCTCAGCGCCCGGGCAATGCCCACGCGCTGTTTCATGCCGCCTGATATTTCGCCGGGGCGTTTTTGCGCCGCAGGGGTCAGGCCCACCAGGGCCAGTGCTGCGTCGGTGCGGGCCTTGAGCTGGGCCTTGGTTTCCTTGCCGCCAAACACGCGTTCCACCGCCAGATAAACGTTGTCAAAGCAAGTCAGCCACGGCAGCAGCGAGTGGTTTTGAAACACCACCGCGCGCTCGGGCCCCGGGCCTTTGATCTCCTTGTTGGCGCACAGCAGCGCGCCGTTGGTGGGCGTGGTCAGCCCGGCAATCAGGTTGAGCAGCGTGGATTTGCCGCAGCCTGAGTGGCCGATGAGTGCCACGAATTCACCTTTGGCAACGGTCAGGTTGATGTCGCGCAGCGCTGGGAACAGGCCCTTGGTGGTCTTGAAGGTTTGCTCGACGCCATGGACCTCAATGAACTTGGTGCTCATGGAGGGGTGTGCGGATGCTGCAGTGGTGGTCGTGTTCATGCTTTCACCTCTTCAAACGTGAATGCGGTGGCCAGCTTGATGAGCGCAAACTCCAGCACCAGCCCGACGATGCCGATCACGAAGATGGCGATGATGATGTTCTTGACGTTGAGGTTGTTCCACTCGTCCCACACCCAAAAGCCAATGCCCACGCCGCCGGTCAGCATCTCGGCGGCCACGATCACCAGCCACGCGGTGCCGACGGCCAGGCGCACGCCGGTCAGCATGTAGGGCAACACGGCGGGGAAGAGGATCTTGGTGGCGATCTTCCATTCCGAGAGGTTCAGCACGCGGGCCACGTTCATGTAGTCCTGCGGCACGCGCTGCACGCCCACGGCGGTGTTGATGATCATGGGCCAGATGGAGCAGATGAAGATCGTCCAGATGGCGGCCGGGTTGGCACCCTTGAAGACCAGCAATCCGATGGGCAGCCAGGCCAGCGGCGACACCGGGCGCAGCAGGCTGATGAGCGGGTTGAACATGCGCGACAAGAAGTTGAAGCGCCCGATCACAAAACCCGCCGGAATGCCCACCAGCGCTGCCATGCCAAAGCCGATGGCCACGCGCTCCAGCGACATCAGCACGTTCCAGCCCACGCCCTGGTCGTTGGGACCATTGCTGTAGAACGGGTTGCTGAAAACATCCAGCGCCTGTTTCCACGTCTCCAAAGGGGTGGGAATGCTGCCACCCGTGGTGGTGGACACCACCGCCCACAGGCCCACCAGCAAGCCCAGGCCACACAGCGGCGGCAGCACGGCCATCCAGAAGCTGCGCGACAGGGCGGCCCAGTCGCGGCGGGCGGGGGCTGCCGGGGTGGCGGCCCCCGCGGTTGTGGCTGCAGATTTTGAGTGTTTTTGGCCTCTAGCGCTTGTGGATAAAGCGCTGCTAGCTACATTAGTCATAGCATTCTGTGCAGCCGGGGCGGCTGCATCCAGTGGGGAGTGAAAGACGGCACTGACCATGGTGATCTCCTGTGTGCAGGGCTTGCGGGGCGGGTGGGATCGGCGATGTCGGCGGCTGTTGGCTGGCGGCTGGCGGTTGGCCAGTGCCGTCAGGCCTTGATCTTGAAACCGTCGGCGTACTTGGCGGGGTCTTTGCCGTCCCACACCACACCGTCGATGAACTTGCTGGTGCGCATCACGTCCTTGGGCACGTTGATCTTCATCGCGCTGGCGACCGACTTGTACAGGTCCACCTGGTTGATCTCTTTGGCCACGGCCAGGTAGTCGGGGTGGCTCTTGATCAAGCCCCAGCGCTTGTGCTGCGTCAGGAACCACATGCCGTCCGACAGGTACGGGAAGTTCACCGCGCCGTCGTTGAAGAATTTCATGTGGTTCGGGTCGTCCCAGGTCTTGCCCATGCCGTTCTGGTAGCGGCCCAAAATGCGCTGGTTGATGGCGTCCACACTGGTGTTGATGTAGGACTTCTGGGCCACGGTCTCGGCCATCTTCATCTTGTTGGACAGGCTGGCGTCAATCCAGCGGCTGGCCTCCAGCACGGCCATCATCACGGCGCGGGTGGTGTTGGGGTTCTTCTTGACGAACTCGGCCGACGTGCCCAGCACCTTTTCGGGGTGGTCCTTCCAGATGTCCTGCGTGGTGTTGGCGGTCACTCCGATGCCGTCCATGATGGCGCGGTGGTTCCAGGGTTCGCCCACGCAAAAGCCGTCCATGTTGCCCACGCGCATGTTGGCCACCATCTGTGGCGGCGGCACGGTGATCAGCTTGGCGCCCGACAGCGGGTTGATGCCTGCAGCCGCCAGCCAGTAGTGCATCCACATCGCGTGGGTGCCGGTGGGGAAGGTGCCCGCAAACGTGTATTCGCGCTTTTCCTTGGCCATCAGGGCCGCCAGCGACGGGCCGTCCACCGCGCCCTTGTCGGCCAGCGCCTTCGACAGCGTGATCGCCTGGCCGTTGTTGTTCAGGTTCATCAGCACGGCCATGTCCTTTTTAGGACCGGCGGTGCCCATGTGCACGCCATAGACCAGGCCATACAGCACGTGGGCAAAGTCGAGTTCGCCGTTGACCAGCTTGTCGCGCACACCGGCCCAGCTCGCTTCTTTGGTGGGGATGATGGTGACGCCGTACTTCTTGTCAAAGCCCAGCACCGATGCCATCACCACGCTGGCGCAGTCGGTCAGCGGAATGAAGCCGATCTTGACTTCCTTCTTCTCGGGGGCGTCGGAGCCCTGGGCGTGCACCAGGGCGCGCAGGGCGGGGCTGACACCCACGGCGCCCACGGTAGCGGCCTGCAGCACGGTGCGGCGGTTGAGGCTGGTTTTCAACAGATCGGTCATGGGGCATTTCCTCGCATCGTTACAAAGCAAAAAAGGCGTCCTCTCCTGGGCTGGCTGCATTTGCATACCGGCCTCGGAGAGGGACGCCTTTGTCCATGGCAAAGCCCATTGGGGGGCTTTGAGTCAGCACCAGCCCGCCATTGGTTCAGTGCTGTCAGTGGTGGGACCTTCATTGGTCTCGCCAAAGACTACGCAAGCAGCGTGCCAGCGTGTGTTGCGCCAGTTTGGAGCGCAAAATGCTATTGAATAAATAGCTATCAGTGCTTGATAGATAAGCGTTGGATGGCTATTTGGTTCGAAACAGGGTTGTCATCACAGGAGATGAGAAGACCGCACTGCCTTTGTGCGGCGCACCATTTGGGAGGAGCCTTGAAATCGGGCGCGGCCCAAGCGCGGGATGCCAAGCAAGGGCCGCCCCGCAGCGAGGGCATCGTCCCCCTTCCCGAATTGCGTAGCGATTCGAGAGAAGGGGCTGAGGGCCGCGGCTCCAAGCCTGCCTGCGCAGGCTTGGACGTGCCCGAAGAGCTGCCGCCTCTGGCGGCTGCACCGAGCGGTCGCGCCTCAGGGGGATGTCATTGCCTATCCCAACAGATCCATCACATCCAGCATGCGCTGCGCCACGTCCACCAGCTTGAGGCCCTTGTCCATGGCGGTCTTGCGCAGCTTTTCGTAAGCGGCTTGTTCCGTCAGGCCCTGGCGCTGCATCAGCAAGCCCTTGGCACGGTCGATGGTCTTGCGGTCTTTCAGTTCGGTCTTGGCGTCAGCCAGCTCGGCGCGCAGGGCCTGTTCGTGTTGAAACCGCGCCATGGCTACATCAAGGATGGGGCGGATGCGCTGTGGCGACAGGCCCGCCACGATGTAAGCAGAGACTCCGGCCGCCACGGCATCCTTCACATGCGAGGTGTCCTCATCGTTGGTGAACATCACGATGGGACGGCGCTCGTTACGGGTGGCCATCACCACGTGTTCCAGCGCATCGCGGGCTTCGCTTTCCGCGTCTACGATGATCAGGTCGGGTTGCAGCTGGGCTAACCGCTCGCTCAGAAACACATCGGCAGGCAGGGTGGCCACCAGATTGAAGTTGTTCTCCAGCAGCCCAATGCGCAGCGCCCGCGACCGCTCTGCCTGCAGCAGGGCGTGTTCGTCGTCAGGGTCGGTGACTGCCAGATCCGGAGCCACCACCACGATGCGCAAAGCCTCATTCATGCCCTGAGCATAAGCAATTTTTACGCCATAAATTGGTGCATCGAAGCGGTGCATACCCTCGTTTTTGCGGTCTGCGAGAGGCTTGGTGGCTTTCAGGGCCTGAAACTTGCTAATAGTGAGAAGGGCGGCAGGGCATACCCGGTAGGCCTTTAGGAACAGCGTCGCATATACATCCGGTCACATTGACATCTTCCTATGGAGTTTTTTGCATGAACCAACATATCGACCGGCGCCGCTTCTCGGCCAGCCTGGCCCTGACGGCGGTTGCCGCTGCCCTTTTCATGGCGGGTTGCAGTAAAGTGCCTGACACCATCAAGATCGGTGTGGCGCAGCCCCTGAGTGGCCCGCTGGGTGCCCTGGGGCAAGACTTGCTCAACGGCGTGAACCTGGCCGTGGCCGAGTTGAACAAGGGCGGTTACACCGTCGACGGCAAACGGGTGACGCTGGAAGTCGTGTCGGTGGACGACAAGGCCGACGCCGCCACCGGCAAGACCGTGGCCCAGCAACTGGTGGATGCCGGTGTGGTGGCGGTGGTGGGCCACCTCAACTCCGGCGTCAGCATTGAAACGGCTCCCATCTACGCCGCCAAAGACATCGCGCAGATCGCCATCTCTACCAACCCCAAGTTCACGCAGCTGGGCTTTTCGACGACCTTCCGCATGGTGGCCAACGACACCCTGCAGGCGCGTGCCATCGGCTCGTTTGCCGCCACGCAACTGGGCGCCACCCGCTATGCCGCGCTGGACGACGGCACGCCCTACGGCAAGGGCCTGGCCGACGGTGCCGCCGAGCAGCTCAAAGCCGAGAAGAAAGAAGTGCTGGTGCGCAAGTCGTTCGACGACAAGACCGTGGCATTTGACGCGCTGGCGGGCGAGCTCAAGGCCGCCAAGGTCGAGGTGATCGTCTCCACCCTCAACGACTTCCAGGCCATCGCCCTGCTGGAGGCGCTCAAGAAGGTCGACCACACCAAGGTCAGCCTGCTGGGAGGCGACACCATCAAGACCACCGACATGACCAAGGCCATGGGCATGGTCGAAGGCATCTACGCCACGTCCCCCGTGCTGGAGGCCAAGGAGTTCACCACCGGCAAGCCCTTCCTCGAAAAATACATCGAGGCGTACAAGAAGGCGCCCGCCTACGGCGGCCACTACAGCTACGACAGCATGTATGTGTTGTCGGCCGCCATCCAGAAGGCCAAGTCGGCCGACCCCAAAGACATCACCAAGGCCATGCACAGCATCAACGGCTACGCGCCGGTCATTGGCACCATGACCTGGGACGACAAGGGCGAACAGCGCTACGGCGCCGTGGGCGTGTACGAGCTGCGCGCCGGGGCGTGGGAGCTGCGCATGCGGTCAGACCGCTGGTAAATCACCGGCAATCGCCAAGCCACTGGACGGCATTTCTGGCGACGTTTCTCTGCACAACCCCTGCCGGTCACCGCCCGCAGGGGTTTTTGCATCCGACCGGGTGAGAGGCCGGGTTTTACACTCGGGGCATGAGCTTGCTGATACTGGGTATTGAATCTTCGTGCGACGAAACGGGCGTGGCATTGGTCCGTTCTACGGGCGATGCCGTGCCCACCTTGCTGTCGCACGCGCTGCACAGCCAGATCGACATGCACCAGGCCTACGGCGGCGTGGTGCCCGAACTGGCCAGCCGCGACCACATCCGCCGCGTGCTGCCCTTGGCCACGCAGGTGCTGAACGAGTCGGGCCAGTCGCTGGCCGACGTGGACGTGGTGGCCTACACACGCGGCCCGGGCCTGGCCGGTGCGCTGCTGGTGGGCGCGGGCGTGGCCTGCGCACTGGGCGCAGCGCTGGGCAAGCCGGTGCTGGGCGTGCACCACCTTGAGGGGCATTTGCTGTCGCCCTTCCTCAGCGCTGATCCGCCTGAATTCCCTTTTGTGGCATTGCTCGTATCCGGCGGGCACACCCAGCTGATGCGTGTGGACGGCGTGGGCCGCTACGAAATCCTGGGTGAAACCATTGACGATGCGGCGGGCGAGGCGTTCGACAAGTCCGCCAAGCTCATGGGCCTGGGCTACCCCGGCGGGCCTGCGCTGTCGCGTTTGGCGGAGCAGGGCGACGCCACAGCCTTCAAGCTACCGCGCCCGCTGCTGCACAGCGGCAACCTCGATTTTTCTTTTGCCGGGCTCAAGACGGCGGTGCTGACGCAGGCCAAAAAGCTGGGTGACGAACTGGAAGCCCGCAAGGCCGACCTAGCGGCAAGCACCGAAGCGGCGATTGTGGACGTGCTGGTGAAGAAGACGCTCACGGCGTTGAAACAGACGGGCCTCCAGCGTGTGGTGGTGGCTGGTGGCGTGGGGGCCAACCGGCACCTGCGCGCGCAGCTGAACGCGGCTTGTGCGCTTGCCAAGGTGCGTGTGCACTACCCCGAGCTGCATCTGTGCACCGACAACGGCGCGATGATTGCCATGGCCGCCGCCATGCGCCTGCAGGCGGGGCAGCAAGAGGCAAAAACCGACTACGCGTTTGATGTGAAACCGCGCTGGCCGCTGGATGCGATTAACGCTGCAGCGCTGGTGTAAAAAATATGGTCAAAATGGCCGCTAGCGCTTATCTTTAAAGCGCTAGCAGCTATTGTTTTGATAGTTGGCTGGCGGCCATCGTGATGCGGCCGTTGTTGCCGCACGCAGTTCAGCTGTCACATCTTCAGCCAGCCGCGCAACCGCTCCACCCCTTGTTCCAGCCGCCCCACATCCTGGCTGGCAAAACACCACCGCAGCCAGCCCCCGGCCTCGTCCCCAAACGCACTGCCGGGCGCCAGCCCCAACCCCGCCTCCCGCACCAGTCGCTTGGCCAGCGGCAGGCATTCGTCATGCCCGTCGATGTGGAAAAACGCATACATGCCCCCCAGCGGCGTGGCCACCGACACCCCCGGCACATCGGCCAGCAGCGGCACCAGCGTGTCGCGGCAGGTGCGCAAATGAGCGACCAGCGCGGGCGTCACTTCGTCCGTGCGCTGCAGCGCCACCGTGGCCCCGCGCTGTACAAACACGGGCGCGCACGAGGTGTTGAACTCGATCAATTTGCCCACGGCAGGCGTCATGGCTGGCGGTAGCACCAGCCAGCCCAGGCGCCAGCCGGTCATCAAAAAGCTCTTGGAAAAACTGTGTGTCACCACCAACCGGTCCTCAGGCTCGGCCACGTCCAGAAAACTCGGTGCCGCGCCGTTGGCCGTGTCGCCCGCGTAGTACAGCCGCTCGTACACCTCGTCCGCCAAGATCCAGGTGCCCGTGCGGCGGCAGTGCGCCAGGATGGTGGCTTGCTCCTCGCGCGTCAGCGTCCAGCCCGTGGGGTTGTTGGGGGCGTTGACGACCAGCAGGCGCGTGGTCGGCGTGATGGCGCCCAGCAGCGCGTCCATGTCCAGCCGCCACGCGCCGCTCGCGTCGGCCACCAGCGGCACGGTGCGCACCTGCGCGCCCAGAATGCGCGGCTGCGCCACCAGGTTGGGCCACACGGGCGTGACCAGCACCACCTCGTCGCCCGCGTCCACCAGCGCCTGCACGGCCACCATCAGGCCGTTGACGCCGCCAGAAGTGACCGCAATGCGGTCAAACCACGCATCGGTGTGCTGCTGCGGGTGCAGGCCATGCATGTAACCCGCAATCGCGTGGCGCAGTTCAGGCAGGCCCAGGTTGTGGGCGTAAAAGGTCTCGCCCTTTTGCAGCGACGCAATGGCCGCCTCGCGGATGAAATCGGGCGTCACCTCGTCGCTCTCGCCAAACCAGAACCTCAGCACATCGCTGCGCCCCAGCCCCTCGTTGGCCACCTCACGGATGCGCGACTCTTCGAGGCTTTGGACTACTTCTCGCATGCAATCTCCTTGCGTCGTCAAAACAACGCTACATCATCGCAGCGATCCACCCTGCGGCTCAGGGCCTGCGCTCCATGGCGCACCGAAGGCCGCGGAGCAGGCCAGGCGAGCAGATGCCGTGGAGCAGGCTTCGCTTGGCTGTGGAACGCCGCATATCGTTAGAGCCCGATCAACGTCCGGAGGGAAGTCGTCCCCATATCGCGACATTGATGCTTCGTGCGATGCGCCATCGCCACTTTCTTCGGTGGGTATCCGCGCGCTACTAATCTTTAGATTGTTGGCAAAGATCGGGGCGGGGTTTCAACTAGCGACAGCGTTGATGTTGATACGATGACCGAGATCGGCCAAAAGAGGACTTTCGAACCGTATGAAAACTGACCAGCAACGCCCCAACCAGACGCGCTTCCAATGGCTTGTGCGAGTAGGCTATGTGTTGTTGGTGGTTGGCCTAGTTCTAGTGTTGTTGCGCGCAGGGTTACCGATCGATTTTTTCACCGGGACAACGCATTACTACCGCGTGGTCCCCACTGAGCAAAGCTGGTTCATCGCAGCCCTACCGATGGGACTTGGTGTGTTGCTCATACTGATTGCTCGAACGCTGCGGTCCAAGAACAGATGACGGTGTTCGGCCAGGAAAAGTCGATCGCGGCAGATGAAAGCGGACGTTAACATTCAAGCGTCAGCGGACGCTGGGTGCTGTCCGCTGCAACGCCCGGTTAGGTTTCTCGCTGCCGAACACCCTCTTGTGCCAGTACATGTGCGGCGCAGCAAACCAATGCTCGTTTTTGGGTGTCCGAAACTGAGCGAGCTGCGCCATCGGAATTTCGTAGCGGCTGAACAATGAAAGCAGATCTCGCAGAGAGGCCTCGGACAGCTGAGAGCGAATTACCAAGGTGTCTTGCTCCCAGCGCAAAAAGCCGGGGATCTCCGCAGCCCACTGAAAGAGGTGCTTCTCGTCCAGCTGCGAACCGAACCAGACGCCGGAGCAGTCTAGGTGAACCATGCAAAACCTAAAGATGATGGGCGATTACGAAGGCCAGAATCGGCCAGGAGCGGACACTATAGGTCATGACTATGCTGACTGTTTCCATTGCATTTGGTGCTGTGGCGACCCTACTGGGCTTCTATTACTCGTTTCTTGGGTTGTCCGCAGTCCGACATCTTCGGAGGGTCGATGAACTCGACAGGGTCGCAGGATGGACGCTTTTGTGGTGCTTAGAAACCGACCGGTACGAACTGGAAGGAAAGCGTCTTTGCAGGATTGGGCTGCGTGTTTCCCTATGTAGCGCAGCGCTTTGGATTGGTGCTTTTTCCGTGCATCGTGTTTCCTGAGCGTGGTCTGCTTCGGGCCCGAAGCAGTCCGTAAAAACACCGACTACGTCGTCAGTTTGAATTCAGCGCAATTTCCCGCCACCGTTTCAATGTAGACGCGCCTCATTGCAGCCACAAGCTTTTCGCGCGTTCGCGGAGATTTCAGATCTGAGGGAAGTCGGCTCAACCAATGCCCGTTGGGACCAACTGGAGCGTTTCTCCGGGCAGACAGGATGCGAGAAGTAGGAAGAGGCTTAGTCGAAAGCACCTCGATAAAGTGCGCGAGTTGCCCAGGTGCGCTGAACTGAAGCTCGTGCTGACCCCAATCCACTCTGAGTACCGGATAGCCTTTGTGGGGCACTTCTTTGGGGACGGGTGGCGTCCATTCGTCTGAATCACCCACGCGCGTATGTGCCCAAAACGCCATGGGAAAAGCACCCCAATTACTTTCGAATGTAAAGCGATAGGACGGGATCATTTGAGTCTCCAGAAGCCGCTAATTGGCCGATAGTAGCTTCCGAGGGGAGATAAGTAAGCGATCCACCGTCTCGGCTCCAGAGCCAATGCATGCCGACGCAATCGGTGCCCTCTCATGTTCAGTGGTATTTACGCAAGTCAGCGTCGCTCCGCTGGTGCTCCCCCCAGCGCACGTTGATCAAGGCCGCTGGCCAGCGGCGCCCGTTCATCGCCCGTCAAAAACCAAAGATCAGTGGCGCATTCTCTAAAGGTCGGAGGCGTTCCTCACTGGCCACAGACTTTGTCCCTCGGCGGGAAAGGGAAGGCGCCGGAGGCAACTCAGGGGGCTTCTCGTCTGCAAGCGTATAGTCGTTTTTTTGATTTTTTGGTTGACCCCAACGCTCATGACTTATCCCAACACCCAGCTTTTCATCGCAGGCCAGTGGCAAGACGCCGCCGACGGCAAATCCATTGCCGTGTTCAACCCCTCCACCGGCAAAGAAATTGGCCGCGTGGCGCACGCCAGCAAGGCCGATCTGGACTTGGCACTTGCTGCCGCCCAAAAGGGCTTTGAAGCCTGGCGCGATATGCCTGCTGCCGAGCGTGCCAAGACCATGCGCCGTGCCGCGGCCCTGATGCGTGAGCGCGCCGAAGCCATCGCCGCCATCATGGTGCAAGAGCAGGGCAAGCCCCTGGCAGAGGCCAAGGTCGAGACCATGGCATCGGCCGACATCATCGAATGGTTTGCGGATGAATCGCTGCGTGTGTATGGCCGCATCGTGCCTTCGCGCAACCTCAAGGCCACGCAGATGGTGCTGAAGGACCCTGTGGGCCCCGTGGCGGCGTTCACGCCGTGGAACTTCCCCATCAACCAGGTGGTGCGAAAACTCGCTGCCGCGTTGGCTGCAGGCTGCTCCATCCTGGTCAAGGCGCCAGAAGAAACCCCCGCCAGCCCCGCCGAGTTGATCCGCGCGTTTGCCGATGCGGGTGTGCCCGCAGGCACCGTGGGCCTGGTGTATGGCGACCCGGCAGAAATCTCCAACTACCTCATCCCGCACCCCGTGATCCGCAAGGTCACGTTCACCGGCTCCACGCCCGTGGGCAAGCAGCTGGCTGCGCTGGCTGGAAAACACATGAAGCGCGTGACCATGGAGCTGGGCGGGCATGCCCCCGTCATCGTGGCCGAAGACGCCGATCTGGAACTGGCCATCAAGATCTCCAGCGGCGCCAAGTTCCGCAACGCGGGGCAAGTCTGCATTTCGCCCACGCGCTATCTGGTGCATGAAAGCATTCGCGCGGACTTCGTGGCGGCGTTCGCCAAATACGCCCAGGGCCTGAAGGTGGGCGACGGCCTGACCGCTGGTACGCAGATGGGCCCGTTGGCCAACCCCCGCCGCATCACCGCGATGGCCGACCTGATGGCTGACGCCGTGCAGCAGGGCGCCACGCTGGTGACGGGCGGCGAGCGCATCGGCAGCGAAGGCAATTACTTCCAGCCCACGGTGCTTAACGACGTGCCGCTGTCGGCCCGCATCGTGAACGAAGAACCCTTTGGCCCCGTGGCCGCCATTCGTGGTTTCGAGAAGATCGAAGACGCGATTGCCGAAGCCAACCGCCTGCCATTTGGCCTGGCGGGCTATGCCTTCACCACGTCGCTGAAAAACGCGCACTTGCTGGCGCAGCGGCTGGAAGTGGGCATGTTGTGGATCAACCAGGCGGCGGCACCTGCGGCCGAGCTTCCATTTGGGGGGCTGAAGGATTCGGGCTATGGATCCGAGGGTGGCCCAGAGGCGATTGAGGCGCACATGAACACGCGACTGGTGTCGATCATGAATGTGTGAGTGAGTGATTGAGTGATGGGGCGAGCGCTTTTTCGGCCAGCCGGAAGGGCGCTCGCACCGGTTTAATCCAGCTTCACGGGCGGCGGCAGGCCGCGTTCATCGGCTTCGTTCTAGCCGCTCCATCGCGATGAAGTGACTGTGCAAGCTTGGCCAGCCGCTCATCGCGCTCCTTTTGATCAGCCAATTCCAACATGAAGTGCTTCGCGCGTTCCTGCATCCTCTCTGTCTCCCTGATCGCGCCGCTGACCTACGCCGCGGCGCCAGACCCAGCGCTTCTGGGATGCTGGCGGGCGGTCAAGATCGTTCTGTATGTGGAGGACGGGTCTAAGGCAGAGGACACCTCCGGGCGCTGTGTGCTGCAGTTCAAGGACGATCAGTTCGATTCGACCTGCAAAACGAGCAGCGGCACGGCGACAACCTCTTATCAGTACCAGGTGGTCCGCCCCAACTTCTACGCGGCCAAAATGACGGGCAGCACGTTTCGCACGGACCTGATCGGGTCCACGCGCGAATATGAATACCGGATTGAAGGGGATCGGCTCGTGACATCCACCGCTCCGCAAGCCAAGGTGCTTGTGCCTGCGGCTGCGGCTCCGCGGGTAGAAACGGAAGCCACGAAGACACCGTGCCCGTGAGAACCTGCATAAAGGTGTAGCGCGCAGTGTGGCCATGGCGTCGGATCTGCAACGCCGCCAGGGGCGAAAAGACGCCTTTTTATGCAGGTGGGGACGTTTGGCGGGCATTGAGCTGCCCTGTGGCAATCCCAGTGGGCTTGAGCTGTGCGCAGCACTTGGCGTTGATGGGGCTTCCTTCCAGCGCTACTTCACCGCGTCGTACACGCAGCGAAAGCCGATGTACACCGCATAAAAGTCTGCAGGCTTCCAGGCCTCCACATCCGCGCGCATTTGCGACACGGGATACCACCAGGACCCTCCCATCGTGCGCCGCTCGTCGCCGCGCGCATCGGCCGCCCATTCCCAGACATTGGCGCCCATGTCGTGCAGGCCGTTGACGCCGGCTGCAGTGGCGTTGACCGGCGCTGCGCGGGGCCAGGGGTCGGGGTCGCTGGTGTTGGCGCCCTGGGGGCTGCGGCCGGTGATCCAGGGGTAGGTGGTACCACGCACCCAGGGGGTGGGCGGTTGGCGGCGCAGTTCGGTAAATCCGGCGGCAAGCCACTCGGCGGATGTGGGCAGACGACCCCCCGCCCATTGGCAATAGGTCTGGGCTTCGGAGTGGGTGATGTGCACTGCGGGCAGTTGGTCGCTGGAGGGCGGGTTGCCCTCAGGCCGCTGCCATGTCCAGCCCGGTCGCCGCTGCCAGCCACCGTCATATTCAAAACCACCACCCTCGCGCTCCGCGCGGGTCGTGGTGCCAGAGGCTTGCACGTAGCGCGCGAACTGGGCGATGGTGACCTCGGTCTTGTCGATGTGCAGACCGCCCAGGTCGTCCAGCGCCACGCGCCCCGTGGTTTGGGCGGATGTGGTCAGGGTCCAGACCACCAGGGCGGTGATGGCTGCGTGCCGTTGTATTTGCATGTTCCTGTGCTCCCTGGTCCAGAGCCTGGGGCGCATTCCCCGGCCAGTCTGGCGCAGAGTATCTGCCGCCGCGAAAGCCTGTGGGCATGACTGGATTTGAAACGGCTGATGGAATTCTGGTGGCGTTGTTGTGGCGCCCTGTCGCATTGCTTGCAATGCAGCTCGGCGCCCGAACCTCAGCACCGGTCTTGCTGCCGACTTGGAGTCGGCTACGCGCCTCCAATGGCATTGAGGGGGCACAAAAAAACCCCGCACTCCAGAGAAGTGCGGGGTTAAATAGCTGTGTCTCTGCCCTCCCACCAGTTAGGGCAGCAGCGGGGTTCAGACCATCAGAAGTTGTGGCGCACACCCATCGCGAAGGAGCTGAAGTCGTTGCCCGCAGCGGCCACGCCGTAGCTGGCGTTGTTGTTGTTGTTGATGCGGGTGTAGAACGTGTAGATCTTGGTGCGCTTGCTCAGGTTGTAGTTGTAGCCCACTGTGTACTGGGTGGCAGCGCTGTCGGCCACGTTGGTGTACTTGCCGGCACGGCCCACGTTCAGATGGAACTCGGACACGCCCATGATGTAGGCACCCGACAGGCGCACGTTGGTGCGATTGCCGCCGTTGGCGATGAATACGTTCTTGTCGCGCTGCACATAGGCGCCGACCACGAAGGGGCCTGCCGAGTACGAAGCACGCACTGCGAACTGGTTCTGGTCGTCGAGCTTGGAGTACCCAGCGCCCAGGCCCAGCTTGCCGATTTCGTAGTTGGCGGCCAGGTCGAGGCTGTTCTTGCCGCCGGTGCCGCTGACCTGCTCGTGCATGGCCCAGCCAGCTTCGAACGTGGCGCCGCCCAAGCTGGGGGTACGGTAGGCGATCTTGTTCGCGTCACGGGCAGGGTAGGCGTACAGCGCATCCGACGACGAACCGGTGTCGTGGTTGTGGTTGCTGATGAAGTCAGCGGTTGCGTAGTAGGACTCCGACGTGAAGTTACCCAGGCGCACCATACCGAAGCCACCGGAGAGGTTCACTTCGCTTTGGCGACCGAAGAAGGTAGAGCTGGTGGCGCCCGTGCTGGAGTCAAAGCCGCTTTCCAGCTGGAAGCCTGCCTTCAGGCCGCCACCCATGTCTTCTTCACCCTTGAACCCGAAGCGGGAAGAGTTGTTGAACAGGCCGGTCCTGGAGACGTCGCCTTCTTTTTGATGCTCGAACGTGGTGTTGACCCGGCCGTACAGCGTGACGCTGCTCTGGGCCAGCGCAGCGGACGTTCCAATCAGGGCCAGCGCAGCCACGGCGCAGCGGTTAATCGTTTTCATGAGCAAGGTTTCCTTAAATCAAATTTTGTTTGATGACAAATAATCACCGGCCAAAACGCACAGGGGTGATGCTTTCGGGCCGTCGCTACAAGCAAGTTTGATGCCCGCGGTGATGTGATCGTTGCGCTTTGCAACGGAGACGGATGCTAATCGCCGATCTTGATGACCGCCAGAGGGGTAAACACCTTTCGTCCATGGGGATGTTGGTACCGTGCAACATACGCAGAATGCTTATGCGGTGCCCACCAAAGTGGGGCACGCAAAGGCCGTGACTTTCGTACTTGAGAGCGTCTTTGGGTAGCCCAGAGCGGATCTCCGCGTGGAGTGCGTGTGCCTACGCTCACAGCACGGATGGCCCTGGCCTTTTGCGCGCTTTAGAACCTGTTCAAGATCTTTTCGGGGATCGCATTGGAGTGCAATCGGGATGAGTGGATGCTTCGGATGCGCCGCATGGGCTCGTGCCCATGCAAACAGCCGAGGCGTCCAATCGCCCGATTTCACTCCAACCCTTCGGGCAAGGTACTTGTGCGACCCCGAAAAGATCTTGAACAGGTTCTTAGATTGCGTCACCAGCGCCAGAGCGGGCTACCTACACCGCCACGTACACCCCCAGATCACCGTCCACCCGCAGTCCTTCGGTAAACGCCTTCGGGTCGAAACCTTCGTCTGCAAACTTCTTTTGCATCACCGCAGTGGCATCGGCCACCGATGCCGAATCTTTCCATTCGACCCACGTCAGCACATTGAACCGGCCCGGCCCATTCACCTGGGTCAATACGCTGGCGTTCTCACACCCGGGCAAGGATCGCAAGGTGTGCTGCAGGTGCTTCATCTGCGCCACAAACGCATCCAGGGCATCGGCTGGCACGGCGAACTTGTCGATGCGGAAACGGGCGTCCTGGTTTTTGTCGCTGCTGGTGTGGGTCATCTGAAACGCTCCCTTTTTCACAAAAGTGGCCACCGAATATTCGGAGAAAGCGGATCGTAGAAGCTCAGGTTAAGTTGAGGTCAAGCGGTTTTCTGGTGCATGGCGCACGCCGTGTGCTTAGTGCAACCGCCCAGCAAAAAACCCCTGCGCAAACTGCGCAGGGGTTTTGGGGGAGGTGCTTTAATTTTGATAGCTACTAGCGCTTATCCCATAAGCGCTAGAGCCTGTTTTGGCTTGAAATTATCCAAGCCAAGCCCTCAGAACCGATACGTCGAAGTCAACGTATACGTCCGCGCCTGCCCATAGAAACAATCGCCCCGCGCCAGGCACTGGGTGATCTGCACCTTGTCCGTCAGGTTGACCACGTTGAAGGCCACGCGCCAGTCGCCTGCGTCGTAGGCCAGCATGGCGTCGGCGATGGCGGCGGCGGGGGTGCTGATGGCGGTGGTGCCGCTCCATTGCGATCCGATGTAGCGCACGCCGGCGCCCACTGTCCAGCCGCCGCGGCCTTCGCTGGCGAAGCGGTGGCTCAGCCAGGCAGATGCCGTGTGTTTGGGCACGCTGGACACGGGCATGCCTTGGTCGCCGGTGTTGCTGCGGGCTATTTTTGCGTCGGTAAACGCGTAGCCCACGGTGAAGTCCCACTGGCGGGCCAGGCTGGCCTGCATTTCGGCTTCAAAGCCGTTGACCTTGACCTCGCCGATCTGCAGGCTGTTGAGCGGGTTGCCCGGGTCGGTCGTCTTGCGGTTCTTTTCGCGCAGGGTGTAGACGGCAGCAAAGGCGCTGATGCCCTGGCCGGGTGGCTGCCACTTCACGCCCGCCTCCCACTGCTCGCCGCGCTGGGGCTTGAAGGCCGTGCCGTATGCGTCCACACCGCCCAGGGGCTGGAACGATTCGGAGTAGCCCGCATACGGCGCCCAGCCGCCATCCATTTGGTAGGTGACGCCTGCGCGTTTGGTCCAGGCCTTGTCGTCCACGGCGGCTGCGGGGCGGCTTTCGGTGTTGGTCTGGGCACTGTCGTGGCGCAGGCCCAGCGTGGCCGTCCACTGGCCCCACTTGATCTGGTCCTGGGCATAAAAGCCCAGCTGCTTTTGCACCACGTTGGGCTGGCGCACCAGCTGCGACGCGGTGGGTGGGGTGAAGTTGCCGTACACGGGGTTGTACACATCAATGGCAGGCGTCACCGCGCGCCACGACCGCTGGCCGGTGTGGTTGCGTTGCACGTCCAGGCCCGCCAGCAGGGTGTGTTCTGTGGCGCCTGCCTTGAGTTTGCCTTCCAGCTGCGTGTCGACCAGCAGCATGCGGCCGGTGTTGATCTGCCACCCGGCGTCACGCAGCACGGTGCGGTTGTCCGCGTTGAACACAGGGCGGGCAGGGCGGCCGAGCGCAGCGTTGGCGGTAAAGCTGGTGTACATGCTGCGGTAGTCCACGTCTGTCACGGTGCGTCGCAGGTTTTGGCGCACGGTCCAGTCGCCGTTCAGCCGGTGGCTGAAGAGGTAGCCCCATGAGTTGTTGGTGGTGTTGAACGCGTCCCAGCCGGGTTCGCTGATGAAGGTGGATCGCGGGATCTGGCCGTAGGGGCTGGGCAGCCTTGTGCCCTGCCAGGGGAAGAATCCTGTGGTCAAGCCGCCGTCGTCCTTTTGGTGCAGCGCTTGCAGCGTCAGGGAGGTGTCGGCATTGGGTTTCCAGGTCAGCGAGGGCGCAAACACCAGGCGGTCATCGTCCACATGGTCTACCTGGGTGCCGCTGTTGCGGCCCACGGCCACCAGGCGGTACAGCCACTGGCCGTCTTTGTCGAGCGCGCCGGTCAGGTCCGCAGAGATTTGCTTGCGCGCGTGGTTGCCCACTTGCACCTGCACTTCGCGCAGCGTTTCGGCCTGGGGTCGTTTGCTGGTGAGGTTGAGCACACCGCCCACGCTGCCCTGGCCGTACAACACCGAGGTGGGACCGCGCAGAAACTCCACACGCTCCAGCGTGTACGGGTCGGGGCGGCTGGTGTTGTAGGTGCCGTAGACGCGCAGCAGGCCATCCTGGTATTGACTCACGCTGCCGCCGCGTGCGCTGAAACCGTCCGTGCGGCTGTCGAAATAGTTGGACACGGCGCCTGCTGTGTACGCCGTGACCTGCTGCAGCGTTTGCACGCCCTGCGCTTCCATCTGGTCGCGTGTGATCACGCTGATGGCCTGCGGGGTTTCGATGAGCGGCGTGTCGGTCTTGGACGCGGAGAGCGCACGTTTGGCGACAAAGCCGGTGACCGGGGCGGTCGGTGATTCGTTGTCAGCCCCCGCGCTGACGGTGACGGGTGCCAGCGCTTTTTCGGCCGTGGGGGCAGGGGTTGCAGGGGCGGTTTGCGCATGCGCTGCGCCGCACAGGGCCAGCAGTGCGGCGTGTGCGATGGCAGTGCGGCAGAGGGTGGTGCCGGGGATCATGGTGTGGCCTTGTCGAAGGTGAAAAAAGGAAGGAGAGGAGCAAGCGGCGCGCAGGGACCGGGCGGGCGAGGAGCGCTGTGCCCGTGATGCCCTTGGTGCCCGTGTTACCTGCGTTGCCCGTGTTGCGCGCCGCGCTGTCAGAAGCTGTAGTCCAGCGAAACCTGCACCGATCGCGGCTGGCCGGGCGTGACGGCGCCAAAGCCCGCGGCAGTTGTGGTGCCGTCCAGGTAGTAGCGCCGGTTGGCCGCGTTCTTCAGGTTCACCTGCATGCGCACGCCACCCGCAAACTGGTAGCCCGCCGCCAGGTCGACCACCGTGTAGCCTGGCACCCGCCACCTGTTGTCGTTGGCCGTGAACTTGTCGCCCTGGTGCACCAGGCCGCCGCCAATCCACAGGCCAGGCAGCTGAGGCAGGCGGTACTGCGTCCACAGCGATGCCGTGCGGCGCGTGGCCAGCCCGACGCGGTTGCCCACGTTGGCACCCGCCGTGGTGTCCGACAGCACCTTGGGGTCTTGAAAACTGGCCTGGGCCGTCACCGTCCAGCCCGGTGTGATGCGGCCCTGCAGCTCCAGCTCCACGCCCTTGACGCGCTGGCGCGCGGTCAGCACCGAGTAGCCCGGGTGTTGTGGGTCGGTGGCGGGGGCATTGGTCAGTTCCAGGTCAAAGGCCGATACGGTGGTCAGCAGGCGCTGGTTCAGCCATTCCTGCTTCCAGCCCACTTCCAGTTGTTTGCCTTCGGACGGCGGCGCGGCGCGGTCGCCCCAGATCAGCGTGCCCGAGTTGGCCTGGAACGAGCGTGCGTAGCTGGCGTACACCATGCTGCCCGGGCGCACTTCCCAGCTCAGTGCGGCGCTGGGCTGGGTCTGGCTCAGGTCGGTGACGGGCACGGTGTAGGCGTCCTTGAACTTGTCATGGCGCAGGCCGAGCAGCAGGGCAAAGTCACCCAGCGCCAAGCGGTCCTGCACAAACACGCCGGTGTTGCGGGCGTCGGACGACAGCCGCCCCACGGCGGTGGAGGCCACGGGTGGCACTAGGCCTGCGACGGGGTTGTAGAGGTCGATAGCGCCCAGGTTGCCCGTGGTGCGCGCGCCATAGAAGCCCGCAATGGCGCGCCAGTCCAGGCCTGCCAGCACCGTGTGCTTGACCGCGCCGATTTGTAGCTGAGCGCGCAGTTCGGCCAGGGCCGTGTCCGACTTGTATTTTTGCCCCGGCGCCATCCAGTAGCCGCGCGTTACGCGGCCGTTGGTCACCGGGCCCATGGGCGACACGATGTTCACATTACGAAAGGTTTCGTTGTGCGACAGGTGCACGCGGCCTTCCAACTGGTCAGAAAAGCGGTGCTGCAGTTCGGTGGAATAAAAGCGCAGGTGGCCGTCGGTGTTCAGCCACGGTTCGCCGTAAAACGCGCCCACGGGCAGCACGTCGGCACTGCGGGGGTTCTTGGGGTCGGGCACGGCCAGGCCCGAGGTGGAGGTGCCGTCGGCGCTCTGGGTTTCGGCCTGTGCGCGCCAGACGGTGTTGGGCGTGAGCTGCCATTCCAGACTGCCCGCAATGCCTTGCTTGTGCGGCGTGTTGCCATCCACAAAGCTGCCGCCCCGGCTGGCAGCGCCGTCCAGCCGGTAGCGCAGTGCGCCGTCTGCGGTCAGCGGGCCCGTCAGGTCGAACTCGGCGCTGCGCAAGCCGTCGCTGCCTGCACCGATCTTCACGGTGCGCAGGGGTTCGGCCTGGGGGCGCTTGCTCACATAGTTGACGAGGCCGCCGGGGGCGACCTGGCCAAACTCCAGCGCGGCAGGGCCCTTGATGACTTCCACGCGTTCGATGTTGAACAGCGGCGGGTCCATCAGGTGGACAAACTTGGCGCCATCGCGCAGAAAGTTGAAGGTGTTGTTGGCCCACAGCCCCCGGATGGAGAACTGCGAGTACGAGCCGTAATACTCGCTGCGCGTGGACACCCCCGACGCATTGCGCAGCACATCACGCTCGGTGGTGGCCATCTGCTGCTCCAGCAGCGCGTTGTCGATCACGCTGACCGAACGCGGCGTCTCCAGCACCGACAGGCCCAGGCGCGAGCTGCTCTGGGCGCGCCGCGCGGGCGTGGCTGCGGCGCCTGCGGTGGAATCCACCACATCC
This sequence comes from Acidovorax sp., assembly GCF_046291265.1. Taxonomy (GTDB): domain Bacteria; phylum Pseudomonadota; class Gammaproteobacteria; order Burkholderiales; family Burkholderiaceae_C; genus Acidovorax. The sequence goes on along the minus strand of NZ_JBKBTV010000017.1, from coordinate 57,695 downwards.
ACCTGGCGCAGCGAGGGGGCGGGGGCTGCCGTGTCGTCGGCGGTGCTGGTCTGCGCCTGGGCGGCGCCGTAGGCAACCAGCAGAACAGCTTGCGCAATGGCAGTGCGCAGGGGGCGGTGGTGGTTCATGATGCTATGTTTTCAGTAGCTAAAGGCCTATATTTGGCAAGCGCTACAGTGGTTTTATGCACACAATTCGTGTGCAGGACGGTCCAACAGGCCCATGACACAGGGCGTGGCACGGGTGAGGGGGCTGACGTGGCGGGCTGGCCCGTCGACCGTCCGACGGGTTGGCTGGCTGGATGACTAACTGACCGATTAAAGGGCCGCTGTGGCCCGGACGGGGCTGCGGCTTGAATGGCCTGCGCCCCGTCGATTCGTTTAGTGGCCCTTCGGTGGCTCGGGCAGCGGTGGCGATGCCATGCCTTCGGCCAGCACAAACGTCAGTGTGGTCACGTAGCTGGCTTCGCCGTATTTCTCGCCCTGGGCCGTTGTGCCTTCGGTCTTGTCGGTGTGCTTCACCTCGGCCACGTACTGGCCCTTCCACGGCGTGACAAAGGTGACGGTGCCGTCTTCACCCGCCTCGGCTTCGCGCGTCCAGCCGGAGGGGGCGGCCAGTTGCACCTTGGCCTTGGGCACGGGCGCGCCCTTGTAGACCACCTTCAGCTCACCGGGTTTGCCGGTGGGCACCAGGTCCAGCGGGGCGGTGGGCGCCACGGGTTTGGCCAGGCCTGCCACCCAGCGGGCCGACGGTTGCCAAACCATGGCAGGCAGGTTGCGTTTGCTGCGGTCGATCAGCGGGTAAAGGGGTGCGGCAAACAGCGTGTCGGGTGTACCGGTGGTGGTGTAGGCAAAGGCGTCCTTGCCCAACTTGCCTTCCACGCGCTGCGCGGTGGTGCCAGCCACTTGTTCCAGCACGGGCACGCCCTTGAACTTGTCCAGAGCGCCCGGCGAGCTTTCGCGCAGGTTTTCATTGAACTCGCCAAAGTGCAAGCGCGCCTGGCCGCCTGCGTTTTCAAGCCAGACCTGGTGGGCGCTGGCGGTGGTGACGGCGGTGAGCGAGGCGCACGCGATCAGCGTGGCCAGCAAGGCGGTCTTTGGGTGCGAGGTCGATGGCATGGAGGTTTTCCTTTCGGTGGTTTCAACAAAATTCAAGAGCACAGGCGGCGCCACACCCCCGCCTGTGCAAGAGTGTGTTACTCACTTATTGATAGCTATCAGCGCTTTATGAATAAGCGCTAGAGGGCTTTTTGACTCAAAATTCTCGGTGTGGCGTGGTGTCGCCCACTGCCAGGCGGTCGGATGGGTTCAGATCGGATCGGCCGTTAAAAATCCACGCTCACACTCAGCGACAGCGTGCGCGGCGCACCCACCACCAGGTAGCCCGAGCCGGGGTAGCCGCCCACCGAGGCCCAGTAGTTGCGGTTGGTCAGGTTGTCGATGCGTGCGCGCAGCGTGACGAGCTTGCCTTGCACTTCGGTCAGGTAGCGGGCGCCCACGTCCAGCCGGTTCCAGCCAGGCACGCGCAGGGTGTTGGTGGCGTTGGCGTAGCTGGCGCCGGTGTGCACCAGGCGGCCATCCACAGCCAGGCCGGGCACGCCGGGCACATCCCATTCGGCGCCCAGATTGGCCTGCAGCTTGGGCACGCCAATCACACGCTGGCCGTCGGTGGCCGGCGCCCCCGTGGTCAGCTGCTTGGCATCCAGCCAGGTCAGGCCGCCCAGCACGCGCAGGCCTTTGATGGCCTCGCCCTGCACGGCCAGTTCCACGCCCTGGTGGCGGTCTTTGCCGCTGGTGCTGAAGATGTTGGCGGCGTTCAAAAACGCGCGCGGCTTGGTGGTGGAGAACAGCGCCACGCTGCCACCCACGCGGCCTGCGTCAAACTTGATGCCCACTTCCTTTTGCTTGGAGACGTAGGGCTCCAGCATCACGCCGCGGTTGGCGGCGGTGCCGGGTGCCGTCTGGCCCTGGCTCAGGCCTTCCACGTAGTTGGCATACATCGACAGGCCCTTGTCCACCTTGTACACAGCCGCCAGCAGCGGGCTGGTGCGGCTTTGGTCGTAGCGGTCGGTCTGCAGCGCCGTGCCGTAGGCGTAGTTGGCGATTTCCATCTTTTGGTGGCGCAGGCCGACGGTGAAGAGCAGGCGGTTGTCCAGCAGCGACATGGTGTCGCCGAAGGCAAAGCTAGAGAGGCGCGTGCTGCCGGTGCGCAGTGGGTTGGCCAGATCACCGCCCCGGAATGCACCCGCGCTGAACGCTGGCAAGGGAGAGGCTGTTGGGTTGTAAAGATTGGTGGTTTGCGTGTTGGCAAAGTCCATCGCATACGCGTTCTTCTTGTCAGCGCTGAAGTGCGATGCCACGGCCACCCATTCATGCCCCACGCTGCCGGTTTGCAACTTGCCGCGCAGACCCAGCTCGCCGGTGTTGACCGTGTCCTTGCGGGTGTTGTCGAAACGGTAGGTGGTGGCTGCGCCGGTGGTGGCGTTGGTAACAATCAGGTTGGCCAGCGAGTTGGCTTCGGAGCCGCGGCGTGCCCCGCCTGCGGCCCAGGCTGTCACGTGGGTGTTGATGTCCCATTCGCCGCGCAGCGTGCCGAAGGTGTCGCGCTCGTTCGAATACGACCAGGGCTGTGCAAAGTTCGTCTGGTTGTCGGGCGCGCTGGGTACGGCGGTCAGGCGAGCCACGTCCACGTTGGTGCGGGTGCGCGACAGCTTGTGGTCCTGATAGCCGATGTCGCCCGACAGGCGCACATCACGGCTGCGCCAGTCCAGCCCCACGGCCAGCAGGCCCAGCTTGCTGTCTTCATCGTCCACTGCAGTGCCGCCATTGCGGGCCGCGGCGTTCACGCGGATGCCGGTGTTGCCATCGGGGCCAAAGCGCCGGGCGATGTCGGCTGCCACCTGCGTCTGGCCGCCGCTGGCCACGCCAAAGGTCACGCGGTTCAGCGGCTCGTTGGGCGCGCGCTTGGGCAGCAGGTTGATGCTGCCGCCCAGGCCGCCGCCATTGGGGCTGGCACCGTTCAAAAAGGCCGATGCGCCGCGCAGCACTTCGACGCGCTCGAACAGTTCGGTGGCGATGTACTGGCGCGGGAGCAGGCTGTACAGGCCGTTGTAAGCGGTGTCGTCCGAATCGAGGATGAAACCGCGAATGAAGAACGCCTCCTGAAAATTGCCAAAGCCACGCGCCACGCGCACCGTGGGGTCGTTCTGCAGCACATCGCCCACGCTGCGGGCATGGCGGTCCTGAATCAGTTCGTTGGTGTAACTGGTGATGGAAAACGGTGTGTCCAGCGCGTCCTTGGTGCCCAGAATGCCCGCGCGGCCGCCGCGTGCCACCTGGCCGCCGGGGTACGCGGGCGACAGGCCTTGCGCCGATGCATCGGCGCTGGCGTTGACTGTGACGGTGGACAGCGTCTTGCCAGCTTCGGCCGGGGCAGCGGTTGTCTGCGCCAGCGCAACCGGTGCCGCCAGCGCAAACATCACCGCAACGGCGACGGCCGCAGGCGTGGCCGCAAAGCGGGGGTGTGATGGGCAGTGCGTGGATGCGCGCAGAGGTGTAGCGTGGTTCATGGTGTGGAGGAGTTTCAGTTTTTTAAAGGGACGTGGAGCGGGCGCTGGCGCGTGGCTCTGCGGTGTCTGCAAGGTCGGTCACTGTCGGCTGATGTCGGGTTGCAGTGGCTGAGGTGGCGGGACGCCGCCACGCGAACCAGCCCATCACCGCCACCGGAACGCCCAGACCCAGCCACGACCACCAGTCGCCCCAGGTGTCGGACACCAGTGCGGTGATGAGACCGGTGGTGGTCAGCACCCCCATGGCGATGGGCCAGCCCCAAAGCGCGAGGAAGGGGCGGGGATTGCTCATGGCGTGACCTCCGTGCGACCCATAGCGTCGGCGGTGCGTGTTGCTGCGCGGGCTGCAACGTCAAGTTCGCCGGGAATGTGGTTGGCGTTTGCGTTGCTGCCCTGCACCCCCTTGCGCAGCCACAGGTACAAGCCGCTGCCCAGCACGATGAGGGTGGCAATGTCCAGCAGCGCCCAGAGGATCTTCATCGGCATGCCGCCGTAGTCGCCAAAGTGCAGCGGCTGCGACACCAGCAGTGCGGTCAGGTACCACGGCAGCTGCGGCGCTGCGGTGACCTGGGCCGTGCGCGCATCCACCATCACGGGCTGCAGCAGGCGCGATGTCAGGGGCTCGTTGCCCTTCAAAAAGAATGTGTTGTGGTGCGGGCTAGAAAACGCAGTACCGGGGAACGCAATGAACGACAGCTTGGTGCCCGGCGCGTGGGCCTGCGCGGCCTCCATCGCCTGCTGCAGCGGGCCGCGCTCGGCCACGGGCACGGTGGGCTGGCCTTCGTACGGCTTGAGCAGCACGCTTAGCTGGTCGTACTGCCAATACTTGATCATCAGGTCGGCCCAGGTGTTGATCATGCCCGTGCCCCCCACCACAAAGGCCCACACCAGCGTGACGACGCCCAGCAGGTTGTGCAGGTCCAGCCACTTCACGCGCGTGGACCGGTCGCGCCGCACATCGCCAAACGCCAGCTTGCGCATGAACGGCGCATACAGCACCACCCCGGTGACGATGGCCACCAGCAGCAGCAAACCCATGAACCCGAGGAACAGCTTGCCCGGCAGCCCTGCAAACAGGTCCACGTGCAGGCGGAACATCACATACATGAAGCCCTCGTCCACAGGGCGGCGCGACAGCACTTCGGTAGTGCGCGCATCCACGGCAATCGACTTGAAATCCTCGGTGGGCGCCGGAGTAGGCGTGAGCGTGACGAACCACACATTGGCATCGTCGTCGGACTGCGATGCGAACTGCACCACGCGCTCCGGGTGCAGTGCGTGCGCGGCGGCCAGCACCTGGTCCAGGCTGGCGCGCGGCGTGTCGGCCGGCATGGCGGGCGACTCGACCTCGGTGCCCAGCAGGTGGCCGATTTCATGGTGAAAGATCAGCGGCAGGCCGGTCAGGCACAGCAGCAGCATGAAAACGGTGCACACCAGGCTGGACCACTTGTGGGTCCACGACCAGCGGCGCAGGGCGGTGGGGCTCATGGTTTCGACAAAGTTGGATTGCGCGCTGCCTGCGCGCACGCCCAGCCCCTGCACGGTGCGCACGCGCACAGCCACAGCAAAGGCGCCACAGCGGTGGCAAGAGAAGGGGCAAAAGAAGTCAAGCCAGGCAACCCGGAAACGTCGGAAGAGGGACGGTGAGTGCTGGCTGCAGCCGCGCAAAGAGAGCGGGCCGTGGCTTGCGGATACGTAAGTTTACATTGCAAATAGGAATGATTCCGTTTTGCGGCGTTATGAGTGTGTCGCATGCACAACGCTGAAGGGCGGACTCGGCTGTGGGCATGTTTTGTGCACGCGCCCCTCCATCCATGGGGGCACCCGCGCCCCCCAGCCCTGCAAAACCTCAATCCCCATGCTTATCGCCCAGCTGTCGGACATCCATGTGCGCCCTCGGGGGCAGCTCTACAAAGGCGTGGTCGACTCGAACGCGCTGTTGGCCCAGGCCATTGCTCACCTGCATGCTCTGGACCGCGCACCCGATCTGGTGCTTATCTCCGGCGACCTGGTGGACGAAGGCCAGCCCGAGGAATACGCCATGGCGGCTGAGCTGTTGCACACCCTGCAACTGCCTTACCGCCTGATGCCTGGCAACCACGACCACCGTGCGCCATTCCTGGCCACGTTTGGGGCCACCCACCCCTATCTGCCCGCGCACGGACCGCTGCACTACTGTGTGGACGATTTCCCGGTGCGCATCGTTGCGCTCGACTCATGCCCGCCGGGCGAGCACCATGGCCACATCGACAGCGACGGGCTTCGCTGGCTGCAACACACGTTGTCGGCAGATCCGCTCAAACCCACCATCGTGCTGCTGCACCACCCGCCGTTTGAAAGCGGCATTTCGTATCTGGACGACTATCGCTATATCGACGCAGAGCCGCTGGCGGCCGTCATCCGGCAGTTCCAGCACATCGAGGCCGTGCTGTGCGGCCATGTGCACCGGACCATGGTGCGGCGCTGGGCGGGCACCGTGGTGGTGGCGTGCCCCAGCACGGCGACCGAGATCGCTCTGCAGTTGGCGCCTGGTGCGGTGCCCCAGTCGTTTCTGGGGCCACCCGCGTGTTTGCTGCACCTTTGGAATCCTCAGCAAGGCCTGGTCAGCCACGTGAGCTACACGGGGCGGTACCCAGGGCCTTACCCATTTTCTTGACGTGCGGGTTCAATACCTTGCCTTGAGCGCCACCGTCACGCGGCGCGGCTCGCCGTAGAAGTTTTGGCGGCCAACGCTAGACACCTTCTCGTAGTAGGTCTTGTCCAGCAAGTTGTCCACCGACAGGTTCACCGACAGGTGGTCGTTGATCTGGTAGCCCACTTGGGCGTTGAGCAGCGCGTAATCGCCCGAGGTGATGCGCAGCGCGCCGCTTTGTGAATAAAACTCGCTGCGGTACGACACACCGCCGCCGATGCTGAAGCCGCGCAGTGCAGGCGATGTGAATGCGTAGCGGGTGAACAGGTTCACGCTGTGGCGTGGCGTGATGGGGCTGAACACCTGGCCTTGTTGCGCCACGGGCGCCCGGAGGTAGCTCGTGTCGTTGTAGGCGTAGCCGGCCACGACATCCCAGCCGGGCATGGGCTGGCCGCTCACTTCAGCCTCAAAACCCTGCGACCGCACTTTGCCACCGGCGATAGACGCATTCGTCACCACCGGGTCGGCGATGGCGCGGTTCTCGTCAATGATGCAGAACAGCGCTGCATGGGCCTGCAGCCGCTTTTGCAGAAACTCGCCCTTCACGCCCAGTTCCACCTGCTTGCCGGTGCGCGGGTCGAGCAACTGCTTGGCAGCGTCCAGCTGGCTTTGCACCACGAAGGTCTCGGCATAGCTGGCATAGGCGGTGTACTGCGGATGGAAGTCCCACATCAGCGCCACTGACGGCACGAACTGACGACCTGGGTCTGCCGATGCGGTGACTGCACCCGTGCTGGTGCTGCGCGTCACGACCTCGGCCCACGACAGGCGCCCGCCCGCCAGCAGCTTGACGGTGTCGGTCAGCCCGATCTGGGCCTGCCCGTACAGCGCGTTCTCGCGCCGTGTGACGAGAGAGGTGAAGCCCGGCAGCCGGATGTCGGGGTAGGCCAGGTCGTAGTTGGGTTGCAGCAGGTTGAACGGCAGGCTCGGGCCGTACGCGTAGTTGCCGTCCCAGGTCTTGCCTTCGTTGTGGCTGGCGCCCACCAGCAGCTTGTGGGTGCGGCCTGCCACCTGCACCGGCGTGGCCAGGAACAGGTCGTAGTTGCGCGTGTGCACACGGAAGTCGCCGTCCACCGTCTCCATGGTGAAGCTGCCGTTGGCAGCCAGGGCGCTGTTGGAGCGGGCTGAGCGGTAGAACGCGGTGCGGTCGATGTCCCGCGCAGACAGGCGCACCAGGCCGCCGCCGTCCAGACGATGCTCCAGCTCTGCGAAGACGTCGTTGGTCTCCAGGTCTTGCCGGTTGATGCGCAGGCCGGCGAAGGCGCTGCGCGGCAGGTCGGCCAGGCGGCCATCGGCATACGTGGGCAGGCCTTGGTCGATGGCGGCGCGCACGCGCTGCTGCGCAGCACCCACCGACAGGGTGGTGGACGGGGCAATGTCCCATTCCAGCGTGCCGTAGCCCAGCCGCTTGTTGTTGAACAGCGTGTCGATGTGGCTGTCACGGTCTTCCACCACGGCCACGGCGCGCGCGCGAATCGTGCCCTCGGCATTGAGGCCACCGCCCACGTCCACCGTGCCGCGGCGCAGGCCGAACGAGCCTACCGCCGCATCGGCACCAATCGCCAGCTTGGCGGGTGCGCGCTTGCGCACCAGGTTCACCGTGCCGCCGGGTTCGCTCGCGCCCTGCAGCAGCCCGGCCGGGCCGCGCAGCACTTCGAGGCGGTCGTACATGGCCGTGTCCAGCGTGCTGTAGTTGCCTTGCGGAATGGGCACGCCGTCCAGCTGGATGGAGCCCAGGTCGAACCCGCGCGACTGGAACGAGTTGTAGTTGCCCGCGCCGTCAAGCCGTGTCACCGTCATGCCGGTGCTGAGCTTGATGGCGTCCTCCACCTTGGTCACATTGCGATCGTCCAGTTGCTGGCGGGTGATGACGCTGATCGACTGCGGCGTTTCACGCGGCGACTGCACCAGCTTGCCCACGCTCACCTCCCTGGCGGTGTACTGGCCCGATCCCTCAGTGGCCTGGCCTTCGGCGCCGTCGGTCACCTTGACCTCGGGCAGCGAGGCATTGGGGGCCGCGCCGGTTTGTTGTGCCTGGGCGCTGGTCAGCGTGGCCAGCAGTGCGGCCGCAACGGCCAGGGGGTGCAATCGCATGGTGATTTCTCCTCGGGGTTTTGTATTTGCTATAGTTTTAATAGCTAATAGCGATTATGGATAAAGCGCTAGAGGCCAAAAAGACTTAAATTTTTGGAGCGCTGGCCGGGCGGCACTGGCCGGGCATCAAAACGTCCCGCGCAGCGTGACCGTGACCGTGCGCGGATCAGCCCAGTGCACGCCGTTGTAAAAACCGACGCGGTTGTAGTAGTGCTTGTTGAGCAGGTTGTCCACGTTGACGCTGGCGGTGAGTTGGTCGCTGATGCGGTAGCTCGCCATCAGGCTGCCAAGCACCACGCCGCCTTGGTCGATGCGCGAGGTGACGGTGCCTGCGGCGGCGCCGCTGGCGTTCAGCGTGCCGTTGGGGCGCAGAGCGGTGTTCCAGAAGCTGCTTTGCCAGTTGATGCCGCCGCCCACCGTCCAGCGTTGACCGTCGCCAAACTTGTAGGTGCTGAACACGCGCAGCAGGTTGCGGGGGATGACGGTGTTGTTGGCCACGCCCAAGGCCGTGCGCGAACGCGTGTGGCTGTAGCCCGCCGACAGGTTCCACTGGCGCGTGATCTGGCCCGACGCCTCGAACTCCAACCCGTCAACCTTGTTACCCTTGCCGGTGGCGCGGTAGGCCTGCACACCGCCGGGTAGCGAGTTGGGCGCCACCGAATCATCGATCTCGGCCACGTTGTCCTTGGTGCTTTTGAAGACTGCCGCCGACACGTTCATGCGCTTGTCAAAAACCTCGCCCTTGATGCCTGCTTCCACACTCTTGCCGACCACGGGGTCGAGGATGTTGTTGGCAGCGTCGCGATAGTTCTGGGGCTGAAAGATGTCGGTATAGGCGCCGTACAAAGTCCATTGCGGCGCGATGTCGTACAGCACGCCGGCATAGGGCGTGAAGATGCCGCTGTTGCGGTAGCCGGATGTGGAGGTCAGTGCACCGGTCGCGGCGTAGGCGTTGGTGGTGGTCTCGTATTCGCTATAGCGCACGCCCAGAATCACCTTGAGCGGGTCGGTGATGTGCAGGCGCGTGGCGGCGTAGCCCGCCTTTTGTGTGATGGTGCCGATGCTGGTGGGCACGGCCCCGATGGTGGTCGGGAAGATCGGCACGTTGCCGGTCCAGGTGCGCCAATCCGGGATCACGCCGTAGCCCGCGGGCACGGCGCCGTTGGTGACCCGCAGGCTGTCCGTGGTGCGCTTGTTCTGTCCCCAGCCAAACACCACATCGTGGCGGCGGCCAAAGGCGTCGAACTTGCCATCCAGGTTGACGTCGACCACGTTCATGGCTTCTTCGATGGGGAAGCGGCCATAGGCCACCGTGATGCCGCTGCCATCGGGCCGCGGGTTGCCGCCGTAGCCAAAGTACAGGTGGCCGTCCTGTTCGCGTGCGCTGTGGGTGAACGCGGCGCGCATACGCCAGTCGGTGTTGAAACGGTGCTCCAGCGTGGCCGTGGTTTTGTTCTCCACCATGTTCCACGACGCCCAGGGCGTGGACAGGTTCTGGTTGTAGGGCATGTTGGCGGGCGTGCCGTCGGCGTTCCAATACAGCACGGTGCCCCAGGTCGATCCGCGCGGGTCGGATTTCTGGCGCTCGTAGCCCAGCGATACCGTGGTGTCCGGGCCGACGTCGGCCTCGACGATGCCGTACAGCGCATCCAGCTGCTGCGAGTAGAACGGCCGGAACGAGTCGGCTTTTTGCTGCGCGGCCACAAACCGCCCGCGGATCTTGCCGTCAAAGGCCAGCGGCCCGCTCAGGTCGATCTCGCCGCGGCGCAGGCCGTAGGTGCCCAGCCGCACCGCCGCGCTGCCCTGGAACTGCATGGTGGGGCGCTTGCGCACCTGGTTGATGGTGGCCGATGGGTCGCCCGCCCCGGTGGTCAGGCCGGTGGCGCCGCGCACCACCTCAATGCGGTCATACACCACGTTGTCGCCATTGGTCTTGAGTGAACCCCCGAAGGTGTTCAGCATGCCGTCGACCTGGAAGTTAGTGATGTTGTAGCCGCGTGCGCTGTAGGCAACGCGCTCGCTGTCGTTATAGGTCGCGTACACGCCGGTCGTGGCCTGCATGGTTTGCGACAGCGTTTGCAAACCCTGTTCTTCCATGCGCTCGCGCGTGATGATGGACAGCGACTGCGGCGTCTCACGCGGCTTCAGTCCGAGTTTGGTGGCGCTGGAGAGCGGTGCGGTGGTGGTGTACGAGCCGGTGCCTTCCGTGGTCGAGTCGTGTTCGCCGCTGACGGTCACTTCCTTCAGCACCGTGGGTGCGGTTTGGCTCTGCGTGTTGGCCTGCTGCGCATGGGCCAGGCTGGTGCAGACCACAAGCGCGGCTGCTGCGAGGGGGGTTAGGTGGTTTTGGCGGCGGTGCATGTCATTCACTCCCTGGCGTGCGGTTTGTTAGCGTCTTTTTTTCGGCCATGGCTAGCGCTGTGCGGGCAGACGCAGGCGGTCGAAAAGACAAAGAAAAACGTAGGCGGCGAGTGCAGGACACGCAGCCAACGGGCAGTGCCGCGCATTGGCGCGGCGCGGAGTGTCAGAACACTCCGGTATGGACGTTGGCTGGCAGAAAGACAGAAGCTGGGTGAAGGGAGTTGAGATAAACAAACCCAAAACGTCGCGATAAATCGGGATTTAAGGGGATGTTGGGGGATGGGGTGAAACGGGCCGCTGTAACTTGATTGCATTGGGTGAAACCCAAGCGGCCCCCAGAAGCTAGACCATCAGCTGCATCTGGTCGTCGCGAGTCTGTCTGGCGAGGCGAGCCTTTACCCGGCTGATGAGCTTGCGCATGCCGCGTTCACCCATGCCGTACTTTAGCGCCAGCTCGCCGTAGTTGTCGCCGTTGAAATGGCGATAGATCTCGACCTCCATCAGGGACAGCTTGCGGCGCTGGTCCTTGGGGATGTTGATCAGTTGACCACCCCAGTGGTCGGCGATGTGATCTGCAAGCGCATTGGCCATGACATTGGCTGCTGTTTCCGCCAAGCCATATTCCTCAAGACGCTTCTCAACGAAGGCCACGAGGTCCTCGAATAGCTCGTTCCGCCGCTCTGCCATCCTGGACTCTGGGTTCAGCATGTGACCTCCTTGGCTTTGAGAACAGCCAAATTGGCATGGATCGGGCGTCCTAGCGCGCCCATGAAGCATTCCCAAGCCCACCAGTGCTTGTCGAAGCCCTCGCCCTCGATCAAATACAGTTCCGCACGTTGGGCGAGCTCGATCTGCCGTTCTGATAAGGGCGCAGCTCGGCGGGCCTCCATCAGTTCTTGGCGCAGCGCCGCCACGGCGGCGGGCAGGAACCGCATGGCCCACTTCTTGAGGGTCTCGATCAAGGTGTCAGTGACACTGCTACGCACCCAGCGAAGGTCATCGACCTTGGCGATCCGCTTCACATATGCAGCCAGGGCACGCTCCGAGGGATCGTTCACAACACCAAGCGCATGCAAGAACAGCCACAACGCCCGCACCTTGCTGGTATCGGGGTTGATGGTTTGGGTGCGGTCCCCGGCCTTTGGACGCACCTGGAAGCCCTTGGTCTTGAGGTGTTCCAAAACATCCACCATGCTTGGAACGCCCATCGTCGTGAGTGACTCGGACTTTCCAATGGAAAGCAGGATGGACCGATACGTCGGCTCATCCAGGCCATGCTTCTGGCCGAGTTCGCGCTTTGCCACGTGGATCAGCTTGATCAGTGAGGCGCGGCGGTTGTTGGCGGGTGCTTTGGCTGTAGTCATAAACGGGTGTTCCAGGTGGCTCACCAGAGCCCCCAAGCAGGGGCTCCAGAAAACCGGCTGGATCAGTTCAGCGCTTCCTTGAACGCCTTGCCAGGCGTGAACTTGGGCGCCTTGCTGGCCTTGATCTTGACCGGATCGCCCGTGCGCGGATTGCGGCCAACGCGTGCCGAGCGCTTCGTCACCGTGAACGAGCCAAAGCCCACCAACGTGACAGAGCCGCCCTTCTTCAGCGTGCCCTTGATGGCCTCGGTTGCCGCGTCCAGGGCGGCGCCCGCTGCGGTCTTGGAGATACCGGCCTGGTCGGCCATGCGTTCGATCAAATCAGACTTGTTCATGAATTACTTTCTAGGGTTGAGGAAACCGGTGGAGCGGCACCGGGGACCGGATCGGGCAGTGACTGGAGGAAACGCTCCCGACCTGCGGTAGTTGATGGATGGCTCGGGCACACACCGCAAATCCCACCGGCCTGACGCGCCCCAAGGCGGCCGGTGCGCGTGTGAATCACCCTGCGACCAGCGTCACGTCTTCGTACCCAACCACTGGAACCTCGGCTGCTGTTATCAGGATGCCAAGCGCATCGAGCGGCGGCCAGCCTTCGTGCTGGGCTTCGAGGACGGCCTTGGTCCAGTAGTCGTCTCCTTTGGCTTTAGGGCCAAAAGAGGCTCCACCGTCTCCCATGAAGAAGGAAATCGTGGCTGCGCCAAAGAGGCGGATGACGGCACGCACAACATCGCCATCCGCTTGTTGAAGCCGATCAGCCGCGTCGGACCAAAAATCATTGATCAGCGTGGCCAACTCAGGCGTCAGCACGTCGTGATCAACCTGTAGGGTGATCTCGGCATCGCTGAACCAGTCGGCGGAAACGCGATAGGTTTTCACATTGCTCATGCCGCTCCGCCTTCCTGGCCCACCTGCACACAACCCAGGTCCTGGGCCGTGGCCAAGCGAACCGTCGCGGCGGCACTGCGCACCCAGCCATTGCCCAATTCCTCGGCCTGGTGTTGGATACCGGCAGCGCGTGCGCGAGCGGAACTGCGCGCAGCCACCAGGGATTGCGCGGTGCGGCGCTTGTGGCGAGGGCCAGCGAAGAAGCCCACGACCCACTTCTTCACATCCTTGTCCGCCCAATAGGCGTTGGCTTGAGCTTGGGTCTGGATCACGATGCGCCTCCCTGGAAGCTCAAGGCAAGCCGGGCCAGACCCAGCGCTAGATCGTCCTTCTCGTGCCCAGTAAGCAACCCTCCCACGCTGTGCACGCTTAGGTACTCACGGAAAGCCTTCACTGCGTCGCCGGACGCCTCCTGTATTTCCCCGGCGGCCGAAGCATTGCTCGTGAGCAGTGCCGCTGCCGTCCGCAAGAGCATGCGCGTCCGCACTTCGCTGCCAGCGTCGCCACCATCAGCCAGGTGCACCAGCCACTCAGCGCACCGAGCAGCTTCTCGGGCGTCCTCCACCGTCCCAAGAGGCCGGGGAAAGCCGAAGGCAGCAACCCGCACCACAACGTTGTTCGCCGCATGGGTCCAGCTGCTCGTCTGATCGCTGGGCAGCTTGGACCAGGGCTTGATTTCCCAGCCCATCACGCGGTTCATGTTCTTGGCGTAGGAGGCATAGGCCCCCATGCCCTGCCGTTCCATAGTCTCGGGGGCGCTCATACCGCCACCATGTCCAAAGCAATGGGGACATAGCGGTCCGTGTCGCCCAAGCGCTCGTAGAGCCGCACGTACTGCTTGGTGCCGATCACCTGCACCGACTCGCTGATGGCCTTCATAGCCTCCTGCCAGCGCGGGTCGCCGATCTCCAGGCGGCGCAGGCCCAGGATGCGGCCCACGTTGAGATTGCCCTCTTTATCGGTCTGGAACGCCTGCTGCACCAGCACCATGATCTCTGGGCGGCTTCCCTTGGCCCACTCGTTGATGCACTCGTCGATCAGGGTCTTGGCGGCCTGCAGGCGCTCGTCGAAGGTGACGTTCTCCGCCGTGGCGATCTGCAGCTTGAAGGCGCCGTCGTAGGTTGGCAGCGTGACATTGCCCTTGGCGCCGCCGCGCTTCACGCCGTACTGCTCGGCGCTCAGTTCAACGAAGGCGGCGACATCGCCGAACATCTTGGACTTGCCTGCAACCAGGCGCGCATTCAGGTCTTTCGCCAGCGCCACCAGTTCGCGCACCAGACGGTCGCGCTCCTGGTCAATGGGCTTCACCAGTTCAAGGGGAACAAGGTGGCCCTGCGCGTTGCGCATGTAGCCATCGGGTACTGTGGATTGATTCATGGGGAAGCTCCTTTCAGTGGATGGGTGCGCCAGCGGGCGCGGTTTGAGGGGCGGACGACGCCTTCAGAAACTCGCCCGCGAGACCGGCGAGGGCCATGGCAACGTCGCCCCTTGCTTCGGAAGGAAGCGACTCCGCGTGATGGCAATAGAGGGAGATCAATGCCTGCATCACTACGGTGGTACGTAGCGGCGTCTTCGGCCGGAGCACCTTCTCGACGATCTCGTTTGCCAGGAGCTGGGATTGCTCCTGAAACTGGGCTGGCGTGATGGAAGTCAGGCTCTCATGAGATACGGTTTTCATGGTTGCTCCTGTTAGCACCGAAAGCCCACGCTGGGGCAGGCACGGAAATCCAGCGAGCCGGGGCGCAGCGCCGGGCCGCAGGGCGGCGTGTAGGTCCCCTGCATCACATTGACGCGGCGCGGCAGCGCCACAGGGTTTGACTGCGCCGCTGCGCGGTCAGCCTGCGCTTGGGCTTTGCGCTGTGCCTCGGTGGGCGCACTGCAAAGGCGTGCGTTGCCCTGCCGCTCAAAGATCACGCGGCCATCCAGAGCCAGGTAGTTCAAGCGCTTGCGCAAGGCCACCAGTGAGGCATTTGTCAGCGGCTTGCCCGGGTACACGTCGCTGTGCAGTTCATCAAGGCTCAAAGCGCGGGCAGAACCGGCCAGGTGGGCGATGATGAAATCGTTCAGCGCCGCGCGGGTAAGGGTTTGGTTTTGGGTCAGATTCATGGCTTTCAGCCTTTCTTTTTTGCTAACAACTCGGCCACCTTGGCGCGCACGTCCGAGGTCATCGGTGCCGCCTTCTGGCTGCGGGCGTCGATCTCGGCCAGGGCCGGGTCTTTGTCGCCGTAGACCACCTGCAGGGCCTCGCCGATGGGCAGCGTTTGCCCGCGCACTTGCACCGTGTCGCGCTGCGGTGTAACGCGGCGCTCCAGCTCGCGCTGCGCTTCTTGCTCGCCCTCGGTCCTGTCGGACTTGCGCATGAGCACGCTGTACAGGTAGCCGTTGCCAGTCAACGGCACCGCAAGGGTTCCTTTATCCACAGCGGTAAACACCGCAGCAAAGGCTCCCTTCCAGTCGTCAACCGACACCAGCCAACTGCGCCCATTGCGCTCGATGGCATTGCGCTGCACATCTGGCACCAGCTCGGCCAGCAGGCGGGCGACCTTGTCCATGCGAAGCTGCTGCTTGAGCGGCTTATGCAGGCGCAGGTAGCGCACCACGATGCCGCCCAAGGGGAAGGACGCAGTCAGCACGTCAGCGATCAGGCGGCGCACCGTGTCGTCGTCGATCATCCGCAGCAGCAACGCGTCCAGGCTTTCCTCCGCACCACAGCTGGGGCAGGTGTTGATGAACAACGCAGCCATCAGAGCAGACCCCCGTGTTGTGGCTGCGAAGGCGCGGAAGCGGGCCGGGCGATGCGCCCCATCTCGGAGCGAAAGCCCAGACACATCTGCTGCCCAAGCTCCATGCCCGCAAGGTGGGCGCTGTCGAGCTGCTTGTCGGCGGGCAACTGCGCCACCACCGCCACCAAGGCGAACAGAGCGGCCAGGAGCGCGACGGCGAGCCAGACCACCAGCCAGGTCATCGGGTGGCGGCGCTTCATGCAGCCTCCACGTCGATGGCTACAGCGTCTGGGAACAAGCGGCGGGCGCGAGCAACGGCCTCGAAAGCGTCCTCGTACTTGTCCTCGTGGTGGCCTTGACTGCCATCCGACATCGTGAACGTGATGCGGTAGAGGTGCATCATTCCGCCCTCGCCGCTGCAGCGATCAACGCTCCGGTCACTTTGGGCGCACCGATCTTCACTGCCTCGTTCAGGGCCGCGCTCACCAGGTTGTTTACCGCCAATGGGTGGCACAGCGACTCGCTGCGAGTCTTGCGCTCTCCACGGTGTACATCGATCACGCTGTGGCGCAGCCGGTTGCGAATCTCATCCGCCACATCCGACGCGAACAGCGCGTCATATTCCATGTCCACGCGCTTGAGCTTGTGGCGCAGGTACGCCTCCACGTGGTTGTCAATTGCTGGCAGGTGCACAACCTCGCACCGCTGCACAACCTCCCGCACCTCGGGGTTCTTTTCCGACAGCTTGCCGTCGAGTTCGGTCTGGCCCACAAGGATGATCGCCAGCAGCTTCTTGAAGCCGTCCTGCAGCTCGTAAAAGCGCTTGAGGTGCTTGAGCGTCGGCACCGCCAAGGCATGGGCCTCTTCGATGATCAGCACATGCTTGCGGCCGATCTGGGCGCTCGACCGCAGCGCGTTGTGCATCTGGGCGGCGCGGTCGCCATGGTTGGCACGCAGTGTGGCGCCGGGCGCCACAGCGCGAATCACCGACCCGGTAATGTCCGTAGACCGCAGCGGGCGGCCATCCCGTTCGTTGGCGGCCATTCCAATCACATACGGCTCGATCACCGTGATGGGCTCGCCACTGGTGTTGATCCATTCCGCCAAGTCCTGGCGCAGCGTGCTCTTGCCACCGCCCGACTCTGCCACCACCGCCAGCATGCCGCCATGCTTGGCCGTCTGGCGCATCGCAGAGCGAACATACCGAATGTCATCGCTGACAAAAACATCGGCTTCGCACGCCATTTCATCGGTGAATGGGTCGCGCGCTATCTTGAAGTGCGCACGGGCCTCTCGGTTGATCGTGTACTTGCGTAGTAGCATGAAGGGGTCCTCTTCTTGGTTGTTGCCGGGCTGTGGGCCGGAGTGAGTGGCTTTCGCCATCGCCTGCAGCTCCGCGTTGGCGCGCGGTGCTGCAGGTGCTTCGTCAAAGGTCCTTGCCAGCCGTTCAGCAGGCAAGCCCTTGGCTGTGAGATACGCGGTGATCCGCTGTTTGAGAAGCACTTCGCTCAGGCCGCGCGTTGCGGGCCATATCTGGTACTTCACGATCTGGGTGACCGCAGCACGCGAAATGCCGATGTGGCGCGCGAGCTGCGACTGGTTACTGCCCACATAGGCGAGGTCTTGCGGCAAATTCATCATTGCGGACACCTCACACTGAGCGCAGGCCACCAGCGGCGCGCATGGGTTGATCGGCCGCAGGCGCGGTGAACTGCGCAATCAGCGCGTCTATCTGGTCCTCGGGCACACCATCGGCATAGCGTTGCATGAAGAATGCGTTCTGGTCAGGCGTAAGCCGCTGCTTGGTGGCAGCAACGATGCGCAGCATCGCGTCAGTGGCTTCCAGCATTGAAGGCGCAGCGGTTGCCGATTGAGGCGTGGCAATCTCGGTACCAGCGCGCGGCAGATAGGTAGGCAGCTCCACGTCGTGCAAATAGCTGTGTGCCTTGAGCTTTCCTTCGAACGGCGTGGCCCGCTTCTGCCGGGCCTTCTTCACTTCGTCTGCCGATAAACCAGGGAACGCGGCACCATCCATCGTGGCGGCGGCCTGTTCGGCCTCGGTCCTGGGCGCAGACTTGTACTCCGCGCCAATCTCTGCGGCGGCTTCGAGCTGGCCGAACTGGTCAAAGCCCTGCACCGGCTCCACACGGTAGGTCAGCATCTCGCCGTCGTAGCGCGGCACCTGCACCTGCACAGCGCAGTCGCCATACACCAAGCCTCGCACCAGCACCGTGTCGCCCACATTGATGCCATCAAAGCCACGCAGGCTGTAAGCCATCGTGCGGCCCGCAGCCGGATGCCGGAAGGTGAACGACTGATCGCCCCCCACCTTGCGCTCCTCCTCTTTGCTGCGCATAAATGCTTGGCAAACCTCCAATGGCGGCAGCACGCGCAGTTGCCCGGACGTGATCAGCTGCCACAGATCGAACCGGGCAACCGGCGCAACCAGGCCGGGGCGGCGCAAGCGCGTGTCCTGGCCGGGAATCAGATTGGCGTTGTACGCATTCGCCCAGGAAAACGCGGCCGCGTTGAGCTGCTCCACACTGTCCACCGGTTCAAACTTCAGGCGGCTCTCGAACTGGGTTTCAACAATGTTGTTGCCGTTTTCAACACCACCCTTGGCGCGAGAGTTCCCCGCTTCATGCGTCAGGTGCTTCACGCCCAGGGCATCCAGCAGAGACTTGATCGCCTCCGACTGGTTAGCGCTCCCCTTGTCCCACAGCAAGTGGTACGGCACGCCATGCACAGGGCGCCCACCTTGCAGGCCCCACGCAAACATCAGAAACCGAAACAGGTTGTGCTGGTTTTCCCCCGCCGCTTCGCAATACCAAGGGATCAACGAGGCCGACGCCCGGTCATAGCAGACGTACCGGTACACCTTGAACTTGAGCTGGGCGATCTTGTCCAGCTTGTTCTTGTAGAACTCGTCATCGCGAATGATGTACTGGCGCCCCTTGAGGTAGTACACGAGGCACAGCGACGGGTCCACCTGGTGCGTGTGGTTCGGGAAAGGCGCCCGCAAAGCCTGCACAGGCGCAGCCACCCGCTGCGCCGCCACATTCAGCTTGCGGTCGCGCATCAAGCGATTGAGGTGCCCGTTGGTCACGCCGAAGGCATAGCCGTTCTGCTCCAGCAAACCCCGTGCCGTGGTCGTGAACAGCGTCTGCTTGTCGTTCTCCCGCACCGCCTCGCGCTGCGCCGCGCCCAAGGTCACCAGCACCTCTGTCGAAACACTGGTGCTGCCCTTGTCGCTGCGCGCCTTACGGCCCGACGACCAGCCCGCAACCGCCTTCAAGTGCCGATACACCGTCTGCACCGACAACCCCAGGAAGTCGCCCGCATCGCGCACCATGGCCGTGCCGTTGCCATGCTCGGCATCGCCCAGGCGGCGCGCAAGCTGGCGCACGTAGTCGCAGGCTTCGGGGGAAAGTGCGGCCATGTCGTCGCTCACCTCATGCGGCTGCATCAGCAGCCTCGGGCGTTTGCATCAGGTACTGCCGCGCTTGGGCCAGATCGTCACCAAAGCGCTCTTCAAAGGCGTGCTGCGCCGCGCCCACCAGCTCGGCCAGGCGGTTGATGCTGTCTTGCAGATGCAGGGCCACAAGGGCCACGCTGCGGGGCAACGGGGCGGGCGCTTGGGGGTCATAGCCCTCAGCCTGGGTCACCTCATCGGTCCACCACTGTTCCAAGGCCAGAGCGGCCTCGTGGTGCGCTGCAATGCCCTTTTCGATCAGGTCCTGCCGCTTGCCAATTTCCTCCTTGAAAGGGCTGATGCGCTCATCCAGAGGCACCATCACAGGACGCTTTCCCGCCAGCTTCTTTTCGGCTTCATCGGCGCGCTGCCGCTCCTTCTGGAGTTGCTCGCCCGCAAAGTCCGCGTCTTGCTTGGCCTGCTGCAGATCGTTCTGCAGCGCCGCTTCCCGCTGGACATTGCGGGCGGCCAGGTCATGCATCACGTCGAGCACCTGCTCGCGGGTGGTGGCCTCTTCCACCGCGCGGCGCACCAGTTCCTGGTCAGGCGCTGGCAGGGCCTTGATGGCGTTGTAGTCGCGCTGGTGCAGGCCCAGGCGCTCGGCTTGTTCGAACGCATCCTGGCCGATGGCATTGCGTACAGATGCAAGCTCTTGGAGGCGGCTGTACGACTTCCCCAACTTGACCTGGCAGAACTCGGTCAGGCTCTCGAAATTACGACCGTCGGAACTTTTCGGGTTCTTCAGAAGACGCCAAGCCTTTGATTTCTTTACGTTTTCGTAGATTGCGAGGGTTGCGGAATTTACGACCGTCGTAACAAAATCCAATGCCTCAAGACGTCCAAGGTCAATGCCAGCGGCCAGAACCTCATCCATGGCCCCCTGCGCGGCCACGAGCTGGGCGGGCGCCGTGTCCAGTGTGGCCAGGGCAGTTTCGTTAAATGCAGGTCCCTCTGCGGGGGGCGTGATTGCCTTCGGTGTGCGCGCCATGTTCTCTCTCTTAGTTGGTCAAGGTGTAGTTGCGCTGTACCGACTCCAGGTCGGCCTTTGCGCGGTCAAAGTCCGCCATCACGCGGAACGTGAGGCGGCTGAAACGGGTGGTGATGCGGAAGCGGTCGGTGGCCGGGTCCTTCTCAACCCAGCCTTTGCCGATCAGCACGGCAGCAGTGCGCGACACATAGGGCGGCGGGCAGCGCATGGCAGCGGCCAGGTCCTTGTTGCTCATGCCATCGACCACGCGGCCTGCCAGGCAGTCCAGCATGTCCAAGGCACGCAGCACCTGGGCGCCGGTCTTGCTGTCGTCGCTCATGCGCTTTCCCCGTCGGGCGCTGCATCGCGGCGTGTCAGGGCTGCGGCCTTGAGCTGGACCTCCAACACCCGGCGCACGGCGGCGGCAATGGCATCGGCGTGGTGGCCGGGCTCGATCACGATCTCGCCATAGGCGGTTTCGATGGTGAAGCCGCGCTGCACCATGTCGGGCAACTTCTTGGCAAGTGCATAGCTCAGATCCAGCTCCTTCTCCGAGATGGGGCGCGCGGCATTGGTCTGGGTGCTGAGTGGCGGCGGGGGGCGCACGCCAGCGGCTATCTGGTCAAAGTAGTCCATCGTCAGAGCTCCAGTTCCGGGTTGAGGTGCTGGACCACGTTCTGGCGGTGCCAGGCCACGTGTTCCATGTGGGTGGTCAGGGCGGCCAGCGTTGCCAAGGGGTCATCGGGCTTGGCGTAGTAGCTGGTGAGCAGCTGGACTGCCTTGGCGAAGTGCTCATGCAGCTCCGTGATGTCGGTATGGGTCAGCTTCCGGCCCGTGGCAATCTGGACCAGTAGCCGCCCATTGCTTGCGGCCATCCAGCGCGTCACGTAGTCGATGCCGCACGCCAGCTCATAGGGGCGTAGCAGCACCAGGGGCATACGACCGTTTTGCAGCCACTTGTAGAGCGACCAGTGATCGGCCAGACCCATCTCTTCTGCGATCCGCTCCACCGACTTGTTGAGCTTCTCGCGGGCGTGGTCCTTGCAGAGCTCCAGGGCACTGCGCAGACTCGTGGGCTGCAGGGCTTTCCAATTCCGGCGCGTCATTGGATGTACCCCCTTGCCCGGACTTCCAAACAAATAGCCGAATTGCCTTGCGCCGCAAGGGTTTGCGAGCCGTAAAGTTCAGCCATCACGACTCACCCCCGATGGAGAAATGCAATGAACCCTGTGGTCTATCAATGCCTGGGCTGCGGCACGCAGGCAACAAGTACGGTGCCTGTGCTGCCTCCCCAGAAATGGCAATGGGACCAGCGCCAAGTGCCGCGCCTGCTGTGCCCGACATGCGGCTGTGCGTGCTATCCGCAGGAATGGTGGAATGTGGCGTTTGATATATGCGCCCAACACGAGGCGCAGGGCATGAACATCCACGCGGTGGCCCACTCCAAGTGGTCGAGCTGTCCGAATTCGCACGAGTGCAAGATGGTCGGCACGTATGCAGGCAACTGTGAACAGGCTCAAGCCGTGATGCCCAAATGCCTTGTTGCCATCCACTCCCGCCTCGAACAAGCAGAGCGTCGCCTTGTGTCGCTGGAACGCACGCCACCAAGTCGCCCACGTGCACGCCAGGCAAGTGCTGCACCGACCAGTGCCAGCCACAAAACGTGACACGCAAGGCCACGTCCACCCGGCGAACCTCAGGGGCAGCGGTAGCGCCAGTAAGATGCGCGCTGGACATATCGCTCATGCCGCCGCCAGTTGAATACGAGGCCGCGTCATTGGCTGAGAAACCGTGCCTTGCTTCAGCCCCAGTTCCACGGCGATGTTGTGGCTCTCGCCGCGCAGACACTTGCGCTGGGGGGCGCCTTCGTTGTCGTTGACGATCATGCTGACGAGGGTGGGCGAGTAGCCTTTCTGGCGTGCCCAGTCTGCGTATGCCAAGCCACGGCTGGCGAACTCTTCGCGGACCTGTTGGCGAGTTTTTAGGGGCATGGTGGTGCGTCCTGTTTTGTGATCACTTGTTGAAGCAAGTGATGAGGGTTTAAAACTTGTTGGTATGGATTTTTGTGCATTTAAATGCACAAGTCAAGGGGTTTTTGTGGATTTAGATGCACAAAGAGGCGCTCGCATCCTGGAGGAACGGAAGCGGCTAGGCTGGTCACAGCAGGCAGCTGCGGATGCGGCAGGCATTCGCCGCGAGATGTGGGCGAGATACGAGAGCGGGTCAGAGCCAGGGGCTAAGGGCTTGACGGGAATAGCGGCAGCGGGCGCCGACGTTCTCTACATCCTTACGGGCGAGCGCAACCCGACCATGCCCGCGCTGGATGCGGCCGAGCGGGTGCTGTTGGATAGCTATCGCCGTTGCAAACCCGAGGCGCGCGTGAACCTAATTCAGACTGCGGCGCTTTTGAGTGCGGGACTGTCTGGAGGCGGCCCACTTGCTGACCGCACCGTCACACAAAACATCCGTGCAGCAGTCAGCGGTGGGGTGGCCGGGGGAAACATAATTAATAAGGGAGGAGGAAAGTCTTGAAAGTCGTTACCCAAAATATTCACGCGCCCGTCTATGGCCATGTCGCAGCGGGAGATATCACCATCGTCGAACATACAAACCTGCATAGAGAGCTGACATGGTGGGACTTGAGCATTGATGATTTAGAGCAATGCCTACGAAAAGCCCGTAGTGAACGCTGGGGAGCATGGCGGCGCTTTTGGTTCAATACGCCTGGGGTGATATTGATGTTGTGGACGCTAGGCCTACTGTGGTTTGGGATCAGCCAGTTAATGCATCTACGAATAACCATCACGACACCAGTCGAGAGTGGTTTGCCATCTTTTTTGTTCTTGTTAGCGATAGTTGGGGTTGCCTTGCCTTTTGCGTACTGGCTCCAGAAATTGCGTCGAATCGAAGGGCACGTGATGCTGGCTGCTCAGCAAGAAATTGATCAGATCGTGCTGGTGCTTCGTCGCCGCAAGTGAAATCGTGCACGCGTGGTGGCCAATAAAAAAATATTCCAGATGGCCGACGACGTGATGAATGATCAGATTTCCAATAAGTGAGTAGAGGGGGAGCGAATGGCACT
This sequence comes from Acidovorax sp., assembly GCF_046291265.1. GTDB lineage: Bacteria > Pseudomonadota > Gammaproteobacteria > Burkholderiales > Burkholderiaceae_C > Acidovorax. The sequence continues at coordinate 34,484 of NZ_JBKBTV010000017.1, read as the reverse complement.
CGTAGCGTGTAAAGAATGCAAGAAGGAAGTCGCAAGCAGCGCGAAAAAATGCCCGCACTGCGGAGTCGCTAGCCCTGGCGCGGGCCTGAAAGAGGCTCTGGTTGGTTTAGTAGGGTTGGGGGTCGCTGTTGCAGTCACGATGACCATGTGCTCCGGCGGTGGCGAAAAAGCGGAGGCCGCTGCCGAAAAAACCGCCGTATCGCCGTCTGCATCCATCACGCCAAAGCAAGCTGCTGCAGTGGCGGTCACCCCACCGAAGCCTGCACAGGCCGAAATAGCCGAGTGGCCGCCTATGGGGCGCGCTGATGCGCGGCGCTTCGCTCAACGGACGCTGCAGGTCGTCGACGAGGCCCAAGACTCCCTTGCTGATGTTTTGCGCTTATCGGATCGTGCTGGGTTGTACAAGCTGGTGCTCAATCCATTGCAGCAAGAATCCGAACGCTGGCCCCTGCTGATGGCGCGCCACGTGGACGATCAGCGGCAGCACTTTTCCAGTTGCCAAGATGCGATGCTGCGACTTGTCTCGCTCGCACACACGGCCAACAAGACCCAGACAGCCGAGACGTTGAAGTACTTCCGCCAGGATGAAGGAAAGTTTCAGCGCGTTAAGCAGCGATGCATCGAAGAACTGGCTGTTACCGACGCGCAAATTACTGCCAAGATCGCGGCTGAGGAGGCAGACTTACAGAAGCGCTTTGGCGGAGGCCGCGAGTGCCTCACGGTGTTCACAACGGACAAAAACGGCCAAGTTGTGGCGAAGCCGAAACCGGCGCACTGCAAAAGCTAGCCCCAAATAGTGGCCTAGTTCCAAAGACGCGGCATCTCCGCGCGGGAAGACTGATGGTTTTCAACTGTCGTCATCCTGCAAGGAGTGCCCGTGAGAGACATCATCCCCGCGTGGCTGCGCGCACCGCGCACCACCACCTGGCTTGTGCTGGCCGCGCTGCTGCTGGCCATCATTGCCCTCATCGCACCACCGCAGTTGCCGGTGGTGCTCTACAAAGCATCCCTCGTTGCTCTGGCCGCCGTGCTGGGCTACTGGCTCGACCGCGCGCTGTTCCCATACGCGCGGCCTGACGGTTACCTGGCGCGCGACTGGCGCTACGGCACCGACGAGCCCGAGGGAGACGTGGATTACCCCGTGGTTGCGGGTTACATCCGTGTTTTCACCGCCGCCATGCTGCGCCGCGCCCTCGTGGTCGGTGCCGTGGTGCTGGGCATGGCAGCGGGGCTGTGATGGAGCACGGCCAAACCGATGCGCCCGACGCACTGCAGCGCGAGTGCCGCGCGGTGCTGTGGGGCCTGGGCGCAGCGCTAGGCGCCCAGATCGTGCTGCTGGTGGTACTTGCCGTCATGGTTCTGGCGCCCCGTGCTGCGCATGCGCAGGTGCCCCAGGCCGCGCAGCAGCACCGCGCGCTGCTCACCCGTACTGCCCACGCTGTGTGGGGCCTGGATGCCCCCGTGGCTGTGTTCGCGGCCCAGGTGCATCAAGAGAGCGCCTGGCGCCCCGATGCGGTGTCGCACGTTGGCGCCCAGGGCCTTGCGCAGTTCATGCCTGCCACCACCCGCTGGATTTCTAGCCTGCATCCTGAGCTAGTCGCGCAGCAACCCTACAACCCGGCATGGGCGCTGCGCGCCCTGGTCACCTATGACCTCTGGCTTTACGACCGTGCACCCAAGCGCTACTCACCTTACGAGCGCATGTGGGTGGCACTGCGCAGCTACAACGGCGGGCTAGGCCACTGGCAAGCGGAGGCCGCCAGTACCGGGCTGGTCCAGCCAACGCTGACTCAGGTTGATACGGCCTGCGGCAAAGCCCGCCGCGCGGCCGTGCATTGCAAAGAGAACCTGGGCTACCCCTATCGCATCCTGGTGGTGCTGCAGCCGCGCTACCTGCAATGGGGGCCGGGCCTATGAACGCAGCCACCATCCGCGTGCTCGGGCTTGGCTTGGTTGTATGCGCCGCCATCGTTGGCGCCAAGGCCCTGCAGTCCCACCTGATCGCCAAGGGCGATGCACAAGGCGCCGGTCGTGTTCAAGCTGCTTGGGACCGCGACGAAGCGGCCCGCAGCCAGGCCACCGCCCGCGACAACGCCACCAAGTTCCGCAACGCTGAAAGAACCGCCAATGAAGACGCCCAACGCGAGGCCGCGCGCCGCATTCGTGACGCTGCTGCTGCCGCTGCTATGCGCAGCCTGCACACCGAGATTGCCCGCCTCAACGACCGCCCCCATCCCTACCCAGCAACAGATGCCGGGCTTGCCGCCTGCGCTGGCGAAGCCGCCACCGCCCGAGAGCTTTTCGGAGAAAGCGCAGGTGCGTATCAAGAACTGGCAGCAGAGGCTGACCAGCTCCGAGACCAAGTGACCGGCCTGCAGGCATTCGCCCAGGACGTGTGCCGCGCCGGGACTTCGGGAGCCGCCATTGACTGATGACGTTGACCGCGCCAGCGATCGCGAGGCTGAACTGCTCTCCGATGCGCTGCGCAATCAGGCTCGCCGTGCAGGCCTTGCGGGCAAGACAGCCGCTGACTCAGCCGAGCACTGCCAGGCGCGGGGCTGCGGCGAGGAAATCCCCGAGACGCGGCGCCAAGCCGTGCCTGGTTGCCAGATGTGTGTTGCGTGCCAAGCGCGCCGCGAGAGGAGTAGGAACCCGTGACCGTACAAGCTGAATTTTGGCAGTTGGTGGGGTTCGGCGCAGCGCTGCTCAGCGGCTTCGCCGCAATCATTTTTGGTGCCGGAAGGATCATTGCGGGCCAGTTTGAAAAGCGCATATCCGAGCGCTTCGAAGCCATGCGCGTTGAGCGGGTGGCCGAAGAAGCACGGACCAACGAACGCTTCGATGCCCTCCAGCGTGCGCGAGAACTGGAGGCTATGAGCATTACGAATCTGGAGCGGGATTTCCTGCGCTTTCAGGCAGATATGCCCTTGAACTATGTCCGCCGCGAGGACTACGTTCGCGGCCAATCCATCGTGGAAGCCAAGCTCGATGGCCTGGCAACCAAGATCGACAACGCGCAGTTGCGCGCATCCATGAAAGACCGAGGGAGCCCATGAGCACCGCCATTGACACCGCCCGCATCCGCCGCGAGAACCTGCGCTGGCTGATCATCCTGACCCTGAACAACGCCCGCCCCATCGGCGCGTTTGAAGGCCCCATCCTGAGCGTGGCCCAGTCCGAGTATCCCGACGCCACTCCGCTGGAACTGCGGCGCGAGCTGGACTACCTGGGAGGCCGCCAGCTGGTGACGGTGGACAAGCAGCCCTCCGGTCGCTGGTTCGGCGAGCTCACCCGCATTGGTGTTGACCTGGCCGAGTACACGATCCCCTGCGAGCCAGGCATTGCCCGGCCCGCCAAGTACTGGTAAGCCATGGCCCGCAAAAGCAGCATTGACCGGCTCGACCCGGAGATCAAGGCGTACATCCTGGCCATGCTCGCTTCTGGCAGCGTGACCCTGGATGAGTTGATCACCGACCTGCAGGAACGCTTCCCCGTCGCGGCCAGCTCCGGCCACCTACCCAGCCGCTCCGCTGTCGGTCGATACGGGCAGAAGCTGGAGAGGCGTCTCAATGCCATCCGCGCCAGCACCGAGGCCGCCAAGATCATTCAGGCCCACGCGGGCGATGACAAGGACGCCCGCAGCGAGGCCCTCACGGCCATGGTGCAGACCGAGCTGTTCGAAGCCATCCTGGCGCTGCAAGAAGCCGATGAGATTGGCGAAGGCGGCGAGAAGTCAGACCCCGGCGAGCGTGTAGCACTTCTCAGTAAGGCCGCCAAGAACATCGCCACGCTGACCAGGTCGAGCATCAACCTGAAGGAATTCCAGGCCAAGGTCGAGGAAGCCACGCGCAAGAAATTGCTGGCCGAGCAGCAGGCCAATCTGGAGAAAATCGCCAAGACTCAGGGCATGAGCCAAGAGCAGCTCGATTTCTGGATCAAAGACTTCCTCGGGGTGCGCTGATGTCCGCAGTGAAGCCACTCGCCAGCACGGTGCGCATCGTCGAATGGGACGAATTGCCAGCCCGTGCCCGTGGCATTCCGAGCAACTTCAACCCTGTGGCCGAGGGCGTGCTGATGCTTCATCAGCGCGAGGTGGTGAAGCTACAGCAATCCATCGTGGCCGTGCCCAAGGGACGCCGCACCGGCATCACGTTCGCGATGATGTTGCGAAAAACGCTGGTAGCAGCGGCCAGCAGGGAAGCGGGCGGGCGAAACGTTTACTACATCGGCGACACGAAAGAAAAAGGCCTGGAGGCCATTGGGTATTGCGCCAAGTTCGCCCGAGTGATCGCGCGCGCCCAAGGGGAGGTGTCGGGGATCGAGGAGTTCCTTTTCGAGGACCAGGACCCGGTTACCGGCAACACCCGGCACATCACGGCCTACCGCATCCGCTTCGCCAGTGGGCACCAGATCTGCGCGCTGTCCAGTCGGCCCGCCAACATTCGCGGTTTGCAGGGCGATGTCGTGATCGACGAAGCCGCCTTTCACCCAGACGTTCAAGGCGTCATCGACGCATCGACCGCGCTGTTGATTTGGGGCGGCAGCATCACGGTCATCAGCTCACACAACGGTCGCAAGAACCCCTTCGCGCAGTTCTGCAAAGACATCGAGGCGGGGCTGTACGGCACGGATGCTGCGGTGTACACCGTCAAGTTCGACGACGCGGTGGCGAACGGCCTCTACGAGCGCGTGTGCTGGATGAAGGGCGAGAAGCCCACCGTCGAGGGTAAGGCTGCTTGGTATGCCCGCATTCGTAGCGGCTACGGCCCCCGCAAGGCGGCCATGCGGGAGGAGCTGGATGCGATCCCGCGCGATGGCGGCGGCGTCATGCTGCCCGGGGTCTGGATCGAGAACGCCATGCGCGAGGAAAGGGCCGTGCTGCGCCTCACGCTAGATGATGACTTCGCGCTCAAGAGCCCAGCCGAGCGGGAATCCTACGCGAAGGACTGGATCGAGCGCTATCTGGCGCCAGAGCTGGCGAAGCTCGACAAGAGCCTGCGCCACGTTATCGGGGAGGATTTCGCCCGGCATCGAGACTTCTCGGTGATCGTGCCCATGTTCATTGCCATGAACCTGCGCCGCGTGGTGCCGTTCGTGGTCGAGATGCACAACGTGCCTACCCGCCAGCAGGAGCAGATTCTGTGGGCGCTGATTCGTGGCCTGCCCAATTTCGTGGGCGCTGGCATGGACGCGGGCGGCTCGGGTCAGACGCTGGCTGAGTACACCGCAGACGAGTTTGGCCACCCGCGCATCGCGCAGATTCAGCTATCGCGCTCTTGGTACGGCGAGTGGATGAAGAAGCTGATTACCGCCTTCGAAGACTCGGTGATTGACATCCCGCGCGATGACAACCACCAGCAGGACCTGCGCTCCATCGAAGACGTGGACGGCATTCCCATGGTCTCCACCGTGCGCCGGGAAGACCTCAAGGACGCCGACCTTTTCCGGCACGGGGACTTCGCCATCGCGCTGGCTCTCGCGTGGTACGCCACCGTGGCCGTGAACCTCGGCCCCGTCAAAGCCAAGTCGCGGCGCAAGCGCGGCAAACAATCACAAGGAAGCCGCTGGCTATGACCCTCAAACGCTCGCCCACGGGCCTCTATCTGCCAGACGGCGGGTTTCATTCTTTTAGCGAATCTGCCCAGCGCAAAGCCTTGACTGGCTCCGCCATAGCCACACGCCGCACAGCCACTGGGCCCGGCACGGGCTTCGCTCTCGACCTGAGCGTGCTGCCCAACCCTGACCCAGTGCTGCGCAAGCTGGGCAAGAACATGCAGGTCTACCGTGATCTGCGCACCGATGCCCACGTGGGCGGGTGCGTGCGTCGTCGCAAGGCTTCTGTGCGTGGCATGAAAACCGGCCTGAACCGCAACCAAGCCCAGTCGCGCGTTGCCAAATCGGTCGAGTCGCTGCTGGGCGACCTGAACATGGAGCGCATCCTGGGCGAGGCGCTGGACGCACCGCTCTACGGCTACCAGCCTTTGGAGGTCATGTGGGGCCGCGTGGGCGGTCTGATCGTGCCGGTGGACGTGGTGGGCAAGCCGCCCGAATGGTTTGCCTTTGATGCCGAGAACCGCCTGCGCTTTATGTCGCGTGAGGCTGGGCGACTGGGTGAACTCGTGGACGAGCGCAAGTTCTTGCTGCCGCGCCAAGACCCCAGCTACGAAAACCCTTATGGAGAGCCTGACCTAGCCCGCACCTTTTGGGCTACCAAGTTCAAGCAGGGCGGCATGGACTTCTGGTTTCGCTTCCTGGAGAAGTACGGCACGCCCTGGCTGGTGGGCAAGCAGCCGCGCAGCAGCGACGACGAAGCCACTGAAAAGCTGCTCGACGTGCTGGAACAGATGATTCAGGACGCTGTGGCTGTCATTCCTGACGATGCATCCATCACCATCGTGGAGGCCGCAGGCAAGGCTGGTTCAGCCGAGGTGTACCGCGAGTTCCTGACCCACATGCGGAGCGAGGTATCCATTGCGCTGTTGGGCCAGAACCAGACCACCGAGGCCGAGACCAACCACGCCAGCGCCACGGCTGGCCAGGACGTGACTGACGACATCCGCGATGCAGACGCAGGCATCGCCTGCGCAGCGATCAACCAACTCATCTCCTGGACGGTAGATCTGAATTGGGGCGGCGAGGCACCCGTGTACAGCATGTGGTCCGAAGACGAGGTCAACCAGGTGATGGCCAAGCGCGACGAGCATCTGGCCAAAGCAGGTGCACGCCTTACGCCGCAGTACTTCGCCCGCGCCTACAAACTGCAGGAAGGCGACTTGCTGCCTCCGGCTGCAGTGCCAACCACCCCTGTGGGCGAGGTGTCCGGAGCGGTGGCCTTCGCAGAGCCGCAGGACATACCCGACTACGCTGATACCGTGGCGCCCGCCCTCGCGGCGCTGGGGCAGGCCACCGTGGACGCATGGGTGGCACGCATCCGGGGCGTAGTGAACAAAGCCGCCAGCCTGGCCGAGCTGCCCAATGCACTGGTGGCCGAGTTTGCCGAGCTCAACGACGCCGACCTGGTGCACGCCATGACGCTGGCCTTGTCTTGCGCCCAGCTCGTGGGCCGTGCCGAAGTGGCCGATGGCGAATGAGCTGCTGCAGGCGGCGTTCCGCCTGCCCTTCGCCCAACAGGCCAGCTTCATGCGCGCCAAGCTGGCGCTGCCGTCTGAAGACTACGACGACATCATGGGTGCGGCGCATGACCGCGCTTTTGTGGTCGCAGGTGCCATGCGGGCGGACCTGGTGGCCGACCTCCATGCAGCCGTACAGCAGGCCATTGACGACGGCAAGACCATCGGCTGGTTCCGCGCCCAGTTCGACGGCATCGTTGCGCGCCACGGCTGGACGGGATGGACGGGTGAAGGCAGTGCCGAGGGCGTGGCGTGGCGCACACGCACCATCTACACCACCAACCTGCGCGTGAGCCATGCAGCGGGCCGCTGGGCGCAGATGACCCAGCCCGAGGTGCTGAAGTCACGCCCGTACTGGCGCTACGTGCACCGCTCCATCGAGAACCCGCGCCTGGAGCACAAGGCCTGGCACGGCACCGTGCTGCTGGCCACGGATGCTTGGTGGCGCACCCACTATGGCCCCAACGGCTGGGGTTGCCAGTGCATCGTAGAGGCGGTGGGCGAGCGCGAGCTGCAGCGCCTGGGTAAGACCGGCCCCGACCAGGCACCCCAGGACGGCACCTATGAACACACCGTGCCAGGCACGGGTGAGATCGTCACACTTCCCAAGGGCGTGCAGTACGGGTGGGACTACGCGCCCGGCGCTGCAGCGGCCGGGGGGGTGAGCCTGGAGTCCATGGTGGACGCCAAGCTGGTGCGCTACCCCGCGCGCCTGGCACAAGCGCTGCGCACGCATCTGGAAAAAGGGGGCGCACCATGATCGTCATCGGACTGGACGCTACGGGATTTTCCCAAGGGCTGCGCAACCTGGAACACGCCGCCGTCAACCTGTTGCCGGTGTACGAGGACATAGGGCAGGAAGTGGTCAACACCACACTGCGGCGGTTCGAGACCAGCACCGCGCCCGATGGCACGCAATGGGAACCCAACAGCCCAGTGACCATGGGCCGACTGATCGGCGCCAACATGCGCAAGAAGGATGGTTCCCTCAACAAGCGCGGCGAGCAGCGCGTGGCCAGCAAGAAACCGCTCATTGGTGAAACACGATTGCTCTCCACGGAAATCCACTCTGTGGTGAATCCCTCGGGGGTGACCGTGGGCAGCAACAAGGTGCAGGCGGCCATGATGCACTTTGGCGGCAAGAGGGAGGACTTTCCGCACCTGTGGGGCGACATCCCCGCGCGCAACTTCGTGGGCTTGAATGGCGCCGACGAGCGCGAGATACTCGCCCTCATGCTCGACCACCTGCAGCGCGCCGCGCGCCGATAATGCAGGCCGTGGGACCAGTCCCTCACCAAGGCGCCGCAGGGATGCTAGGCCACCGTTGGCCGGGCTGCAGCCTTCAGGCAGCCTGTAAACGTTTATAAAAGGGTTGTCGGGGCTTCGTGGGTCGGCATCCCGGTTGCCATCGCACCCATCCCAGCGCCCCATTCTTTCGGCAGCGAATTTCTGCCCCGGTTCAAAAGACGCCACCGCCTGAGCTGCCGATCATCGGCAGCATGAAGCGACTGCACATTTTTTGCGCCGGTACACACACCGACCAAGGCGGCAACAAGGTCACCCTGACTGCCGCCGACATCGCGGCCAGCGCTGCGGCCTACGACCCGGCAAAGCACGAAGCGCCCCTTGTCGTCGGCCACCCGCGCACCGATGACCCGGCCTACGGCTGGGTGTCGTCGGCATTCGCCGAAGGCAAGGACTTGCACGCTGACCCGGCCCAGGTTGACCCAGCGTTTGCCGAGATGGTTCAGCAAGGGCGATTCAAGAAGATCAGTTCCAGCTTCTACGCCCCCGATGCCACTGCCAACCCTGTTCCGGGTGTGTGGTACCTCAAGCACGTCGGCTTTCTCGGCGCACAACCGCCCGCCGTAAAGGGCTTGCGCTCGGTGGCCTTTGCCGACGGCGCCGCTGGTGTGGTCGAGTTTGCCGACTGGGCGGCCACTAGCAATTCCGGCCTCTGGCGCCGCATGCGCGACTGGCTCATCGGCGAAAAGGGAATGGAAGTGGCCGACCAGGTGCTGCCAGCCTACGAAATCGACTTTCTGCGCGACCAGGCCCAGCAGGCCGAGAGCGCTCCATCCCCGGCGTTCGCCGAACCACCCCTGGAGACCACCACCGTGAAACCCGAAGAAGCCGAACGCCTGCGCGTCGAGAACCAGCGCCTGCGCCAAGAGGCCGCAGCGCGGCAAGCCGCCGAGCGCCACGGCACCAGTGTGGCCTTTGCCGAGCAGCACGCCGGTAAGTACAAGCCCGTCCACAAAGAAGCCGTGGTTGCGTTCCTCGACTTTGCAGAGGCACCGGGCACGGATGGACAGACCGTTTCATTCGGTGAGGGCGATGGCCGCAAGCCCTTGGCTGAGGCCTTCCGCGCGTTCCTGGCTGATTGCGCCCCCGTGGTGAGTTTCAGCGAGCAGGCGCGCAGTGACCGCGCCGCGCCCCGCACCGATGCCAACCCCTTGACGGCCGACGCACAACAGCGCGCCGCCAGCAAGTAACGCCCGCCACTCCGAGAGACCCCCATGCCTACTTTCAATCAACCCAAGACGCTCGCCGACCTGCTCATCGTGGAGGTGGCCACCAACTGGACAAAGCAGCGCGCCACCTTTGCCTCGGGTGCGGACTACCCCATGGGCACCGTGCTGGCAAAGGTGACCGGCAAGCTCCTGGCGCTTGACCCTGCAGGTGCGGGCGCGGCCAAGGTGTCCGTCGCCGTGGCCGCAGAGCGTGTCGATGCCACCAGCGCTGACACGGTGGGCTTGACCATCGCGCGCGGCGCCACGGTGGACATCAGCGAGCTGATCTGGCCAGCGGGCATCACTGACGCGCAAAAGGCCACCGCCCTGGCTGAACTCGAAAGTCGCGGCATCGTCGCCGTGGCTCGCATCTGACCCCCTCACTTCTGGAGACATCTATGACCTTGGACGACCTGTTCACGCTGTCGAGCCTGACCGACGCCATCAACCTGCTGCCCCGAGCCCCTAGCCTGCTGGGGGCTTCGGGCCTTTTCGAAGAGAAGGGGATCAGCAGCACCTCGGTGATTGTTGAATGCAAGAACGGCCAACTCTCGCTGGTTCCCGCCGTCAGTCGCAACGACGACCCCACGCCCACCAAGCGCTCCAACCGTTCGCGCCGCACGTTTGAGGTGCCGCACATTCCCACAGGGGGCCAGGTGCTGCCGACTGAACTGCAGGGGCTGGCAGGGTTTGGCCAGGAGCAAACCGTGGACAGCCAGGCCAAGGTGATCAACGACCGCCTGCAGGAAATGAACGACCGCCTGGAAGCTACGCGTGAGTACTACCGCGTGGGCGCTATCAGCGGCAAGATTCTGGACGCCGATGGCTCGGTGCTCTTCGATCTGTACGACGAGTTCGACGTGACCGCCAAGAAGGTGGTCACAGCCCTGGCCACTGCCGGTACAGACGTGCGCGGCAAGCTCATGGAAGCCAAGCGCCACGCTGAAAAGAAGCTGCCCGGCATCATGATCATGGGGTGGCGCGCGTACTGCGCCGAGGACTACCTCGACGCCCTGGTCAAGCACCCGAATGTTGAGAAGGCCTACGCCAACTACCAGGAAGCGTCTGACCGCCTGGGCGGCGACGTTCGAAAGGGCTTTGTGTATGGCGGCATCGAGCACATCGAATGCAACGCCGCTGTGGGTGACAAGCGCTTCATCCCGCTGGGCAAGGCCCGCCTTGTGCCGGTGGTGCGTGGCCTGTTCAAGCTGTACAACGCGCCCGCGAACTACAACGAGACCGTCAACACCCTGGGCAAGCCGTTCTACGCCAAGTCCGAGGCGCGCAAGATGGGCAAGGGTTGGGACCTGGAAGCCCAGTCCAACCCGCTGGCTATGTGCACGGCGCCTGAAGCGCTGATCGAACTGGAAGCCTGACCCCGCCATGCGCTACTGCACGCAGGCTGACCTGCTCCTGTCCATCCCTCGCCAGACCGTGGTGTGGCTGTCCAACGAAGACAGCCAGGCCGTGGACATCAACGAGGCGGTGGTCGAGGACGCGGTCCGTCAGGCCGAAGAGCTGGCGGATGCGCACCTGCGCGGTCGCTACACGCTGCCGCTCGATCCCGTTCCTACGGTGATCAAGGACATCGTGGTGCAGCTCGCGCGCCATGCGCTGTATGCGCGTCGGCCCGAGGGCAGCGGCCTGCCCGAGGCGGTGGTGCAGACCTACAAGGCCAGCCTGCGTCTGTTGGAGTCCATTCGAGACGGCAAGTTGACCATCGGCGACCCGGTGACCAGCACGCCACAGCGCGAGCCCGGAGCCTACAAGGTGCGCGCGCCCCGCCGCCGTGGAGGGTTGCCCGATTCCTCCACCTGGGGGGTGGTATGAGTTTGACGTGGCAAATGCTGCAGGCCGCTGTGCAGCGGCTGAGCGTTCGCCTGCCAGGCTTCGCGGTGGAGTACTTCCCCGAAGCGCCGGGCGACTACCGCCTGAACCACCCACGCGGCGCATTGCTGGTTGGCTACGGCGGTAGCCGCTATGGCGCTTCGGCAAACCTGGGCGATATGCAGGCTCAGGAGCGCCTGGCGGTGGTGACCGTGACGCTGGTGTTTCGTCAGCTCCATGGCCGTGATGGCGCGGTGATCGCGCTGGACGACGTGATCGGGGCGCTGCTGGGCTTTCGCCTACCCAACACCACGGGCGGCCTTCAGGCCAAGCGCAGCCGCTTCCTGGGCCAGATTGCAGGGCTGTGGCAGTACGACATCGACTTCGAGGCTCCGGCCATGGCAGTTGAAGACGTGGACGCAGAAGACCCCAGCGCGCCGTTGCTGCGGCATGTCACGCGCCTGGGGCCACTGGACCGCACCGAGACGGTGAAACAGCCGTCTGGACTCATCACCGAAGAGGACCATCCGCTATGAGCCCATACACCTACAGCGGACCGCTCTCAGGCGTGACGCTGGCAGACGGGAAAGAGGTAGTGCTGATTCCCGGCGCCACCGTTCACCTGCCCGCCGATCACGACTACACGCGCACGCTGATCGCGCGCAAGCATCTTGTTCCCGTGCCTTCCGTGCCCCAGGCCCCAAAAGCCGCGAGGGCGCCTAAACCCAAGTCCGCCCCCTCAACCCCAATCACCGGAAGCTGAACCATGGCTGCAAACTTCCTCCACGGCGTGGAGTCCATCGAGATCGAAAAAGGCCCGCGCCCCGTGCGCATCGTCAAGACCGCAGTGATCGGCTTGATCGGCACAGCTCCAGTGGGGCAAGCCAACTCGCCCGTCCTGGTGCTGTCGGACAAGCAGGCCGCCCTGTTCGGCGGCCTGCAGGTGCCAGGCTTCAGCATCCCCCAGGCTCTGGACGCCATCTTCGACCAAGGCGCTGGCACGGTGATCGTGATCAACGTGCTGGACCCTGCTGTGCACAAGACCACAGTGGCCAGCGAGGTCGTGGTGCTGGATGGCGACACCGGCAAGACCGACAACCCCGCATGGATCGGGGCCGCCACGGTCAAGGACCAGGCTGGCGTTGTGACGCACGTGCTCGGCACCGACTACACCACCGACCCGCTCACCGGCCAGATCAGGCGAGTGGCGGGCGGTGCGATTCCGCCTGGTGCCACTCTCTCGGTGGGCTACACCTATGCCGACCCCGCCAAGGTGACGGCTGCGGACGTGATCGGGGCTATGAACCTCGCGGGCAATCGCACAGGCATGCAGGCGCTGCTGGACACCTACAACCTGATGGGGTTCTTCGCCAAGATACTGATTGCACCGGGCTATTGCACGCTGAACGCGGTGTCCACGGAGATGATCGCCATGGCGCATAAGCTCCGCGCGGTGCCGCTTATCGACGCGCCCGTGGGCACCACCTTTGCACAGGCGCTGGCCGGGCGCGGGCCTGCAGGCGTGATCAATTTCAACACCAGCAGCGACCGCGCCGTGCTGTGCTACCCGCACCTGCAGGTGTATGACATGGCCACGGGCGCAAATCGCCTGGAGCCCATGTCGCCACGCCTTGCGGGCTCGATAGCCGCCAAGGACAACGAGCGCGGTTACTGGTGGAGCCCGTCCAACACCGAGATCAAGGGCGTGGTGGGCGTGGAAACCCAGCTCACGGCCATGATCAACGACCCGCAGAGCGAGGTGAACCAGCTCAACGAGGCGGGCATCGTGACGGTGTTCAGCAGCTTTGGCACCGGCCTGCGCACCTGGGGCAACCGTTCGGCCGCCTGGCCCAGCGTGACGCACCCGCGCAACTTCATCAGCGTGCGCCGCACGGCCGACGTGCTGCACGAGTCGCTGGAGTACGCCATGCTCCAGTTCATCGACATGCCGATCAACAACGCACTGATCGACGCCATCAAGGAAAGCGTGAACGCATTCATTCGCACGCTGATAGGACGGGGGGCGCTGGTGGACGGACAGTGCCTGTACGACCCCACCAAGAACCCCACCACGGAGGTGGCGCTGGGGCACCTGACCTTCGACATCGAGTTCATGTCGCCCACTCCGGCCGAGCGCATCACGTTCGAGTCGTTCATCAACATCGAGCTGCTCAAGCAGCTGGTTGGCTAAGAATTTCACCGGCTGCAACGGAGTTACCCATGTCGAAAATCCAAATCAACCGCGTGACCAACGCGAACATCTACATCGAAGGCAACAACCTGCTCGGCCGTGCCGAGGAGATCAAGCTGCCCGACGTCAGCGCCATGATGGCCGAGCACAAGGCCCTAGGCATGATGGGCAAGATCGAACTGCCCAGCGGCTTCGACAAGCTGGAGGGCGAGATCAAGTGGAACTCGTACTACCGCGACGCAGCCCGCATGATGGCAAACCCGTTCAAGGCGTTGCAACTGCAGTGCCGCTCCAGCATCGACGTGTATGGCTCTGGCGGCCGGGTATCCCAACTGCCGCTGGTGACGCACCTCACCGTCACGTTCAAAAAGAACCCCATGGGCACCTTCAAGCAGCACGACAACGTGGAACTGCCTGCCGCCTTCGGTGCAACCTACATCAAGCAGGTGATCGACGGCGAGGACGTGCTGGAGCTGGACTACATGGCCAACATCTTCAAGGTGGGCGGCGAAGACCTGCTGGCGCAATACCGGGCCAACATCGGCGGCTGATCTGGCCGACGCGTGAGTTTCCCCGTTATGGCCAGGGGTTCCCGCCAGTAGCCGAGGCATCATCCCTTTGAAAGTTGTCGATGAAAAAAACCCATCTGATCGGGCTCTTGCTTTGCGCAGCCTCCGCCATGGCTTTGGCGGTGGTCAATATGGCTCAACCGGTGCTGTCTGCCGTCAAAGCTGCCTACAAAGCCGCACGCACGCTCGTTGCGAGTGGCGTTGACGCTGTCGCCAAGGCTTTTGCCAAGCCGCAACACTTGCCCGCGCCTGGCGTGGCGTTTGTGGCTGCTGGGGCATATGTCTTGCGTCAGGCGAAGCGGGTGCGTCCAGAGGTGAGCAAGGGTTGGCGAATGTGCCCATCCGCGTAACGCCTTGATCCAGGCCTGAGAAGGCTGAACTGAAAAGCCCGCGTGCACACAGCTCGCGGGCTTTTTTTGTGCCCGCGTTCAATAGACGGGTGTGTGTGCTGGCGGAATCATCGGGGCTCCCCAACCCCTTATGGAGCCACCATGACAACGGCACAGACCCCTCCCGATTCGACTCCGGTCGAAATCCCCCTGAAGTTCCCGATCCAGTCCGGTGGCCAGCGTATCGACAAGCTGACCATGCGTCGCGGCAAACGTGCCGACATGAAGGCGGCGGCCAAGCACAGCAAAGACGATGCCGACCAGGAAGACTTTTTGTTTGCACGCCTGACGGGCCTGACACTGGAGGATATCGATGCGCTCGATCTTGCGGACTCGAAGGTGCTGCAAGACTCCTTTCGGCGCATGGTGGGCGACTGACGCCGCGCTGCGCGAGATCGACGAGGTGCTGCTTTTGGTGCTACGCATCCAGCCGTCTGAGATCGACGCGCTGGAGATGGACGACTACTGGTGCTGGGCGGGCGTGGCCGAGCGAGAGCTCAAGCGACGCGCTGACGCCGCAGCGCGCGGATGACCGCCGCTGCGACCGTGGCGGCACCTGCCGCAATGGCGGCAGCGGCGGCCACTGCAGGCGCCAGGGCTGCGGCTGCCACCCCGAGCACCAGTGGGAACACCAACAGCGCCATCAACCAGGGCATGTTGGTAAAGCACAGCCAGGCAAGCCAGGCGCCAGCAACGACGGCTGCGGTCCAGTACAGGGCGGTGAAGGTGCGTTCAAACATGGCGCGAAGCATAGATCAAAACTCAACCAGGTGCACACATGGCAAATGAGCTGATTGTTGGCGTCAAGATCGGTGCCGCGCTGGCCGGGTCGTTCCAGGCCGCGTTCGCCTCTGCCAAGGGAACGCTGGGCCAGCTCGGGGCGACGGTGGACCTGCTCAAGAGCCGTCACGACCGCATGGGCAGCGCTATGGCGATGGCGCTGGCCCACCCCATGCGTAACGTGGGCGCGCTGCGCACCCAGTACGAGCGTTTGGGCGCCACCATTGACCGCGTGACTGCCAAGCAAACCGCCCTGGCCGCAAGCATGGCGCGCGGCGAGGCGCTGAAGCAGCACCGGGCAGACCTGCGCGGCTCTGTCATGGAGACGGCAGGTACCGCCATTGCGCTGGGCGCGCCCGTTGGGCAGTCCGTACGCTTGGCGGCAGGCCACCAGGACCGCATGCGCGATATCGCCATCACGGGCGACTTCAGCGCCAAGGAAGAAGCCCAGGTGGGCGCAGCCGTCCGTGAATCGGCCTTGAAGTGGAACCAGACGCAAGCCGAAGTGGCTGCAGGCGTCGGTGTGCTGGTGTCCGGGGGCATTCAAAACGCTAAGGAACTGGCGGTTTATGCCCCGGTGATGGCCAAAACTGCGACAGCCACTCGTGCCAGCATGGAAGACCTGGGCAGCGTGGCCATTGCGCTCAACAAGAGCCTAGGCATTTCTGCACAGGGCTTGGACGGCGCGCTGAACATGCTGGCCTATGCGGGCAAGCGCGGGCAGTTCGAGATCCGTGACATGGCGCGCTGGGTTCCTGCGCTGGCGCCATCGTTCCAGCAACTAGGAGTGACGGGCAAAGAAGCAGTGGCTGAAATTGGCGCGGCGCTGCAGGTGGCACGTATGGGTGCAGGCAGCAACGACGAGGCGGCGAACAACTTTCGCAACTTCCTTGCGAAACTGACTTCTCCCGAAACCCTCAAGGATTTTTCTAAGGCGGGCATCGACCTCAAAAAGAGCATGCTCGACTTGCGCGCTCAGGGCATGACACCCATGCAGGCCATGCTGGGCACCATCACGGCGTACATGGGCAGCAAGGGCCCAGCGGCGGCGGGCGAGATGCAGAAGGCCCTGGAGATCAAGGACGACAAAGAGCGCGAGGCGGCCCTTGCGCGGCTGGCCGAGGCTTACGCTCTGGGCGAGCTGTTCCAGGACATGCAGGCGATGAACTTCATCCGGCCCGCCATTGCCAACGCTAAGGAGATGGAGTCCATCAAGCAAGGCTCAATCGACGCGGCCGACAAAGGTGTGATCGATGAGGACTACAAAAAGCGCATGCAAACTGCCACCGAGCAGTTCAAAGCATTCAAGGTCGGGATGATGGACCTGGGCATCACCATCGGCGATGCGCTACTTCCCCCCTTGATGGAGGTGCTGCAGGCTGTCCGGCCCGTGGTGGGCGCCTTTGCTGCCTGGGCGAAGGAAAACCCCGGGGTGGTCAAGGGTGTGATCGGCCTTGTGGGCGGTCTGCTGGCTGGCAAGCTGGCAATCCTGGGCGTGATGTACAGCGTGAACCTGATCATGGCCCCATTGGTGGGCATGAAAACCGTGTTGCTCGCTGTATCGGCCCGCTGGACCGTCCTGCAGGCGCTATGGCAGGCCGGTCGATTCGCCCCTGTCATCGCCGGTATGAAGGCCATCGGCGGCGGCCTTATGACCGTAGGCCGCTATGCGATGCTCTTCGGGCGCGGTGTGGCCATGACGTTCCTCACGCCGCTCAAGCTCATGGGCCAGGGCGCACTGTGGTTGGGCGGCCTGCTCGGCGGGCGCCTGGTGATGGGTCTGCGCCTGGCTGGCCAGGCGGTGCTGTGGCTCGGCCGTGCCATGCTCATGAACCCCATCGGTCTGGCGATCACAGCCGTGGGCGTTGCCGCCTACCTGGTGTGGAAGCACTGGGGCACCATCAAGGCCGCCTTTGTGGCTGCCTGGGGCTGGCTCAAGGGCCTAAAGAACCAATTCTTCACGGCAGGCAGCGAACTCATCAACGGGTTGATCGCGGGCGTCTCGGCCAAGTTGGCGGCAGCGCGTGACACGGTGATGGCGCTGGGCAGCAGCATCAAGGGATGGTTCAAGTCAGCTCTGGGCATCAACTCGCCCAGCCGCGTGTTCATGGGCTATGGCGACAACATCGTCCAGGGCGCTGCCATTGGCATCCAGCGCACCTCGCCCATGGCGGCAAAGGCGGTGACCGGCATGGCGCTGGCTGCGGCTGCAGCGGGTGCCCACGCGGCCCCCGTAGCGCTGCCTGCAGGCGGTGCGCAGGCGAAAGCGCAGCAGGTGCTGGCCGCCCGCGCAGCGGCGTCACGCGCCAGCCAGCCACAGGGCGGGCCAGGGGGCGGGCCAGGCGCTGGCGTCGTCATCCACTTCAGCCCAACCATTACCGTGCCAGGCGGACCTGGCGCGAAAGCCGCAGTGACCGAGGCCCTGCAGCTCTCCCTACCCGAGCTGGAGCGGCTCATCGAGCGTGTGCAGGCGCAAAAGCAGCGCAGGAGCAATTGATGTTCGCAGTCCTTGGAACGGTGCAGTTCGATCTGATCACCTACGTTGAAGGCATGGAGCTGCAGGTGGCGGCCGAATATGCCGAGCATGCCCTCATCGGGCGCAAGCCGCGTCTGCAATGGACGGGCGACCGGCTCGACGAGTACCGGCTGCAGATGTACTTCCACGCCGCGTATTGCAGCCCGGAAGGCGAGATGCAGAAGCTGCTGGGCTTGGTGCGGTCGCGCGAAGCCCGCCAGTTCGTGCTGGGAAACGGCATCAACAAGGGCTGGTTCGTGGCGGTGGAGGCCCAGGCCATGAGCCGCCAGACCGATTCCAAGGGCAACCTGCTGACGCTGGAGGCGTCCCTGTGGCTGCGGGAGTACGTCGAGCCCATCACGCTGGAAACGCGCCGCTCCCAGGTCAAGGGCGCCGCCCGCGCACGCCGCGCGGCCGCGCCGAAGCAGTCCGCGACCACCGTGCCAGCGAGGCCTGCAGGCGCCGGGCGGGGCTGGGTCAACGACGACGGCAAGCGCACGCCGGGGTAACGAGGTAAGGCATGGAACACATCGAGCACATCACGCGCGAGGGCGACCGCTGGGACACCATCGCGCACCTCTACTACGGAGATGCCGCCCTCATCAGCCCGCTGGCCGAGGCCAATGGGCATCTGAAGCTGTTACCTGTGCTGCCCGCCGGATTGCCCGTGCGCGTGCCCCTCATCGAGGACGCCGAGGCCATCGACGCCCAGGACCTGCCGCCATGGATGCGCTAGCAGTCCCCGAGCCGCTTTTCACGGTGGCCTACAACAAGCGCGATATCACCGCCGACCTGACGCCGTTCTTGATTTCACTGTCCTGGACGGCCGACCTCGACGGCGACGAGGCCGATAGCATGGAGCTGACTCTGGAAGACAGCGACGGGCGCTGGCAAGGCGGCTGGTATCCCGTCAAGGGCGACGAGCTGCAGGTGCACATTGGCTATCGCGGCGCCCTCGTACCGTGCGGCGCTTTCGAGATCGACGAAATCGGGCTTGATGGCCCGCCCGCCGTGGTACAGATCAAAGCCCTGGCTGCTGGCGTGATGAAGACGCTGCGCACCCACAAGGGCCATGCCTACGAGGGCACTACGCTGGGCGGCGTGGTGCGTGAGGTAGCCGCGCGCCACCAGCTGCGCGTGGTGGGCGAGATCGAGGACATTCCCGTGCGCCGCATCACGCAGGCGCATGAGCAGGATCTGAAGTTCCTCAAGCGCCTGGCGCAGGAATACGGCTACGCCTTCAACGTGCGCGGCGACCTGCTGACCTTTGTACCGCTGGAAGGGTTGCGCGCCTCGGCTGCCGTGACGGTGCTGCGGCCAGGCGACATGGCCCGTTACGGCTTCCGAGACAAGATCAAGGACACCCCGGCCAGCGCCTCGGTGAAGTACCACGACCCCAAGACCAAGGCGGTGGTGGCCTACGAGCTCGACGCCGAGGGCGCCGTGGTGCCCCGCGCATCGGCGGACTCTCTCAAGATCACCTCGCGCGCCGAGTCGCCCCGGCAGGCAAAGGCCAAGGCGGGTGCTGCGCTCAAGCGAGCCCAGGACCAGGCCACGGTCTGCAGTTGCACCCTCTGGGGCACACCCGGCCTGGTTGCAGGCGTGAACGTGGCGCTGGAGGGCTTTGGCCAGCTCTCGGGCCTCTACCAGGTAGCGCGCTCCGCCCACCGCATCGAGCGCAGCAGCGGCTATGCCACCGAGCTGGAGCTGCGCCGCGTCAAGGCAGGCGCTGCGGCCGTGAACCGGGGCCAAGGTGGCAAATTGAAGGTGGCCGCACTCAAAGACGGAAAGGTGGTGCTGCAATGAACGAGCTGCAGGAACAGCAGGCCGTGTACAAGACCGGCGTCGTGTCGGCAATCGACCCGAAGGGGGTGAAGGCCCGCGTGCGCTTCGACGACCTGGACGGCCTGGAGACAGCGATGATCCCGGTGGGGCAGCGCAAGACCCACCAGGACAAGGACTATTGGATGCCCGATGTGGGCGAGCACGTGGCCTGCCTCATGGACGCCAATCTAGAGGACGGCGTGGTGGTGTGCGCCATCTATTCCGACGAGGACAGCCCACCCACCGATGACCCGGACTTGCGCATGGTGCGCTTCAAGGATGGCGCCGAGGTGGCATATGACCGCGCGGCGCATACTCTCACGGTGCGTGGCGTGGAGCGCGTGGTGGTGGAAGCATCCCAAGAAATCGAGTTTCGCGCGCCGTCCGTGCGGTTCACAGGCAACGTGCATGTGGAAGGCACTTTGATGGACGAAGGCGGCAACTCGAACCACCACACCCACTAGGGTGCATGGGCCGGGGGCACGGCCTGAAATTGTGCCCCCGTTCATATATACGGCGGGGCCGTCCACGGGAACCATCAGGGCTCCCATGGACGCCATCCACACCATCACCGCCAGCGACTGGCAACTCGCAATAGGCCAGCCCGGCAAGGCCCTGACCGGCCTGGCCGACATCGCGCAGTGCTTTCGCGTCATCCTCACCACACCCAAGGGCAGCGACCCGCTGCGGCCCGACTTCGGCTCGGACGTGTGGCAGTACGTGGACTGGCCCATTGCCCAGGCACTGCCACACCTGGTTCGGGAGTGCTGGGATGCGATCACGCTGTGGGAGCCGCGCGTCACGCTCGAAAGCATCAAGCCCCGGCAAGGCGATGAACCGCACCAGGTCGTCGTGGCCATCGCATGGCGCGTCGCTGGCCAAGGGGCCACGCAGAACGCAGAGGTGGCCCTGTGAGCGCCCCCAGCTTCATCGACCGCGACCCCCAGCAGGTAGTGGAAGACCTGGTGGCCCAGTACGAGGCCATGACGGGGCGCACGCTGTACCCGGCGCAGATCGAGCGGCTGATCATTGACCTGGTGGCCTACCGTGAGAGCCTCACGCGCGAGCTGATCCAGGACACGGCGCTGCAGAACCTGGCCGCTTTCGCCCGCGCCCCTTTTCTGGACCACCTGGGCGCGCTGCTGGGAGTGACCCGGCTTGCCGCCTCCAACGCCTACGCCACTGTGCGCATGGAGTTCCAGGAGCCGCTGGTGCAAGCGGCTACGCTGGAACCAGGCTGGCGTGTGGAGTTGCCCTCGGGGCAAGTGTTCGTGACCGACGTGCGCGGCGACGTTGCCCAGGGCACGACCGTGTATGAGTTCGTGGCTCGCGCTCAGGAACCAGGCACGGGCACCAATGGCTGGCCACCTTCGCTATTGCGCGCGGTCGATGTACCGCCCGCGCCCCTGACGGCACTGCGCACGGTATCGGTGACGCGTGGCGGCACGGCTGCAGAGGCGGACGACCGCTACCGCCTGCGCATCAAGATGGCGCCCGAGGCGTTTTCCTGGGGTTCAGAGGGCCGGTACCGGCTCGCGGCCATGACGGCAGCGCCGTCGCTCCTGGACGTGCGCGTTTGGAGCCCTCGGCCAGATGGCTCCATTAGCGTGGTGCTGCTGGGCGCAGACGGCGTGCCGGGTGCCGAGATCGTGGCGCAGGTACAGGCGGCCCTGGACGACCCCAAAGCCCGCATGCTGGGGGACCGCATCACGGTCTATGCCGCGAGTCCGGTGGACTATGCGATTTCAGTGCGTGTCGATGTGTCGCCCGGTCATGTGCCCGACCTGGTGCTCGCCGCCGTCGAGCAGCGCTTGCGTGCCTGGGCGGGCCAGCAGGCCAGCCGCCTGGGTGGCGACCTGGTACCCGCGCAGGTGATCGCTGCGGGGGGCGGCGTTGCGGGTGTGTACGACATGCAGGTGCTGGCACCAAGCCAGCGCGTGCTGCAGGCCCACGAATGGCCCCGCCTCACCGGACTCACGGTGGCGCTCGGAAGGCAACTGTCCGATGGCTGACGTACTGATACAGCCGTCCCTGGCCCAGGACGCCAACCTGGCAGCGCTTGCCCGCCTGCCCGAGCGGATCACCGACCTGGACGTGAGCCCGCTGCTGGTCTATGACGTTGCCAACGTGGCGGCGTCCGCGCTTCCGTACCTGGCCGAGCAGTTCAACATCGCCGGGCCCGTGTGGCAGCACTTGCAGGGCGAGGCAGCCCAACGGGCCGCGATTCTAGGCGCGATCGCTTGGCACAAGGCCAAGGGCACGCCGTGGTCCATTACCGAGGCATTGAGCTGGATCGGCGTGGTGGCAGTGCCAGACGATCTGCGGAGCCTGCCTACCCAGTGGGCGGCCTATGAATTGGTGCTTCAGCATCCACCAAAAGTGGGTCAGGTCCCGGCCATAGTCACCCTGGCGCAGTTCGCCGCGCCCGCACGTGCACACCTCGTGCGCTTGTACAACGTCCTGAACGACGTGCGACCCATCGTGCTGGATCGAGGTCCAGCCCTCGACACCGGCATGCTTGACGGCTTCAGCGGCGTGCCAGGTGACTCGGGCGTGGTCGAGTCCTTCGGCGAACGGCGCGGCGCAACGCTAGACGCATTCCCCATTGGTCGGCCCGTTGGCGCCGCCACCCAGATCCGTGTGTCGGTGTCCCGCTACGACGACATGGCGGTGCTTGACGCCTGGCGCCTGGACTCGCGCGTGTTGTCGGCACTGTCCGGCGGTGCCATGGAACTGACCCAGTACACCACCACCGCGCCACCCGTGGGCGGTGGCGTGCGCGTGCGCTCGCAGTCGCAGGCCAGGGCATCCGCCTGGATCGCTCCCGCGCCCATCAGCGCCACCACCCAGACCACAGCGCATCAATCCGCCGTGCCGGTGCACCCCCCACACCACTGGGGTGGTGCGTGGGGCGGCACCTGGCGCGAGCACTTCCAACTTATTTCAACTGAGGAAACCTGATGGCCGTACTCCAAGACCGTGGCCGCATCGCGCTGGCCAGCGCCATTGCCGCGCAACCCCTTTACCTGGCCTGGGGCCGTGGCCTGCCTGCCTGGGACGCAGCAACTCCGCCCGAGCCCACTACCGCCACCACCCTGGTGGACGAGATCGGCCGCCGCCTCATCACAGCCGTGCAGTACGTGGTGCCTCATGCCGAGGGCGAGATCGAGCTGCCAGATGAAACCCGATTCACAGCCAGCGCCCAGCCCAGCAAGTGGGTGCATGCGCGCTGGACGTTCGACTACGCCGACGCCGCAGGAGAAACGATACGCGAGCTGGGCGTGTTCATTGGCGGCACCTTGCAGGCGGGCTTGCCCGCAGGCCAGCGCTACTTCACCGCCGCCCAGGTGCTGGAGCCGGGTGAGCTGTACACGCTGGAACGCCAGCAGGCCGCCATCCGCAACGGCAGCACCCGCCAGGTGCAGGAATTCGTTTTGCCCTTCTGAGCCACCCATGACCACGACCATTCACAAACGATTCGACCCGGCCAAGAACTTCGACGCCATCGAGTTCCGCCAGGACAAGGTGCTGCAGTCCGCCGAACTGAACGACATGCAGGCCATGGCCGCCCACCGCGTGCGCGGCATTGCCGACGCGTTGTTTCGGGATGGCGATGTGCAGCGCGATGCCCGCATCATCGTCAACGCCGACACCGGCGCTGTGCAAGCCGAATCCGGCGCCGTCTACCTGCAGGGTGAAGTTCGCGGCGTGCCGCCTGGTGCCTTCGTCGTGCCCGTGGTGGGTGTGGTCAACGTTGGGGTCTACCTGCAGACCACCACCGTGACGGAGCTGGAAGACACCACTCTGCTGAACCCGGCCGCAGGCACGCCCGCCTATCAGGAGCCAGGCGCATGGCGCCGCAAGGTGCAGCCAGTGTGGGGGTTTGCTGGCGACGATCAGACAGGGGAGTTCTTCCCCGTATGGGTGATCGAAGACGGGTATGTGCGCGCCAAGGAAGCGCCGCCCAATCTGGACGCGGTCACCCGTGCCCTTGCCCAATACGATGAGGACAGCACCGGCGGGCACTACATCGTGAGCGGCCTGCGCGTGGCCATGGCCGCAGACCTACCCAGCGGCGAACAGGTCTACACCGTGGAGGAAGGCCGCGCGCGTGTCGGAGGCTACCCGTTCCAGCTCATGACCGACAGACGCATCGTGTCTGCAGCGGTGGCTGACCTGCTGCACATCGACAGCGAGCCGCACCTGTCGGCCACCGCCAGTGCGCAGCGCATCGACCTGGGCCGCGCGCCCTGCCTGGGCGTGCCCCAGGTGCGTATCACGGCGCGACGCACGATTAATATGGTGCGTGGCGGGTTTGGCGGCGGGGCAGACCCGTTGCCCGATGCCAGCGTGATGCAGGTGGAGGAAGTCAAGCAAGGCGCTACCACGTACCACGCGCCCGCAGACTTCAAACTGACAGCGGGCCAGGTGGACTGGAGCCCGACCGGTGCCGAACCGGCACCGGGCAGCAACTACTCTGTGACGTACCTCTACATGGCCGTGGTGGTGCCCACAGCCCCAGACTCGCGCGGATTCACGGTGTCCGGCGCCATCCCCGGGACTATGGTGCTGGTGACCTATGACCAGCAGCTGCCCCGCATCGACCGGCTGTGCCTGACCCGCGAAGGCACGTTCGCCTGGGTGCGGGGTGTCTCCAGCGCCTGGGCGCCCACCGCGCCCGTGGTGCCTGACGACATGCTGGGCCTTGCCAGCGTGTACCAGACCTGGGACAGCAACCGCCGCGTGATGGTTGACGGCGTTAAAACGGTCCCGATGTACCAGTTGGTGGGCGAGCGCGCCCGGTTAGATGCCGTGGTGATGGACCTGGCCGAACTGCGCCTGGCCACCAGCGCCCAGGGCATCGACTCCGGCATCAAGAAGGGCCTGTTTGCCGACCCGTTCCTGTCGGACAACCAGCGCGATGCGGGCCTGCCCCAGACCGCCGCTGTGGTGCGCGGTGCCCTGCAGCTGCCCCTGACGCCCACGGTCCACCAATTGGGCGCCGCCGTGACGGGGCGCATGGCACCTGCCCACAACTACCGCGTGGTGCTGTCGCAGCCGCTGCGCACCGGGTCGATGAAGGTGAACCCGTATCAAGCCTTTGACCCGCTGCCCGCATCCGTCACGCTGGTGCCCAACGTGGACCGCTGGACGGTGGTGAACACGGCCTGGGCATCACCCACGACCGAGCGCCTGGACATCGGTAGCGGACGGGAAACCATCCTTGCCAACTGGACGAACTCCACGCGCGTGCTGTCCGAAGCATCAACGCCCATCGAGTTCTTGCGACCGGTAGATGTGACTTTTGTGCTTGGCGGCTGGGGGCCGAGCGAGCCGCTCTCTGCTGTGACGTTTGACGGCATCTCCGTGGTGGCCGCGCCCCTGGACGGGGGCTCGTTGGTGGCTACCCCGGCGGGCGTGCTGTCGGGTAAGTTCACCATTCCTGCTGATGTGACGGCGGGCACCAAGGTGGTGACCTTCACCGGCACGCTGGGCTCCAAGGGCCAGCAGACGTTTGTGGGCCAGGGCACCACGGTGCTGCGCACCAGCCAGAACGTGCGAACCGAGACCTGGGTAAACGGCAATGGCTCGGGCTGGGGATCGGGTGGGAGTTCCGGCGCCACCAGCGGCCCCATCTTTGGGCCACCCGCCAACGGCCAAGCCGCGCAAAACACCAGCCAGTGCGTGGCTGCGCTGTCGCTGATTGGTGTTTACGACCCATTGGCGCAGACTTTTATGCTCGACGAAGCCTGCATGTGCGCGGGCGTGGATCTACGCTTCGAAGCAAAGGACAGCCCGGTTTTTGTGCAGATACGGGAGACGGTCAATGGCATGCCAACGGCCACCGTGGTGATTGACCAACGCATTGCACCCGCTGACATCGTGATCGGTGGCACCACCCGCGTGGCCTGGGTGCCCGTGCAGCTGCAGGCCCAGCGCGAATATGCGCTGGTGGTGGGCTGCGACGATGGCACCACGGCGGTAGCCATTGCCGAGCTGGGCAAGCAAGACGCCACGGCGGGCTATGTGACCAGCCAACCCTACCAGGTGGGCGTGCTGCTTTCCAGCTCCAACGCATCGACATGGACGCCGCACCAAGACCGCGACCTGACGTTCAGCCTGTTGGCCGCGCAGTTCACCGAGACCGAGCGGGTCATTGACCTGGGCACGGCGGACCTGGTGAACGCCACGGACTTGATGATCCTGGGCGCGGCCGAGCGGCCGAGCGCTGCGGCGAACCTCACGTTTGAGGTGGAGTTTCCGCCCGCGCTGGACAGTGCGGTGGCCCGCCTGTCAGACGGCCAGATCGTCTGGCTGGCCGCCCCCTTCACCGGCCAGCTCAAGGTGCGCGCGCGCATCACCGGCGATGCCCATTCGGCGGCCATCCTGCAGCCCGGTGTGCAGCTGATCGCCGCCACGCTGGAGCCCGAGGGCGACTACATCACCCGCACCGTCACTGCTTCGGGTGAATCCCGCGTGGTGGTGGTCTACGAGGGCGACATTCCCGGCGGCTCTGCCGTTCAGGTTCATGTGCAATCGACCGCCGAGGGCGCGCCGTGGGTGCTGGTGCCCTACCTGTCGGCCAGCACCAACACGGCGGGCGCCCGGGAGATCACGCACCAGCTCGAAGACTTTGCGGCCGCCACGGGGTGCCGCGTTCGCCTCACGCTCACAGGCAGCACCACGGCCCGGCCGCGCGTGCACAACCTGCGCGTGGTGGTGCTGTAAGGGGAGCCCATGCCAAACACACTACAAGGCGAGCCCATCGACCAGCGCACCGACGCGCTGGACCTACCGCTGCCCCATATCGACAACTGGCACGAAGACGACGTGCCCCGCTTGCGCGCCGCCTTCGTGCTGATCGACACCGCCCTGCAGCTCATGGGCCTGGACATGGACAGCCGCGATGACGCCCTGTCTGCCCGTCTGGCCCTGTTGGAGTGGGCGGGCGCCCGTTCCTCCTCGGCGGCGTACACCTACGACGCCGAGGGGCGCATCACGGCCATTGCCGAAACGATGGGCGGGCAGGCGCGCACCACCACGTTCACCTTCGACGCCCAGGGACGCGTGGCCACGTCCACCTACACGGTGGCGGGTGGCGCCACTCGCACCGAGACCTATCAATACCACCCTGACACCGGCATGCTGACCGGTATGGTGGCCAACGAAGTGGAGAACGCGCCATGAGCCTGGCTGTAGGTATTTACAACGAGCTGCGGCGTGTTGGAGCGGCAGTGCTTTCCGCCGTTAGCGGCGTCAATGCGGCCGTGGGTGGCGTGGCGGAGGGTGTGGGCGAGGTGGGGGCCGCAGTTAATGCCCTGGAGGCGCACATCGACGCCATTCAAGGTGGTGTGGGGGTGCCAGTGCGCCAGCGCCTGATCTGGACCGGTGCCGACCGCGCGATTCCTGGCCATCTTGTGCGCCAGATGAACGCCTACCGGCCCCGGCAGCAGACCAGCCCGGCGGGGATCGCCCTGGAGTCTGTGACCCACAACGGGACCGTGTACCTTGGGTTTGGCGGCACCAATACCTGGTACACGTCGCCGGACCTGGTGACCTTCACCGCGCGGGTGTTCAGCAGTGGCTCCACGAACATGCGCGGCCTGGCGGTGGGGGCAAACCTGTTTGGCCTGAGCGCGTTCAGCGGCTCGCTGGCCTTGAACAGAAGCACCGATAACGGAGCGAGCTGGGCAAACCTGGGCGGTGTCGGCATCACCCAGGCCGTCATGCACACGGCCGGGGGCCTGGGATACCTCCTGACGCCCAGCAATTCGGCGGCGTTCATCCACTTCACCACAGCCGGTGTGATGACGAACAAGAATTTCCCGGCGGCGGCCACCTGGGGCGGGGTCGTGCACAACGGTGCGGGCTGGCTGGCTTTCAGCGTGGACGGCGTGGCGGCGTACAGCAGCAACGGGGCGGACTTCACCATGAGCGCCAGCTATGCAGCCGAGCGGGTGAAGCTGCCCGCGAACCCGAGCGCGATCTATGCGCTGGGCTCACGGTTCATCGCCGTGGCCCTGTCTGGCACCACGTTTTCCACCATTTTTTCCGACGACAACGGGGTTACCTGGCAGCAAGGGGCGGCCTATGGGCAGTTCTTCGAGGGGCGGTTCTTTGGCAGCGTGAACCCGGACGCGGTGGTGCTCGACGGCCATCTGTACGTCAGCGCCCGCGCCGGGGGTGTCGGGTTCCTGCTGAGCACGGCCAACGGGGTGACCTGGCGCACGCATGCCGACATCAACGTATCGGACAGCGCGCCCGGCCTGTACCGGCGGGTGGGCGCCAACACGTTCTTTCTGAACACGGCGGTCAACTCAGGGCCGCCGCTGGAGATCAACCTGGCGGCAAAGGAGCTGTTCTATGAACTATGAGTTCGACCTGTGGGGGTGGTACGTGGGCCAGGCGATCACTCCTGGTCTGCGCACCACCACAGTGGCACCGGCCAACAAGTCGGTGGCGAGCACCATCGGCGCGCCGCGTTCGAACTGGACGGGCGTGGCTTGGGTGGTCGCACCCTACGTGGCAACCCCGCCTGCGCCGGAGCCAGCTGGAGACCCGCGCATGTGGTGGATTGATCTGGGACCATTCAAAGACCGGCTGGGTATGGATGCGCCCGCCATCTACGCCAGCACGAGCGACGCTTGCAAGGGCGTTGTGGGCATGGTCGAGGGGCGTAAGTACATCGACCTCAAAGACCCTCGCATCGCCCTAATGATGGGGGTTCTGATCGCCACGGCCCACCCAACGGCAAATCCGATCTGGCCAGGCAGCGGCCCCATGACCGAGGCCAAGCGCCGCGCCATCTTGGACACTCCGACCACGGAGTACGAACGCCACATCAAGGGACTGACCTGACATGCTGCTCGCTTCCTATATCAGCATCCGCCCCGGCATCCAAGGCCTTGCCAACCGCTTGATCCAGTTCCGCCTGCAGGCACCGGAGAGCCACTCAGAGATTGTTTTCGAGCCTGGTGACGGCGTGGACCGCCTGATGCCGGACGGAAGCTGCCAGCCCGACGCCACAGGCGCCCTGTGGTGTGCAAGCAGCGTGGCCTGGGAGAAGCTGCCCGCGCACTCGCGCCGAGCTGACCGACGTGGAGGCGTTCGCTTCAAGCGCATCGCTCTCAAACCTGAGCACTGGCACCTGCAGCCGTACCACCGCGATCCCGTCAAGGCAGCAGAGCGCGTAAAGCGCCGCGAGGGCGAGCCCTATAGCTGGCGCCTGATCCTGGGCTTCGTGGGTTGGTTGGTGACGGTGATCTGGCCGCCATCAAAGCGCAAGACGGTCTGCAGCCAGCTTGTAGCCGAAGCCGGGGGCATGGACCCTGAGCAGGCGTATCGCCTGGACCCTGCCACCTTGCGCCACGTGGTGGAGGCGGAGAACAGGGAGCGCCAGTAAAAAAGACGGGCGACCTGGCCAGGTGCGGTAACACCTGGCCAAGCCCCAACCTGCAGAACGAGCCTGCAAGCCGACAAGGCCCGCCACCCTGTACAGAGTGCGGCGAGTCTATCGGATGTTTCACCCATGGAAACCGGCTTGCAATGAATGAAATCCGATGCGGCGCCTGCCGCCGAAAACTGGGCGAGGGCGAGTACACCGTCCTCACCATCAAGTGCCCCCGCTGTGGGGCCATGAACACTCTGAGGGCCGCGAGCCCCTTACCAGCGCGCCAGGGAGCGCCACTGCAAGGCCCAAATGGCACCCATCATTCCCTGGATCGGCGGCAAGCGCCGCCTCGTCGACCTGCTCCTGAGCCGGTTTCCACCCCATAGCTGCTATGTCGAAGTGTTTGCCGGTGGCGCGGCTGTCTTCTTCGCCCGCAACCCGGCCGACGTCGAGGTGCTGAACGACGTCAACGGCGACCTGGTCAATCTGTACCGGGTCGTCACACACCACTTGGAGGAGTTTGTCCGCCAGTTCAAATGGGCGCTCACCAGCCGCCAAGTGTTCAAGTGGCTGCAGGAGACGCGACCCGAGACGCTCACCGACGTGCAGCGCGCCGCCCGTTTTTTCTACCTGCAGCAGCAGAGCTTCGGCGGCAAGGTCGCTGGCCAGACCTTCGGTACCGCCACTACGGCTCCGGCCATCAACCTGTTGCGCATCGAAGAGAACCTATCGGCTGCGCACCTGCGCCTGGCCAGCGGCACCTACATCGAGAACCTGGACTGGGCGGCATGCATCGACCGCTACGACCGCCCACACACCTTGTTCTATCTCGATCCGCCGTATTGGCAGACCGAGGGTTATGGCGTGCCCTTCCCGTGGGATCAGTACGTGGCCATGGCGGCCAAGCTTCGGCAGATCAAAGGCAAGGCGGTCGTTTCTATCAACGACCACCCGGCTATCCGAGAGTGCTTCGCCGGGTTCGGCATGGAGGCTCTCAAGCTGGACTACACCGTTGGAGGCGGAGCCAACAGGGTTGAACGGGGCGAGCTGGTGATCTACAACTGGGATCACCAGGCAGAACCGGCAGGCTTGTTTTAGAAAGCGCTGCTGCCAAGAACGTGGGCAGGGATGCGATATTCGACCTTCGCCTCGCTCACCGCGTCGAGAATCGCCGCCTGACATTCGGGTGGCAAGCCATTGATAGCTGACCAGATCAACAGGTCCCAGTTGGGGCCCGTGAGGAGGTCTGGCCTCTCCTGGATGATGATGGCAGCCGCAATCTGAGGCATCCTGCCTTCCGTGCGGTCGTCCTCACCGAGGGTGTGGATGAGCTTGTCACGAAGGTGATTTGAAGTGATTTGGGTGGGCATGGTGCCTCCTACGGTTGAGAAGCCACCATGGTGCTGTCACGACTGCCCGGAGGAAAGCAGGAAACTGGGGGAAAAGGTCGCCGACCTAGCGCGTCAGGCTAGCCATTGACGTGGACTGCAATTTCGTTACAGCGGGTGAAACCCAGACCAAGGCGATTTATCACAGCACAGGCATCTGATTTTTCGCGGCGCGCTTCAGCTGGGCAGGGGCCGAATGGTCCGGCTGCGGCTTCAAGGAGACATCGCGCTGCTGGCTGAAGGCAGTAGTTTACTTAGTTGAGAAGGATTCTCATTCGTTTATGCGCACAGTGTTTTGATTTGTGTGCGTTTGCAACAACAGGCGCGCAGCTTGCGGATGTTGTGTGTGCTGGAGAGCAGGGTTACGTTGCCGCCTCAAACTACACAGACACAAAAAAACGGGCCGAAGCCCGTTGAGTGATTTTTGTTTTTGCGCTTTTGGTTGCCGTGGGGCGCGCTCCTCTGTGTGTTATTCCGCTTCGCCCATCTGCGATTGCAGGTAGTTCTGCAGGCCCACCTTGGCGATCAGGTCGATCTGGGTTTCCAGAAAGTCGATGTGCTCTTCGGTGTCGTCCAGGATCTTTTGCAGCAGGTCGCGCGAGACATAGTCACGCACCGTTTCGCAGTGGGCAATGCCGTCCTTGATGGTGGCCTGGGCGCCTTGCTCGGAGCTGAGGTCGCACGCCAGAATCTCCGGCACGTCTTCGCCAACTCGCAGCTTGGCCAGGTCCTGCAGATTGGGCAGGCCGTCCAGCGTGAAGATGCGGTCCATCAGCCAGTCGGCATGCTTCATCTCGCCGATGGATTCTGCGTATTCCTTCTTGGCCAGCTTGTCGAAGCCCCAGTGCTTGAGCATGCGGTAGTGCAAAAAATACTGGTTGATGGCCGTGAGTTCGTTCTTGAGCTGGGCCTGCAGATGGCCAATCACTTGTGCGTCACCTTTCATGGGGGACTCCTTGTTCTGTTGTGTTGATTCGGCCCCGATTGTCGTGATCAATATCAACCCGTGCAAGGCAAGCCCCTGCTTTCGCGCGCTGGCTGCGTGTGAGGTTGATAGGTGTTCGCGTTCAGGCTTTCGCATTGGGCCCTCCAGCGCGCAGCCGATGGCCAAAAAATGGTTGTCGCCCCGGGCTAAATGTGGCTCAGTAGAAAGAACGTACGCAGCGCAACATTCGGGGCACATTCATGGAACCATCAACCCATTTCCTGTCTTTGGCTTCTGGCGGCGTCGCTTGCATGCGGGCGCGCAGCATAGGTCTACTGGTGGCATTGGCCACAGTGGCTTTCCAAGCCACCTCTGCAGAGATTCATCCCTACGAACTCGCAACGCTCCAGCAACAAGTTCAGCGTACAGGCTGGGTGCGGGTCATGGTTACCCTGGATCGCAGCGCCTGGCACACGCGGTCAGCAGAACAGACGTTGCGGCTGCAAGCCCTGGCCGACCGTCTGTATGCAGAACTGGGCGATTCCGCTTTCCCCACCGGTCGCAGCAACAGCGGATTGGGGTGGATTGGGTTTTATACAAACTCGGCGGGCATCGCCATCCTTTCGCGCACGCCACGGGCCGAAAAGTTTTTCATAGATCCGACGGGCAGAAGTTGGGGGCGTGAACGGGCCGGGGATGGAAGCTTCGAAGCCATCGACGATGCGCTCGTTGCCGCACCCACTGTGGAGGTGGATTTGGTACTGGCCACCGAAGAGCCGCCATACACCCTGCTACCCGATGGCAGCACCCGTTTCGATGGCCCCTCGGAAGTGAGCGAGATGCTGGACCGCCTGCTCGCCGAGCCGTTTGCGCAGCACATCAAGGGCATCGACCGCAGCCAGAACCCCCAGCTTGCGCCTGTCGTGCAGGCAAGAATTGACCGGGTGGCGTTTTTTGCGTTGGTGGACAGCGTCCATGTGCGCGCGGTGCGGCTGCGGGGCTTTGTGCGCCAGCCGTCGGCCATCTGGCACGAGGATGCGCTGCGGGTCGCCGCAAGAGAAGGCCGCGCGGAAATCCACATCCTCCTGCGAGGTGGCGAGACTTATACGTATTCCCCTCACCAAAGCCCCAAGGCGCGCAAATACCAAATGGATGCCCACACCCGCGCGTTGAACGAGATTCTGAAAGCCGCCGGGGTGGAGTCGCCGCCGGTGCTTTCAGCGGCCGATGCGCACATGGGGCTGGTGCACCTTTTCGTCACCAGACCCCAGCTTGAAAAGCTGTTTGCCCAACGGGACCCACGCATACTGAGCGTGGATGTCAACAAGGCGATGGCTGAGCCGGCCGGTAAATTGCCAGCTGTCTCGGGCTGACTGCCTGACTGCCTAGCTATCGCGCAGCGTTGACGCCAGCGGTGCCGTGGGCATGGGCACCCGCGCTGCGGCGCCGCTCCACCCAATGCGCCACACCCAGCCACACCGTCGGCACCAACACCAACGCCAGCGAAATGGCCTGCGCAATGCTGCCCTCCGCCAGCTCTTCGGTGGCCGCATGCCAGTAAGCGTTGTCGATACCCGGCATCACGCCGCCTTCCGTGAACTCATGAAACGCATAGACCACCAACTGCACCGCAAATACCGCCATGAACCATGAGGTCACGCGGAAGAACCGCCCGAGGTTCACCGCCCGGCCGTAGCGCGTCCAGGCCCAGGCAATCGCAATGGCCAGCGCCAGGCCCGCGGCGCCGCCCCAGGCCATGTAGCCCAGCTCCGCGCTGCGGGCCAGGGCGGCGAGCATGGTGGCGGTTTCCACGCCTTCGCGGCCCACCATGAACAAGGCGAACAGGAAGACGGCCAGCCCAGCGCGCGGCCCCTCCAGCACGCTGGCGCGGTCCATGCGCTGCGCAATCTCCTGGCCCATGCCTTTGCCCGCGCTGCGCATGTGCACCACGCACCAGGCCACGGTAGCGGCGGCCACCAGTGCCATGCCGCCCTCGGCTGCGGGCGACACGGCGCCCACCTGCGACAGCACCCAGCCCAGCACCAAAGACAACAGGGCGGCGACGCCCACCCCGGCGCGCAGCGGCAGCAGCAAGTTCAGACGCCCGGTTTTGCGCAGGTAAAGCGTGGCGATGGCAATCACCAGCAGGGCTTCCAGCCCTTCACGGAAACAGATGAGCAGTGTTTGGAACATGGTGAATTCAGGTCTTTGCTATAAATTAATGAGCTGCTAGCGCTTATAAATAAAGCGCTGCAGGCCTTTTTGACCAATATTTTTGAGAATGGCGCGTGTTCACGGCCTTGCCGCTGCAACGCAGAGGCCGAAGCGGCTTTGCTGCAGTGCGGCAGATGATATGACTAAATGCGAATCAGTTGTATTTGAATGTTTGATATGCCGCAAGGGTTGGGCAAGCGTGCGCTGTTGATGCGCCCTGGATGCGCCGTTTTTGGCGGCAGGACGAGGGCGCACTTCGAGGGGTGAAACATCCCAAATGCCGCACTGCGGGCATTGGCGATGCGCCGCAACATAGTCATAGACAATTGATTCAATGCAATCAATTAATTGGTTTGATGGGTTCAAAGCGCCTAGACTTCAGCCTTGTTCAGTTAATCAACCACTAAGGAAACAGCCATGTCCCTGATCAACACGCATGTTCAGCCCTTCAAGACCACCGCTTTCGTCAACCGCGACGGCAAGGGTGACTTCATCGAAGTGACCGAAGCCAACCTCAAGGGCAAGTGGTCCGTGCTGATCTTCATGCCCGCAGCTTTCACCTTCAACTGCCCCACCGAAATCGAAGACGCTGCTGACAACTACGCCGAGTTCCAGAAGGCTGGCGCCGAGGTCTACATCGTCACCACCGACACGCACTTCTCGCACAAGGTCTGGCACGAAACGTCCGACGCCGTCGGCAAGGCCAAATTCCCCCTGGTTGGCGACCCAACCCACCAGTTGACCAACGCTTTCGGCGTGCACATTGCTGAAGAAGGCTTGGCATTGCGCGGCACGTTCGTGATCAACCCTGATGGCGTGATCAAGACG
>NZ_JBKBTV010000178.1:0-567 GCF_046291265.1 Acidovorax sp. | reverse complement strand
TCCATGGACGGCGGCTGGACGGCGCAATAGTGCGCGGCCCGTCCATTGAGACAAGGCGCAAGACGCCCTAACTTTATGACAATGCGCAAGGGTCCACCGCCAGGAACGATTCCGGCTTTCGCGGCCTTGCATCAGCAGGAATGAACGGCATGCCCCAGGACAGGGAAAGCAAGAACAACGACAGCATTCGCTTCATTCTCAATGACAGCGAGGTCGCGCTTTCCGATGTCGCGCCGACGGCGACGCTGCTCGATTACCTGAGGCTCGAGCGCCGGCTGACCGGCACCAAGGAAGGCTGCGCCGAAGGCGACTGCGGCGCCTGCACCGTGCTCGTCGGCCGACTTGCCGGGGAAAAGCTGGTCTATGAAAGCGTCAACGCCTGCATCCGCTTCGTCGGATCGCTGCATGCAACGCATGTGGTAACGATCGAACATCTCGCCGCCCGTGACGGGACGCTGCATCCGGTGCAGCAGGCGATGGTCGATTTCCACGGCTCCCAATGCGGCTTCTGCACACCCGGTTTCGTCATGTCGCTCTATGGTCTGTGGCTGTCGAACGATGACCCCA
>NZ_JBKBTV010000177.1:0-572 GCF_046291265.1 Acidovorax sp. | reverse complement strand
CCTGCCCCTGCGCCTGCGGCTGCGGCTGCCAAGCCATCCACGCGCACGGTCCTTGCACCGGTTCCAGCCGTGGTTGCCGAGGCGGAGGCGCTGCTTCGACAGGCGGTAGAGGCGGCGTCATCCCGGCTGCTGCGCCGCTGCCGGCAGCTGTGCGAGCAGATCGTGGCGCTGCAGCCTCCCGCACCCATCGCATTCACTGCATGGCGCCTGCTGGCCGCATGTGGCAAGGCCATCGACAATCACCAGCGCGTGGTGGAGGCCACAGAGCGTGCCCTGAACCTGCGGTCCAAGGCGGGCGCGGCGGATGCGGTGGTGGCGGACCTGCTGCAGTCCCGCGCGCTGGCGCTGTGGCGCGCGCTGCTGACGCGGGCGGGGCGGCCGCGGTAGGCGACGAGCAAAGTGCTGAAGCTGCGGCAGCCGCCGACGCTGCTGCCGCACCCGCGCCCGCACCCGTACCCGCGCCCGTGTCGGTCACCGAAACCATTGCCACATCGGCGCTGTCTGAGCTGGAGGAGCCGCCCGAGTACATGCAGGGGCGACAGCAGCTGGCCGGGCCGCTGGAGGAGCTGCTG
>NZ_JBKBTV010000176.1:0-573 GCF_046291265.1 Acidovorax sp. | reverse complement strand
TGGCTTCCCGCATGACTTGAAGGGGTGCGTGGGGCTGCCGATGTCTCTGCCGCATTCTCTGCTGCTTTCGCTGCCGCAGTCGCGCACAGCAACTCTTGCTAGCCTCACCACCGCCACCGCCACCGCCCCCGCCACCCCTTGCGCGCCGCAGGCAAGGCCTGTGCTGCTTCGTGACGCTGAAGGCCGGGGTTGAGGAGAACGAGGAGCTGATCAGGGAGCTCAAGGCCGTTGTACGTTCGTGCGTAGCGCACCCTCCGCGCGCCTCCACGCTCACTCGCGTGCCCCAAGGTTCGGCACGACATTGGCCCCATCGCCACGCCGGACGTGATCGTGGTCACGCCGGTGCGGCGCGTTGCGGCGCGTCACGTCACGTCGCGCTTTGCCCTCACAGCGCGGCGCCGCGGTGCTGCCCGCGGGAGCAGGCGTTGCCCAAAACGCGCAGCGGCAAGATCATGCGCCGCCTGCTGCGCAAGGTGGCAGCCCACGAGGTGCGTTGCGCCACCACCCCCGCCGCCGCCGCCGCCGCCGCCGCCGCCGCCGCCGCCGCCGCCGCCGCAGGCCTCAACTGCGCTG
>NZ_JBKBTV010000175.1:0-574 GCF_046291265.1 Acidovorax sp. | reverse complement strand
CACTGAGCGCGGGATGCCGCTCCGACAAGGCACGACGCGCAGCGAGCGCGCCATGGAGGACTCTGGCACGCCGTCCGTGTCGCTGGACTCCAGCTCCTCGTCCCCCGCGCCCCGCCGTGCTGGCCGCGCGCCCATGATGTCGACAGTGGTGCCGCATGTCAAGCGTGTGGACAGCGACGTGGAGGCGGAGGAGGAGGACGAGGCGCCGGCTGAGCTTCTGACTGTGGAGATCAAGAAGGCCATGCAACGGACGGCATCGTGGCTGGTGCCTGTATTGGAGTAGGCGGACAAATGCAGCGCAGGCACGCACGCAACAGTGACACAAAGGTGTACGCAACACGCGCGCCAGTGATAAGATGCACACGCACGTAAAGACGCACACGGCGCTCACTCGCTCTTGGCTGGCTGCAGACGCAGCAGCAGCCCCAGCAGCGTGCCCACCGACCCCAGCCCCCTCACCACCAGCCCGCGTGACACTATGATACCAAACACGCGCACCCCCACCTCGCCCTCGTTGCGGGCTGCCATCCACTCGCTGGCCACCAGCAATCGCGACCCGGGCGCGTCCGCCTCC
>NZ_JBKBTV010000174.1:0-577 GCF_046291265.1 Acidovorax sp. | reverse complement strand
TGGAGGTGGGGTGGGAGGACGACGCGGGCGACGGTCAGTCACAGCCAGGGCGTGGGGGCGCGCTGGCGGATGTGCAGGCCTTTGCGGATGCCTTGTCGGCAGACGCACCGCCCAGCGCTGTGCCGCAGCGGGAGGGTGTCGTGAGTGATGCCGCGGCATGGGCGGGCGAGGCATCATGCATCGCGACGGAAGAGGAGGGGCTGGGGCAGTGGCTGGGGCAGGGGCAGGGGCAGGAGCAGCAGGCGCCGCTGAGATCAGTGGTGAAGCCGCCGCCGCCAGCCCCGCTGCCGGCCCCCAAGGCGCCGTTCACCGCCGCTGCGCTGCCGCCCGTGACCGACGCGCTGTCGGCGGAGGCGGAGGCGGAGATGCAGCTGGCGCAGATGCCGCCCGACCCCGTGCCGCTGGCGGAGGCGCGGGGTGAGGATGTGGAGGAGGCTCGCGCGGAGCAGGCGCGCATCATTGTGGCGCGGGACAAGCTGACGCGCGCCATCCGCACGCGCGACGTGGAGGTGATCGCGCGGGTGCGCAGCGAGGCGGTGGTGCAGCCGCCGCCGGCCGCGGAGATGCCGCCCCGCAT
>NZ_JBKBTV010000173.1:0-577 GCF_046291265.1 Acidovorax sp. | reverse complement strand
TTGGCCTCCACGCCGGCGCGGCGCAGCGCGATGGGCACGGCATCGGCGGGCGCCACCGTGAACTCCACGGGCGCACGGGCAGCATCGGCAAAGCCTGCGCGCGCGCACGCGAGATTGAGCACGGCGGGAGTACAATGACCAGCGTGCATGCGCGCGGACCGCGAATGCGTGCCAGGGGCGTGATGCCGCGCCGCTTCGCCTCCTCCGCGCTCATCAGCACCTGCACGGCCGCCACGGGCGACGCTTGAGCGTGTGCTGCTGGCGCGCAGCGGCGCTCACGTGCGTGAGCGCACCACAGCCGAAGCGCCGTCGTTGAGCGACGACGCGTTCGCCGCAGTGATGGTGCCGTCCTTCTTGAAGGCGGGCTTCAGGGTGGGGATGCGGTCAAACTTGACGTTGGCCACCTCCTCATCCACCGTCACCTCCACCTCGCCCTTGCGGCCAGCCACCTTGACTGGCACAATCTCGTCCGCAAACCGGCCCTCCTGCGGCCAAGCAGCGCGTATGCGCGCGCGTCAGCCCCAGTATGCATTGTGCGCACAGCACGCATGTGGCACCTTGGCAGCGGCCGCGGCGC
>NZ_JBKBTV010000172.1:0-577 GCF_046291265.1 Acidovorax sp. | reverse complement strand
GAATTGTGCTTCAAACAACAGCCGAATTTTGAGTCCAAGTAAAGATATTCACTAGTACCATAATTTCAAAATCATCTTTTATGCAGATATAAAGTCCCTTTAAACAAAACTTTAAATTAATCCAATTGTCCTCCTGAGCCTGTCGAAGGGCTGAGCCTGTCAAAGGGCGTATCCAATTTCAACTCCAAAAAAATTCCAATCCTAACAACACATTGAAAAATTAATTTATAGAATAAATATTGTTTTCATAACTCAAATTACACTTCGTTCTCATGTCCTCCTGAGCCTGTCGAAGGGCTGAGCTTGTCGAAAGGCGATCCAATTTCAACTCCAAAAAAATCCAATCCTAACAACATATTGAAAAATTAATTTATAGAATAAATATTGTTCTCATAACTCAAATTACGCTTCGTTCTCATGTCCTCCTGAGCCTGTCGAAGGGCTGAGCTTGTCGAAGGGCGTTTCATGTAATTTTTGAATCTAATTTAATAAAATTATGTAATTTAGATTTATGAGAAAATCATCAAATTATGAAATCATACTATGTCTATATGCTGCTCTGCTTTGACGGTTCTTA
>NZ_JBKBTV010000171.1:0-580 GCF_046291265.1 Acidovorax sp. | reverse complement strand
GCGGTGAAAGCAGCCACAGCGGCGAGGGAGAGGAAACGTGCAGTCTTGTTCATGGTGAAACTCCTGAAAAATCAAAAATGAGGGGGTGGTACTTGGGGTAACCAGGTACTAAGGAATACGGGACGGTGGGTTGGGTGGATTCAAAAAGAATCAACCACGCTCACCCGAAGGGATCTGGCCGGTGCGAACGGCTTCTGCGGCCTGGGCACGCACTGCGCTGCGGTCAGCGGTAGACGAATACGTCACCACACGTGAACCTGCTGGCTCGATGGAACGGGTCTGGGCGACGGTGGCTGCTTCAGCTTGCACTTCAGCGCGGGTGCGGTTGGTTTCAAACTTCGTAGCGAACTGCGAAGCATCGGCTTCGTCAGCCTGGGCACCAAAAGAAGCGAAAGCGGCAACAGCGGCAATGGAGAGGAAACGTGCGGTGGTGTTCATGATGAAAATCCTTGAAGTTAAAAAAGCGTCTCAAAAAAGCCGGGTCAAAAACCATTCCTGAACCGGGTTCGGTGAGTCGCCTTGCGGGTTCGGCTCATCGATGGGTTGAACTGTACGCCGCTGGTGTTCAAAGAAAAACCAC
>NZ_JBKBTV010000170.1:0-585 GCF_046291265.1 Acidovorax sp. | reverse complement strand
AGGTGCGCAGCGGTTTGAAATCAACCTCGCCTGGCCGGCAGCGGACAATGTCGGTGGGGCTCTGCGCGCTGCCCGCTGCACGAAACGATCCGCCTGCCCAGACCTTGCTGCCGTCGGCACGGCGCAGCTGAAACGCGGTCAGGCTGTGGCCCTCGAACAGGTTCATGCCGATCCAGTCCCAGCCCACCGCCTCGGGGTGCAGCAGCGCTTCGCTCCATTCGTGGTCAAGCCATGCCGTGCCGGTCACTTCAAAACGCTGCTGGCCAACGCCCAGCGTGCCCTGCACTGCGAGTTGGGGGTGCGACACGTAGAAACTTGCCTGGGATGCGTCGGGGCCTTTGCGTGAAAAGCCTTCGTCGCCCTGCAGCAGCCAGGCCTGTTGCGGCCGTGCGGTGAGGTCGATGTTCAGGTGGTTGCCACCAATGCGTGTGGTGTAGCGCCCGTCGGGTGTGCGCTCGATGTGCCAGTCGCGCAGCACCACATGGGTGTTGGTGTCGCTGGCGAACACGCCGCGCTCGCTCACCGTGGGCGGCTCGCCGTTCCAGCGCGCCATGCGCTGGTCGTGCAGGAGCTTGCCGCTTTGCA
>NZ_JBKBTV010000169.1:0-585 GCF_046291265.1 Acidovorax sp. | reverse complement strand
CCATCGCAGGGTTGGCGGTGATGATCCCCCAGACGACGTCCGACTCCAGCTGGGCGATGGAGTTGCCGTACATCGCCGGGATCCGGGTGAAGGCATCCAGATCGTCATTGATCAGCGTCTGGCGGGTGATGGCGACCACCCGGCCATAGGTCTTGACCTTGTAGCTTTCCTTGCTCTCGCCAAGCGTCCCGCGCTTGAACTCGCCGCTTTCACCAACCTCCAGCAGCTGGGGTGCTTCGCCCAACTGCACCCGGTTCATCGCCTTGAAGTCGGTGGCCAGCACCTGGCGGCAGAACAGCATGAAGGTGCGGGGATAGGTCTCGTAGGCCTGCCGCAGGGTCTTGTTGGTGACGGCCGACAGAATTTCGGGGAAGTCGGAGGTGGAATGCAGCGAGCGCGTCGCCACCTCGTCCCGCGACAGGCCCCGCGTGTTCACCCCGGCATTGGTCAGGCTTTCGCGCGCCAGTTCCAGCAGCGACATGCCGCGGTACTGACGGGCAGAGTCGTCGAGTTGAAACAGCGTCGGGCTGTAGCGGTGCAACAGCGCATTGGCTACGGCATCGCGGCGGGTCACGCGTTCATCCC
>NZ_JBKBTV010000016.1:0-78807 GCF_046291265.1 Acidovorax sp. | reverse complement strand
CTGCGACCCCTTCGCGGAGCGATGGGGCGACCTGCGTCGGGACGGTTGCGGGGTGCGCCGTGGAACTCACTGCGCGCCGTTGGCGCTACGTTCAGACAGCCACGGCGAGCTAGACCACGAGGCATGCGCGCTTCGACGCGCATGCTCACCCCGCAACCGCCCCGCCGCAGGCGCAGCCAGCAGGGGTGGGACAGCCGAACAACCGGACAGCCGAACATCCACACGGGCCATTGCTTCGCTCGGCCTGGCGGTCGCGGCGCGAAGCGCCTGCGCGTTCGGGGCCGAGCGCAGCGCAGCGGAGCAATGGCCCGAATGGATGTTCTCTCCCCAGCCCCTCTGTATGCGCCGAGGAGCGCAGAGGGCGGGGTGGCATGTGTGCCGCAGGACACACATGCATCGTGGTCTAGCTCGCCGCAGTTGTCTGAACGTAGCTGCAAAGCAGCGCAGTGAGTTCTGCGGCGCACCCCGTCCGCGAGCACCACAGGTTGCCCGCAGCGAAGCGAAGGGACGCAGACAGTGGGGTCGCCCTTTCTTTGGTGACTTTCTTTCGGCGACGCGAAAGAAAGTTACTCGCACGCCGGGCGACTCCCGGCCTCCGCCCTCCAACCTGGCATGCGGCCAGCTCAGCCCGCGAGCCCCAGCTTCGAAAAAGCTCAGCCCCAACGGCCACCGAAAACTATCAAAACCATAGCTATCAGCGCTTGATGCATAAGCGCTAGAGGCCAAAAACACTCAAAACCACCATGCTCACCGTCCAAAACATCAACCAGTACTACGGCGGCTCCCACATCCTGCGCGACGTGAGCCTCACCGCCCAACCCGGCAAAGTCACCGTCCTCCTAGGCCGCAACGGCGTCGGCAAAACCACACTGCTCAAAAGCCTCATGGGCCTCGTCCCCATCAAAAGCGGCGGCATCACCTTCGACGGCAAACCCATCGACAAAGCCACGCCGTACGACCGGGCGCGAGCAGGCATCGGCTTCGTCCCCCAAGGCCGCGAAATCTTCGGCCGCCTCACGGTCGAAGAAAACCTGCGCATGGGCCTGGCCTACAAAAGCGGCTCCACCCCCGTGCCCCCGCATCTGTACGAGCTGTTCCCCGTGCTCAAGCAAATGCTCAAACGCCGCGGCGGGGATCTGTCGGGCGGGCAGCAGCAACAACTGGCCATCGCCCGTGCCCTGGCCCCCGGCCCGCGCCTGCTCATCCTGGACGAGCCCACAGAAGGCATCCAGCCCAGCATCATCAAAGACATCGGCCGCGTCATCCGCATGCTGGCCGACAAGGGTGAGATGGCCATCCTGCTGTGCGAGCAGTACTACGACTTTGCGCAGGAGCTGGCCGATGACTACCTGGTGATGGAGCGCGGCGAAGTCATTGCGCGCGGCCCGGGGAGCGAGATGGAAGCCAAAGGCATCCGCAACCTCGTGGCGATTTGACGGCGAGGGCCCTCAGGTCTTCGCCAAGCCGGGCTGCGGATGGTTGCTGTCATTGCTGCTACGCCAGCGCGCCACGCTTTCCATGACCAGCACGGTGCACAGCACCCAGGTGCCCGCCAGCAACCAGCCTGCCAGCACATCGCTGGCGTAGTGCACCTGCAGCACCACGCGGCTCCAGCCTGTAGTAAAGATCACAGCGCCCGCCACCATCACCACGGGCAGGTGCCAGTGCCGGGGTAGCAGGCGGGTGGCCAGGTAGGCCAGCATGGCGTAGGCCGCCATCGACCCGCTGGTGTGCCCGCTCGGAAAACTGAACCCATCGGCCTGCGCAATGCCGTGCACATGCTCGGGCCGCACCCGCTCAAACACCTGCTTGAGGATCTTGGTTAACGCGCCGTTGCCCCCCAGGGCCACCAGCCAGCCGATGGCCAGCAGGCGGTGCTGGCGCACCCACAACAGCACGGCTATGACCACCGTGGCCGCCGTGAGGGCCCCCGCATCGCCCAGGTGGGTCAGGGTTGCAAACCACTGCAGCACCGCTGTGTCGGCTTGCGCCTGCAAGC
Source organism: Acidovorax sp. (assembly GCF_046291265.1). Classification (GTDB taxonomy): domain Bacteria; phylum Pseudomonadota; class Gammaproteobacteria; order Burkholderiales; family Burkholderiaceae_C; genus Acidovorax. The sequence goes on along the minus strand of NZ_JBKBTV010000016.1, from coordinate 76,808 downwards.
CTGCGGCAATGGCATCGTCCAGCGCGCCCCAGGGGCCGCCGGGCTGCCCGCTCTCGGCCAGCTCGGCCATGGCGACGCCCGCCAGCACCAGTGTGCAGGCACTGGCGCCCATGGCCGCCAGAACCACCCAGTGCGCTTGCACGGGCAGAAACCGGCGCAGGGGCGGGCTGTGGCGCTGGGCGGTGCGCAAACCAGCCAAGGCCAGCGCGCCCACCACGGCCGCCACCGCCATGCCAGCCATCCACCATTCCATGGGGTGGCGCGCCAACAGCCCCCCGAGTTCAGAAATTTCCATCGTCGTCATCGTCATCGGGGGCTGTGCTGCTTTCGGTTGGTTCTAGAGGGTCTCGCGGGGCAATGGCTTTGAATGAATCGGTCGTTGTAGCGGAGTTCCCTACACCCCGCCAAAGCGCAGGTGTATGGCCCTATGTGTCACGGTTCGCTTGTCGGCATGCTCCGACAGGGCAAAGGCGCAGCTGCTGGCTGCGGTTTTGGTGCCCCAGGGCCACTATGCATACCATTGCAATCAAAATTTCAGGATGACTCCCAGGGTCCGCCGGGTTTGCCCCGTGTGTGGCCCTTGCGCGTTGCCTCCTGATGCCGCTCACCAAAATGACCCCTTCCGATCATCCCTACCCCGCACGTCGCCACGGCCCCATCCATCTGGTGGTGCCCAGGCGCCCCGGTGCCGATCTGGATCTGCTGCGTGCCAAGCTGGAGGGCGTGCCTGCCTTGCAAGAGCACGACGTGGTCTGGCATGTGCCCGACCAGCGGGGCGACATCGTGCAGCTGGCGCGCAACGCTGCCCAGGCGGCGCTGGAGGATGGCGGGCTGGTGGTGGCCGCCGGGGGCGACGGCACGATCAACGCCGTGGCGTCGGCCGCGCTGCTGGCGGGTGTGCCGCTTGGCGTCGTGCCCATGGGCACCTTCAACTACTTCAGCCGCGAGCACGGCTTGGCGCTAGACCCCGAAACCGCCGTGCAAGACCTGTTGCAGGCCCTGCGCGAAGGCGACATGCGCCCCGTGCAGGTGGGCTTTGTCAACCGGCGCATGTTTGTGGTCAACGCCAGCGTGGGCCTGTACCCCAAGCTGCTGGCCGAGCGCGAGAAAGCATCGCGCCGCTTCGGCCGATCGCGCTGGGTGGCGGTGGCGTCTGCCGTATGGAGCCTGTTTCGCCCCTCCGCGGGCCGCCGCTGGCGCGTGGTGATGAAGACACACCGCGGCGCCGAGGCGCAGCAAGAAGAGCATCTGGTCACCACGCTGTTTGTGGGCAACAACCCCCTGCAGCTTGACCGCATGGGCCTGCCCCAGGCGCAAATGGTGGCCGACGGTGGCAAGCTGGCGGTGGTCATGCTCAAGCCCCAGGGCCGGTGGGCCATTGCGCGCACGGTGTGGAACGCGGCCACCGGCCAGCTGCACAAAGACAATGCGGTGGTCAGCATGGCCTGCTCTGAATTGACGGTCACGCCCGCCAGCTGGCGCCCGCCCCAGGTCAAACTGGCGTTTGATGGCGAGCGCGAATGGATGACCCCGCCCCTGCATTTCCGCCTGAGCGACCGCCCCCTGTGGCTGGTGGCACCCAGTAACCTGGGTCGCGACGATGCGCCCGAGGCGCAGCAGGCAGCGGATACGCTGCTGGGCGCAGCACCCGAGCCCGTTGCAGCGGGCGGCCTGATGCCCGCTTGATGCCCGGTTATGCAGCCTCTGCGTCCGTTCCTAAGGTACCGATGACCGTTTTGATGCACCTGTCTGATCTGCACTTTGGTGCGCACGATCCTGCGGTGTGTGCGGCGGCCCAGCGGCTGGCCCAGCGGCTTTCGGTGTCGATGGTGGTGGTGTCGGGCGACCTGACACAACGCGCCACTGCCGACCAGTTTGAGCAGGCTGCGCGGTTTGTCAAAGGCCTGCATGCTCGCTCGACCCTGGTGCTGGCGGGCAACCACGACCTGCCGCTGTTTGCGTGGTGGATGCGCTGGGGCAGAGCGTATGAGCGGTATGCCGAGCAGTTCGGACTGGACCAGGAGCCCGTGCGGCAGATGGGCGCTTTTTATGTGGTGGGCGTTAACACCACCCGCGCCTGGCGGCACGAGCGGGGCAGCCTTTCCTCGGCGCAGATCGACCATGTGGCCACGCTGCTGGCCCGCGCGCCACCGGATGCGTGGCGCATCGTGGCCAGTCACCACCCCCTGGTCGCGCGCGACGCGGACGACCGCGCGCACCGCCCATCCCGTGCGGACGAAGCCGTGCAGCGCTGGCGCACCGCAGGTGCCCAGATGCTGTTGTCCGGCCATGTGCATGAGCCTGGGGTGCTGCAGCCCATCCCCGGCCTGTGGGCTTGCCGTGCGGGCACAGCGGTATCGCACCGCCTGCGCCACGGCAGCCCCAACAGCCTCGTCGTGCTGACTGTAGAACCATCTGGCGCCGCAGTCGGCGGTGTGGCCCGGTATGCGGCGCGGTGGGACTACGACGAGGTGTCGACAGAGTTTGTGTGTGTGCTTCGACAGGCGGTGGGGGCCAATTGAATTCGAGTGAATGGGTGTACGGATCTGAAGCGCAGCGGTGAATGTCTGTGCGGCAGCAGCAACTGCGACCGGGCTTGCACCCAAGAAACTCCTGTTTTTATAGCTAGTAGCGCTTGATGGATAAGCGCTAGAGGCCAAAAACACCAAATATTTTCATGGCATACGTCCTTCGCAGGTGCGCCACTTCGTCTCGCCCTTGTCCGATAGGGGCGGGAAGAAGAGGCTGTACAGGCGTGGCGCTTGGGCTCCCCCTCTTCCCAACCCTCCCCCGCGAGGGGGGAGGGAGCCCGGCAGTGCGCGTTGTTGCGGTTTTGCCCGCGGTGTTTTCACTGGTTGACCGTCTGGGCACGCCCCGCCTATTCTGGCTGGCGGGTCAGGCGATGCCCCACACACCAAACAATCGGCCGCTCCACTCCCTTGCATCCATGCACAAAGAATTCCACCACGATGCCGTGCGCCGCCTGCAGGCGCTGATTGAGCGGGAGACCGGTGCCCCCCTTTCCGACGCCGCACAGGCCGAGATGGCGGGCATCCTGCACGGCATGGAAAGCCTCGACGGCGGCGTCTCGGAAGGGTTGGAGGTGGTGCCGCGCGAAGTCACCATCCTCCTGGCCGACCTGCGCGGGTTCACCGCGCTGTCTGGCTCGCAGCCAGCGTCGGTGGTCATTGCAGCGCTCAACCGCTGCCTGTCGCGGCTCTCCGAGGTGGTCTTCAAGTACCAGGGCAGCATCGACAAGTTCATGGGCGACTCGATCATGGTGCTGTTCGGTGCGCCGATCAGCCGCGACGACGATGTGGACCGCGCGCTGCTGTGCGCGGTAGAGATGCAGATCGCGATGCGCGAGCTGAACCTTGCGCACCTGACCGAGCGGCTGCCCGAGGTCTTTCTGGGCATCGGCGTGAACACCGGCACGGTGATGGCGGGGCGCTTTGGCTCTGACGTGTATTCCGAATACACCGTGATCGGCGAGGCGGTCAACCTGGCCTCGCGCATCGAGGCGCTGAGCCTGCGCGGCCAGGTGCTCATCAGCGATTCCACCTACCAGCGGTGCTGGGGGCTGGTGTCGGCGTCCGCACCCATGCAGGTCTACGTCAAGGGCCGCACGCAGCCGGTGAGCCTGCGCGAGCTGATCGCCATTCCTTCGCAAAAACTCAAGGTGCCGCGCCAGGAGTTCCGTCGCAGCCACCGGGTGGATGCGCGCCTGCCTTGCTTGTGCCAGCGCATGCAGGACAAGATCGTGGTGCCCCACATCGTGCACGGCGCCATCCGCGACATCGGCTACCACGGCCTGCTGGTGGAGCTGATCGAGCCGCTGGAGCCGCACAGCGAGATCAAGCTGGAGTTTGAGCTGCCGCTGGTGGACTACCGCGTGGCCGATGTGTATGCGCGGGTCATCACCCTCAAGCAAGAAGGCGACGAGTGGGTGGCCGGGCTGGAGTTCACCTCCATCAGCGCCGAATGCCATGCCAAGGTGCAGATGTTTGTGCAACTGCTGGTGGCGCGCTGACCTTGCGCTGAAAACCCGGCAGCCCAGCGCCTGCGCCGGGGCGCGGCGCGGCGCGGTTTGGCAAACAGTTGGAAACCGTTCACCGAGCGTCTTCGTCGTGCCGAGAGACGCTTCGACAGGCTCAGCCCGAACGGGCATTTCAAGTTCAAAGATGCCAGGGCGATAGGTACGCACAACAGTGACCGGGCGTTGGCATGGCGGCCATCGCGGCATTCGCGTCAAGGGCTCCCTGGCTTCGGCGTGATCCGTCCCTCGCCCTGCAGGGCTCCACAGGGCATGCTATGGTTACCAAATTCGGGTTTTCCCCCGTAACTGCGTAACCGTTTAACTACATTTCGCAGTCTTGATTCCCCCAACTAACTCTCATTTGCGGCACCGTCGCCTTCTGGTGCCGCGTTCTTCTGTTGTTCTTGCCATGTCCGCGCCCCTGTCTTCCTCTGTTGCCCCACCCTCCCAAGCCACCGATGACCGTACCGATGACCGCACCCTGCTGCGCGCCGTGCTGGCCCTCGGGGTGGGCGGTTTTTCCATCGGCACGGGTGAGTTCGTCATCATGGGCCTGCTGCCCGAGGTCGCGCGCGACATCGGCGTCAGCATCCCGCAGGCGGGCCACGTCATCAGCGCCTATGCACTGGGCGTGGTGGTGGGCGCACCGGTGCTTGCCGTGCTGGCGGCCAACTGGGGGCGGCGTGCATTGCTGATGGCGCTGATGGTGGTGTATGCGCTGGGCAATTTCGCATCGGCCCTGGCGCCCGGATATGCGTCGCTCAGCGCCATGCGCCTGCTGACCGGCCTGCCACACGGCACCTACTTTGGCGTGGCTGCGCTGGTGGCTGCAGCCCTGGCACCACCGGGGCGCCGCGCACGCGCGGTGGGATGGGTCATGCTGGGGCTGACCACGGCCACGCTGGTGGGCGTGCCCATTGCAGCCGCGCTGGGCGAGCACTTTGGATGGCGCGCTGCGTTTGTATTTGTGGGCCTTATCGCCGTAGCCGCCGTCGTGATGGTGCGCCTGTGGGTGCCCGCCATGCCTGCATCTCACGGCGCCAGCCCGCTGCGCGAGCTGGGCGCGCTGGCGCGCAAGCAGGTGTGGTTCACGCTGGGCATCGGCGCCATTGGTTTTGGTGGCATGTTTGCGGTGTTCAGCTACATCAAGCCCACGTTGATCGAGGTGGCAGGCATGCCGCCCGCGCTGATGCCGTTTGTGCTGTCGTTGTTTGGCCTGGGCATGGTGGTGGGCAACATCGTCGGTTCGCGCATGGCCGACAAGGCGCTCATGCCCACCGTGGGCAAGGTGCTGCTGTGGTCCATCGTGGTGCTGGCGCTGTTTGTGCCTGCGGCGCACCATCCGGTGAGCGCGGCCTTTGCCACGTTCTTTCTGGGCACCTTGGTGGCCATCGGCCCCGCGCTGCAGATCCGCCTGATGGACGTGGCGGGCGAGGCGCAGACGCTGGCCGCGGCCCTCAATCACTCGGCCTTCAACGCTGCCAACGCGCTGGGCGCCTGGCTGGGCGGCGTGGGCATTGCGGCAGGCTTGGGCTGGACGTCCACCGGCTGGGTAGGTGTGCTGCTGGGTATTGGCGGCGTTGGCATGTTTGCGTGGGCGCTGGTCAGCGAGCGAAACACCAAGCGCGCTTCCGCCTGACGACCGCGGCAAAGCGTAGCGGCGGTGCGACACCGCCAAAATCTGTGGAGCCATCGCGGCGTTGTGCATTAGAGTGACCGCGGGCCGGCCTTTCTGCCAGCCACGTCGCTCGGACGGTTCCGGGCGCTTACGTGAAAGTCTCCACAGCATGTCTGCTTCTCAAGGCAAGCGCCGCTTTGCGCGCATCGATCGCCTCCCTCCCTACGTCTTCAACATCACGGCCGAGCTCAAACTGGCCGCCCGCCGTCGTGGCGAAGACATCATCGACATGAGCATGGGCAACCCCGACGGGGCCACACCACCGCACATCGTCGCCAAGCTCACCGAAGTGGCCCAGCGGCCCGACACCCACGGCTACAGCGCCAGCAAGGGCATCCCGCGCCTGCGCCGCGCCATCAGCCACTGGTACAAAGACCGCTACGCCGTGGACATCAACCCCGACACCGAGGCCATCGTCACCATCGGCTCCAAGGAGGGCCTGGCCCACCTGATGCTGGCCACGCTGGACCGCGGCGACACCGTGCTGGTGCCCGACCCCAGCTACCCCATCCACATCTACGGCGCGGTGATTGCCGGGGCTGACATCCGCAGCGTGCCCGTGGCGCCCGATGTGGACTTTTTTGCGGAGCTCGAAAAAGCCATCCGCGGCAGCTACCCCAAGCCCAAGATGATGATCTTCGGCTTCCCGAGCAACCCCACGGCGCAGTGCGTGGAGCTGTCGTTCTTCGAGCGTGTCATCGCCCTGGCCAAGAAGCACGACATCCTGGTAGTGCACGACCTGGCCTACGCCGACATCGTGTACGACGGCTACCGCGCCCCCAGCATCATGGAAGTGCCCGGTGCCAAGGACGTGGCGGTGGAGTTTTTCACCCTCTCCAAAAGCTACAACATGGCCGGCTGGCGCATCGGCTTCATGGTCGGCAACCCCGACCTGGTGGCCGCGCTGGCCCGCATCAAGAGCTACCACGACTACGGCACCTTCACGCCTTTGCAGGTGGCCGCCATCGCCGCGCTGGAGGGCGACCAGCAGTGCGTGAAAGACATCGCCGCCCAGTACCAGCGCCGCCGCGACGTGCTCTACAAGGGCCTCACCGAATCTGGCTGGGCCGTGGACTGCCCCAAGGCCAGCATGTACATCTGGGCTCGCATCCCCGAGCCGTACCGCGCGCTGGGTTCGCTGGAGTTTGCGCGGCAGTTGCTGGACAAGGCCAAGGTCTGCGTGTCGCCGGGCATCGGCTTTGGCGACCAGGGCGATGAGTACGTGCGGTTCGCGTTGATCGAGAACGAGGCGCGGATTCGGCAGGCGGTGCGCGGCATCCGTGCGATGTTCAAGGCCGATGGGCTGCTGAAGGTGCCTGCAGTGACGGCTGCCGCCTGACGCCAGATGTTGGGTCGGCATCTTTGAGCTGGAAACATGCGTTCAGGCTGAGATCTTCGACCAGCTCAGCGTGAACGGTTTCAAGTGGACGGATGCTGACTCAATAGAGGTGACTCAGACCTCTTTCATCACCCCGTGTACCCCGCCAGACGCGGCAACCACAGCACGAAGTCGGGCCACAACGTCACCAGCGCCAAGGCGCCGATCATGACGGCCAGAAAGGGCGCGACGTTGGTGAGCAACTCTCCCATGGAGACATTGGCGATCTTGGTCATCATGAACAGCAGCAGCCCATACGGTGGCGTGACCAGGCCCAGCATGATGTTCAGCACGCACACCACACCAAAATGCACCGGGTCAATGCCCAGCGCCACAGCCGTAGGCAGCAGCACCGGAAGAATGATCAGGATGATGGTCGACCCTTCCAGAAATGCGCCCAGCACCAAAAGCAGCACGTTGACCATGAGCAAAAATGCGAGCGGCGAAAGTTGCTGCCCGGCCAACACGGTGCTGAGGGCGCGGGGGATGTTCTCGGAGGTGATGACGTAGTTGAAAACCATCGCCCCAGCGATCAGCACACCGATAGAAACGCTCATGCGTGCACTGGACGACAGCGCCTGGTAGATGTCGGACCAGCTCAGGCTGCGGTACAGCACGGTGGAGATGAGCAACGCGTAGGCCGCTGCGAGCCCTGCCGCCTCTGTCGGGGTGGTGATGCCGCTGTACAGGCAGCCCAGCAAGATGACCGGCAGCATCAAGGCGGGGAAAGCCTCCCGCGTGATGCGCGGCATGTCGCGCAGGGGCACGGGTTCTTCCACCGGGAAATTGCGGCGCTTTGCCAATACGTAAATCAGCGCCATCTGCACAGCGCCCAGCAACAAGCCGGGCAGAACACCTGCAATAAATAGGTAGCCGATGGAAGTGCCAGACACCAACGCGTAGAGCACCATCGGAATAGACGGCGGCAGGATGGGCCCGATGACCGAAGAGACAGCACTGAGCGCGGCGGCAAACCCCGGTGTGTACTTGCCGTCTTTTGTCATCATCGCCTGCATCAGCTTGCCCGAACCGGCCGCGTCTGCGAGGGCGGATCCAGACATGCTGGCGAACACTACGCTTTGCAGCACATTCACCTGCGCAAGCCCCCCCGGGAAACGCCCCACGATGGCGTTGCAAAAGCGCAGCAAGCGGTCCAGCACGCTGCCCGAGCTCATGAAAGCCGCTGCCAGGATAAACAGCGGGATCGCCAGCAGCAGAAAACTGTTGTACGTGCCGTTGAGCAGTTGCTCCGCGGCCGACCCCATGTCCATGCCTTTCATGTACAGGTACAGGATGGAGCTTGCAATCATCGCGTAGCCCACCGGCACGCCCAGCAAGCTCAGGCCGATGATGGCGGCAAGGGTCAAGGAAAAAGGACTCGTTAGATTCACGGCGCGGGCTCCGAGGACTCAAAAAAGGGGCTAGCGCCCCGGGTGTTCATCTGGCATGGGTTCTGCAGACTCCGCCTGGCGGCCGCGCACTGCGCCCACCAGTGCTGCGCCGCTGCGAACGATCACCGCCACCACAAACAGCATGTAAATGCCATAGACGTAGTCCATGCGCAGATGGAGGTACGAGGTTTTCTCGACCTTCATGAAGCTCACATACGACCAGGTGGCCGGAAGCGAGATCACAAAGAGAACGATGACCGCCAACGAGCCAATGGCGGTGGCAACGCGGCCAATGCGCGGCCCCGCGTGCTCTGTCAGGATGTCCAGCCGTATTTCCTCGTGGTCCTTGAGCACCAGGGCAGCGCCCCAAAGCACCAGCCAGAGCCATGCGATCAGCGAGACCTCAGACGTCCAGCCGACAGGCCAGTTGAAGAAGTAGCGAAACGCAATCTGGGCCAGAAAGGCCAGGAAGATGATCGCGAGCAGCAGGGCCGCCACCGCTTCGGCAAAGCGGTGGAGCCTGGTGCGCGCGGAGTGCAGCATGGCTGAGGCCCGCACGATGCTCACATCAGGCCTTCAGCGCGTTGATTTTTTCGATCATGCCGGCAGGCCAGTTCTTGGCGTCGTCAGAGGCCAGGTACACCTTTTGCGCGTATTCACGAAACGCCTGGATGTTGGGCGTGTACACATCGAGCCCGCCGCGCTTGAACTCTTCGGCCAACTGTTGTTCGCGCTTGAGATGCTCTGCCGTGCTGAATGCAATCGCTTTGTTCGCTGCGGTCTGAAAGGCGCGTTGTTTGTCCGCATCCATGCCAGTCCAGACCTTCAGGCTGACGCTCAGCACATCAAAGCCCACCAGATGCGATGTCAGCACGATCTGCGACATCACTTCGTTGAACTTCATGTTCTGAATGTTGGGTAGGGGGTTGTCCTGCCCGTCAATCGCGCCGGTCTGCAAGCCGGTGTACGTTTCTGCATAGGCCATGGGCGTGGGGTTGGCGCCCACCGCTCTGCCCAGCATCTGCCATGCCTCACCGGGCGGCATGCGCAGCTTGATGCCGGCCATGTCCTGTGGCGTGTTGATCTTCCTCTTGGGCTTGAGGCCCACGTGGCGCGTGCCAAAAAAGGTCGGGCCCAGGATCTTGATCTTGAGCTGGTCTTCCGCCATCTTCTTCATCTGCGTGCCCAGGTCGCTGGCAAAAAAGGCGTTCAGATGGTTCGCATCGCGGAACAGGTAGGCGGATGTCAGCAGTGACCACGCCGGTACCTGGCGCGAGATGTCCTGCGGCGAGATGTTGCCCATCTCCAGGTTGTCGCGCTGCAGCGCAACCAGCTCGGTGCCCTGGCGGAAAAGGGTGGAGTTCAGGTGCAGGTCCACCTTGTAGTCGGCCTTTATCTCCTCGCCAAAGATGCGCATCATCTCGGCGCGGATGTCCTTGTCCGAGAAGACGGCCGCAAAACGCAGCGTCTGCGGTTGCTGCTGCGCCCACGATGGGGTCATGGTGCCTGCGGCGAGTGCTGCGCCTGCGCCGAGCAGGTGGCGGCGGTGGATGGAAAAGTTCATGGTTGTCTCCTTTTAGTGGGTAGCGGGCCGGGTGACGGGTTCAAGCTGTTGCCGCAATGGTGGTTGCAGCAGGCTTGGCGAGCAGGCGCACCACTGCGCGCATCGCCATTTCATATCCAAAAGTGCCGAATCCTGCAATCACCCCGGTGGCAGCCAGCGACACCAGCGAATGCTGGTACAGGGCGTCCCGCCGGTGAATGTTTGTCACATGGACTTCGGCAATGGGGTGGTCAAAGGTCTTGAGCGCATCCAGCAGCGGGATGGACCGAAAAGAAAGGCCGGCCGGGTTGATCACGATGGCACAGGCCGCATTGCGGGCTTCATGGATCCAGTCCACCATCACACCCTCATGGTTGGTTTGCCGAAACTCGCACCCAAAGCCCAGGTCCTGCGCCACTTCGCGGCATTGTTGCTCGACCTGAGACAGCGTCGTGCTGCCGTACAAATGGGGCTCGCGCACCCCCAGCAGATTGAGGTTGGGGCCGTTCAAAACGTAGATCGTCCCGTTCATGGTCGTGAATCCCCGGGCTTTGGTTTGGTCATACATTTGGCTCCTGTGACAGCATCTGTGAATCGAATGAAGCAAATTATTCAGCCGCTATCAGAAAGAGTTTCCAAACTGGAAACTCATTTCACATCTCAATAAATGAACACTGCTCTTGACCGCGGCCTATCAGTGCTTGAATACTTGGCCAGGCATCCCCACGGACTGCCGCTCTCTTTGATCGCCACCGAGCTGGACATTCCGCTGAGCGCCTGCCACCGGGTGCTGGGCGACCTGCAGCGCCGTGGCTATGTCCGGCAGATTCGAAAACAAGGCGACTACGTGCTGACCACCAAGGTGGTATCGCTTGGCTTGGGTTTTTTGAGCAGCGCCGGCATCGTGGAGATCGCCGAGCCACTACTTGAGCGACTGGCAGAGACGTCTGGCGAGCTGATTCGGCTGTCCATCGTCGATGACGACCGCCTCACATGGGTAGCCAAGTCCCAAGGCAGGCGCCATGCAGGCCTGCGCTACGACCCCGACATGGGTATGGACGCGCGACTGTCCTGCACGGGGTCTGGCCACGCCTGGCTGATGATGCTGCCGGATGAGCGCGCCCTGGAGCTGGTGTCCCGCCAAGGCTTTGGCACTCCCGCCGAGTACGGCCCCAACGCCCCGACCACCATCAACGCGCTGCTCAGTTATCTGCAGTCCGCGCGAGCGCGCGGCTACGCCATGATCGACGAGGTGTTTGCCCCCGGAATGAGCGCCATCGCCGCACCGGTGCTGCGCCGTGGTGAGGCAATAGGCGTCATCAGCATTGCAGGCCCGAGGTTGCGGCTGACGCAGCAGCGCATGGAGGAGTTGGGGCCTGCGTTGCTGGCAGCGGCGGCGGAACTGGGGCCGGTGAGTCTTGCGTCCAGTTTGTTTAATAGGCCGGCGCTGGGGAAGGGGTGAGGGTCTGAAGTTCATCACTGCGGTGCTGGACGCTGCCAAGGCGTGCATGTCGCCAGGTGTAGACCTCGACGAGGCAGCTTTCGTTCAAGCGGCTTCGAGTGGCCAGTCGGTGATGTCGCCACCATGTGGAGGCCGTGCCGTAGGTCTCGTTGTCGGAACAGGCCTCAAGAACTGCCGAGGCTAGCTCGCGATTCCCATTAGTTGTGCATGAGACGCTTGGTTCTTTGCTATGGCTTGAACCGCAAAACCAAAACGCCGAAGTTCCTCATAATTTGTCTTCACCTCAGCGGATACCTTAGATTGGGATTCGCTTCTCTCGTCCGCTTGGCAGTCAGTTGCCAGCTGCACGTGAACGCCAACCGTTCCAGTACCACCAATGGGATAGAACTTGAGCCCAACATGAAGCTGCTCAATAGCGCCTTGGTGATCCCAATACCCACCCGTCAGCTCAATGGGTTTCTCTCTGGTCAGCGGGAATGTGTTCGCAAGACTTGCACCGAACTCCGCCAGGCTTATGGCGTCAAACCAAGCCGATGCACTGCCTGTGAATACGGGATGCGAAAGCTCGACAAATAGCTCGGCAGTTCCATCGGAATCATGTTGGACTTGAAGACTCAGAATTGGGCTCAACGGGGTACCTACTGTGCGGTTTGGAACATATGGGTTGCGTGATTTTGAAGCCGCGCGTTTGCTTGTCCGGGAATGGCTACTTCTGTCCCTGAGAGAACCGACGGATCGCCTGAAGGTAAGCAAATTTGTCGAAAGTAAGCAATTCGATGGGATTCAAGTTGGGATAGCCGCAATCCGCGCCTATTCGATGAGGACCCTGATCGTCTTCAAATGAGATATCCCTCCATTCCACGCTCTGCCTCAGGGGCTACGACCTGGCATGAAACGACGCCGCAATAGTCCGAACCGCAATGGCATCTGTAGAGCACGGTTCGCCTTGTGCCGAACTGATTTAGGGGCTCGGCGCTATTACACAGTTCGTTGATCATCCGTTCGGCTTTCGAGGGGAGTTCATTTATCGTCGCCCCGTCTAGATCACATTGGCTGGTACGAAGGTCGCGATCTATACCAAGCAATTTGGAGAGCGGCTTTCCATCAATCACGAACTCCGTCAGCTCGCAGGTACTTTGGGTTCCGTCGATTTCGTATTCCAGCAGATTGGTACAAACCTGCAGCGTGTTTGTTTTGAGAAAAATGGCCTTGTCTTGCGCTGAATACTTTTACCTCGGACAGCAAAGTGCAATTGCCGGTCCGTTTGATTGTGTTCTACATCGCTCAAATCCTTGGCGCCTCACCCCAACTCCCACATCCCCTCCCGCCAGACCACCCGCACCGCGCCTTGAGCAACTGCATCCCCTGGAGCACATCGAAGTGCCGTTGCGCGGCCCACTTCAACGCTGGGTGTTCATCAGCGGTGGTAGATATTCTTGTCCGCAGCGTAGCAACTGCAGACTTTGGCCTCCAGCGCTTCGCGGTCGCGCACCATCAGCTCTCCCCCGCTGGGGGCAGAAGCTCAGGGGCGTTGACTGCACCCTCCAGCGTGCAAGAGGCATAAATACGAAGCTACCCGCCAAGTCTGTACGGTGTCGCACATACGCCGATTTACCACATGGCGCGGGGCACCTTGGATCGCTGATGCGCGGTCAGTGCGCATCGGTCTTCGGCTTCTCAAGCCCAGCCCACCTTGCCGGGGCGTCTCATCCGCATCCCTTTCCGCGATAGGTCGAGCTGCGATTGAGCGCATCGGCGCCCCTGCCCCAGTGGGCAACCATTTACAACCGCGCGTGGGCGCGCACACAATGCCGAAATGCGTCTATCTGTTTTCATCACGTCAAATCTGGATTCAATCTTGCGCGACTGGGTCGCGTTTGCGGGCAAGCAGTTGCCAGCAGCTCGCGACATGGATCACGTAGCGCTGCTGGACCATGGCCGAACGATCCTCGAGGAAATAGTCGTCAACATGGATCGCGTTGAGGGCGAGGCGGAGAGAAAAATCAAATCGGAAGGGACCAGCTTGGAGGCGTCGACTTCTGCCAATGTTCCCTCGCGCAGCCACGCTCGCCAGCGCGAGAGCCAGGGCTTCGAGATCGGGCAAATGGTCGCTGAGTACCGAGCCCTGCGTGCGACAGTGCTGCGCCTGTGGCAGGCGGCCCACCCGCAGCTTCAGGATCAGGACCTGGAAGACATGGTGCGGTTCAATGAGGCGATCGACCAGGCCCTGGCAGAGTCGGTCGACGTTTTTGTGGAAGAGGTCGACAGGGCCAGAGACCTGTTCCTGGGGATGATGGGGCATGACCTTCGTGGCCCGCTGAGCACCATCGCCAGTTGCGCAGCCATCGGACTGCGCCAACGGCCTGACGACAGCCGCCATGCGTTGCTAACGCTTCGCAGCGTTGGGCAGATGAAGGCGCTGTTGAACGACCTCATGGAGTTCACCGCCCGGCGCCTGGGCAAGGGTATCGCCATTGCGCCAGCGCCTTTGCAGCTGGATGAGTTTGCGCGCCACACGCTGGACGAAATCAACGCGGTCTACCCAGAGCGCATCCTCGCTCTCCAAAACCACGGGGACATGCAAGGTCAGTGGGACCGCACCCGGCTGCACCAGGCCTTGTCGAACCTGGTGTTCAATGCGCTGAAGTACGGCGATGCCGCGTTGCCGATAGATGTCGTCATCGATGGCAGTCGTCAGGACGAAGTGCAATTGACGGTGCACAGTGTCGGTAAACCGATTGCCCCGCACCTGCTGCCCCGTTTGTTCGACCCCCTGGTGCGCGAACTGCGTGACGGCGACAGTGACAGCGACGCTTCCCGCCTGCCTTTGGCGGGTGCCAATCTGGGGCTGGGTTTGTATGTGGTGCGCGAGATCGCGCTGGCGCATGGGGGTTCGGTCAACGTCGTGTCGCAGGGTGCCAACACAGCCTTCACCCTGTCCTTGCCCCGTGTTCCGCCGACTGGCGGCGCATAACCCACGGCGGTCAACGCGCGCGCGGCCGGGCGCTGATGGCAGAGGCGCGAGCGCCAGGCACAGGGGCTGAGACACGTCGCCATTTCCTCCTTCGATTTGCGTTGCGCGGTCGCTTCGGGCGGACGCAGCGTGCACTACATCGCCCAGATCCGCGGTGGCGCGCCTGTCAGGTTCCACATCACCTCCCGCCAAGCCACCCGCACGGCCTTGAGCAACTGCATCGCAGGCTCCACCTGCGGCGCCAGCACGCGCAGCACGACCATTTGTGGGTTGGGGCTGGTGGCGCCTGCGGTGGCTTTGAGTGCATGGGCGTCGATCACGGCGCGGGCGGCTTCCAGCGCGGCGTCGCGGCGGATGCGGTCCAGCGGGGTGCCTGCTGCAAAGAACAGGCTGGCCATGCAGCGGTGCCCGGCCAGGCCCAACGGGCTTTGCATGAGGCGGTGGTCGGCGGCGTTGATGGCGCCGCGCTCCAGCCACACGCCGGGCACTTCGAGGTGTTGCACAAAGCGGCCGGTTTCAAAGGGCTGGTTGGCGTGGGGCAGGCCTAGGGCGGTCACGTCCCAGCCCATGCATTCGGCGCCGGGGGCCAGATTGAGCGTGAGGTGGTTTTCGGCGTTGCAGGCGTTGTAGCAAAGCGCCTCCAGCGGCAGCCATTCCAGGCGGGCGTCTTCGGCCACGCTAAGGTGGCTGCGCTGCAGCGCCAGCGGGCCGTTGGACCGGTAAAAGCGTGTGGCACCCGGTGTGGTGAGCAGGCCGTGCGCGCCGGGCGCCACGGTGGCGGTGATGTCCAGCGTGTCGCCGCCCACCAGACCGCCGGGTGGGTGCACCAGCACGTTGTGGCAGATGGCGTCGCCTTCGGGGTACAGGCTTTGCAGGATGCGCAGCGGGCCGTTGTGCTCAAAGCGCGCTACGGTGCGGGCGCTTTCACGGGTGTAGTCCAGTTGCAGGCGGGCGTGCCAGGGCATGGGTGATAATCCGTTTGCTACTAAATAAATAGCTGATTATGCATTGTGGATAAGCGCTAGGGGCTGATTTGACGATGAATTGGTGAGGGTTGGGCGGGTTGTGGGCTCTCTCGCTCTTTGTGAGGGAGGGTGGGGAGAGGGGGTGTATCTGCGCTGCTTGGGGCGGTTGCCCCCTCTCCCCGGCCCACCCCCGCGAGGGGGGAGGGAGAAATACCGGGGGGCGCAGCGTGCGTGGGGCTGTGTCTAGGCTGTTTGGGGCTCGGGGTCTGCAGAGGTTGGGGCTGGCGCTGCTGCAATGGTTGCCTTTGCGGGCGGCACCCAGCTGCGCAGCTTGCCGGGGTTGAGCAAGCCTTGGGGATCAAAGCGTTGCTTGGTGCTGACCACGGCCGGGTCCAGGTTGTTCTGCTTGCCGTCTTCCACGATGTAGACGTGTGGGTTGTTGATCTGCACGCCGTGGTCGCGGTAGATCTGCATGATCTGGTTCAGGCGTTCTTCGGTGGTGTACCGAATGATCTGCAGGCCGCTGCAGTTGAAGGCGCCTTCTTTCGTGCGCAAGAACTCCAGGTGCATCATGACCTCGCCTTGTAGCGCGGCTTCGAGTGCTTTGACCTGTTCCAGCCGACGCGCGGGGGCGAAGCCGCTCTGGATGTAGGTCAGGCCCTTGTCCACTTTCAGCGCATGCAAGGTGGTGTGGTTCCAGGTGTATTCGAGCAGGGTCTTGTGGCTGCTGGCCACTTCGTCGGCCGTCTTGCAGTAGGTGACGGTGCCACCGTGCTGGGCCACCATGTCGCGCATGCCGGCTTCAGAGTGCGGGGCCACCAGCACCAGCACGGCGTGGTGGTCGGCAGGCAGGTGTTCGGCCAGGCTGGTGAAGTATTGCGGAATGGGCGCGGCCAGAAAACACACCTCTTTTTTCTCTAGCCCGGGGGCACTGCCGAAGCGGTCGGCAAATTCCAGCGCGGCGTCAAATTGGGCAAACGTGGCGATGCATTCCGTCCACTCGACGGCAGGGGTCAGGGCCACCTCCAGTTCCAGCACGATGCCGTTGGTGCCGTAGGTGTGGTGCAGCAGCATGGCCTCGGGGCCGCGCAGTTCGATGATCTGGGGCTCGGGCTCCACCGTCATGGCGCGCACGGCCAGCACGTTGCCGGGCGCGGCCAGCGGGCCGTGGTTGATGGAGCCTGCGCCGCCAAAGCCACCGCCAAACAACCCGCCCAGCGTGGCGCTGCGGTAGGTGCTGGGCAGCCAGCGCAGCTCTTGTCCGTGGGGCTTGGCCTGCGTGTCAAAGTCCGCCAGGCGGATGCCCGCCTGCGCGCGGCCCACGCCGCCGCGCACCCAGCCAAAGGCGTTGTAGCCCGACAGGTCCAGGATCACCCCGCCGTGCAGCGGTGTGCTTTGCCCGTAGTTGCCGGTGCCGCTGCCGCGCACGGTCAGGGGGATCTGCGCCTTGGCACAGGCCGCCACGACCTGGCGGATCTCGTCCTCGGTGCGTGGGCGCACGGCAATGTCGCCGCGCTTGCCTGCCAGGTCGCGTTTGAGCACGGGGCTGAACCAGGCGAAGTCCTGCGACAGGCGGCCCACGCGCAGCGGGTCGGCGATCCAGTCCAGGCCGGGCAGTTGTTCGGGCAGTTGGTGGGCGGTGATGGTGGTCATGTCTGTCTCTCCTGTCGGTGCGGCGGATGGTGTGTGGGGCAAAGCGCGGCCCCACCACGCGTGCGCGGTGTAAAAAAATGAATGCGGTCCGAGTGGGTGGGTCTAGTGTCCTGTCCCGCAAATAAATGCCAATAAAACCGCGTCTTTCACGCCAGGGCAGCGTTGCAAATCCTCGCGATAGCTACGGCTATCGCTGCGGTTTGCGCCTTGCCCTTCCGCGAAATCCATCGGTTTTATTTTTGGCATCTATTTACGGGACAGAACACTAGTCGTGCGAGTTTTCGCTCGCGTGCCAGCCGCCGAGGGCTGCTCTGGTGCCCCAGGCCATGAGCGCGAACAGCGCCACGCCGGTCAGCGATATCAGCAACAGCGCGGCGAACATGCGCGGTATGTTGAGCTGAAAGCCCGCCTGCAAAATCTGATACGCCAGCCCGGCGCCCTGGCCGCCGGTGCCGGCCACAAACTCGGCCACCACAGCGCCGATGAGCGCCAGCCCGCTGGAGATGCGCAACCCCCCGAAGAAGTAGGGCAGTGCGCTCGGTATGCGCAGGCGCAGCAGGGTCTGCATGCGCGTGGCGCGGTTGAGCTGGAAGTAGCTTTGCAAATCAGGCTCCACGCTGCGCAGGCCCAGCGTGGTGTTGCTGATGATGGGAAACAGCGCCACCAGCGCGGCGCAGATCACCATCGACGCCATCGGGTCCTTCACCCAGATGATGATCAGCGGCGCCACGGCCACGATGGGCGTGACCTGCAGCAGCACGGCGTAGGGGAACAAGGCCGTTTCGATGCGTTTGCTCTGCACAAACAGGAACGAGATCAGAACGCCCGCCACGGTGGCGACCACAAAGGCCAGCACCGTGATCTTGACGGTGACCCACAGCGAGCCACCCAGCGCGGCCCAGTCGGTGAACAGCGTCTTCATCATCAGGACGGGCGAGGGCACGAGGTAGGGGGGAAGCTCCAGCCCCGTGACCAGGCCTTGCCACAACGCCACCAGCACCATGCCGACGAGCAGGGGGTAGACCACGCGCTGCACGCGGGGCTGGGCCATCAGCGGTAGTCGCTTGGGTGTGGGCTTGGCGGCGGGCTTGGCAGGGGCGGCCTGCGGTGTGGCCGTTCGGGCGGCGGCTGTGGGGCTGGACGTCACCACGGGGGCTGCCACTGGCGACGCCATCGGAGCGGAAGGGAAAGGGGTGCTCATGCCACGGTCTCCTCGGTGTCCACGCTGGCGCGCAGCAGGCTGTCCTGCAGTTGCTTGGCGTAGCGGCTGAACTCGGGCGACACCATGAAGTCGGCGGTGCGCGGGTAGGGCGCGTCGATGTGGAACTCTTCCACCACGCGGCCGGGGCGCGCGGCCATCATGACCACGCGGCTGGAGAGGAACACCGCCTCGTGGATGGAGTGGGTCACGAAGATCACGGTGAGTTTTTTCTTGCGCCACAGGTCTAGCAAGTCCGCATCAAGCTTGTGGCGCGTGATTTCGTCCAGCGCGCCAAAGGGCTCGTCCATCAGCAGCAGGTCGGGCTGCGTGACCAGGCCACGCGCAATCGACACGCGCATCTGCATGCCGCCCGACAGCGCGCGGGGCAGGGCGTTGGCGAACTTGGATAGGCCCACCAGCGCCAGCGCCTCGGCCACGCGGGCATCTGCGTCCTTTCGGGGCAAGCCCGCCAGGCCCAGCGGCAGCCGCACATTGGTTTGCACGCTGGCCCACGGCATGAGCGTGGGCGACTGGAACACAAACGCCATCTTCTTGCCGCTTTCTTCCAGCTGCGCTACGGGCTTGCGCCACAGGTGCAGGCGGCCGTCGGTGGGTTCCAGCAGGCCCGCCACCATTTTGAGCAACGTGCTTTTGCCACAACCCGAGGGGCCGAGCAGCGTGACGAACTCACCTTCCTCGATGGTCAGGTCCACCGGCAACAGGGCCTGGGTGCCATTGGGGTAGGTTTTTTCGGCAGACAGCACTTCCACGGCGGGCGTGGAACGGTGCGCGGACGAGGAGGTGCTGGCGTTGGCTGTCAGCGGCGGAGATTCAGCGGGGGATGTCATGGTCGCCTTTCGATGGATGCAGCCGCCGTGTGTGATACGGCTGCTGTGTCAGGGCTGGGGTGGCGGTTGGGGTCGCTTTCGATCCACCAGGTCCCATCCCACCACCGTTCGGGCTGAGCCTGTCGAAGCCTCGCGCGGCGCTTCGACATGCTCAGCGTGAACGGGTGGAGTGGGGGTGGACGGCTCGAAGCTAGTTCATCGATTCAGGGAAGAACCTTCAGGTCTTTGACGAAGCTCGTTGTGTACGTCTCGGCCAGCTTGACCTTGGCAGGATCAATGAGCTTGGTCTCGACCAGGAAGTCATAGCTCGCCTTGGCGCGGGTGTCGGTCATGATGCCGATGCCCATGGTGGCGGCGTCACCGCCCGTGGCCATGCCCAGTTCCTTGAGCTTGGCCACGCTGTACGCGAGCTGCTCGTCGGTCATGTTGGGGTTGTCCTTCTTGATGAGGGCGTTGGCGGGAGCCGGGTCGTTCAGGTAGCTCTTCCAGCCTTCCATCGATGCCTTGACGAACGAGGCCACGGCAGCGCTGCGTTCCTTCACCGTCTTTTCCATGCACGAGATGGTGGTGGCATACGCGGGGTAGCCCTGGTCGCTGAACATCAGCGTGTTGGCCTTGACGCCTGCCTTGGCAATGGCAAACGGCTCCGACGTCAGGTAGCCCTGCTGGGCCGTGTTCTTGTCGGCCACGAAGGGCTGGATGTTGAAGGTGTAGGGGCGCGTCTGCGAATCGGTGAAGCCGTACTTGGCCTTGAGCCAAGGCCAGTAGCCGCGCTGGGCTGACGACGCGATGAGGATGGTTTTTCCCTTAAGGTCTTCAAACTTCTTCACGTCCTCGTGCGCGATGAGCACCTGCGGGTCTTTCTGGAACACCGCGGCCACGTTGACCACGGGCACGCCGCCTTCACGCATCTGGATCATCTGCAGGTCGCTCGATCCCATCACGCATTCGGCCTGGCCTGCAGCCATCATTTGCACGATGTTGACCTGCGGGCCGCCCATCTTGATGGTCACATCGAGGCCGTACTTTTTGTACAGGCCCGTGGCCACCGCTTGGTAGAAGCCGCCGTGCTCGGCCTGCGCATACCAGTTGGTCATGTAGGTGAACTTTTCCTGCGCGTGCGCAGTGCCCGACATGGTGCCGACGGCACCAACAGCGAGCAGCGCGGCTGCACCAAGTTTGGAAAGGCGGGAGGCGGTCTTCATCATGGCAGTGCTCCGGTAGGGTGGTGGAGGGTGAACGAAGGGGCAACGAGGGAAAAACGAAGTGGGCTGGGGCTGCGTTCGCAGGTTTCAGGCCAGTGCGGACGAGTGCTCCACATGGCCGGTGTGATTGGCGCGGCCCCAGGTGGCTTCGGGGCGCGCGGCCCACTGCAGCTTGTGCAGTTCGGTAATGGCGGCGGCCCAGCTCACGGCCAGCGAATCGAGGATGGCGTGGCCCTGCTCGGCCGTGGCGGGCAGCGGGTCGCCAATGATTCCGCTGGGGCCAAAGTCGCGTGCGCTCCAGGCGCAGGCGGGGCGGCCGTCGGGCGAGAGCAGGGGCGAATCAAAAACGGGCGGGTAGTTGACCACCGCACGTTCCATGTGCACGGTGTCGGGGGCCAGGGCCAGCATCAGCGCCGTTTCGGCATGGCCGGCGTGCATGGCCAGGCGCTTTTCTTTGTCCGACAAATATTTACCCGCCACGTGCGGCACGCGCCAGGTGAAGCTGGGCACCACGATGAAGTCGCCGTGGCGCAGGCGCAGCTCGCGCGCGCACATCTCCATCACCTGCGGCTGGCCGCCGTGGCCGTTGACGAACAGCAGCTTGCGAAAGCCCGCGCGGTATACCGACTCACCCACCTCGTTCATGGTGGCCAGCAGGGTCTCGCCGCTCAGCGTGACGGTGCCGGGAAAGTGCAGGTGCTCTTCGGACTTACCGTAGGTGATGGGCGCCATCGCAAAGGCGGGGATATCTGCGGGCAAACGCGCCAGCGCATGGCCCACCACGCCCGCGCTGATGACCGTGTCCACCGCGCAGGGCAGGTGCGGGCCGTGCTGCTCGGTGGCGCCCGTGGGCAGCACGATGACGGTGTTCTCCTTGTCCGGCAGGTCGACGATTTCGGTCCAGCTCAGGTAGGGCAGGTAGCGGTGGGGCGGGTTGTAGCCGTGCAGCATGTGAGACTTTCGTGGAGGTGTAGGGGGTGGATCAGCGCTGCGGCAGATACGCGGTCGCTTCGACTTCGATCAGGATGTCTGGCGTGGGCAACATGCCGCTCACTTCCACTACGGTGGAGGCGGGCGGTTCGCCCGGGAAGAACAGCTTGCGCACCCGGCTGTACTGGGGAAAGTGGTCCAGGTTCTTGAAGTACTGCACCAGCTTGAATACGTCGGACATCTGGCCGCCTGCGGCTTCGATGGTCTGGCGGATGCGGTCGAGCACGTACCAGCTTTGCGCAAGGATGGGGCCCTCTTTGATGTCGCTGCTGAACTCGCCGGTACGGCCGACCAGCGTGGCGGCGTCGTCGGGAATGTCGGCATAGCCGCGCACGATGCGGCTGGCGGTGGGGTCCACGGCGATGATTCCGCTCAGGTAGATGAAGTCGCCTGCGCGGCGCCAGGCGGCGTAGCGGGCCAGGGGCTGGGCGATGCCCGGTGTGATGGGTGTGGCAGGTGTGGGGGCGGTCATGCCGGGCTCCTTGTCAATTGGGGTGTGGGCACATGCCAGGCGGCAGGTGCATGGCCACTGGCGACGCGGCCCTGGCGCAGCACCACGCGGCCTTGTGAGCGCGATGGAAAGCCCCAGTGGTCGGCCTGGGTGAACACCAGCAAGTCAGCCGGGTCGCCAGCCTGCAATGGCAGTGCGGGTGTGCCCCGGCGCATCCAGTCGGCGCGGCACAGCGATTCACTCCACTGGTCGAACGGCGCGTCCAGTTGCGCGGCCAGCACGCCGGTGGCAAGAGCCTCCAGCGGGTCAAAGCTGCCCACGGGGCAGAACGGGTCTTGCACGTTGTCGCTGGCCACCAGCACCGGGATACCGCGTGCGCGGGCCTCCTTGATCAGCGTGAGGCCGCGCTGGCGCGGCGTGCGGCCAGTGGTGGCGTCCTGCAGCAGCAGGTTGGTGATGGGCAGCGTCACCAGGGTGATGGGGCTTTGCGCCACCGCATCCAGCGTGGCGAGTGCCGTGGTTTCATCCTGCGCGGCCAGTGCGCAGGTGTGGCCGCAAACCACATGGCCTTCGAACCGTAGCTCTTTCAAAAGCGCCGCGGTGGTGGCCAGCCCCAGGGCGCCCGGGTGCAGCTCTTCGTCCACATGCAAGTCCACGTTCAGTCCGTGGTGCTGCGCAGCCTCGAACAGGTGGCGCAGGGCCTGGGAGTTCCAGTTGGTGGAGTGCACAAACCCGCCCAGCAAGGCGCCGGGGCCGCTGGCAGCCACCGTGGCGGCCAGGCGCATGGCGGTGCTGCGGTCGGCGTACAGATGCAGCGGGATCAGGCCCACGCGTTCCAGCGTGATGCGGTCCGCCCAGTCGTGGGCCAGCTCTCGCAACACGTTCCAAGCGAGCGGTTTGGCATCGGGCTCCCACCAGTCGCAGTGGGTGCGCACGTGCACGGTGCCCGCTTCGTAGGCCCACTGCAGGGCGCGGCTGGCTCGGGCGTGGATGTCGGCCTCGGTCCAGCTTTGGCGGTCCACCATCATGGCGTCGATGGCACCCAGCAGGCCGGGCTTGACGATACCCATGCGGGGCAGGGTGAAGGCCTTGTCCAGATGGGTGTGGGCATCGACCAGGCCCGGCAGCACCAGGGCACCAGCCACGTCCCACGTGGTGCCGTGCAGGGCCGCGGCAGGGTCGCAAGGAGTGATGTCCTGTACCTTGCCAAGGGACAGATGCACGGTAGCCAGCGCGGGCTGGTGGCCCGCTGCAGGCCAGTGCTGCGGCAACAGCCACCGGGGCAGCCGTGCGCCAACGATGTGGTCAGGGGTGTTGGATGTGTGCATGCCGATGCTTTCGTTGCGTCAGGCGAACCGCGCCATGGCCTGCCCCACCCGGGTCTTGAAAGCGGCCAGGCGCACAGGTGTTGCAACATTCATGTGGTAGTACGCGTGGTAGCTGACCCGCGCCTTTCCGCCTGTGAGCAGGCGCAGGTAACGCGTGATGGACTTGCGTGGCGGGTCGCCCATGAGCATGGCCGTCCAGCGTGCGCGGCCGTAGGTGACTACGGCAGAAATGCGCTTGATGTGTGTGAGCGAGGGCTTGACGTTGTTCGGGTCGCTGATGTCAAAGGCCACCCCGGGCATCAGAACGCGGTCAAAAAAACCTTTGAGCATGGCGGGCATGCCAAAGCACCAGGTGGGAAAGCAGAACACCACCGCCTCGGCCCACAACAGGCGATCTACATAGCCTTGCACCGGCAGGCGGTTGCTGGGCACGTCGTGGTAGCCCAGGCGCTCTTCGCGCGTCAGCACGGGGTTGAAGCCCTCGGCGTACAGGTCGCAGTCGTCCACCTCATGCCCCGCGCTGCGCAGGTTGCTCACCACCTCGGTGTGCAGGGCGGCGTTGTAGCTGGTTTCGACCGGGTGGCAATAGATGACGAGGATGCGCATGGCGGGTGTCCTTCGAGCCGGGTCAGAGATCAAGCGTCAGCGTGGCGCTGTGGCTGCGTGCGCAGCACACCGCAACCTGGGTGGCCTGCTCGTCGGCACTCAGGCAGCTGTCGCGGTGGTCGGGGGCGCCGTCCAGCCAGCGCGTCACGCAGGTGCCACACACGCCTTGTTCACACAGCGTCTCGATGGCCACACCCGCCAGTTGCAGCACGTCGGCCATGCTTTCGCCGGGGCCCACGGGCAACCGCATCTGGCTGCGGGCGAGCACCAGTTCAAAGGTGGTTTCGGTGGCCGCCGAAGGTGGCGTTGGGCTGATGGTTTGCATTTTTGACCATTTGATTTGATCGATTGGTCAAACTAATGCAAACGCTGTGCCAGCAAGGCCAGGAGCGGGTTTCGGCGCGTTACGAGGGCTTGCCCTGCGTCAAGGGCTGCGAGAACTGGTGGCGATGCCCGCAACCGGGCGCGATGTGTTTAATCTGGTGCGAGCCCGCAGCCCAACAGCACAAAAGTGGTGAGTTCGCGCACGATGGGCTCGCGGTCGATGGCTTCGTCGGGTGCCAGGCCCAGCATGATGTGCACCTGCACGCCGTAGTCGGCGTAGTGCTGCGTCATGCCCCAAATCTGCATGAGCAGCAGCGTGGGGTTGACGGCGCGCATGCGGCCCTCGGCGATCCAGCGGTCGATCAGCTCCACCTTCTGCTGCGTGGACTTGACGGCCACGGGCCAGTATTTGCCCAGGTTGCGCCCACCGCCCAGCACCTCGGTGGTAAAGATGCGCGACAGGCCGGGGTTGTCCAGCGCGTAGTCGAGTTTCTTGCGCACGTAGCTCGTCAGCACCTTTTTGGGGTCGTCGCTGTTGTTGTCAAAGATGAAAGCGCCGGACCACCCATTGAGCACAGAGTACAGCAGCTCTTCATACAGTTCTTCTTTGCTGCTGATGTAGTAGTGAAGCTGCGGCTTGGTCAGCCCCGCGCGTTCGGCAATGGCCTTGGTGGACGCGCCCTTGAACCCGTGGCGGCTGAACTCTGCAATGGCCGCCTCGCGGATGGCCGCCAGAATGCGCTCGCGCCCCTGTTTGGAGCGGCTGAGCAAGGCGCCGGAGACATTGCTGCCGCTGTCGGTTTCGGGTTCGGTCATGGGGAATGGAATGGGGTCGGCGAAGAAGGTGCTGATTCTCGCCGTTGCTTGCTCACCGGGGGTCAGGTTTTCCAGAAACCGATGTGTGGTGCGCTGGACTCTTCGATCAGGGCCGGGCCGATGCATTCGATGGCGTGGGGCGAGGCCGCAAACACGTCGCGGCACGACAGCTCGGCGTCACGTTGTTCCCCGCGTTCACCGCGGAAAACGCGCAGGCGCACGGCGTCGATGCCAAACACCACCCGGCCAATGCCCGACCAAAAAATGGCGCCTGCGCACATCACGCAAGGCTCTGCCGATGAGTACAGCGTGGCCTTGGCAAGCGCATCGCGGCCCACACTGGGGCTGAGTTGGCGCACGGCATTGGTTTCGGCATGGCCTGTGCAGTCGCCCGTCTCGGTGGTGTTGCAGTAGGCCTCGGCCAGCAGCTCGCCGTCGGCGCTGATCACCACCGCTCCAAAAGGACGGTTGCCGCGTGCGCGTGCCGTGCACGACCAGGCGATGGCTTGGCGCAGGTAGGTGCCGTCGGTGTCGTTGAGGGGCGTGGGGTCGTCCAGATCGGTGGGGGCTGCGGACAAGAGGGCGTGCATGGGTTGTCTCCGTGGATGGCGTGATGGTCGGGATCGGTGGCGCAACGTCGTGCGGCCGGCATGCCCGCCATTGCTGTTGCCATCGCTATGCATTTGGCATGCCAATAACAAACAGTGACATGTATGCATGCTTCTTTTCGCGCAAAGACGGCGCATTGCAGAGGTGCCCAAAGGCGGGGGTGGGCATTCTTCTTGCATGGCCGTTTGCAAGAGTAGAAGCGTTCACTGCGCAGCCGCTCATGCCCTTGTGCATGTGGGCCAGGTCAGCCGGAAATTGCTCTTGAAGCCCGCACCCTGCGGTGCGCGTGGCGCACCCTGGCTTCAGGATGAGATCGGCCTTGCCTTGTAGCGACAAGAGGAAACCTGCACGAGCAGTCGCAAGCAGCGGGTCGCATTTTTGAAGCGTGGAGCGGGAGGTGTTCACTTCATCCACTTTGTCTTCAGGAGAACCGCATGACCCCCAACCCTTACCCACTCGACGAGCTGCAGAAAGAAACGCGCATGGGCGCGATGGGCTCGGAAACCGGCAACCGCGAGATCCGGCGCATTGACTTGTCGGACTTTGCGCAGCGCAAAACCGAGATCGCTGATCAGCTGTGGGACGCCGCCGTAGATGTCGGCTTTTTCCAGATCGTGAACCACGGCATTGACTTGGCCGAGGTGCGCAACGCCTTTGCCATGACCGAGCGCTTCTTTGCGCTGCCCGAGTCTGTGAAAGCCCAGTACCCCTTGAAGAAGGCCTTGAACGTGGGGTGGGAGAGCCGAGCGCAGGTGCGCCCCTCCACCGGTACGCCGGACCAGAAGGAGTCCTACCAGATCACCCGCCCGCACATGGACGGCTTGTGGCCCACCGATGCGGAGTTGGCGGGGTTCCAGTCCGCGCTGCTCGCGTTTGAAGGCAAATGTTGGCACGTGGCGATGCAGGTGCTGTCATGTTTTGCGTGGAAGCTGGGGTTTGATGAGGCGTTCTTTCAGCGCGCGCACGACCCGGCGCAGGCCAGCTACCAAAGCACCTTGCGGCTGCTGCATTACTTTGCAACGCCGCCCGAGCAGCAGGCCAGTTTGGGTTTGTGGCGCGCCGGAGCCCACACTGACTTTGACTGCCTGACCTTGCTGTTCCAGCGCCAAGGGCAGGGCGGGCTGCAGGTGTGCCCGGGCAAAGAGATGGACAGCCAGGCCTGGACTTCGGTCACCCCGGATGAAGAAGCCATCACCTGCAACATCGGTGACATGCTGATGCGCTGGAGCGATGACCAATTGCCCAGCAACTTCCACCGCGTGAAGAACCCGCTGCCCGGTGAATACATGGGCCCGCGCTACAGCATTGCGTTTTTTGCGCAGGCCAACCGCGACGCCATCATCGAAGGCCCCCGCAAGAAGTACCCGGCCATTGCCGCGGGCGACTACCTCAACCAGCGCGTCGCAGCCAACTTCAAGACCTACTGAAACTGCGGCCAATCCATGCAAGGCCATGCCACGCGCTCAAGTGCGTTGCATGGTGGTGCCGGTGTGGGGCGGGAACGGTACAGGCTTGGCGCTACGCACCGGAGCGCAGGTATGCATAGGCGCTCAGCACCACAATCGCCGCGACCGCAACCCATGTCAAAGCCCCTGTTTTGCGGGACATTTCGCCGGGCGCCAGGCCGTCTGCGTGGCGCTGGCGAGAAACATCCAGCGCGTCCACCCGGTCTTTCGCCTCCTTGAGGCCAATGCCTGCGTGTTCGCGCAGCAGGCGGATGGCTTCGATCTTGTTGCCCTGCGCCAATGCGTGTTGCACGGTGTCGGGCACGCTGCCCATGGCGGTGGACGCGGTGAACCCCGTGGGGCGTGGCATGGCGGAGTGTGAAGCGGAGTGCGATGCGGCGGCGGGGCGCGCATGCGCATCAACAATGTCCTTGGCTTCTTTCAGCGAGAGGCCATGGGCCTCGCGCAACTGTTTGATGGCGTCGATGGTGCGGCCCTGGGCAAGAGACGCGAGCACCGCGGGTGGCAGGGGATCCCCGGGTTTGAACATGAAGGACTCCTTGATGCGGCAGGTGCGCCAAGGCGGTTGTATCACGCGCCCCGTTGCTCCCAGAACCCTTGGTGGGTTTGCAGCATGGCCTGCTCTGCCTGCGCCACCGGCCCCTCCACCAGCACCTGTCGCTGCCCGCTGGCAAAGACCTCTCGGCAGGGCAAGGACAGCGTGGGGTTCTCGGGGTGGTTGCCGGTCAGCGCGAGCAGGGCAGACTCTTGCGCCCCAAACACCACCCGCCCGATGCCCGCCCAGTAAATAGTGCCCGCGCACATGGCGCAGGGCTCAAAGGTGGTGACCAGCGTGCAGTGCGCCAGATAGGGCCCCGGCCAGTTGGCCGCAGCCGTGCGTGCCAGCGTGGATTCGGCGTGGTTAGCCGTGTCGATGTTGCCTTGCTCGGCCAGCACGGTTTCGCCATCGGGCGCCACCAGCAAGGCGCCAAAGGGGTGCCGCCCCATGGACATGGCGCGCCGCGCCACGGCGTCGGCGCGCTGCAGGTGGCGTTGCAGTCGCTCGGCGGGCCAGGGCCACGGGGCCGCCTCCGCGTCCAGCGGCGATGTGCGATGGGGTGAGTTGGTTGGTGTGGTGTGCATGGCAAGGTGTGAGGTCAAGGCTCCGTGGCCGCGCCCGCAGCGGGCAAACCCATGGCGCTGAGCCGAAACACATTGTCTTCCGGGTCGGCCAACACGGTCTGCCATTGGCCGTAGTACGTGGCGTACGGCGCTTTGACGATCCGCCCGCCCAGGGCAGCTGCGTGGTGGCTGGCAGCAGTCACAGCGTCGGGGCTGTCGAGCATGAAGGTGGCGTAGCCGGTGACCGCGCTCTGCTGTCCGTCTGGAGGTGTGCGGTCGCCCAGCCCCAGCAGCGCGTAGGCGGCAGGTGCGTTGAACCCGAGCTGAAAACTCTCGGTCTCCACGGCACGGTAGATGGGAGACCGTGTGCCCACGGCCTCTGGCAGCTGCAGCAGTGCCTGGTAGAACTGCTGCTGGGCGTCGATGTCCTGGCAAAAGAGGTTGAACCAGAGCTTCATGCCATCACCGCTGCTTTGCTGCCAGGCTGCAACCCATAGGTCTTCTTGTACATGGCCTGGAGGTGTTCGCCCACTGTGCACGGCGCAAAGCGCGGGGTTTCGCCTGTGGGGATGCAGGTGGCGACCGCGCTGACCTGCGCTTCGTAGTCTGGCGTGTAGAAAAACGGGATGGAATGCCGCGGTGCGCCTGCGCTGTGCACGTTGCGCACGCGGTGCGGGTTGGACCGGTAAAGCCCGTTGGTCCAGCGTGGAATCATGTCGCCCAGGTTCACCACCAGCGCGCCTTGCACGGGCGTGGCCGCCACCCACTCGCCGCTGGGCAGTTTGACCTCCAGCCCGCCATGGTGGTCTTGCGCCAGCAAGGTGATGGCGCCCCAGTCGGTGTGTTCGCCTGCACCAAAGGTCAACGCGTCTGCGCCCTCGGGGTGCGGCGGGTAGCGCAGCAGCCGCAGCGTGAGCATGGGGTTCTGGTGCGTGTGGTCGAAATAGTCTTCGGGCAGGTCCAGCGACAGCGCCATCAACTGCATGAGCCGCAGGGCCAGGGCCTGCATCGCCGCAATGTAGGCCCTGCACTGCGGGGCCAGCGCGGGCAGTGGCGCGGGCCACTGGTTGGTGCCGTACGAGTGGTAGCCACGCTGCACGTACGGGTGGTTTGGCGGGTAGTCCAGCCCGCAGTAAAAGCTTTCTTTGAGGTCGGGGCGCGCTGCGGCGTCCAGCGTCTGGCCGCCCAGGCTTTCGTAGCCGCGCATCGATGGCGACTGGTGCAGCGAGATGGCCAGCTTGTCTGCCAACGGCAGGTCAAAAAACCGGGCCGCCAGCGCAAACTGCTGTGCAATTAGCTCCTGTGGCACACCATGGTGCGTGACATAGAAGAAGCCTGGCCCCATGCAGGCCTTGCGCAACTGCGCTGCCACTTCTGCACCGCGCGGCGCGCCCATCGGCAGCGCGCCTGCAAGGTCGATCAGCGGGATGCCCATGGTCGTCAGGCCTTGAGCTTACGGTCTGCGGCGGTTGGCAAAAAGCGGTCGGTCCAGATGTCGGCCACTGCCAGGCTGGACTTGAGGCCAAACGCGGCCACGGTCTCGTCGATGGTGGCTTGCAGGCGGGTGGGCGTGGCGGCGCCCCAGCCGTTGGCGCGGGTCTCGTCGGTCTTCATGGTGCCGTCCACAATGAGCTGTAGGCGCTCCAGCTCGATGGCCTCATTGGCCAGCGGCTCGCGTGCTTTGATGGCTGCGGCACCGGCCTTGGGGTCGGCAATGGCATCAATCCAGCCGCGCGTGGTGGCTTTCACAAACGCCTTCATCGCATCGGGTGCGTCCTGCATGCTCTTGGGGTTGGCAATCAGCCCGTTGCCGTACGACCTCATACCGAAGTCAGAAAAGCGGAACACCGTGAGCTGCTCAGGCCTCAAGCCACGGGCCTTGAGGTTGAGCAGCCCTGTGAAGAAAAAATACGCCGCTGCATCGAAATCACCTTTGACAAAACGCGTGTCGCCAATGTCTGGCGCCACGTTCTCCCATTTCACGCCACTAGGGTCAAAACCCTGCGCCTTGGCAAAGACTGGAAACAGCTTGCGCGATGCATTGAAGGGCTGGCCCAGGATAGTCTTGCCCGCCAGATCCGATGGCTTCTTGATCGCGCCGTCCTTGCGCACCATCACGGAGTTGGGGTTCAGGTCGTACTGAATCGCCACGGCCGCCAGGCGTGCCTGCGGGTTGGCGGTGTTGAACTCGATCATGGTCGACAGGTCGGCCGAAGCCACGTCATACGCACCGCCCGCCACCAGGCTGATGGCCGACGCCGAACCATTGCCGGTGTCGATGGCTACGTCCAGCCCCGCGTCCTTGTAGTAGCCCCGCTGGTGCGCCAGCAAAAAGCCAGCGCCCGAGGCTTCGATCTTCCAGCCCAGGTTGAACTTGAACTTTTGCAGGCTGCCTTGGGCGAATGCGAGGGGAGAGGCGGCACCGACAAAGGCGGCGGCACCAGCCGCGTGGAGGAGGGAACGACGTTTCATCTGGGACTCCGTGACAGGTTGGCAACAACAAACTGGCGGTGTCTGCAAGAACCTGCGTGGACGGCCGGCGATCTTGAAGACACAGCCCACACCGTGGAGCGCACCAGGGCGACGCGCGGAGTGGATCTTCAAGAGCAATTTCCGGACGTGGCGAACGCGCAGGGCACCTTGGCGGTGCGCGCGCAGTCCATTCACGGTGAACGCTTCTACTCTTGGTGAAGACTTAGCAGCTTCTGTGCCACACGATGCGCTTCACCCTGGTGGTTCAGGCAAAAAAATGCCCCGTCGGCAACGGGGCATGGGGCTGCGTTGCAGCGAAGCGCGGGGGGCGGATCACTCTCCCTGCGACCCCCGGTGCGCCCACCCCGTGGTGCGCTTTTCGATCCAGCTGAACAGTTCGTACATCACCATGGCCATGGCGCCCACCACCATCAGGCCCGCAAACGCGAGGCCCATTTGCATGGACGAGCCCGCGCTGATGAGCAGGTAGCCAATGCCCTCGTTGGCAGCCGTCATCTCGCTGACCGTGGTGCCCACAAACGCCAGCGTGATGGCGACCTTGAGCGAGCCAAAGAAATACGGCATGGAGCGTGGCAGGCCCACCTTGGTCAGCACGTCCCAGCGCTTGGCGCCCAGCACGCGCAAAACATCTTCCAGCTCGGGCTCCAGCGTGGCTAGACCGGTGGCAATGTTGACCATGATGGGGAAGAAGCTGATGAGGAAGGCCGTGAGGATGGCCGGGCCCACACCAATGCCGAACCACACCACCAGGATGGGCACGAACGCCGCCTTGGGCAGCGCGTTGAAGGCGGTCATCAGCGGGTACACCGCGGCGTAGGCCAGGCGCGAACTGCCGATGACAAAACCCAGCAGCACACCGACGACGATGGCAATGCCAAAGCCCGCCATGGTGACCCAGTAGGTGCGCCAGGCGTGGGCAGAAATAACGCCTGCGAACTCGACCAGCTGTGTGGCGATGACCCAGGGGCTGGGGAACAGAAATTCTGGGACGCTGAAGGCCGAGCAGATGATCTGCCACAGCAGGATGATGGCCACCAGCAGCAGCCACGGCGACCAGCGTTCTACGGTTTTCTTGTGCATGGGTTGGGGTCGACTGGTTTATTGCGAAAGGGGCGCGCCGACTTTTCGGAGTGCGCCGATGTGGCCACGCAGCTCGTGCACGATGTCCGAGAATTCCTTGGTGTAGGTGACTTCCAGCTCGCGTGGGCGGGGCAGTTCGATCTCGCGCTTCACCACAAAGCGGCCGGGGCTCTTGCTCATTACGTACACGGTGTCGGCCAGAAAGACCGACTCGCGCAGGTCGTGGGTGACCAGGATGACGTTGAATTTCTGCTCGGTCCACAGGTCGCGCAGGATGCACCACAGCTCTTCGCGCGTGAAGGCATCCAGCGCGCCAAAGGGCTCGTCCAGCAGCAGCATCTTGGGCTCGTGGATGAGCGCGCGGCAAATGCTGGCGCGCTGCTGCATGCCGCCCGACAGCTGCCACGGAAACTTGTCTTCGTAGCCGCCCAAGCCCACCTTTTGCAGCAGCTTGCGGGCGCGCTCTTCGTACTCTTTGCGCTTTTGCTTGAAGTTGCTGCGATAGGGCTCGACGATTTCGAGCGGCAGCAGCACGTTGTCGACCGTGGTGCGCCAGGGCAGCAGCGAAGGCGCCTGAAACGCCATGCCCGAGATCTTGAGCGGGCCGGTCACCGGCTGGCCGTCGATCAGGATCTTGCCCATCGACGGCATCTTCAGGCCCGTAGCCAGTTTCATGAAGGTGGACTTGCCGCAGCCCGAGGGGCCGACGATGGCAATGAATTCACCCTGGCGGATTTGCAGGTCGATGGCCTCGACGGCAAAGTGGTTCTGCGCGCGCAGCTCGTCGTTGTAGGCGAGCCAGACATCGCGGAAGTCCACAAAATAGGAGTCAGCAGCCTGCATGGAAGAAATTTGAATAAAAATGGCCGCTAGCGCTTATCCAATAAGCGCTAGTAGCTATCAAAATAATAGTAAATGCGCTGTGGTTGCGGCGTTTACTTCTTGGGCAGGATGTTCAGCTCGGCCGCGCTGGGCAGGAAGCTGGCGTTCCACACGTCGTCGGCGTTCACGCGCGTCTTGGTATTGAAAGCGTCCGACACCTGCGACGCCATCAGCGACAGGCGGCCGGGCACGGCCTTGCCGAAACCTTCGGCGCGTGCGTCGGGGCTGTTGATGACGGTGTCGATGGCCAATTGCAGGCGGCGGGTTTCGAGCGGCACGTTCACGATGCCGTCGCGCGCCTTCACGTGTTCGATGGCGGCTGCGGGGTTGGCGATCACTTCCTTTGCACCCTTGGAGAATGCTTGCAGGAACGCCTTGATGGCGGCCGGGTTCTCCTTGATCAGCTTCGGAGACGCGATGATCACGTTGCCATACAGCTTCACGCCGAAGTCGGCATACGGCAGCACCACCACGTCAGCGGCTTTGGCGCCACGGGCTTCCAGGTTGAGCAGCGAGGTAAAGGTGAAGCCGGTGATGGCGTCCACATCGCCGCGCACCAGCATGGTTTCGCGCAGCGGTGGGTCCATGGCGGTCCAGGTCACAGCGCCGATGCCGTTGGCCTTCTGAAAGATGGGGAACGCGCGGCGGCCTGCATCAAACACCGGGGCGCCAAGCTTCTTGCCTGCCAGGTCGGCCGGCTTGGTGATACCGCTCTTCTTGAGCGCCATGACCGAGGCGGGCGTGTTGTTGTAGACCATCATCACCGCCACGGGCTTGTTCTGCGCGTCGGGGTTGTTGGCGTGGAATTCCATGACGGCAGCCAAGTCGGCAAAGCCCATGTCATACGTGCCCGATGCCACGCGCTGCACGGCGCCGCCGGAGCCATTGCCCGCGTCCACCGTCACATCCAGGCCCGCAGCCTTGAAGTAGCCTTTGGCAACAGGCTGAAGGAACAGTGCGGCAGGGCCTTCAAAACGCCAGTCCAGCTGGAACTTGATCGGCGTCGTGGCCTGAGCCTGGGCCAGCGAAGCGCCGCTGACGAGGGCCAGTGCGACGGCGGTTTGCATGAACAATCTTTTTTTCATAGGGGCTCCTGTCAGGCAAAGAAAAAATCCGGGGAGGGAAGGTGCTGGCTACATATAGGAGCCATAGCTGGGTTCAGCAAAAACGATGCCCGGTTTCTGGACGCGGGTGTCCTGCAGGGGGCCATTGTTCACCGAAGTGGTGCATGGCGACATGCAGGGTTTCCCGAAATGGTGCAAACGCATGCGGTGGCGCAAGTGCAATGGGGCAAACGCGCAGAACCCTGGCCAATGGCGGTGGTACAACGAAGTCGACTCCAAGATCCACACACCACCCGGGGGGACTGCGACATGCCCAAGGTTTCAGAGTTTTTTGAAAACGTGCAATTGCCCACCATGCCCGATGTGGCGCGGGACCTGATTGCCACCATGCGCGACGACGACATCCCGTTCGAGAAAGTGCGCAACGCCATCTCGCGCGACCCGGCGCTGACGGCCAAGCTGATCCGCCTGGCCAACAGCGCCCGTTTTGGCCTGCCGCGCCAGGTCGCATCGCTGGACGACGCGATCACCATGGTGGGGCTCAACCAGGTGCGCACGCTGGCGCTGGCGGCGTGTATGTCGGGGGTGTTCAAGGACGCGGAGGGCGTGGACGCCACAGCTTTCTGGAAGGAAAGCATGGCCATTGCGGGCTATGCGCAGTGGCTGGCCCGCACGCTGGGATCTGACGTGCAGCAGTCGTGGCTGGCGGGGTTTCTGGTGCGGCTGGGCGAGCTGATCATTGCCCAGAAGGCGCCCGAGCAGATTCCCGCCATTGAGCTTTTGCCTCACCACGCGGGCGGGCGCTGGGAGCGCGAGCGCACCCTCCTGGGATTTACAGAAGCCCAGGTCACTGCCGAGCTGGCCCGCCGCTGGAAGTTTCCGGAAACCCTGGTGCTGGCGCTGGAAACGGCCGACGACCCGATGGCATGCACCCCCTTTTGCCGCCTGGGCGGCATCCTGCACGTTGCCATGCTGCTGGCTGAGATCGGGCTGGAAGAGCCCCAGTCTCCCGCCGACACCATTGCCAGCCTGCCTGCGGAGATCAAGCAGGCGCTGCAGCTGGACTCTGAATGGCTGGCCGAGCATCTGCCCCCGGTGGCGGGATTTGTGGACGTGGATGTGAGGTAGCGGACGTTTGCTTTGCAACAAAAACGGGGCCTCAAAAGGCCCCGTTTTTTGTGCTGTGGGCTGTGCCGTTCAGCTGTGCCGCGCTGCAGCGCTGGCAACGGCCAGCGCCGTCATGTTCAGCACGCGGCGCACGGTGGCCGCGGGCGTCAGGATGTACGCCGTGGCCGCCACACCCATCAGGATGGGGCCCACGGTGACGCCGCCGCTGGTGGTGGTCTTGAGCACGTTGTAGAGGATGTTCGCCGCGTCCAGGTTCGGGCAGATCAGCAGGTTGGCCGAGTCGGTCAGCGTCGAATCCGCCATGTAGGCGTTGCGGATGTGGGGCTCCAGCGCCGCGTCACCGTGCAGTTCGCCGTCGCACTCGATGTCCGGGTGGGCGGCCACAAACAGGTCGCGCGCCAGGCGCATCTTCTTGGCCGATGCGCGCTTGGACGAGCCGTAGCTCGAATGCGACAGGAACGCCACCTTCGGGGGAATGCCAAAGCGCTGCACTTCTTGCACCGACATCCAGGCAATGTCCGCCAGTTGCTGCGCGGTGGGGTCTTCGTTCACATAGGTGTCGGCGATGAACAGCGTGCCGCGGCTGGTCATCAGCGCGTTCAGCGCGGCGTAGTCGTTCACGCCCGCCTGGCGGCCCAGAATGCTGTGGATGCGTTCGAGGTGGGTTTCATACGTGCCCACCAGGCCGCAGATCATGGCGTCGGCGTCGCCCAGCGTCACCATCAGCGAGGCGATGATGGTGTTGGACCGGCGTACAGCGGCTTTGGCCACTTCAATCGACCCACCATTGCGCTTGGTGAGCTGGTGGTAGTGCTCCCAATACTGGCGAAAGCGGGGGTCGTCCTCGGGGTTGCACACCTCCACGTCCTTGCCCAGCTGCATGCGCAGGCCCGCTTTTTCGATGCGGGCAGCAATCACGGCGGGGCGGCCGATGAGGATGGGCACGGCGATCTTGTCGTCAATCGCCATCTGCGCGGCCCGCAGCGCGCGTTCGTCTTCGCCGTCGGCATAGGCCACGCGCTTTTGCGACTCTGGCAGCGCCTTGGCCGCCATGATCACGGGGCGCATCAGCATGCCGGTCTGGTAGACAAAACGCGACAGCGTCTCTTTGTACGCCTCCATGTCTTCGATGGGGCGTGTGGCCACACCCGACTCGGCCGCGGCCTTGGCCACGGCGGGCGCAATCTTGAGGATCAGGCGCGAGTCAAACGGTGTGGGGATGAGGTAGTCGGGGCCAAAGGTCAGCTCTTTGCCCGCGTAGGCGTTGGCCACTTCTTCGCTGATGTCGGCCTTGGCCAGGTCGGCAATCTGGCGCACGCAGGCCAGCTTCATCGCCTCGGTGATCTTGGTGGCGCCGCAGTCCAGCGCGCCGCGGAAGATGTACGGGAAACACAGGACGTTGTTGACCTGGTTGGGGTAGTCCGAGCGGCCCGTGGCAATGATGCAATCGGGCCGGATGGCCTTGGCCAGCTCGGGGCGGATCTCAGGCTCGGGGTTGGCCAGCGCCAGGATGATGGGCTTGGGGCCCATGGTCTTTACCATTTCGGCCGTCAGCACACCGGGTGCCGAGCAGCCCAAAAACACGTCCGCGCCATTGACCACATCGGCCAGCGTGCGCGCGTCGGTCTTTTGCACGTAGCGTTGTTTGGATACATCCAGGGTGCCTGCACGGCCTTCGTAGATGACGCCCTTGGAGTCGACGACGTAGATGTTCTCGCGCTTCACGCCGAGGCCCACCATCACGTCCAGACAGGCGATGGCAGCAGCACCCGCGCCCGATACCGCCAGCTTGACTGCGCCAATGTCCTTGCCCACCAGCTCCAGGCCGTTGAGCAGCGCCGCGCTGGAGATGATGGCCGTGCCGTGCTGGTCGTCATGGAACACCGGAATGTTCATGCGCGCGCTGAGTTGCTGCTCGATGTAAAAACACTCGGGCGCTTTGATGTCTTCAAGGTTGACGCCGCCCAGCGTGGGCTCCATCGCCGCAATGATCTCGATGAGCTTGTCGGGGTCGCGCTCGGCCAGTTCGATGTCGAACACATCGACGCCCGCAAACTTCTTGAACAGGCAGCCCTTGCCTTCCATCACCGGCTTGGCGGCCAGCGGGCCGATGTCGCCCAGGCCCAGAACGGCCGTGCCGTTGGTGATGACGCCCACCAGGTTGCCGCGCGAGGTGTAGTCAAACGCCTTGGACGGGTCGGCCTCGATGTCCAGGCAAGGATACGCCACGCCGGGCGAATACGCGAGCGACAGGTCGCGCTGGTTGGACAAGGGTTTGGTGGGCATCACCGAAATCTTGCCCCGGCTGGGGTTGCGGTGGTACTCGCGCGCAGCTTCGCGCAGGGCCTGTTCGGCGGCGGAAAGGGTCTGGGTCATACGGAAATCCTGGAGGTCGTCGGCGGAATGCAAAAACAAGGGTACCCGATGGCGTGGGTGGCTGGCATGCACGTTTATGCGTATGCGGCATGGAGCTAAAACCCCTCGGGAGCAGAAGCTGCCCAAGAGGGGGATCGTGCGGGTTTTCTGGCAGCGGGCAGGCGGGACGCTGGTGGGCGGCAGGCTGGCGTGCGGCGGGACAGCGGCGGAGGTGTCGCGGCTGGCGCCATGGAAGAAAACGTTCTGGGCCTCGGGGATCTGTCGAGGGGCGCAAGGATACTGGATTTGTTCTGCTTCGGGCTGAGCGTGGCTAAGTTTGGACGCTAGCCCCGAACGGCTTGGGGCTGCCTCCCCACCAGCTTCTGCACGCTCACCTCGACCGGGTGGAGGCGCCCTAGCTTCGACACGCTCTGCTTGAACGGTTGTGGAGATATCCACGACTATCAAAAATATAGCTACAAATGCTTATCAAATAAGCGCTAGAGCCCAAAAACACCAAAAATTTTCCTCACACAGGCCCCAACGCCATCCGCCCCGACGCAGTCGCCTGGTTCGCATGCCGCGTCTCCACCCGATTGCGCCCTGCCCGCTTGGCGTCGTAACACGCCATGTCGGCCGCGTACAGCACCGAAGGCACATCCTGCAAGCTCGCATCCAGCACCACCAGCCCAATACTCACCCCCAGCGTAAAACTGCGCCCCTGATACGACGGCTCCCACGCCTGCACCGATGCGCGCAGCTGTTCGGCCACCGCCTGGCCACGCGCCAGTGCGCAGCCTGGCAACACCACCGCAAACTCATCGCCCCCCAAACGCGCGGCCCAGCCGATCTGGCGCACCTGCGATTCGAGCAAACGGGCCACGTGGCGCAGCACGTCGTCGCCCGCGTCGTGGCCAGCGATGTCGTTGACCACCGTGAAGTGGTCGAGGTCCATGAACAACACCACGCCATGGCCGTGCAACTCTTGCCCCTGGGCGTCCAGCACGCGCGGGCGGGCTGAGCGTTCGGCCAGCAACAGGCCCAGGCGTTCATCAAACGCGGCGCGGTTGTACAGCTGGGTGAGCGCGTCGTGGGTTTGCTCCCACGCCAATTGCACCTGCGCTTCGCGCGCAGCGGTGATGTCTTCCAATATCCAGACCGTGCCGCCGTCCATCTCGCCGGGCCGCACGCCGCGGCCTTGCACGCGGGCCCACACGGGAGTGCCGTCCTTGCGTATAAAACATACATCGCCGTCGAAGGTGCCGTGCGCAGAAAACTCGGCCTGTACACGTTCCCCCAGGCGGGCGTAGTCGGCTTCGGTGGCGTGCAGGGTGCTCGCGGGGCGGCCTTGCAATTCGCCTGCGGCGTAGCCCAGCATCACACTGGCCTGGCGCCCCACCACGTCCAGCATGCCGTGGCGCGATATGACGATGCCCACCGACGCATTGTCCAGAATGGCCTGAAACTGCCCGCCCAGCGTGGACTGGTTCAACTGCTGTTGTCGACCCTGGCGCACCAGCCCTTCAAACACCCGCACCAGTTCGCCGACCTCGCCGCCTGCGCGTGGCCACACCAGATCTTGCGGCGGGTCTGAAGAGCGCGCGTCCGGCCTCAGCATGCGGCGCGCGCTGTGGGTCAGCTGGGCCAGCGGCTGCGCCATAAAAGCCATGATGGCGGCCACCAGCAACATGCACAGCAGCATGCTGGCCGCAGCCAGCCACCAGGCCTCGCGCTGCGCGCCCTGCAGGGGCTCCAGCAACGCTTGCGAATGGCTGACCCGCGCCACAATCCACTGCGGCAGCGGCATGCCGGCCATGCTGACGATGTGGTCGGGCTGGACATGGGTGGCGCCCCGGCCCACCACGGGCTGCGCCTGGCTTTGCCACTGGGCATAGACGGGGGCCAGGCCCGGCTCATCGCGCACCTGGCCCAGGATGCGGGTGGGGTCGGAGTGGGACAGGATGGTGCCGTCCCGCGTGAAGACGATGAGCCGCGAATCCTCGCGCGCAGGCAGGGTCATGGAGGGCGGGAGCAGGCCTTGCGACTGCAGCCGCAATACGCCGGCCACCACGCCCAGCACCGTGCCGTCTTCGCGGTGCAGCGGCATGGTGAACATCACACGCGCCCCGCTGGTGCGCGCGGCAATCAGCTCGGACACCAGCGGCTTGCCGTCTACCAGGGTGCGGCGCAGGGCATCGCGCTCGGCCGGGTCGAGGTCGGCGGCTTTTTCGAGCCGCCCGGCACGCAGGTTGATGCGCAGTTCGCCGTTGTCGCGGGCCACCTGCATGGCGTCAAAAAACTGCACGGCAGGCAGGCCCTGCTGAAGGATCCATTCCAGCGTGGAGGGGGATTCGAGCATGGCCGGTGTGATGCCTGCGGCCACGGTGCGCAGCACTTTCTGGCTCTGCTCGATCTTGCTGGCCAGCAGGCGGGCCACCACCTCGACCTCGTCGGTCTGCTGGGCGACCACGCGGCGCACGGCCTCTTGCCCCGATGCGCGGGTGACCAGCCAGGCGGACAACGCACCCGACAACGCCACGGCCAGCACCGCCACCAGCATCAGCCGCAGCACCAGGGTCCCGGGCACCCACCAGCCCGGCGCGTCGTGTGGCGGCGCGGGGGGGGTCGCGGGTGTCATGGGCACTCCGGGTGGCAGGCGCCGTGCGGGCGCAGAGGGTGGGCGTGGGTCATGGGACAGGTCAAACCGGGCATGTCCCAACAAATATACGCAGCCCCCACGGTCAAGGGCTTGGGTGGAACCCTCACTTCACCCCAAGGAGAAACCCTGAGCCAGAACGCGGACAAAGGACCAATCCGCAACACCTAGCTTGCGCTGCACGCCCGCTTCTGAAACCGGCGCGGACGAGACGAGTGCACCCGTGGAACTTGCTTTGCCAGGCCACCGGGTGCGTCCCCCTCCCGCGCAGCGAGAGAGGGGTGAAGGCGCGAAGCGCCTCAGGGGGTGTTGTCTAGCAACTGGCCATGGACTGCAACGCCCGAGGTTGGGGCAGGTTCAGCACATTGCCGGTGCCATGGATCAGGCCCAGCTCCCGCAAATGGCGCAGCACCCGCGAGAAGGTTTCAGGGGCGATGCCCAGTTGCGCCGCAATCAGGCGTTTGCGCTGGTGCAGCGTGACCTGCATGGCCCCGCTGGGGTCCGCCTCGGCGTGGTTCAGCAACCACTGTGCGCAGCGCGATTCAGCGTCCTGCGCCAGGCGGCTGACCGCCAGTTCAGACTGCTCGCGATAGCCCTTGGCCATGTCCAGGAGCAGGCCCCGTGCGCTGGCGGGCAGGGCATCCAGGCTGTGGCGGAATGCCGCGATGGGCACGCGGCGCACCTGCAGGCGAGTGTCTGCCACCATGTCCACCGGGAACGGCAGGCCCATCAACGCGGACGCCGCATCGAGCCAGAACGGCCCCTCTACCGCGCCCAGTTGATGGCGCATCACGCCATCGTCCAGCACCCCGCGCAGCACACGTCCGGTGTCCAGGTGCAAGACCGACGTCAGCACCTCGTTGCGCCGACGCAGCACCTCACCGGCGGCGATGACCTCGGTGTCGGGAGGCAAAGAGAAAAAGGGGGCGTGCTGCATGCCATGGAATGTGCCGTGCCTGTGCCCCGTGGGCATTGAGCAAGATCAAACGAGCGGCACGCCCCGGGCCACGCACAACACACCGCGCGCCGCATCCCGGCGCCCATTGCCCCACTGCGTAAGCAACTGTGTCAGCGGGGCATGGAACTTGCAAAGTTCCCCCGTGAGCCCCCGCCATGCACCACGGTGCACCACTGGCTGGCGCCACACCTCGCCCACGCCGGACGCCCGGCGTTTCACCCCCAGGAGTACCAATGAAAAAAAACCTGATTGCCCTGTCACTCTCGTCCCTGTCCCTCGGTGGCGCACTGCTGTGCACCACCAGTGCCCACGCCCAAAGCTCGGTCCAGCTGATGGGCCTGACCGATGTGTTTGTCGGGTCCATGAAAAATGCCGGTGACGCCGGTCGCGCATCGGTCGTCAACAGCGGCGGAATGACCACCTCGTGGTTTGGGTTCAAGGGCACCGAAGACCTGGGCGGCGGGCTCAAGGCCAACTTCGCGCTCACCTCGTTCATCAAGGTAGACAGCGGTGTGCAGGGCCGGTTTGCCAACGACACCTTCTTCTCGCGCGATGCCAATGTGGGCTTGTCGGGGGGCTTTGGCACCGTCACGCTGGGCCGTGGCCTGGCGCCCAATTTTCTGCCGTCGATTCTGTCGAACCCGATGGGCGATTCGTTCACTTTTGCGCCGCTGATCCTGCACATGAACGTGCCGCTGTTCAACGGCACAGGCTGGGGTTCCACCACGCCGTCTGACACGGGCTGGTCGAACCAGATCACGTACAGCACGCCCAGCATGGGCGGCCTGACCGCCAACCTGCACTACCAGTTTGGCGAGATTGCCGGCGACAGTGGCAAGAAGAACATCGGCATCAACGCGCTGTACTTCAACGGCCCCATCACCGTCACCGCGTTTTACGAACGCGACCAGATCAGCAACCCCGCCGTGCCCAACACCTACCTGGGCACCACCAAGACCGACTGGATGCTGGGCGGCGCGTACGACTTTGCCGTGGTGAAGGCGTTTGCCAGCTACGGCCAGGCCAAGGCCGACAACACCACCAACAAGGCCAAGACGCTGCAGCTGGGTGCGTCGGTGCCGGTGGGTGCCACGGGCAAGGTGCTGGCGTCGTGGGCCAATACCGAGATGAGCGCGACCGACATCTCGCGCAAGACCTTTACCGTGGGGTATGACTACTTCCTGTCCAAGCGCACCGACGTGTACGTGATGGCCATGGCCGACCGCATCACCAACCAGACCAAGGGCAGCAGCTTTGGCGTGGGCGTGCGCCACAGGTTCTGAGGCTGCACACAGCAGCGCACTTCACCAAAATTTGAATGAAATTGGCCTCTAGCGCTTGATGGTAAAGCGCTAGCAGCTACAAAATCAGTAGCGCGCGAAAGTCATTCACATTGGTGTGCGTGGGGCCGGTGACGAGCAGGTCATCCAGCCCCGCAAAAAACCCCCAGGCGTCGTTGCGCGCCAGGTGGTCGTCAATGCGCAGACCGGCAGCGCCGGCCCGCGCCAGCGTGTCGGGGCACACAAAGGCCCCGGCATTCTCTTCACTGCCGTCAATGCCGTCGGTGTCGGCCGCCAGCGCCCACACCGCGGCCTCGTCCTGCAGCGCGTTGGCCAGCCCCAGGCAAAACTCTCCGGCCCGGCCCCCACGCCCCCGCGCCACACCCGCCGCACGGGGTCGCACGGTGACCGTGGTTTCGCCACCCGACAACACCACACAGGGCGCCACAAACGGCTGTCCACGCCGCGCCACAGCACGCGCCAGTGCCGCGTGCACCTTGCCCACCTCGCGCGATTCGCCTTCGATCTCATCCGACAACACATGCGCGGCCAGCCCGGCAGCGCGGGCCACCTCCGCCGCCGCCTGCAGGGCCTGCCACGGTGTGGCGATAAGGTGCACGGCGTGGCCTTCAAAACAGGCGTCACCGGGCTTGGGGGTTTCCAGCGTGCCCGCTTCCAGCGCGGCGCGGATGGCGGGCGGCACATCAATGCCATAGCGCGCCAGAATCTCCAGCGCGTCGGCGCAGGTGGTCGCGTCAGGCACCGTGGGGCCGCTGGCGATCACCGAAGGGTCGTCCCCCGGCACATCGCTGATGGTGAGCGTCACCACCCGCGCGGGTGCACAGGCCGCCGCCAGCCGCCCACCCTTGATGCGCGACAGGTGCTTGCGCACGCAGTTCATCTCGCCAATGTGCGCGCCACTGTCCAGCAAATCGCGGTTGATGCGCTGCTTGTCTTGCAACGTGAGGCCGTCACACGGCAGCGTGAGCAGGGACGAGCCTCCGCCGGAGATCAGGCACAGCACCAGGTCGTCTTCGGTCAGCCCTTGGGTCAGCGCCAGAATGCGCTCGGCCGCGGCCAGGCCCGCCGCATCGGGCACCGGGTGCGCTGCCTCGACCACTTCAATGCGTTCAGGCAGGTGGGCGGGACGCGGCGGAACGTGCCCATAGCGCGTGACGACCAACCCCGACAAGGGCGCATCCAGCGGCCACAGCGCCTCCAGCGCCTGCGCCATCGCGCCGCCCGCTTTGCCAGCGCCCAGCACCAGGGTGCGGCCCTTGGGTGGCGCGGGCAGCCATTCGCGCATGCCGTGCAGGGGCTGGGCGCTGCGCACGGCGGTTTCAAACAAGGCCCGCAAGAAGGCGTGCGGCTCCGACCGAAAATCCGGCAGGGCCGTCGCGGCTGCGGCAGAGGTGGACTGGGGGGGGGCGGCCGACGCTGCGGCCTGGGCAGGCTGGGGGTTGTGCATGGCGCACATTGTGCAATGGCCCTGCAGCCTGACCTGCTATGCGTGACAGGTTGTAACCGCCATGTCACAGACGCTGGGTATCTTCAGGCTCTTGCTCAGGGACCCAACCAACGCCATGCACAACATCCAAGGCAGTCGACTGGAGGCCATGCTGGCACTGCTGTCGCCCGCAGTACGCCATGGCACGGGCCCACTGGCGCGGCTGATGCGCGAGGGCGCGCTGTACTGCGTTTTTCAGCCCCTGGCCGACCTGCGCGAGGGCAGCATCTATGCACACGAGGCCCTCATCCGCGGCCCGCAGGACACCCCGTTTCATACCCCCGATGTGCTGTTGGACTTGGCCCGGCGCGAACGCATCCTGCAGGACTTTGAGCTGCTGTGTGTGTTCACCGCCCTGCAGCAATGGGGCCAGCACGAGGCGCCTGGGCGTCTGTTCGTCAACATCAGCGCCGATGCCCTGGTGCACGGGGTGGCGCTGCTGGGCACCCAGGCGCTGGGCGAAACCGTGCGCAGCTTTGGGGTGAGTGCGCGCATGCTGGTGCTGGAGATTACCGAGCACGAACGTGTCACCGACATGCCCCAGTTGCGCCAAGCCATCAAGGCCGTGCATGCCTGCGGTGCGCGCCTGGCGCTCGACGACTTTGGCGACGGGCGATCGAGCCTGCGGCTGTGGTCCGAGGTGAAGCCCGACTTCGTGAAGATCGACAAATACTTTATCCATGACATCAGCGACCACCCCGAAAACC
The DNA here is from genome assembly GCF_046291265.1 of Acidovorax sp. GTDB lineage: Bacteria > Pseudomonadota > Gammaproteobacteria > Burkholderiales > Burkholderiaceae_C > Acidovorax. The sequence continues at coordinate 32,673 of NZ_JBKBTV010000016.1, read as the reverse complement.
TGCAGATGCTGCAGGCCATCAAAGGCATTGCCGATGTGTTTGGCACCACGCTGATTGCCGAGGGCATCGAGACCCGCGACGACCTGCGCGCGCTGCGCGACCTGGACATTCCCTTTGGCCAGGGCTGGCTGCTGGGCCGCCCGGCCAAAGCGCCACGCGATGTGGTGGACGCCCCCGCGCTGGAGGTGATGCAGGACCGCCGCGTCGCCGTGCTGCCGCACCTGGGGCAAACAGCGCGCCCGGGCATCTTGCGCAGCCTGCTGGTGGTGCAGGCGCCCACCGTGGCACCCGCCACCTGCAACGACGCGGTGGCCGCCGTGTTTCAGCGGCATACCGATCTGCATGCCATGGCCGTGGTGGATGGCACCCGCCCCGTGGCGCTCATCAACCGCCAGCAGTTCATGAACCACTACGCCACGCTGTACTTTCGCGAGGTGCATGGCCGCAAACCCTGCCTGGGCTTTGCCAACCCCGCGCCGCGCGTGGTGGAGCTGGACTGTGATGTAGACCAGCTCGTGGGCATCCTCACATCACAAGACCAGCGCTACCTGAATGACGGCTACATCGTCACCGACAACGGCCGCTACCTGGGCCTGGGCACGGGCGACCAACTGGTGCGTGCCGTCACCGAGACCCGCATCGAGGCCGCGCGCCACGCCAACCCGCTGACGTTTTTGCCCGGCAACATCCCCATCAGCATGCACATGCAGCGCCTGCTGGAGAGCGGCACCGAGTTTGTGGCCTGCTACGCCGACCTGAACAACTTCAAGCCCTTCAACGACCACTACGGCTACTGGCGCGGCGACCAGATGATTCGCCTCGTCGCACGCCTGGCCACCACGCACTGCGACGCGCGGCGCGACTTTGTGGGCCATGTGGGCGGAGACGATTTCATGCTGATTTTTCAGAGCAGCAACTGGCTGCAGCGCTGCAAGAACATCGTGGACGAGTTCGCGCGCGAGGCCGTCACACTGTTTGACGAGCCCGCGCGGCTGGCCGGTGGCATACAGGCCGAAGACCGGCACGGCATCCAGCGGTTTTTCCCGTGCACCACGCTGGCCATCGGCGCCGTGCGCATTACGCCGGGGCGTTTTCGGCATGCCGAAGAAGTGGCCAACCTGGCCGCTGTGGCCAAACACGAAGCCAAGCAGGCCGCCACCGGTGTGGTGCTGCATGGTGGGTTTACCGAATCCGCGCTGGGTGCACTGGCGGCGACGCGGGCGCTGCAGGATGTGCTGGCGGCGTAGGGAGCGGAGGGTGCAGCGGGGGTGATGGGCTTGTGGAGCGACCACACAGCAAGGAGAGCACGCATGGCTCGGAGGCCCGTGCCAGCAGCGTGGCTTCAGTCGGCTATTGCGGTTGGACGATTCACGAGGCATGCCAGCTCGCTTCGGACCCAGACGCGCCTATGAGCGGCGCTCTCCATCCGTTCATGGGTTTTTTGCACGGCTCAAATCAGAGCCTCGATAACCCTGCCTTGCGACTTCGCAGGCTATAGTTTGCGCGGCTGAGGCGTGCCGGGTTTCGCGGAGTTTTATACCTGCATACTTTCACACCACACCGGCTGCAAGCCGATTTCAGGAGGCATCCGTGTCCAGAATATCCCTCGCAGTCCAGCTTATTTCACAAGGTTTTCGGGGTACATCACGTTATGCAGCTTAGTGCCCATATCCAAGATTGGTTGCAATGGGTGCTCGTCACAAGCATTCCGCTGCGTCACCTTGACGAAGTTGGCAACCCAATAGGAATTGCTTCGGGATGTTTGGTTCTCTCCGCTGGCCGGAAGTTCATACTCTCAGCCCGTCATGCAGTAAAGCCTGAATCCAACGGCTGGGCAATTGAACTCGGCTACGACAGCGAAAAGGGCACTGAGATGTACTGGCCAAAGAGCTTCTCGTACATGGCGGAAATGAAGAAGGGGTCGGGCATCATCGATGACGTCGACTTTTGCTTCGCAGAGGTCGCAGCAGATCTCGAGTCGACGTATGCCCACAGAACGCCCCACTCAGTATCAGACGTTCGTCCTCGGCACATATTCGGGATCGAAAATTTTGTCGAGCCAAGTCTGACTGCAATATATGCCTTTGCAGGCGAGATCAAACCAGAGATGCACGGCCCAAATTCATTTGCCACTGAAATGAACGTATATCCAAACTTGCGTTTCCTTCGTAGTGAAGGCTTATTTCATGTATTCAAATTGCCTGTTGACCATCCAGGGCATAAGTCATTTCGAGGGTGCAGCGGGGCGCCTATTGTGGATACAGAACGCCGCGTGGTCGCCCTTGTGAGTGACGGTGACGAAACGGATGGCACCATCAGAGGCGTAGCCATTTCACGAGCAGTCACGGCCTTGAGCTGGTATCGCAATGTCCGCGGCGCTGCATAACCTTGCAGTCGAGCGGACCTGCACGAAAGGCCGCGCAGGCTGCTGACTTTCACGTTAGGCGTCACAAACTCATGCACTACTGGAATCGTGACAACTTCGAAGGCCTAGATGCCATCTCGGAAGAAGCGGTGACAGCATCAATTCCACATAGCTTCGCGCTGTATTGCAAGCTGCGTTCATCTGGCCTACGAGGGAAAGCATTGGATGCGCTGCGCGGATTTCTGGCGGAAACACAATCAGCCTCACTAGAGGAGCGAAAGCGAATCTCGTGGTGGTTGCTTGAGACCCAATTTCGTTCTCCGCATGTTCATCAACTGCTGCCGCATCCGGTTCTAAAAAATCTTATTGAACCAACTGTGGAAGAGTGGCTGGCCAACTGTCCAGGTGACGCAGCAGCACATAGGTGGCATGGCTATGTTTTTCGCAGCAGGGACTCACTCAGAATCGCACTGCAGATTGATCCTGAGGATTGGCTCGCCCGCATCCTGCTGGCGACCAAACTGCTTGCTTCAGCAGAGTTCTCAACACATCATTTGGTCGAAAGCCAATTTCTGGGTGATGAGGCAGAAACGGCACTTGAGCTTGAGGAAGTAGCAGATCACATTGCCCAACTTCCTGATAGCTCACATCGCCGCGAGCTTCAGACCCGATTTATTGATCAGCACGAACTCTTGGGCGACTGGTTCAAGTACAAAGCAAATCCACTCGGAACGTTTACTGAGTGGTGCGCCGAAAGAAAAAAGACACATGTTTGGTCGTCAATCGTTTACTACTGAAGGGACAGTGACGCCTACACCTCCATCGAGAGGGACATCCAAGGACTTTCGCCCTCGGCCGCCCCTCATGTCAAACACTTGACGTCGCAAACGCATTCAGCGAGCGTACGCAAGCAGCTCATCCCAATCCAAATTCGCACCGTTACGCCATGAATGAAGCCGAAGTAGCCGCTGGCCTTGCAAGCACACCGATGTACCGATACGCGCAACAGGTAGGCGATCAGCTCTTCGTCGCAGGCCAAGTGCCTCTGAACTCTTGCGGAGAACTGGTGGGACCCGATGACGCGGGTGCGCAAGCGACACAGTGCCTACGAAATCTGGACCTACTCCTGTCGGTGCACAGCTTCTCGATCACGGACATCCGGCAACTCGTGGTTTACGTCGTCGGAGATCGGACCCAACTCGAAAGCGCTTGGGCCGCCGTCACGGCCTGGTTCTCTGAGGATGTCCCGCCAGCGACCCTGCTGGGTGTTGCCTGCCTTGGCTACGAAGGTCAACTCGTTGAAATCGATGCACGGGTCATCAAGACCTAACCTCCCCACGCTCTAAGCGTCGCAAACCTACTTCCACGGACTTGCCATCGGCACGCCGCTGAATTCAAACGTTAGAGAACATTGATGAATCCGACGCAATCGCTAGATGAAGTGCTCAGCATGTTGACACATGCTTCTGATCTTCTTAACTCAGCAGACAGAGCATGGCCTGACGCCTTCGAACGCGAGTTCGCTGGACTTGATGCTCCCGAGCGTTTGCCATTGGAGGAGCAGCTACATCTGGTGAGCCATGAAACAGGCCTCGCGTTCGCAATTCAAGACATCCGTCTTCTGATTGCAAAGCTTCGGGTTAGAGCTCGCTATAAGGTGTTTAGCCATAAGCAATTCGACTACATCGTCTCTCGTGGCTGGACCACCGGCCTCGTTACCGAGATTCACGTCCAACACCCAACAAGATCACTTGCTGAGATTTCAGGTCTTGTAAAGGGCGCTTGTTATGAGTGGGGGGAAGTTGCGCATGTATCTAGCCCTCCCATCGAGGCGGACGTCTCGCATCTGAAGCGTTGAGCATCAGCTTTCAATAGCCCCCAATGACTGCTGCCAGCCCAGTCCTGCCAGCGCACCAACGCCCCCAGCAACCCTCAAGGCCCCGTAGCCGCCCCGGCCTCAAACCAGCGCCCAATCAGCGCTCGCTCCGCATCGGTGATCTGCGTGGAGTTGTTCATGGGCATGAGCTTTTGCACCACCACCTGCTGGTAGATGGCCTGGGCGTGTTGCTTGACGCTGTCGGGCGAATCGAGCCGCAGGTTCTTCATCTGCACCGCCTCGCCGTGGCACAGGTAGCAGCGCTGCTCCAGCACGGCTTGCACCGATTTATAGTCATTTTGGCCGCTAGCGCTTATTCCACCTGCGCTAGTAGCTCCTGAAACAGGAGCGCCACCTACCGTGGTCATGGGAGTTGGGCGCATCCACACGATCACGCCAACGATGACGGCCACACCCACCAGCGCATACGGCAGCGGGTTGCCGTTGCGGCCCAGCTTGTAGCCGTGGCGCATGACGAAGAACTGGCGAATGGCGGCGCCCGCAAACATCATCAGGATGAGCACCAGCCAGTTCTGCGGGTGGCTCCAGGTAAAGCTGTAGTGGTTGCTCAGCATCGCAAACAGCACCGGCAGCGTGAAGTAGGTGTTGTGCACGCTGCGCTGCTTGCCGCGTTTGCCGTGGATGGGGTCTACGGGCTCGCCCGCTTTGATCTGCGCGATCACGGTGCGCTGGCCGGGGATGATCCAGAAGAACACGTTGACACTCATGGCCGTGGCGATCATGGCGCCCACCAGCAAGAACGCCGCGCGGCCCGCAAACCAGTGGCAGGCCAGCCACGAGGCCACGCACACCAACACGAACACCAGCGCGCCGACGATGGCATCGCCGTTTTTCTTCTGGCCAAAGATGCGGCAGATGGCGTCGTACAGCAGCCAGAACACGACGAAGAACGCGAGCGCCACCACGATGGCGGTGGCAGGCGCCCAGTCCATCTTCGACTTGTCGATGAGGTAGGTGCTGGCGCTGTACAGGTACGACACGGTGAACAGCGCAAAGCCGCTGATCCAGGTGCTGTAGCTTTCCCAGAAGAACCAGTGCAGGTGTTTGGGCAACTGGGGCGGCGACACCGCGAACTTGACGGGGTGGTAGAAACCGCCGCCGTGTACGGCCCAGAGCTCGCCGCTGACGCCCTGTTTTTTGAGGTCTTCGTCTTCGGGCGGCGTAAGGCTGCTGTCCAGAAAGACGAAGTAGAACGACGAGCCAATCCAGGCGATGGCGGTGATGACGTGGACCCAGCGCAACAGCAGGTTGGCCCAGTCGAGAAAGTAGCTTTCCATATCTCAACCTTGGTGGCGCAGATGCGCCACAACAGCAAACCTGCTCACCACTGCGGGCGCTCTGAGCAGAAGAAGGGGGTCGCGCACCTTGGCAAAAATCTGCCGGGGCACCGCTGCGACCCTTGAACATCAAAAACAGTGAAAAGTGTATGCAGGATTTGTTCCCGACTCCAGCCCCAAACCGAGGCATGGAGGGCCGGAATTACCCTCGGGCTGTCTCCTTCAGGGTTTGCAACAACTGCGCCGCCACCGCCACGGCGATCACGTCGGGCTCTTTGCCCTCAATGCTGGGGATGCCGATGGGGCAGGTGACTTGTGCCAGTTCTTCCTGCGCAAAACCGCGCCCGTGCAGGCGGTTGCTGAAGGTGGCCCACTTGGTCTTGCTGCCAATCAGGCCGATGAAGGGCAGATCGCCGTGCTCGCGCTGGCGGCGCAGGCAGGCGGCCACTACGTCCAGGTCTTCGGCGTGGCTGAAGCTCATGATCAGCACGCGGCTGCCCGGCGCCAGGTGCGGTACGGCCTGTTGCACGGGATCAGAGTGTTCGCACACCACGCCTTCGGGCACCGGGTTGGGGAAGATGCCGTCGCGGCTGTCGATCCAGGTCAGCGCGAAGGGCAAGGGGGCCAGCACCCGCGCCAGCGCATGGCCCACGTGGCCGCCGCCGAACAGCGCCACGGGGTATTGCTGCGGCGCCAGGCGCTGGCGCAGCCCGGCGGCGGGCGCCAGATCGGCGGCGGTAAGGCGTTCAAAACCCAGGTGCACCACGCCGCCGCAGCACTGACCCAGCGCTGGCCCCAAGGCAAAACGCATCGGTGAATGGGCCTGCGCGGAGCCCGGCGCCCCGCCCAGGCGGCGACGGGCTTCGGCAATGGCCTGAAGCTCCAGGTGCCCCCCACCGATGGTGCCCACGATGTGCTCCGCAAACACGGCCATCCAGGCGCCCGCTTCACGCGGGGCCGAGCCTTCGGTAGACTCCACCCGCACGAGACAAGCCGGAGCGCCCTTCAGGGCGTCCATCAGCAAACGCAAATCAGTCAATCCAGTTCCTTCACACATGTCGCAGGCCCGCCATCCAGGGCGATGCACCAGCCACTTCAATCCATCATGCCGTCTTCAGCCCCCGAGCGCCCCCCCAGTACCCGCAGCCGCCACTGGCTGCTAGCCGGGCTCATGGCCTCTGTGGCGGCACTGGTGGCAGCCTGCAAAGCAGCCCCTGAGCCACCGCCCCCCGTGCAGGACAGCCGCACGCCCAGCGCCGACCCCTCCCCGGGCATCAAAGGCCCCGTGCCTGCCAGCGCGGGCTCGGCCCGCACATCGGCGGCCAGCACACCCCGCGCCTACCGCCAGGACGCCGCCACGCACTTGTACGGCCTGAACAAGGACCGCGTGTTCAAAGGCAAACTGCCGCCGCTGCTGTATGCCATCGGCGTGCTGGAGGTTGACATTGACCGCACGGGCAAGGTCACCCGTCTGAACTGGATGCGCGCCCCCAAACACGCGCCCGAAGTGGTGGCCGAAATCGAACGCACCGTGCGCGCCGCAGGCCCCTTCCCGGCGCCCACGCGCATGGGCAAGGTCACCTACACCGACACCTGGCTGTGGGACAAGAGTGGCCACTTCCAATTAGATACCCTCACCGAAGGCCAGCTTTAGAAAAAGATAGCAGGCAGCGCTTGATTTCATTGGGTTTCAGATGGTTTTTAATCTGAATTCCTTATTTAACAAGCGCAACCAGCTATTTATTTGAGAGCAGTCTCACGACCCCCGGTACGTCGAATAGCTCCAGGGGCTGACCAGCAACGGCACGTGGTAGTGCTGGTCGGCATGCGCAATGCCAAAGTCCAGGCTCACCTGGTTCAGAAAATTGGGTTCGGGCAACAACACGCCCCGGGCCTTGAAGTACCCCGCCACGTCAAAACGCAGCCGGTAGGTGCCGGTGCGCAGACTGGCGTTGTCGAACAGCGGCGCGTCGGTGCGGCCATCGCTGTTGAGCACCAGACGCTGCAGCAGCGTGGCGGCGTCGCCATGGGTGGAATACAAAGCGACCTCCATGCCAGCCGCGGGGCAGCCGTGCATCGTGTCCAGAACGTGGGTACTAAGGCCCATGGGGAATCTCCTCAGGTGGTGACGCGGTCCACAGACGCGACGGCGTGGGTCGAACGTGGGTCGAACTGTGTAGACCAAAAGTGTATACACTTTTCGCCATCCACCGTATCATGCCGCCATGGAATCCTCATCCACCAGCGCGATTGTTGACGCGCTGACCCGCGCCATCGTAGAGCACCGCCTGCAACCCGGCACCAAGCTGGCCGAGCAGAAACTGGCCGACCACTTTGGCGTGTCGCGCACGCTGGTGCGCCAGGCGCTGTTTCAGCTGGCACAAAACCGCCTCGTCACGCTGGAGCCTGCGCGCGGCGCGTTTGTGTCCACCCCCTCCGTTGAAGAAGCCCGCCAGGTGTTTGCCGTGCGCCGCATGCTGGAGACCGAGATGACGCGCGCGTTTGTGCAAAGCGCAACGGCGGCAAAAATCAAGGCCCTGCGCGCCCATGTGGCCAGCGAGAAGGCCGCCATGGTCACCGCCGACGCCAGCAGCCGCACCGAGCTGCTGGGCGACTTCCATGTGCGCATGGCAGAGCTGATGGGCAACGAGGTGCTGGCGCAGATGCTGGGCGACTTGATCTCGCGCTGCGCACTCATCACGCTGATGTACCAGTCTGCTAGCGCGGCCGAACACTCGCACGAGGAACACGCCGACATCGTGACCGCCCTGGCCGCGCGCGATGAAGAACGCGCCGTGGCGCTGATGCAAAGCCACCTCGAACACGTGGAAGCCAGCCTGACCTTTGACCGCAAGCGACCCGCCAGCGACCTGGCTGCCGCGCTGGCCTCCTGAACCCCACCTTTTCACCATGACGATCTACGACGCCACCGCCCCCTACCCCCGCGACCTCATCGGCTACGGCAAGAACCCGCCCCACGCGCAATGGCCGGGCGGCGCCCGAATTGCGGTGCAGTTCGTGCTGAACTACGAAGAAGGCGGCGAGAACGCTGTGCTGCACGGCGATGCGGGCAGCGAACAGTTTCTGTCCGAAATGTTCAACCCCGCCAGCTACCCCGAGCGGCACATGAGCATGGAAGGTATTTACGAATACGGCTCGCGCGCTGGCGTGTGGCGCATCCTGCGCGAGTTTGAAAAGCGCAAGCTGCCACTCACCGTTTTTGGCGTCTCCACGGCTTTGCAGCGCCACCCCGAGCTGACGGCGGCCTTTGTCGAGCTGGGCCACGAAATCGCCTGCCACGGCCTCAAGTGGATTCACTACCAGCACATCCCCGAAGACGTCGAGCGCGCGCACATGCAGGAGGCGATGGACATCCTCCAGCGCATGACGGGCACGCGGCCCCTGGGCTGGTACACCGGCCGCGACAGCCCCAACACCCGCCGCCTGGTGGCCGACTTTGGCGGCTTTGAATACGACAGCGACTACTACGGCGACGACCTGCCGTTCTGGATGAAGGTGCAAAAAACTGATGGCACCGCAGCGCCCCAACTGATCGTGCCCTACACATTGGACTGCAATGACATGCGCTTTGCGCTGCCCCAGGGCTACTCGCACGCCGACCCGTTCTTTCAGTACCTGAAAGACACGTTCGATGCGCTGTACGCCGAGGGCGACCCGAACGGCGACAACGCCCCCAAGATGATGAGCATTGGCATGCACTGCCGCCTGCTGGGCCGCCCCGGTCGCATCACGGCGCTGCAGCGGTTTCTGGACCACATTGCGCAGCACGACCGGGTGTGGGTGGCCCGGCGCATCGACATCGCGCGCCACTGGGCGCAACGCTACCCGGCGCCGGTTTTATGAACCAAAACAGCCTCCAGCGCTTATTCCATAAGCGCTAGCAGCTCACTTTTTTGAAGCATTCACCATGTCATTGACTCTGGAACAACTCAATACCGCTGGCGCCGCAGACGCCCTGCAGCTGCTGGACGGCCTGTACGAACACTCCCCCTGGATTGCCGAGCAGGCGCTGGCGCAGCGGCCATTTCGCTCGCTGGCGCACCTGAAGCACGCGCTGGCGCAGGTGGTGCGCACGGCAGAGCTGGATGCCAAGCTGGCGCTGATCCGCGCCCACCCCGAGCTGGCAGGCAAGGCCATGGTGGCGCAGAACCTGACGGCCGAGTCGACCAACGAGCAGAACAAGGCGGGCCTCACGCAGTGCAGCCCGCAAGAGTTCGAGCGCATTCAGCAGTTCAACACCGCGTACAACGAACGCTTCGGCTTCCCGTTCATCCTGGCCGTGCGCGGGCCCCGAGGCGCGGGCCTGTCCAAAAAGGAAATCATCGACACCTTTGCGCGGCGGCTGGACAACCACCCCGACTTCGAGGTGGCCGAGGCGCTGCGCAACATCCACCGCATTGCCGAGATCCGGCTGAACGACAAGTTCGGCTACGTGCCAGAGCTTGGCAACCTAACATGGGATGCTCTCGAAGAACTCGCAAAATACAGCGACCCCGGTTTTGCCGAAAAAGGCCAGCTCACCGTCACCTACCTGACCGACGCGCACCGGGCCTGCGCTGAGCGAATCGAGTTCTGGATGAAAAACTCATGCGGTTTTGATGAAGTAACTATTGACGCTGTAGGCAACGTGGTGGGCCGCTACCACCCGGCAACGCCCGGTGCGCGCTACCTCATGACCGGATCGCACTACGACACCGTGCGCAACGGCGGCAAATACGACGGCCGCCTGGGCATCTTTGTGCCCATGGCCTGCGTGCGCGAACTGCACCGCGCCAGCAAGCGCTTGCCGTTTGGCATCGAAGTCATTGCCTTCGCCGAAGAAGAAGGCCAGCGCTACAAGGCCACCTTTCTGGGCTCGGGCGCGCTCATCGGCCACTTCAACCCCGCCTGGCTGGACCAGAAGGACGCCGACGGCATCACCATGCGCGCCGCCATGGAGCATGCAGGGCTGTGCATTGACGACATTGCCAAGCTGCAGCGCGACGCCGCGCAGTACCTGGGTTTTGTCGAGGTGCACATCGAGCAGGGCCCGGTGCTCAACGAACTGGACCTGCCGCTGGGCGTGGTCACCTCCATCAACGGCGGCGTGCGGTTTATTGCCGAAATGATCGGCACCGCGAGCCACGCCGGCACCACCCCCATGGACCGCCGCCGCGACGCGGCCGTGGCGGTGGCCGAGCTGGCGCTGTACATCGAGCAGCGCGCCGCCAAGGACGGCGACTCGGTCGGCACCATCGGCTTGCTGAACGTGCCCGGCGGCTCCATCAACGTGGTGCCCGGCCGCTGCCAATTCAGCCTGGACCTGCGCGCCCCCACCGACCCGCAGCGCGATGCACTGGTCAGCGACGTGCTCGACGAGCTGGCGCGCATCGCCCAGCGGCGCGGCCTGCGCTACACGCTGGAAGAATCCATGCGCGCCGCAGCCGCCCCCAGCGCCCCCGCCTGGCAACACCACTGGGAGCGCGCGGTAGACACGCTGGGCGTGCCCGTGTTCCGCATGCCCAGCGGCGCCGGCCACGACGCGATGAAGCTGCATGAAATCTTGCCGCAGGCCATGCTTTTTGTGCGCGGCCAGAACTCCGGCATCAGCCACAACCCGCTGGAAAGCACCACCAACAACGACATCCAGCTGGCTGTAGACGCATTCACGCAGCTCCTGCACCAGCTTGCCGAGGAACAACAAGCATGACGACCACCCATTACGACACGCTGGACGCCTGGATCGACCAGCACTTTGACGAGGAAGTGCGCTTTCTGCAGGCCCTGGTGCGCGTGCCCACCGACACACCGCCTGGCAACAACGCGCCCCACGCCGAGCGCACGGCAGAGCTTTTGAGAGACTTTGGCTACGAGGCCGAAAAACACGCCGTGCCCGCCACCGATGTGGTGGCCTATGGCATGGAATCCATCACCAACCTCATCGTGCGCCGCCCGTACGGCCAGGGCGGCAAGACGATTGCCCTCAACGCCCATGGCGACGTGGTGCCACCCGGCGAAGGCTGGACCCACGACCCCTACGGCGCGGAGATCGTCGACGGCAAGATGTACGGCCGCGCCACCGCCGTCAGCAAGGGCGACTTTGCAAGCTTTACCTTTGCCGTGCGCGCGCTGGAAGCAGTGGCCAAGCCCACCCAGGGCGCGGTCGAACTGCACTTCACCTACGACGAAGAATTTGGCGGCGAACTGGGCCCCGGCTGGCTGCTGGCGAAGGGCCTGACCCAACCCGACCTGCTGATTGCCGCGGGCTTCAGCTACGAGGTCGTCACCGCCCACAACGGCTGCCTGCAGATGGAAATCACCGTGCACGGCAAGATGGCCCACGCCGCCGTGCCCCACACCGGCGTGGACGCGCTGCAGGGCGCGGTGCACATCCTGAACGCGCTGTACGCGCAAAACGATGAATACAAGAAGGTCACGTCCAAGGTCGAAGGCATCAAACACCCCTACCTGAACGTGGGCCGCATCGAGGGCGGCACCAACACCAACGTCGTGCCCGGCAAGGTCATGTTCAAGCTGGACCGCCGCATGATCCCCGAAGAAAACCCGGTGGAAGTCGAGGCCACCATCCGCCGCGTGATCGAGCAGGCCGCGGGCGAGCGGGCGGGCATCAGCGTGGACATCAAACGCCTGCTGCTGGCCAACGCCATGACGCCGCTGGCGGGCAACCAGCCGCTGGTCGACGCCATCCAGAAACATGCGCTGGCGGTGATGGGCGAGCCGGTGCCTGCGGTGGGCACGCCGCTGTACACCGATGTGCGGCTGTATGTAGAGCGTGGCATTCCCGGCGTCATTTTCGGGGCCGGGCCGCGCACGGTGCTGGAATCGCATGCCAAGCGGGCGGATGAAAGGCTGGACCTGGAAGACCTGCGCCGAGCGACGAAGGTGGTGGCGCGCGCGTTGAGTGATTTGTTGGCGGAGTAATTTTGAGTGGGGTTGGATCGCGCGCTCCCAGGCTCTCAATGCCGATGCGCCACCTGCTCCACGCTCCTCCCAGGCCCCTGGCTATACCCTCCCATCGGCCCTCCAGGCGTCGTAGAAGGAGCAGCAGGCGGCGCCCGCCGCACGCGCGGCACCACGCTCAACTGCACGGTATCCAGCACCGGCCCCGGCACTACGTTCAATGTTTTGCGTGGCAAGTCCACCAGTTGCTCGGCATGCCACACGCGCACCTGTGCAGCGCCATCGGGCACCCCCGCAAACCGCGCAATGCCGTCGGCGTCGGTCTTGAAGGTCCAGGCCGAATCCGTCACAAACACATGGCCGCGCATGGAGCCGTGCAGGTGGCACGACAACAGCACCACGCCTGCCGAGTCCAGCTTGACCTCGGTGGAATTGGCGGGCTTGCCATCGGCCTTGCCTGCCAGCCGCAGCTCAAAGCCGTTGGTGGCCGCCGCCGATGACAGGCCCGCAGCAGCACCGCGCACGTGGTGGTCCCAGCGGTCCTGGTTGGTAAAACGCACGGTGGCACCGGGCGCAACCACCGTGACGGCGGGGACGAAGCGCATCTTTTCCTGCTCGATGGTGGGGTTGGGTTGCAGCAGGCTGGGCGGTGTGCCGCCCGTGCCGCCGGGGTACACCACCACCACGGCTTCGGGCACGGGCTTGCCGTCGCGGTCCAGCACCTGAATTTGAACATTTCCGGCGCTAGCGCTTATCCACAAAGCGCTAGCAGCTACAAAAACCATAGTATTTTTCATAGGTACATTTTTTCAGCGGATGGTGATCACATCGCGGTGCATGGGCGCCAGCAAGGCCAGCAGGCGGTTTTGCTGGGCGAACGGTATGCCCTGGGCATCCATGGCGCTTTGCAGCACCTCGACCAGGGCGTTGAAATGGCCCTTGTTGATGTCCATGTCGGCATGGGCCGATTTCATGTCAGCGCCTTCATATTTGCAAGGCCCCCCGCTCAACTGGCAGATCTGGTCGGTCAGGCTCTCCTTGAGGGCGGCGGGTTTTACGTCCTTGAAATGGCCGCCGATGCGCGGGTCTTTGACCACGCGGTTCACAAAGTCGTCCATCAAGCGGGTGATGCCGGGCTTTTCGCCCAGCGCCTGGTACAGGCCTGCGGGCGCCGTGGCCGTGACGGGGCTGGTCTGCGCAAAGGCTGGCTGGGCCAGCAGATTGCTCAGCGCGAGTGAAAGGGCGATGGCAATGAGGGTTTTGGGGTGCGTCATGGAAACAATCTCCTCAGAAAGCGACTTGGGCCGACAGGTAGTAACCCGTCTGGCGGCGGTTGTTGGTGACGCCCGGCACGATGCGGCCCAGGTCCACATAGGCCAGCGTCAGCGACAGGTTCTTGCTGGGCGCCCAGGCGATGAAGATGTCCTTCCAGTCGTCCTCGCGCAGCGCTGCGCCCAGGCCCACAGCGGCACCCAGCGCCTGCAGGTTGTTGGGCTTGAAGCGATATTCAGCGCCCACCGCCAGGTTCTTGTTGATGAGATAGGCAATGGAGAACTCGGGCTGCAGGCTGCGGCTGTTTTTACCCGGTGCGGCAGAGCCAAAACCCAGCAGGCCGTTCTGGTTGGCGTTGGTGTAGCGCAGCGTGCCGTTGACCAGCAGGCTTTGCGCCAGCAGCAGCTTGGTGGCGCTCACATACACATCGGTGCCGCTGGTTTTGGTGCCCAGAAAGTCGAGTACCGACCCGATGGAGCCGGGGCGCGTCTGCTTGTGCTCCAGCCCCACGGCGATCTGCGGCATGAACGAATCAGCGTTCAGCACGGCATCGCCCGCTACCTTGACCTTGATGCCGATCACATCCATCTTGATGTGCTGGCCCGGCGTGACGCCAAAGGGCGCGATGCCGTTCAAGGCGATGGCGGGAGATGCATCGAAATCCTGGCGCGCCAGCGACAGTTCCACCCGGTCATGAAGCCCCACCGCCACGCCGTAGCCCGTGAGGCCATAGTCCTGCGTGGCCGCGCGCGTAACGTAGCCGCTGAAGCCCACCTCACCGGCCGTGGCGTTGCTGCCGATGACGGCCCAAGGCGTCAACCCGCCGCCGGCCGACCCGGCAATGGTGCTGACGCCGCCGGTCAGCAGCAGCTTGCCGGTGTCCGCCTGGGCAGAAATAGCGGCGAGCGCGAGTCCGGCCGTCACTACAAACAAATGGGATGTATTCATAGCGGTGTTCCTGTATTTTGTTAAAAAATGCTACTGCAGCGTAGTTACGCACAGGAACATCGGCTGGATTCAAAATTTGAGTGCGTACCAAGGTCTTTGCGCGCAACCGCGGTTCAATCGCACGGTCATCCCGAAGAAGCGATCCGCTGGACGGTCCAGTACAGGGACAAAACCAGTAAAGCGACCGAGCCGCCGCGCACCACCACGGTGTGATACAGCGACCAGCGCACCAAGACCACAGAGACCGCGCACCACAGGGCCACCACCATGAGCTGGCCTGCTTCTACCCCCAGGTTGAACCCCGCCAGCGCCCACACCAACAAGGTGCCAGAGACCCCTGCCTCCACCAGTACCCCAGAAAAACCCAGCCCGTGTACCAGCCCAAAGCCCAGGGCCAGCCATACGCTTTGCAGGCCCTTGACGGGAAACAGGTTGAGCAACGCCGATATTCCAATGCTGATGGCAATTGCCGGCTCCACCCAGTTGCCCGACACGGTGACCCAACCCAGGCCCGCCAACACCAGCGTGACCGAGTGGCCCAGCGTAAAACTGGTCACTGTGATCAGCAGTGTTTTGATTCCACTCTGGTGGGCCTTCTCCGGGGACTCGCTAAAAAACCCGGCAGCATCCTTGCGGGTGGACCTGCGCCGCTGCAGCAGAGAAATCGGCAGCAACAAAGCCAGCAGAAATGCCAAGTGGTCGTACCCCTCCAGGATGTGATGCACACCTTCGGTGACAAAGTGCAGCATCGTGGCGAAACCGCCGCGGGTGGTGCTGGACGTCTGGGGGCTCAAAACTCCCGAGGAATCACCAAGTCGTGCCGTCCGCAGATCGCTGCTGGAACGTCCGTCGGGCGCCAGCGCAGCAGCCAACGGCTGTTGGTTCAGCTCGCCACTCACCAGCAAGCGATGTGTGGGGTCGATACCCTGCATCAAACGGTAGGTGAGTGCCAGGGTCTTGGCGGCGGGGCAGTCCAGCGCGGAGGCAAAACGGATATACCGGCCATCGGTGCGCTGCTCCAGCGCTTCAAAGCGCCATGCCAAGGGCGTTACCACGTCACCGCACTGCCACTGCACACCCGCACTCGCCCACTGCGCGACGGCCGGGGTGGCTTGTCGAATCTCCCCCCAAGTGAGCTTCCGGTCGCCATCCGCATCCAGCAGTTCAAGCGCAGCATCCACATCCTTGAGCGCGAGCGACAGTTGCAGCCCCACCGCACCCGAGGGGCTTTGTCCATTGGACGCAGCCACATCAGATACGCGCAGGTAGGCATCGCTGGCCTTGTGCGCCCAGGCAGGGGGTGCCAGCGCACCAGCAACAACCAACCAGACGCTTGGCACCCAGTTTTTACAAACGGTGTTTGTTCGTTGGAAAAACCGCATCATCGAGCCCCCTCAATCTGCCACCGTGCCAGGCGCGCATCCTTGAGGCCCGACTGAAGCAAGGCCTGCCGAACAGCCTGGTGCGCCGACGCATCGCCAGCTTGCTCGGATGTCTGTAACGCCAGCCACCAGTCAAGGGGCTCCTTTTGCAACGCCAGGTTGGCTTGCGCAGCACGCCAGGCATCCGACGGATCGCCTTGAAGCCACAGGGCGAGCAAGGCGCGCTCGCGGGCATGCGTATCCAGCTCCTCACCGCGGGCGGCAATGGCGGCGTAACGGCCCTGCAGATCGCTCGTCAACCCTTTCCAGCCAGCGTCGCCGATCAAGCGCAGCGCGTAGGCGCGCCGCAACAGCACACCATCACTTTCTGGCTGGTTTTTGAGAACTTCAATAGCAGCCTCCGCTCGGCTGCGCCGCAGGAGCAGGTCAGCGTAAGCCAGCGCGGTGTAGCCATCGGTCGCGTCCGCCAGGCTGCGGCGGTAAGCAGCGTCGGCAGCGTCGTCGCGACCGGCTCGCTCCTCACTCTCGGCCAGGAGCGAGAGGACCCACGCACGGTTCGGCGAGTCGTCCAATTGCAGTGTCAGCGCCGTGAAGCCCTTGCGCGCTGCATCATGCTGACCCTGCAATGACTTGTTCTCCAACAAGCAGGCCGTGGCATACAGCGCTGCGCCATACCGCGCCACGTTGCGGCATGCCGACTCAGAAGCGGAATAACGTGCAGCCACACGCTCCAGCGTGGCCAGGGTGAGCCAGCCCTGCGTGTGGGCCGGATTGGCCTGCAAGGCGCGCTGCAAAGTGGCGCGTGCTGCAGAAAATTCATGTCGGCTTTGCTCAACGGTAGCCTGCAAAACCATCAGGTCGGAGGGTGCGTCGGGCTGGTTCCACCAGCGGGCCATTGCGCCTTGCGCGCGCCCCAGGTAGCGAGGGTCTGACGTCTCGCGGGAGAGGGTGATCCAGCGGCGAGCGGCCTCGGCAGCAGCCTGGGGGGTGGCCGGGGCTGCACTGACCCGCGCGGGCAGTTTTTCGATCACCTCGGTATCCACGCTGGGACGAAGATCTTTCGGCACCGCTGCAAGCAATGCGCAACTCCAAAGCGCAACGCCCAGGACCAAATACCGGTGAACAGAGCTTTTCATGTCGTCTTTGCGCGAAATGGGGAAGGGAGCTGAGATCGCGTTCACGATCTCGCAGGAAAGCAGGGCCCGCAGTGACCCCGATGCGCACGCGCAAACGTGCAGTCACGGGGTCACTGCACAACCTTCAGAGCCGCGAATCAGGCTCTTGGGTCTCGCTGCTGGACAGCACGATCTGGTTCACCTCCTGGGGCTCAGCGGTTTCTGATGCACCGCTGGCCACAATGGGCCGAACGTAGGCAAAGGCATCCACCACAACGGGCCCCGCGCCTGTATCAGCGGTGTTGTCGTTACCGCCTCCGCAGCCTGCAACTGCAAGCAGGGCCACCAGTGCGAGCGCCCACTGTTGAGTTCGAAGTATTTTGTGCATGGTCTTGCTCCTTTGAATCAGAAGTTCTTGGCGCCTGGCAGGGGTGGGTTCACGTATGGAAAGGCGGTGCGGTAGTCCGTGGCCTTGGTGCGTGACCCATCCACAAACTCCACACCGCCCGCAGGTGCGTCTGCAGGCTTGCAACCTACCTTCAACGCGTCTGCGGCACCCGTGACAGTGCACAGCGCTCCCATGGCGACCCGCAGAGAAACATCCACCACGTCGTCCCCCAGGCGCCGACCATTCGGGAAGCCCGCAGCATCGCCCGCCACCACACCCAAAGAGCTTTGAGCGCCCGCAGCAGTGGCCGCAATGCCCGTGTTCAGGCGCAGCATTTCGGCCAAGGGGCCTCCCGCACCGAGGGCCGTGACGTTGCCAGGGCGGTTAACCGTGGGCAAGCCCGTCAAAAACGCGGTCATCAGATCTGTGCGCGGGAAGTTGGTGGGGGCCTTGGCACCAAACAACACCTCGATCAACGCTGGCAGCGTGGGGTGGGTGACATAGTCCGCAAAGTTGGCGGCGTCATCCTTGGGCTTGGACGCGTTGAACTTGTCCTTGTCCTTGAGGCCAATCACCACTTCATTGACCAGCGGCATGCCCAGGCGCGACACCTGTGTCCATGCGCCACCCGCCTTTTCGCTGGCTTGCAGGCCCGACTCCGGCTTGCCGTTGAGCAATCGGGCCTGGCGCAGGCTGGCCGTGGTCCAGCCACCGATCACTTTTTCGCCCGAAGCAGCGGTCAAGCAGTTGGTGGGCATTTCCACGGCGAGCGAAGTCACGTTCTTGCTGGCGATCTGCCCGGCGCCAAAGGCCGCGGCATTCGACTCGCTCGTGATCACGCCTGCAGGCGCGTTGACCAGATCAAAAATGGTACCAAGCGATACGGCAAACGGATCTTGGCGTTGGCCGACAAATACCTTGCCGGGAGTGGAGCACCCGGGGATGTTGATGCCATAGACATATTTACCTGCGTAGGCGTCATAGGTTGCGGCGTTGCCCAGTGACTTCTCTCCGATGTAGTCAATCGGTTTGGTGAAGGTGCTGCCTCCGCCCGCCATCGTGATCTGCTCGCGCTTACCCGTGCGGCGATCGCCACGCACAATGAACATCTCATACTCTTCGCGGTAGGACAGCGGGTCAGATGCGCCACCGCTGATACCACCGGCGTTGCGCAGTGGAATAGCCACTTTTTTCTTGGCGCCATCTGCGCCGATGTCCAGCGTGATGCCGTTGCCCGCGTTGTTCAGCGTGTTCTTGAAGCGAAACTGCAGCGTGATGTCTTCTGACGCATCGCCGTTGTTGTCGATATGGATCTCATACAGCGCATTGGAATCCAGGCTGAAATAATTAGGCCCACCATATGCGTCCTGCAAGGGGAGGTAGTTGGCGATCATCGTGACAAAAGCCGCTCGCCCCGGTTCATAGCTGTTAAACAGATAAAAATCGGCGCCATCAACCTTGGGCTGGGTCGTGATGAACGGGGCCTCGCGGTGGCTGGATGCCAGACTGACACCCGCAGTGCAAACGGCCATTGCAGCAACTGCAACTAAATTGAGTTTCCTCAAATTCATGGAGATCTCCTCGTGGGTAAGTAGGGAAGCGGCGCCTCCCACCATCCACTACGGACCCCACAGCCCTTTGGATGTGGTTTTTCTCTCCAGCCCCATTCTTTCTATTGCCGACGCAAAAAACAGCAAATAAAGGCGATGCAAATCGGGAAACTACCGATGCCACATCCGCAAAAAATCTGTGATTTGAAACAACCAATCAAAGCGCGCCGCTGCAAAAAATCATGTCTCTTTCCGAATCAAAGATCCCTTGAAAAGCACGGGTCCAGTGGGGCCGGTGGCACCAGGCACTCCGCCACGCGGCTCCAGGCTAATTGCCAATGTGGGGACTTCTTTCACGTCGCCCTCGTCGGCCACGAGCTTGAGCAGCTTGTCTTGCCCCAGCACCCCCAGCGAACGCGGGCCACCGGCGGGTGGCAGCGCCCACAGTTGCAGGGACTTGTCCGCACCTTCCTGGAAGCCGCCCACGCGTTGCAGCACTAGCTGGTTGTTCTTGGGATCGAAGGTGACCAGCATCGATGCGGCAGCCTTGTCGTCCGCCAACACCGCCACGTATTGAATCTGCGGCGCCGCCTGCAACTGCTGCTGCAGTGCAGCAATCTGCGCGCCCGAGGTGGTGCGCAGACCGCCGTTGACCTGCACGCCGACCAGCACCGCGGCCACCGTGGCAATGGCCCCGGCCGCCGCAGCGCCGCGCCACACCAGCAGGTTGCGCCACCAGCCGACGTGGGCTGCGGGCGGCTCGGCAGCGCGTGCAGCCTGCATGGCGGCGGCGGCCTTGTCGGCCTGCACCAGGTTGTCGATGCGCGTCCATACAACGTCAGCGGGGTTGACTGCGGGCTGCAGCTCGGTCAGGCCGGACCATCGGGTCTGCCACACCAGGGCGGCGGCGCGCACGGTGGCGTGCTCGCGGGCCAGGGTTTCAAAGCGACGGCGTGCGCCGCCGCGCAGTGTGCCCAGTGCATAGTTGGCAGCCAGGCGGTCGAGCAGTTCGGGGTGTTGGGTGATGTTCATGGTGACCTTCCGTGCTCAGGCGTAACGTGCCATGCAGGTGCGCAGCTGTTCCAGCCCGCGCCGAATCCAGGTCTTGACGGTGCCCAGCGGCAGCTTGAGCTGTTCGGCCAGCTCACCGTGGCTTTGGTCGCGCAGGTAGGCCAGGCTGACCACTTCGCGCTGTTTGTGGTCCAACTTGCCCAGGCACTGGTGCAAGGCAAAGGCCTGTTCGCTGGCGTCGGCGGCATCCATGGGGTTGGGCGAGTCGCCTTCCAGAATCTGCGCCATGTCGTCGTCCAGCTCGTTCATCAGGTCCGAGCGGTCGCTGGTGCGTTTGCGCAAAGCATCCAGCGCCCTGCTGCGCACGATGAGCCCCATCCACGCCATCGGCGGGCTGAGCGAGGCGCGGTAGTTGCCGGCCCCGCGCCAGATGCCCATGAACGCCTCTTGCAGCACGTCCTCGGCCGCATCGCGGTTGCGAACAATGCGCAACGCCAGTCCAAAAAGCGGTGACGAGGTGCGCTCGTACAGCCTTTTGAGCGCGGAGTCGTCCTGCGCGGCGATGCGGTCAAGAAGGTCCATCAGTTCACGATCTGGTTGGGGGGTGCTCATGCGCCCATTCTCTGGGATAGGCCGGTTTTCACGGGGTTGCAGGGATTTGCTGTTGTAGGTGAATACGCCACAACCAGCCCTTTGGATGTAGCCAGCGGCAAAAAAAACCTGTTTTCTGGCGAGCACCCGTCGTGAAGAGACTGCCAGAGGGATGTGCCCGCCGGTTGAATCCAGCCGCGGGTCCGGGCCGTACTCCAAGGGTCCACATCGCCTTGCGCGCTCTGCCGGGTCGCCAGCGCACTCCCTTTCATTCAACCGCCGCCCATGCAAACCCAGCCCCTGCTCTCGCCTCCCTCGCACCGCGTTCGTTCAACTGCCACATTGGCCGCACTGCTTGTGCTGTGCGCCGCCCACAGCCCCGGCAGGGCGCAATCCGTGGAGCGGGGGCGCGCCGTCTATGCAGCGCATTGCAGCAGTTGCCACAGCGTCAACGTGCACGGAGACGGCCCCGCGCATGTGGGCGTGGTGGGCCGTCGCGCGGGGGCGCTCAAAGATTTTGACTATTCGCCCGCGCTGCAGCGCAGCAAGCTGCTGTGGACACGCGCCACGCTCAAGGCCTGGCTGACCAACCCCGAGGCGCTGATCCCCGGCCAGGGCATGGACTACCAACTGGACGATGAACGCGAGCGTGAGGATGTGGTGGCGTATCTCGCCACGCTCAAGCGTCTGCGCTGAGGCAGCGCATGGCACACATCCATCGGCGAGAGATTCAAATTTGATAGCTGCTAGCGCTTGATGGATAAGCGCTAGAGGCTATTTTTGCTTAAAAAATCTGTGAACAGAACTCATGGGAAGCACGATGAGTCCGTGCCCCGCCCACCCACTCATTGATCAGTCCGCAGAGATGTGCCCCGCTTCGGCCACCGGCCACCATCGCGTCGGCCTTCGCAAACGTCTATTGCACTCCAAGCGGCGGGTGCGGCAATGGAAGACGATTTTCCTTTCAGCCCGCAACATCCGCTGTTCTCCGCAAAGAGGTCTGCGCTATGGGTTGGTCGAGAGCGACGGTGTGGCTGAACGTTGGGGAGCGCCCGATTCCTTCGCAGGTCGAGCATCCTGCGCGCACTGCACAAAGGCACGCACCATGGCGCTGTTCTGACGTTCTGCCAAACACACCACGTGCGCGTACGTTCGCACTTTGGCATCGCTGATTCGCACTGCGCGCAAGCCGGGGCCTGGAACATATTCCACCTCCGAGACGGCCGCTACACCAACGTTCTGCAGCACCGCCTCGCGGATGATCTCGCGGCTGGCGATCTCCATGACCACATCGGGCTTCACACCCGCCGACTCCATGGCCATTTCAATGGCCTTGCGGGTCGTAGAACCCGATTCGCGAAGGATCAGTCTCTCGCCCTGCAGCTCGGCAATTCCAATACTGCGGCGCAGTGCAAAGGGATGCTGTGTCGAACAAAAAATGGTCACTGCGTGCTCGCTATAGGGCACGGATACGAAGCGCTCGTCGTGAGCAACCTGCGCGAGCACGCCCACATCGGCGCTGTAATCCGCCAGCCGGTCCAAAACCTCCTGCGAATTGCCAGTGCTCACCGATACCGTGATTCCCGGATAGTGCTGGTTGAACGCCACCAGCATCCGCGTGACGTGTGACGGACCAACCGCTGCCACGCGCAGGTGGCCCGTGCGCAGCTCACCCGACTCTCGCAGCAATTGCACAGCCTCCGCTTCCAACCCAAAGATCTGCCGCGACAAGGTCATCAGGCGTTCGCCCATCTCTGTGGGTCGAACCCGTCGTCCCGCGCGATGGAAGAGCTCGACGCCGTAGAGCACTTCCAGTTGGCCCACTTGCGTAGTCACCGTGGGCTGGCTGACATGCAGGCTTCGGGCCGCGGCCGTGAAGCTGCCGGTGGTTGCTACTGCGTGGAAAGAACGTAGTTGGGTCAGTCGCATGGGAGGTGTGGAGACAGGTTCAGGTGGGTCTGGGTGAATCCATAGATTGAATCAATAGTTGATGACAGTTTTTTGTATGGACTAAATAGCTGAGGGAGCTTCCGCTGTCACGGAATCGTCAAACAGCGCCGAAATACTGCCGTCATCCCTGTTGCAAGGCCATCGCCAACTCGGCGTGCAAGGCCTCCCATCTCATGAATCCCATCGTCTTGAGCGCAAGCTCCGTGAAGCGCAGTTACGGCAGTCATCAGGCTCTGCGAAATGTCTCTCTGGAGGTGCGGCGCGGCGAGCGCGTCGCACTGCTGGGTGCCTCCGGCTCTGGCAAGTCGACACTGATCCGCTGTCTGTGCGGGCTCGAAACCACCGACCCGGACGGCGGCCGCATCGAAGCCTTTGGCCAGTTGCTGCAGGCACGAGGTCGGCTCAGCCCGGACATCCGCGCACTGCGGCGGCGCATCGGCGTGATCTTTCAGCAGTTCAACCTGGTCGGCCGCCTGAGCGTGATGAACAACGTGATGACGGGATTGGCTGCTGAGGCGCCGCTGTGGCGCGCACTGGCCGGTCGATATCACGTGAATGACCAGGCCCGTGCCTTGGACGCGCTCGATGCCATTGGCCTGATGCCCCAGGCCTTCCAGCGCGCATCGACGCTGTCGGGTGGTCAGCAGCAACGTGCAGCCATCGCCCGCGTCCTCTTGCAGGGCGCTGAACTGGTGCTGGCCGATGAGCCGGTTGCGTCGCTGGATCCTCAGTCCACCCACCGCGTGATGGAGCACCTGGCGGCCCTGAACCGCGAGTCCGGCATGACGCTCGTCGTGAGCTTGCACCACGTGGCCTTGGCGCAGCGCTACTGCGACCGCGTGGTGGCCCTGCGCGATGGCGCTTTGGTCTACGACGGCCCCAGCGATGCGTTGACTCCGCGCTTTCTTGAACAGCTCTACGGCACTGCCGCAGCAGAGCTGCTGCAAGAACCGGGTACCGAAAAACCAGGCACCGAAGACTCTGTCAACAACGTGATCCCACTCGCGCTGGCGGCCTGACGCCAGCACCCACTCCCTTCAACCCCCAAAGGAAATTACATGCTCAAGCTTCGTACCCTCGCCATTGCTGCCCTGTCTGCCGCAGCGGCTTTCGCCCATGCGCAGGACATCAACTTCGGCATCATCGCCACCGACTCCGCGTCCACCCAGCGCGAACGCTGGGAGCCCTTCTTTAAGGACATGGAGAAGAAGACAGGCCTGAGCGTCAAGTCCTTCTACGCACCCGACTACGCGGGTGTGATCGAAGCCATGCGCTTTAACAAAATCCAGGTGGCCTGGTACGGCAACAAGTCCGCTATGGAAGCCGTGGACCGTGCCAACGGCGAGGTCTTTGCGCAGGTCATGTTTGCTGATGGCAGCTTCGGCTACAAAAGCCTGCTCATCACGCGCAACGACAGCCCCCTGAAGTCGTGGGAGGACGTGGTGAAGAACGGCAAGTCGCTGAACTTCGGCATCGGCGACCCAAACTCCACATCGGGCTTCCTGGTGCCGACCTTCTACCTGTTCTCACAAAACAAGATCGACTACCGCACGGCCTTCAAGACGGCGCGCAACGCCAGCCACGGCGCCAACATCCAAGCTGTGTTGGCCCGCCAGATCGACGTGGCCACCAACAACACCGAAGAGATGGACAAGCTGAAAGCCAGCAAGCCCGAGCTGGCCAGCCAACTGCGCGTGCTGTGGGAAAGCCCGCTGATCCCGAGCGACCCCTTCGTCTGGCGCAAGGACCTGGACCCGGCCGTGAAAGCAAAGATCAAGAACTTCGTCCTGAACTACGCCAAGACGGATGAACAGGAAAAGACGATCCTCAAGAACATCTACAACTACGGCGGCTTCCGCGAGTCCAGCAATGCGCAGTTGGTGCCGATTCGGCAACTGGAGCTGTTCAAGGACCGCAGCAAGGTCGAGAACGACACCGCGCTGGACGCTGCAACGCGCGCCAAGCAACTGGCCGAGATTGACGCCAAGCTGGCGGCACTGAAACTGTGAACACCGCAACCTTTCACCGCGCCGCGCCCAGCGATGCAGCGCTGGAGCGCCTACGGGCGCGCGCCGAAAGCGAGCGCCCGGGCGTGTTGACCTACGTGGTGTGGGCGACCGTGATGGGCGTGCTGGCCTGGGCTTGGCGGGGTGCCGAGATCCGGCCGCTGGACCTGGTTCGCGATGCGGGCAACATCAGCACTTACGCCAGCGACTTCTTCCCGCCTGACTTCCGCGACTGGCGGATCTACGCCAAGG
The DNA here is from genome assembly GCF_046291265.1 of Acidovorax sp. Classification (GTDB taxonomy): domain Bacteria; phylum Pseudomonadota; class Gammaproteobacteria; order Burkholderiales; family Burkholderiaceae_C; genus Acidovorax. The sequence goes on along the minus strand of NZ_JBKBTV010000016.1, from coordinate 7,748 downwards.
AGATGCTGGTCACGCTGCACATCGCCATCTGGGGCACGGTACTGGCCTTGGTGGCCGCCGTGCCCGCAGGCCTGCTGTGTGCCTCCAACGTGGCGCCGGCCTGGGTGTATCAGCCCATGCGCCGCCTCATGGATGCCTGCCGCGCCATCAACGAGATGGTGTTCGCAATGCTATTCATCGTCGCCGTCGGGCTTGGTCCCTTCGCAGGCGTGCTGGCCCTGGCGATCCACACCACCGGCACGCTGGCCAAGCTGTTCTCCGAGTCGGTGGAGGCCATCGACCCGCGCCCGGTGGAAGGCATCCGTGCCACCGGCGGCCACCGCCTGGTAGAAGTGATCCATGGTGTCATCCCGCAGGTGATGCCGCTGTGGCTCAGCTTCACGCTGTACCGCTTCGAGTCGAACGTGCGTTCGGCCTCCGTGGTTGGCATGGTGGGCGCGGGCGGCATCGGTGTGGTGCTGTACGAGGTGATTCGCAGTTTCCAGTACGGCCAGACTGCGGCCGTTCTGTTGATCTTGGTGGTCACGGTATCGCTGATCGACGTGGTGTCGGCCAAGGTGCGCAAGCGCTTCATCTGACAACGCCTTGGCGCAATCCTGGCTTCGGCCAGGGCTGCACCACACCGATGCGCGCATGCCCGCTCTGTGCCTTTTTGAAGAATTCCTGTGATGACCCTTTCCCCACATTCCCAACAAGCTATCGAGGTGAATGGGCGCCGCTACGCCTGGCCGCAAGCGCCCGTGGTCGTGGTGTGTGTTGATGGCTGCGAGCCCGACTACCTCGTGCAGGCCCGCCGTGCAGGTGTCACGCCATGGTTGGACAGCGTGCTGTCGCGTTACGGCGCACTGACCGGCGACAGCGTGGTGCCCAGCTTCACCAACCCCAACAACGTCTCGATCGTGACGGGCGTTCCGCCTTCGGTGCACGGCATCTGCGGCAACTACTTTTACGATGTGACGACCGGCGGCGAGGTGATGATGAACGACCCCGCCTACCTGCGAGCGCCCACCTTGCTGGCCGCGTTTGCGCAAGCAGGCGCCGTCGTCGCAGCCGTAACGGCCAAGGACAAGCTGCGCCGCCTGCTGGGGCATGGCCTGCGTGGCATCTGCTTCTCGGCCGAAAAGGCGGACCAGGCGACGCTGGCGGATGGCGGCATCGACCATGCGTTGGATCTGGTCGGCCGTCCGTTGCCATCGGTCTACAGCGCCGATCTCAGCGAGTTTGTCTTTGCCGCCAGCGTGGCCTTGCTAAAGACGAGGCGCCCCGACCTGATGTACCTGTCGACCACCGACTACGTGCAGCACAAGGCCGCGCCCGGCACGACCGAAGCGAACGATTTCTACGCCATGATGGACGGCTACCTGGGCCGCATGGACGCGCTGGGCGCAGTGATCGGTCTGACAGCCGACCATGGCATGAGCGCCAAAACCGACGCAGCCGGACAGCCCCAGGTGCTCTATCTGCAGCAGATTCTGGATGAACGCCTGGGCGCTGGCAGCACGCGCGTGATCCTGCCCATCACCGACCCTTATGTGGTGCATCACGGGGCGCTGGGCTCCTTTGCAACGGTCTATGCGGCTTCTGCTTTCGGTTCGAGCGTGCAAGAGGTTCTGAGCGTGCAACCGGGCGTGGAGCAGGTGCTGCCGCGCGAGGAGGCTGCGCAGCGCTTCGAACTGCCGACCGACCGCATCGGTGACTGGGTGGTGCTGGGCGATCACCTGACCGTGTTCGGCACCCGTCCTGCCGATCACGACCTGAGCGCTTTGGACGTGCCGCTGCGCTCCCACGGCGGCCTGTCGGAACAGAAGGTTCCGCTGCTGTTCAACCGGCCTCTGCAGGGCGTGGATGCTGGCCGCCGCCTGCGCAACTTCGATGTGTTCGACCTCGTGTTGAACCACACACTAGCCTCTACGTAGAACCCCCATGACCCACGTTTTTTTTAACCCCGTTCGCAGCGTCTACGGAGTCGGTTCGCTCACGTCCCTTACCGCGCTGGTGGACGGCCGCAAAGCGGCACTTGTGACTTTTCCTGAAGCCCGCGCGCTGGGCCTGGTCCATCGCATCGAACAGCTTCTGGGGCCGTCGCTCGTCCAGGTCATCGACGACGTGCGACCCAATCCCGATGTGCGCGAGCTGCGCGCGCTCTACGAAGCCTTCTGGGGTGCGCCTGAGCAAGCCGACCTCCTCATTGCGGTGGGTGGGGGCAGCGCCATCGACACCGCCAAGGCGTTGATGGTGGGCACCACCGATGGCAGCTTCGGCGAACTGATTCGGGCGCTGGAGGCTGGCAAGGGTTTCACACCGACCCGTCTCAAGCCACTCATAGCCGTTCCCACCACCGCAGGCACGGGCAGCGAGGTAACGCCTTGGGCAACGATCTGGGACCAAGCGGCGCAGAAGAAATATTCGCTGCATCTGCCGCAGACCTGGCCCTCGGTCGCGTTGCTCGACCCAGAACTCATGCTGTCGCTGCCGGCGTCCGTCACGCTGCAGAGCGGGCTCGATGCCCTGTCGCACGCGCTGGAAGCGATCTGGAACGTCAATGCCAACCCGGTCTCCGACACCTTCGCCGTTGCCGCAGTTCAAGAGATTTTTGCCACATTGCCAGCCCTGATGGGGGCGCTGAACAACGTGCAGTTGCGGGGCCGGATGGCGCTGGCCGCCCTGAAGGCAGGCATGGCTTTTTCCAACACGCGCACTGCGCTGGCGCATTCGATCTCGTACGAGATGACGCTGCGCCACGGCTTGCCGCACGGCATTGCGTGCGCCTTCCCCTTGCCGCTGGTGCTGGCACGGGCCATCGGGCGCGACGCTGCGCGGGATGCCGTGCTGCAGCAGGCGCTTGGCCCCCTGACCGACGCACCTGGCAGGCTGTCGGCCTTTATCGAAGGCCTGGGCGTGGGCACGCACTTTGCCGACTACGGCGTGTCCGACGCCGAGGCCGAGCGGATGGTCGCGCACGCACTGACCGGCGCACGCGGGCGCAACTTCATTGGCTCTGCCCCAGCCCTGGAGGCCGAAGCCGCATGAACGTCCTTCCCCGATTCTCTGGACTCTGGCGCTCCACCTCTCAGCAGCCCGCACCGGATGGCTACCTGAAATGACAGATATCCTTCACAAGCCGACGAGAAATGCCTCGCACTTCGATCTGATCGTCGTCGGTGCGGGCATCGTGGGCCTGGCCCATGCCTACACGGCGGCCCGTCGAGGCCTCAAAGTCTGCGTCGTCGAACGTGACGCCGCCTGTGTCAGCGCCTCGATTCGCAACTTCGGCTTTGTCACCGTCACGGGCCAGGGCGCAGGCGACACCTGGCGCCGGGCGCGCCGCTCGCGCGAAGTGTGGGACACGGTGGCCCCGCAGGCGGGCATCGAGGTTCTGCACCGTGGGCTGTACGTCCGTGCGCAGCGGCCTTCGGCCCACGCGGTTCTGGAAGCCTTCATGCGCACGGAGATGGGCGAGGGCTGCGAGCTGCTCACGTCGGCCGAAGCCTCCCTGCGCGCGCCGGTGTTGCAGCTCGACGCAGCGCAGGCCGTACTCTACAGCCCACACGATCTGCGCGTGGAGTCCCGCACGGCCATCGGCCTGCTGGCGCGCTGGCTGGCCGCACAGCACGGTGTGATTTTCCGTTTTGGAGAAGCCGTGCTGGAGATATCCACGCCCCTCGTGCGCACCTCGCGTGCGGTGCTGCGCGCCGAGCGCGTGGCAGTCTGCACCAACACCGAACTGCACGGTTTGTTTGCCGAGCGACTGAGCCACCAGGACTTGCGCCTGTGTCAGCTGCAGATGCTGCGTGTCACGCCTGAGCCGGGATTCCGGTTGCCAGGGTCGGTGATGGGCGATCTCAGTTTGGTGCGCTACCCCGGATACAGCCAGTTGCCCGAAGCTGCGCCACTGCTGGCCCAACTGCAGCGCGAGGAGGCCGAGTCGCTGGCCCATGGCATCCACCTCATCGTGGTGCAGAGCGCCGACGGTTCTCTGGTGGTAGGCGACTCGCATCACTACGGCGCGGCGCCCGAACCTTTTGCGCAAGAGCACGTGGACACATTGATCCTGCGCCACCTGCGCGAGACGCTCAAGCTCCAACAGGCCACCGTGACCGCCCGGTGGGTCGGAACGTACCCCTCGTCCGCCACCCGGGATTGCCTCATCGATGCGCCCGACGATTCCACGCGCCTCGTCCTCGTCACCAGCGGCACCGGCGCGAGCACGGCCTTTGGCATCGCCGAAGACGTGTTCTCTGCCTGGTGATCACCCCTCACTCTGAAACCGATTCATGAACGCCACCATCCAATCCACCCCTTCCGTTTCTAATGCCCAGGACCAATTGAGCGCCGTTGTCTTCGACTGGGCAGGCACTTTGCTGGACTTCGGCTCCTGCGCGCCCATGGGTGCCTTCGTGCGCCTTTTCGAGCAGTTCGGCATCACGCTCAGCATCGAACAGGCCCGAGGCCCCATGGGCATGGCCAAGTGGGATCACATCCGCGCGTTGGGTCTTCTGCCTGAGGTCGCCGCACAATGGCAGGACCGCTATGGCCAGCCCATGAGCGACGCTGATGTGGACCGCCTCTACGAGGTTTTCACACCTCTCAACGCGGCCGTGGTGCCAGACTTTTCGGATTTCATTCCGGGAGCGCTGGACACAGTCGCGGCCATCCGTCAGCGGGGCCTCAAAGTCGGCTCCACCACGGGCTACAACCGGCCCATCATGGAGGTGGTGTCCGCCATCGCCGCCCGTGGCGGTTTTGTGCCTGACAGCCTGGTGTGCGCAGGCGATCTCGTCACGGGTCGGCCCACGCCGTTGATGATGTGGCGCACCTTTGCGGACTTGGGCATTTGCTGGCCCTCGACTGTCGTCAAGGTCGATGACACGGAAGTGGGCATCGAAGAAGGGCTGAATGCAGGGACCTGGACCGTGGGGGTGTGCGTCAGCGGAAACGCGATGGGCCTGTCGCTCGCAGACTGGCAGGCACTTTCTGAGGAACAGCAGATCGCACGACGCGCGGCGGCGGCCGCAAAGCTACATGGCGCCGGAGCGCACTATGTGATCGACTCGGTCGCTGACCTGCTACCGGTGCTGGACGATATCCAGCACCGGCTGGCACGCGGCGAACAGGCTGGCTCCATGGGCGGTAGTTCGCCGTCCCAGCCGCAGATCGACAGCAACTAGAGCAGATTCCAGGAATTCAACGATGCGCAGGCTCAGGCGTGCTTATTCGCTTGCTCGCTCAGCCGTGATCGCCTGAAGCGCCCAGTCACTCTCACTCGATGACAGCAGCGCTCAAATTTCAAACCGGATAGGTTCCCGGCAACAGAATCGACCGATCCACCGTGTTGATGTTGGTGTGCCCGCAGAACGCCATGGTGATGTCCAGTTCCTTCTGAATGATTTGCAGCGCGCGCGTCACGCCCGCCTCGCCAAACGCGCCCAGGCCATACAAAAAGCTGCGGCCGATCAACGTGCCTTGCGCACCCAACGCGCGGGCCTTCAGCACGTCTTGCCCGCTGCGAATGCCGCCGTCCATCCACACTTCGATGTCTTTGCCCGCTGCGGCGGCAATGCCCGGCAACGCGGCGATGGAGGATGGAGCGCCGTCCAATTGGCGGCCGCCGTGGTTGCTGACGATGAGCGCATCGGCGCCACTATCAACGGCCAGGCGGGCGTCTTCGGCGTCCATGATGCCTTTCAGGATCAGCTTGCCGCCCCAGCGTTTTTTGACCCACTCCACATCGCCCCAGTTAAGCTGCGGGTCAAACTGCTCGGCCGTCCACGACGAGAGCGACGACAAGTCGCCCACACCCTTGGCATGGCCGACGATGTTGCCAAAGCTGCGGCGCTGGGTGCCCAGCATGCCCAGACACCAGCGGGGCTTGGTGGCCAGGTTGATGAGGTTCTTCAGCGTGGGCCGCGGCGGAGCCGAAAGACCATTCTTGATGTCCTTGTGGCGCTGGCCCAGGATCTGCAAATCCAGCGTGAGCTGCAGCGCCGAGCAGTTGGCGGCCTTGGCGCGGTCGATCAAACGCTCGATGAAATCGCGGTCGCGCATCACATACACCTGAAACCAGAAGGGGTGGTTGCCAGTGTGCTCGGCCACGTCTTCGATAGAGCAGATGCTCATGGTGGACAGCGTGAACGGAATACCAAACGCTTTGGCCGCCTTGGCTCCCAAAATCTCACCGTCGGCGTGCTGCATGCCCGTGAGGCCCGTGGGCGCAATGGCCACGGGCATGGCCACGTCCTGCCCGACCATGGTGGTGCGGGTGCTGCGGCCTTCCATGTTCACGGCCACGCGCTGGCGCAGCTTGATGCTCTGAAAATCTGTGGTGTTGGCCCGGTAGGTGCCCTCGGTGTACGAGCCTGAATCGGCATAGTCATAAAACATGCGCGGCACGCGGCGCTCGGCAATGACGCGCAGGTCTTCGATGCAGGTGATTTTGGACAGATTGGGCACGCAGCTCTCCAGAACGGGGGATGCGCTGCATGTTAGGCGGTGGCGAGCCGCCCAGCCATCAAAATTATTTCGATGGTCTGCAAAATATTTACGGCAGGCGCACTGCCGCAAAAATTTCACCAGCAGAACTCGACCCGTCAACGGAACGATGCTGCGGGCAGCTGCCCTTGTTGCTGAACCTTGCAGAAAACCGGGCACTGCACCAAGAACCGCGCATGGACACCGTGCAGGAAGCGATCGCCAAGGCTGGTGTCCTCCGCGCCTCGTGATGAGAACGTGAAGGGTTGCATGGAGTCGGCATCCATCTACGGAAAACCGTTCATGCTGAGCTTTCTATCCTGAGCCTGCCAAAGGGCACCGCCCGAACGGGTGTTTCCAGTGCGAAGGTGCCGACTCAATAACTCTCGAAAACTCCCACTCACTACTTGGCGGTGACCACCACCGTGCCCGCCAACACCACCGTGGGCTCGGCGCCCTGCCCGACGTAGAGCATGAAGCGCATGCGCCCGCCGCGTTTGGCGGCGTACATCGCGCTGTCGGCGTGGCGCGACAACGCGTCAAACGTGTCGCCGTGCTGGGGGTACAGCGCGATGCCGCCGCTCAGGCCCACATGCAGCATCTCGCCCGCCAGGTGAAACGGCGCGTCGCACGACGCCAGAATTTTGCGCGCCACGCCACATGCGGCCTCTGCGCCATCAAGCCCCGGCAGCAGCACCACAAATTCGTCGCCCCCTTGGCGACACACGGTGTCTGACGCGCGGACAGCCGCCTGCAAACGCTGGGCAAACTGCACCAGTAGCTGGTCGCCCACATCGTGGCCCAGGCTGTCGTTCACGGCCTTGAAGCCATCCAGGTCGAGGTACATCACGGCCAGGCTTTTGCCATCGCGCCGTGCCTGCGAGATGGCCAGCTGGGCGCGGTCTTGCAGCAACACACGGTTGGGCAGGTCCGTCAGTGCGTCGTACTGCGCCAGGTGGGCCATGCGCTCGGCCATGGCCGCGGCCTCGGTCACATCCCGCAGCACGGCCACGGCGCCGGTCACCGCGCCATGGCGATCGGTGATGGGGCTGGCGGTTTCTTCGACCTGAAAACGCTGGCCGCTGCGGCGGTGCACCACCACGCCACGCACCACGTCCACCACCGCAGCTTGCTGGATGGCAGCGCGCAGCGGGCTGGCCAGCAGGTCGTCGTTGTCTGCGCTGCGCAGGCTCACCACCTCGTCCACGTTGTGGCCTGCCGCGTCAAACGCCTGCCAGCCAGTCAGGCGTTCGGCCACGGGGTTGAGGTAGGTGACGCCG
>NZ_JBKBTV010000168.1:0-587 GCF_046291265.1 Acidovorax sp. | reverse complement strand
CATCCACGGCGGTTCTGCCTCCAATGTCATTCCCGAAAGTGTGGTGCTGAAGCTGACCATGCGGGCCTTCAACGAGACGACCCGTGGCCTTTTGGGCGAGCGCGTTCCGGCTCTGGCGCGCGCCCAGGCGGAAAGCTTCGGCGCTACCGCGGAGGTGGATTACCGTCGCGGCTTCCCGGCACTGATCAATCACCGCACGGAGACGGATCTTGCCCGCAGCGTCGCGCTGGAGGCCTTCGGTGCGGGCCAGGTCGTCAGCGATTTCAAGCCGCGCACGGCCAGCGAAGACTTCGCCTTCATGCTCGAGGAGAAGGCCGGCAGCTATCTCTTTGTCGGAAACGGCGACAGCGCGCCGCTCCACAGCGCCAACTACGACTTCAACGACGCAATCATTGCGCCCGCCGCCCGCTATTGGGTGCGGCTGGTCGAAACCTTCCTCGCATGACGACGATAACGGGATTGGCGAAACCCATGAGCGATACGTTTCTTTACACCACCCCCCTCGACCCGCGTGCCAAGCCGCTGATCGACGAATTGATCATCGAATATGACAGCCGTTACGGCACCTACTTCAACGAAGAGGGGGC
>NZ_JBKBTV010000167.1:0-589 GCF_046291265.1 Acidovorax sp. | reverse complement strand
GGGGGGGCGCGCGGGCGGCGGCGGTGGCGCGGGCGCGGTGGGGCGGGAGCTGGACCAGTTGCTGGGCAGCGGCCTCGTCGCCAACCTGCTGCGCGGCATCACGCGCGTGGTGGACAGCGCGCGACAGGCGTTGCTGCAGCGCGCCTACCTGCTGGACGTGGCGGCCGCCGCCGCAGACTGCCTCTGCTGCCTCCTCGCCCACACCTTCTGCTCTTCCGACGAGCTGGCGGAGCTGGCGCAGGCCACCGTGGCGGCGGAGGCGCTGGCGATGCGGTATGCCAAGGTGGCCAACGACGCCACCGTGGTCCGCATGCGCGCGCTGGAGGCGCGCGCCGCGGCCTCCATCAAGGAGCGTGCCGTGGAGGCCGCCCGCGCGCAGCAGGCGGCGGCGCTGCGCCACGCCTCGGCCGCGCAGCAGGCGTTCCTGCAGGCGCAGCGCATCGCGGAGTCGCCCGACGCGGGCTACCTGGACGACGTGGCCGCCCGCGAGGCGGAGCTGGTGCTGTCCCGCAAGCGCAACGAGGCGGCGGAGGCCAAGCACCGCGTGCAGGAGGCCACGCACGGGCTGGACCTGGCGCTGGAGGCGCTG
>NZ_JBKBTV010000166.1:0-596 GCF_046291265.1 Acidovorax sp. | reverse complement strand
GGGCGAGGACGTGGTGGTGCACACCATCACCGCGCTGACGCCCGGGCAGGAGCACCACGTGCGCGTGCTGGCCTACAACGCGCAGGGCTACGGTGCGCCCGCCGTGGCGGAGCCAGTGGCTGCCCGCGCCGCGGTGCAGCAGGTGCGCGTGCGTGGCGACGGCGAGCCCACAGCGGGCACCTTCCGCCTGGCGCGCCCTGACGCCGACTCCCTGCTGCCCGACGACGACGCCGTGTCCGCGGTGCTGAGCGTGACGGCGGAGGCATGGGAGGTGCAGGAGGCGCTGGCGGGTGTGCTCGGGTTCTCTGACGCGGAGGTGACGCGCGCGGACCAATCACAGGCGCGCGATGAGACGTCGGCCGCGCCGCTGGACATCACGTGGACCATCACCGGCGCGCTGGCGGCGGGCGAGCTGCCGCAGCTGGTGCTGCTGGCCAACGTGCCCGAGGTGCACGAGGTGCGCGTGCGCACAGCCAGCACGGCCACGGCGGGCGGCTTCCGCCTGGCGCTGGGCAGCGACGTGACGGCGGCGTGCGTGGACGTGACGGACACGGATGCGGACTTTGAGGCGGCGGTGGAGTCGCTGGCCAGCGTGA
>NZ_JBKBTV010000165.1:0-599 GCF_046291265.1 Acidovorax sp. | reverse complement strand
ATTTAACGGGATGGGCGCCATTAACATCGGAATATTAGCAATTTATGCTAGATCGTGCTGACCTATCACCAATTAAACTTGGCGTATCCCACTAATTGCTGACGATGCAATTCCGACCGGCGCTTTTGGCGGCGTAGAGGTTGCGGTCGGCTCGGTGAAACGCGTCGCTTTGCACCTCGCCTTCGCGCAAGCCAATCAGACCTGCTGAGAAGGTGACGTGACCAACGGGCGAATCCCCGTCGCGGGTACGGAAGAAACGGGATGCGGTCGCTTCTCGCGCCACCGTCAGCATCGCATCGGCCTGCTCCAGCGTCAGCCCGGAAAACAGGATCGCGAATTCCTCGCCGCCATAGCGCGAGACGAGCTGCCCCCCGCAATGCTTCGACATGGTTTCGCCGATCGCCCTCAACACCCGGTCGCCCACCTGGTGGCCGAACCGGTCGTTGACCTGTTTGAAATGGTCGATGTCGCACATCGCCAGGCAGAGCTGGCTGCCCGCGTTCAACTGCGCGGCAAAGGCTTCTGCGAACGCGCGGCGATTGGGCAGGCCGGTCAGCGGATCGCGGCGCGCGTCCTTGCGCGCGGCCTCCAGATCCTCC
>NZ_JBKBTV010000164.1:0-616 GCF_046291265.1 Acidovorax sp. | reverse complement strand
GCAGCCAGCGGCGCCCCGCCTCGCTCGCGGGCAGAGCGCGCGCAGGCCATCCGGCGCGTGCGGCAGAGCCTGCAGACAGCTCCCAGCGCGGCAACGCAACGCGGTGAGGCGGAGGTGGCGGTGTCGCGGCTGCAGCGGGTGGTGCGGGCGGCGGAGGACGCGAACGTGATGGAGTGGGTGGCGCTGGTGTCGGCGCTGCTGGTGCTGCTGGCGGGCAGCCTGTACCACGCGGCGCGGCAGGAGCTGCTGGCGGGGGCGGTGACGGGCACGTGGGACCTGCGCGTGACGCTGACGGATGTGTTCTGCGTGGCGGTGCTGGTGGTGACGTGCGCGTACATGAGCGGCATGGCGAGCGCGCCGCTGGTCGGCGGGATGTGGGCGCAGTGTCGAAAGCAGGGGCGCCGGGGGCGGTGAATCATGCCAGGCGCGCATCCGGCGGCCCGGCGATGAGGATGGGTGCGCTCGTGAGCGCGTCGAGGCTCCGTTGGTGGCAGCGGGCAGTGGCGCCACAGCGAGCAGCACCTCACGCCGCGCCCCCTTGCGCGTGTTGTGCGATTGTGATGATGGTTATTGACTGCTGTTGATGTGGATGATGATGATGATGCGTGACGCAGTT
>NZ_JBKBTV010000163.1:0-618 GCF_046291265.1 Acidovorax sp. | reverse complement strand
GAAGCAAGCGGCTGCCCGCCGGGAGCGCTTCGCCCTGCGCCAGCGCGTGGCCACGCTGGAGGAGGAGCAGGCCAGCCTGCGCAGCAAGTTCAGCATCACGCGGCAGGACGACCTGCTGCGCCACGTGCTGTCCACCACCGTGGACTTTGACCACTTTACCGTGCGCAAGGTGGTGGCGGTTGGCGGCAACGGCGCCGTGTTGCTGTGCGACGTGACGGTGCCTGCTTGGTGCGTCGCGGATGCAGGCGCTGCCGCCGTCGCTGCCGGTGCGCGCACGGTGCAGGTGCCGGTGGCGGTGAAGGTGCTGGCGGGCGTGGAGGACCCTCGCCAAACCACCCTCCAGCACGCCTTCCTGCGCGAGTTCCAGACGTTGAGCGACATGCCGCCCCACCCCAACGTCATCACCCTGCTGGCCTTCCTCACCAAGCGCCTGCCCCGCCCCATGTACGACCTGCTGCCCGACGGCTTCCGCACGATGGTGGGCGACGCCGCCAACCCCGTGCTGGCCCTCATCATGCCCCTGCTCCCGCACACGCTGGAGGCCGCCGCTGCTGCCGGTGCGGAGCCTGCGCAGCTGGTGCGGTGGTGCCTGGATGTGTCTGCCGCAGTGGCGCACAT
>NZ_JBKBTV010000162.1:0-623 GCF_046291265.1 Acidovorax sp. | reverse complement strand
CGCCAGCGATCACCTGCACGTGCCCGCCAGCTTCGCCGTCGCCAGAGCTCGCGCCAGCCACCACCGTCACCGACCCGCCCACGCTGCCTCCGCCCACCGCCACAGTCACTGCGCCGCTCTCGCCACCCGCAGCCGCGCCGCTGCTCAGCGTGATGCCGCCGCTCGAGCCCTGGCTCGCGCTGCCAGTCTGCACCAGCACCCGCCCGCTCTCGCCAGACTGCGCGCCAGCGCCAGTCGCCACCGTCACCTGCCCGCTCGCAGCCGACCCGCCGCCCGTCGACAGCACCATCGCGCCGCCGCTGCCGCTGCCGCCACCGCCGCTCAGGATGCTCACAGCGCCGCCCTCGCCAGAGGTGGCCCCGCCAGCAATCACCTGCACGTGCCCGCCAGCATTGCCCGCCTCGCTCGCGTCGCCGCCATACACCGACACCATGCCGCCATCCCCGCTCACGCCCGACCCCACCGACAGCACCATCGCGCCGCCGCTGCCACTGCCGCCACCGCCGCTCAGGATGCTCACAGCGCCGCCCGCGCCAGAGGTGGCCTCGCCAGCGATCACCTGCACGTGCCCGCCAGCTTCGCCGTCGCCAGAGCTCGCGCCAGCCACCACCGTCACCGACCCG
>NZ_JBKBTV010000161.1:0-625 GCF_046291265.1 Acidovorax sp. | reverse complement strand
TGCTCGCGCCGCTGCTCGTGCTGCCAGTGCCCACCAGCACAGACCCGCTGCCGCCCAAAGACCGCCCGGCGCCTGTGCTCACAGTCACCGACCCGCTCACATCCGACCCGCCGCCAGTCGACAGCACCATCGCGCCGCCATCGCCGCCGCTGCCCGACCCGCTCAGGATGCTCACCGCGCCGCCAGCGCTGCCCGGGTCGCCAGAAGTGGACTGCCCGGCAGCCACCCGCACGTGCCCGCCCACGCTGCCAGCGCCGCGCGCCTCACCGCCATACACAGACACCATGCCGCCATCGCCGCTCACACCCACGCCCACTGACAGCACCATCGCGCCGCCATCGCCGCCGCTGCCCGTCCCGCTCAGGATGCTCACCGCGCCGCCGCTCGCCTGCGTCGACCACCCTGCAGCCACATGCACGTGCCCGCCAGCGCTGCCGCTCCCAGTGCTGCCGCCAGACACCACGTCCACAGACCCGCCCTGCCCGCCGCTGCCCACCGCCACAGACACCGCGCCGCTCGCGCCATCCACAGCCGCGCCGCTGCGCAGCACAATGCCGCCGCTCGCGCCGCTGCTCGTGCTGCCAGTGCCCACCAGCACAGACCCGCTGCCGCCCAAAGACCGCCC
>NZ_JBKBTV010000160.1:0-626 GCF_046291265.1 Acidovorax sp. | reverse complement strand
TCTCGGTGCCCACGCTGTTCATGTGGAGCGCGGCGGAGCCCGTGACGTACACGGTGCGGCTGACCAGCGAGCCGTGGAGCGCGGTGACGGTGTCGCCGGACGGGCGGCCGCTGGTGAACGTGACGCAGGGCGCCACGCTGGTGTTCCAGCCGGCGCAGTGGAGCACGGCGCAGGTGGTGACGGTGCTGCCCGACATTGCGGACAACTGGGCGCTGGTGGCGCCGGTGGACACGCAGGCGGACGTGCGGCACCTGATGGCGTCGGCGGACGAGGCGTATGAGGGGAGGGAGGAGGTGCTGGCGGGCGAGATCTCGGCCATCCCCAAGCGGCCGCCCGTGGCGGTGGCGCAGGCGGCGGCCGTGGTGTCGCTGCCCGTGACGGAGGTGGTGCTGGACGGCAGCGCGTCGACGGACCCGTCGGGGCTGGAGGGCGAGGAGACGTTCACGTGGCAGTGCGAGCGCGTGAGCAACGAGACGGGGCCGTGCGTGGACGCGAGCGGGGACGAGCTGGTGCTGGAGCAGGGGGCGGTGCTGACGGTGGCGGGCCCGCTGGTGGCGGGGCACGTGATGCGGTTCACGCTGAACTACGGCAAGTTGGAACGCATGTCCAACGCCAGCGTGCTGGTG
>NZ_JBKBTV010000159.1:0-640 GCF_046291265.1 Acidovorax sp. | reverse complement strand
CCAGCCCGTGGGGTTCATGGCAAAGTCGTCCTCCTCCGCTAAGCTCAGGAGTCCGCTTCACCTCCGCCAGATCCACCACGCCTTGCAGTATGCGCTCGCGCTGCTGCTTGGCCTTGGCCTCCTCGTGCACCGTGATGACGGCGGGCGTCTGCAGCGGCGGCTTCATGCTGTCCGTGGCGGTGGCGGTGAGGCGGTACACGTTCACGCGCTCAAAGTCCAGCTCCGGCAGCCCTCCAGCACATCCGCGCCGCTGCTGGGCGTGCTGCGCTGCAGATCAAACGTCACTGTCTGCCCGTCGCCGCCCGGGTCCGCCAGCAGCACGCCCACCAGCGTGCCCGTGGGGCTGTTCTCTGGCACCAGCATGTCCACGTGCACGTTCAGGAAGGCGGGCGGCCGGTTGGCAACGGTGACGTTCACCGCCACCTGCCCCGTGCCGCTCAGGCCACCCAGGTCCGTCACGCGCACCACCAGCTTGAACACCTTGCCGTGCGTTACGGCCGCCTGCGTCAGCACCACCAGCTGCCCAGGCTGCGAGAGCTGCAGCCGGAAGGTGTCGTCAACGTTGCCGCTCACGCTCGCGGACGACAGCACAGCGCCCGCATCCGGGGCCTCGCCCTGCAGCGCCTGCCCCACCAGCGTG
>NZ_JBKBTV010000015.1:0-86576 GCF_046291265.1 Acidovorax sp. | reverse complement strand
GGCCGGGCGCGCTGCTCAAGTTTTTGAGCCTGATGCAGCCCACCTGGAACATCAGCCTGTTCCACTACCGCAACCAGGGCGCGGACTATGGCCGCATCCTGGTCGGCATGCAGGTGCCGCCCGAGGACGCCGCCACGTTCGACGCCTTTCTGGCCACGCTGGGCTATCCCTATGTGGAAGAAACGCTGAACCCGGCCTACCGGCTGTTTCTGCGGTCCAAATAAGCAAAATATGAGTCAAATTGGCCTCTAGCGCTTATCCCATAAGCGCTAGCAGCTATCAAATCTGACAAATCAACAGCCCAGCCTGTATGCAAGCCCTGCGCCACTACCTGCTGGCCGTGCAGTTCTTCACCCGCATTCCGGTCACCGGTCGACTGGCGGCATGGGTCGGCTACAGCCCCGCCATGCTGCGGGCCAGCGCGGCGCACTTTCCGGGCATTGGCTGGCTGGCGGCGTTGCTCGCGGCGGGTGTTTATGCTGCGCTGTTTTGGGCCTTGGCACCCAATCCGCTGGCCCCATTCGTGGCCGCCGTGTTCTGCACCATCGCCACGGTGCTGATGACGGGCGGTTTTCACGAAGACGGCCTGGCCGACGTGGCCGATGGTCTGGGCGGCAGTGCCGACCGCGAACGGGCGCTGGACATCATGAAAGACTCGCGCGTCGGCGCCTTTGGGGCCATGGCGCTGGTGCTGGCGCTGCTGGCCAAGCTCGGCCTGTTGGCGCTGCTGGGTACCCACAGCCTGCTGGCCGCCGTGGCGGGGCTGGTGGGGGCGCATGTGGTGTCACGCTTCTGGCCGCTGCTCATCGTGCGCAGCCTGCCGCATGTGGGCGACACCGCCCGGTCCAAAAGCAAGCCGCTGGCGGACCAGATCTCGGGCGGGGCGCTGGTGGCGGCACTTTTATGGTGTTTTATGCCGCTAGCGCTTGTCTGGCAAGCGCAGTCAGCTATTTATTTAGTAGCATCCATGCTTTGCAGCGCCTTGGCCGCCACCTGGATGGCACGCTGGTTTGCGCGCCGGTTGCAAGGTTTTACGGGCGACTGCCTGGGCGCTACGCAGCAGGTGAGTGAAATCGGGTTCTATCTGGGCGCAGCACTGGCGCTGCGGTGGATGTGAGCGCCCCTATGGCCACCCACCGATTGTGGCTGGTGCGCCATGCGCAGCCCTTGGTGGCACCCGGCACCTGTTACGGCGCGCTGGATGTGCTGGCCGACCCAGCGGCGACCCGCGCGGTGGCAGAGCGCTTGGCGGCCGCTTTGCCGCAGCGGGCGCTGGTGTTTCACTCAACGCTACAAAGATGTGAGCTACTCGCGCTTGATCTACAAGCGCTAAGGCCCGATTTGGCATCAAAACCCGACGCGCGCCTGCGTGAAATGGACTTTGGCATTTGGGAAGGGCGCACCTGGGCCGACATCGGCAAACCAGCCATCGACGCCTGGACCGCCGACTTCGCCTACCACGCACCCGGTGGTGGCGAGCGCCTGAGCGCCATGCTCGCCCGCGTGTCACTGGCTCTGCACGACGCGCGGCGCCAGTGCACAGAAGAGGCGACGCAGGATGTGGTGTGGATCACCCACGCGGGAGTGGCGCGGTGTGTGGCCTGGTTGCTGCAAGCCCAAGAAAAGAAGGACCAGGAAGGCGCCACGCCTCAGCCAGAAGACTGGCCGGTGGCAGCCCCAGCTTGGGGCGAATGGGAGATCCGCAGCCTGAACGGGAACCCGATCAGTTCTTGAGCGGCATGTCCAGGGTCAACGTGGCAGGCCCGTCCATGCTGCCCCCCAGTTGTACCTGGCGTGGGCCCAGGGCCTGCAGCACCAGCCCCTGGTCGACCTCGGCGCCCAGACGGAAGGGCTTGGCAGGCTTGCCGTCGACCGCGATCAGCGCCGCGCCGCCACCGCTGCGGCGGCCCGACAACACCCCAATGAGCGAAAACCGGCTGGCCAATGACGCCACCGGTGTGGCCGGAGCGGCACCCGGCACGGAGGGCAGCGCACCCAACGCACGCGCTAGGGCCTGCGCGTCGGGCGCTGCGGGGGCCGCCAGCGCCACAGGCGCTGCCATGCCCGCTGCGGGGGCGGACAGTCGCATGCCCCAGAACACCACGCTGGCGCCCGCGGCGGCCCACAAGGCCAGAGTCCCCAGGCGTACGCCCCATTTGCTGTGTGAATTGGTCACCATGCGGGGATTATGATTCACGCGATTCGACCATCCGAGAGACCGCCTGCAGTGAACACGACTTCCCTTCCCCTCCTCTTGCGCTCCGCCCGCCACCGCCTGGCAAAAAACGTCGCCCGGGGCTTCACCCTCATCGAGCTGATGGTGGTGCTGGTCATCATCGGCGTCCTGGCCGCCCTCATCGTGCCCAACGTGCTGGACCGTGCCGACGACGCCCGCAGCACCGCAGCCCGCACCGACATCACCAACATCATGCAGGCGCTCAAGCTGTACCGCCTGGACAACCAGCGCTACCCCACAGCCGAGCAAGGCCTGCAGTCGCTGATCAACAAGCCCACCTCCGGCCCGGTGCCCAACAACTGGAAGCTGTATCTTGAAAAACTGCCCAACGACCCGTGGGGCCGTCCTTATCAATATCTGAGCCCCGGTATCAAGGGCGAGATCGATGTGATGTCCTTCGGCGCCGATGGGCAGTCGGGCGGCGAAGGCAAGGATGCGGACATTGGCAGTTGGCAATAGCTTCCTGCGGCCTGACAGGTGTCCATGAACCGCTCACGCGGCTTTACCTTGCTGGAGTTGCTGGTGGTTGTCAGCATCATGGCCTTGGCCACCGCAGGTGTGGGCCTGGCGATGCGCGATGGCGGGCAGGCGCAACTGGAGCGTGAAGCGGCCCGGCTGGCGGCACTGCTGGAATCGGCGCGGGCGCAGTCACGGGCCGGGGGCATTCCCGTGCGCTGGCGCGCCCTGCCCCAAGGTTTTCGGTTTGAGGGTTTGCCGCCCAGCGCGCAGGCCGCACTGCCCAACCAGTGGCTGGATGCGGGCACCACCGTGCGCGGGCAGGCCGTGCTGCTACTGGGCCCGGAACCCCTCATCGGCCCGCAACAAGTGCTGATCACCCACCAGGCCCACCCCGACCGCACCCTGCGCATTGCGACCGACGGTGTGCGGCCCTTCTCGGTGGAGTCGGTGCAGTGATGGCCGCTGTGGCAACGACGCCCCAACGCGGTTTTACGCTGGTCGAGGTCCTTGTGGCGCTGGCCATCGTGGCCATTGCGCTGATGGCGGGCCTGCAGGCCACCACCGCGCTCACGCGCAATGCGCTGCGGCAAAGCGACATCGTGCTGGCCCAGTTGTGTGCCGAGAACGAACTGGTCAAAGCCCGGCTGTCGCGCCAGATGCCCAGCGTGGGCGACAGTGCCGTAACCTGCGAGCAGGCGGGGCGCCAGCTCACCGTCGCGATGATCGTGCGGCCCACGCCCAACCCCAGCTTTCGGCGCATCGATGCACAGGTGCTGGATGGTGAGAACTCCATCTTGCGCATCTCGACCATCATTGGAAGGTATTGACCAGATGGCCCCCCTGAGTCGCTTCGCGCCTTCCCCCCTCGGGGGGGACGACGGCCTTTGCTGCGGGGCGGCCCTTGCTGGCCGTCCTCGCGATGGCGCAGCGCCGGTTTCACAAACCAGAGGCGCGCGCGGCTTCACGCTCATCGAGCTGCTGGTCGCCATTGGTGTGATGGCGCTGATTGCCATCCTGAGCTGGCGCGGGCTGGATGGGATGGTGCGGGCGCAGGAGCAGACGCGCCAGCGCGCCGATGAGATGCTGGTGCTGCAGGCGGCCATGGGTCAGTGGGGCACGGACCTGGATGCGTTGATGCCCATTGCCAACACCACACCGCTGGACTGGGACGGTCAGGTGCTACGCATGACGCGCCGCAGCAGTGCGGTGCCGGACGAAGGCGCCCTGGTGGTGGCCTGGACGCGCCGCAACAACAACCAGGGTACGGGGCAGTGGCTGCGCTGGCAGTCACCGCCCGTGCGCACCCGCAGCGATTGGCAGCAGGCCTGGCAGCAAGCCGCCCAGTGGGCGAGCAGCCCGGGCGACAACGAGCGGCGTTTTGAAGTGACGCTGCTGCCGCTCACCGACTGGCAGATCTTCTATTACCGAGGTGGGGCATGGTCCAACCCGCTGTCGAGTGCGGGCACTCCGCAGGGCGATGCGTCGGCGGCCATTCCGGATGGCGTGCGCCTGCAAATCACCTTGCCGCCCGGCCAGGCGCTCGCGGGGCAGTTGACCCGCGACTGGGTCAAACCCACCTTGGGGGGAGGCAGGTCATGAAGAAATGGTCCCCTCGGTCGCGCGCCCAGGTGGGCGCGGCGCTGCTGATGGCGATGCTTACGGTCACGCTGGTCGCCACCTTTGCAGCGTCGGCCATGTGGCAGCAATGGCGCGCGGTCGAGGTCGAAACTGCCGAGCGCGGCCAGGTGCAGTCGGCCTGG
Source organism: Acidovorax sp. (assembly GCF_046291265.1). Taxonomy (GTDB): domain Bacteria; phylum Pseudomonadota; class Gammaproteobacteria; order Burkholderiales; family Burkholderiaceae_C; genus Acidovorax. The sequence goes on along the minus strand of NZ_JBKBTV010000015.1, from coordinate 82,121 downwards.
ATATTGATCGGCGCGCTGGACTGGTCGCGGCTGATCCTGCGCGAAGATGGCCGCTCGGGCGGCGCTGACCACTTGGCCGAGCCCTGGGCGGTGCCGCTGCAAGAGGCTCGCCTGTCTACGTTTCTGGCGGCGGAAGGCAACGTGTCGCAGGTGGACGATGCGAGCACCGACACCACCGAGGCATTCTTGTCGGGGCAAATCAACGATATGCAGGGGCGGCTGAACATCACCAACCTCGTCGAAGGCGGGCAGGCGCAGCCGGTTGCCGTGCGGCAGTTCACCCGGTTGTTCGAACAACTGGGCCTGCCCTCGCAACAGCTCGGTGCCCTGGTGGAAGCCCTGCGCCAGGCGCAATCGTCCGCGGGCAGCGACAGCAGCTCGGCACCGCTCATGCCGCCCACGGTGTCCCAGCTGGGGTGGCTGGGCCTGACACCTGCCACGGTGGCGGCACTGGCGCCCCACGTCACCTTGCTGCCTGTGCGCGCGCCGGTCAACCTCAACACCGCCGACGTCGACGTGCTGATGGCCGCCATCGAAGGCCTGGACATGGCCAGCGCCCAGAAGATCTTGCAGGCCCGGGAGGCACGACACTTTCGCACCCTCAGCGAAGTGCGCGAGCTGCTGGGCGCGAGCGTGGATGTGAATGAAAGCCTCCACGCCGTCGCATCGTCCTACTTCGAAGTACGTGGCCGCCTGCGCTTGGGCGACGCGATGGTGGACGAGCGATCCCTGGTGCGCAAACAGGGCATCGAGGTCACCACCTTGTGGCGCGAGCGCGGTGCGTTTGACCGTGACACGGCCCAGTCCATGCCCGGGGCGCAGCGGTGAGGCGGACCGCCCTGGTCCCTCCTGTCGCCCAGCCCTACCAAACGGTCACGCCCTCCCCCTAAAATGGCCCGCAAAACCCGTCCATGAGCACCCTGATCCTTTTCTTGCCGCCCGCCCGCCCGGGGCCCGCTACCGAGTACAGCTACACGCTGACGGCGGACGGCCACACCGCCCTTCGCCATGCCACCGCGCCCGCGGCATTGCTGCCCGAGCCCACACGCCCCGGTGGCGAAGTCGTCGCGGTCGTGCCAGCGCGCGCGCTGTCGTGGCAGCGGGTGTCCTTGCCGCCCGGGCTGCCACTGGGTGCTGGCCAGCAGACGCCGCGCCTGCGGTCGGTGCTGGAGGGTTTGCTGGAAGACCGTGTGCTGGACGATGCGGCGCAACTGCACTTTGCAATTGCGCCCGGCGCGCACGCAGGCAGCCCCGTGTGGGTGGCGGTGTGTGACCGCGCCTGGCTGCGCGAGAACCTGCAGGCGCTGGAGGCCGCAGGCCGCCGCGTATCGCGCGTGGTGCCCGAATTTGCGCCCGGCCCCACCGCCAGTGGCGGCCCTGAGCTGTGTGCACTGGGCACCCCGGAAGAAGCCTATGTGGTCCTCACCGGCCAGGGCCCTGAGCAGGGCGTGGCCGTGTTGCCCCTGACCCATATGGCACTGACCCTGGCGCGCACGGGCATGCCACCTGCTGGCGCTTCGGGCGCGGGCGGCGAAGAAAACGATGCCTTGATGGTCCGCGCGGAGCCCGCCGTGGCCGCGCTGGCCGAACGCACCTTGGGCCAGCAAGGCCAGCGGATTGCCCTGCACACCAGCACCCAGCGAGCCCTGGACGCCGCACGCGGCGACTGGGATCTAGCCCAGTTCGACCTGGCCAGCACTGGCCGCACGCGGGCGGTGCGCAAGGTGGGCAGCGCCATGAGCGCGGCCTTGTATGCACCGCAATGGCGTGCGGCCCGCTGGGGCGCAGGGCTGCTGGTGGTGGCGCACGTGGTGGGGCTCAATGCCTGGGCCTGGCAAGAACGCCAGTCGCTGGCCGCCAAACAGGCGGGCGTGCGCAATGCGCTGACACAGACCTTTCCGCAAGTGCAGGTGGTGGTGGATGCGCCCGTGCAAATGGAGCGCGAACTGGCCCTGCTGCGGCAAGCCGCGGGCAGCGTGTCGGCACGGGACCTGGAGCCACTGCTGGCCGCCGCAGGCGCCGCGTTGCCCAACGGCCGCCAGCCCACGGGCATCGAATACACCCCCGGCGAACTGCGCCTGCGCGGCGTGGCACTGGAGCCTGACGAAGAAGCTGCCCTGTCGGCACGCCTGCAAGCCGCGGGCTACCGCGCCCGGCTGGACGATGGCAGCCTGCTGCTGCGCGCAGAGGGCGCCCCATGACCACCCCCATGACACGCAACACCGCACTCCATGCACGCTGGCAGGCCATGGCCAAGCGCGAGCAAAACCTGGTTCTCGCCGCTGTGGGCCTCGTCGCTGTGGCCTTGCTGTGGTGGGTGGCGCTGGCGCCTGCGCTGGCCACGCTGCGCGCCGCACCCGCCCGCCACGCCGCGCTCGACACGCAGTTGCAGCGCATGCAAAGCCTGCAAACCGAGGCCCAGCAGTTGCAGTCCGCCCCCCGCAGCACGCCCGGCGATGCCGTGGGCGCGTTGCGCTCAGCCCTCACGCAGCGGCTGGGCACCGCAGCACAGCTCAACGTGGTGGGCGACCGTGCTACGGTCACGCTCAAGGGCGCCCCGGCCGATGCGCTGGCGCAATGGCTGGCCCAGGCCCGCAGCAACGCACGCGCCACGCCGTTGGAAGCCCGCCTGGCGCGCAGCGCCGCCGCCCCCGCAGCACCCAATGCCGCAGCACCGGTCACACTGGGCAACCCGGTAGTGGCCATGCCCCGCTGGGACGGCACGCTGGTGCTGGCCTTGCCTGCCTCACGCTGAACACGCCACGGATCGATCGCTCAACGCCGCCCTGCCACCCCACCGCACTTTTTTCACACCCCGTTCCCCACCTCGTTTTCGCCAGTGGCCCTCAATACCCGCACCCGCCATACCCCTCGCAGCGCCACGCGCCTGCCCACCACCGCAGCACCCCGCGCGGCCTGGGGCTGGGCGTTGGCAGGGGCTGCGCTGGGGGTGTTGCCTGCGATGGTGGTCTTTGCGCCCGCACACTGGCTGACCCAAGCCGTCACCCATGCCACCAACGGCCAAGTGCTGCTGCAGCAGGCCCGGGGCACGGTGTGGACAGGCTCTGCCCAGCTGGTGCTGACCGGCGGCGCCGCCAGCCAGGACCGCGCAGCCCTGCCCGGCCACGTGGACTGGAAGTTGCGCCCCACCTGGACGGGACTGCGGGTGCAGTTGAACGCCGCTTGCTGCACCCCGGCGCCCTTGCAGGCGCAGGTGTTTGCACAGTGGTCTGGCATGCGCATCGCAGTCGCCGACGGCCAGAGCCAATGGCCCGCAGCGTTGCTGACCGGCCTGGGCACGCCCTGGAACACCCTGCAACCCCAAGGCCAACTGGCCCTGCAAACACAAGGGCTGGAAGCCACCTGGGCTGCGGGCCGCATGGTGCTGGCAGGCCAGGCACAACTGGATGCGCGGGCCATGTCGTCGCGCCTGTCCACCTTGCGCCCCATGGGCAGCTACCGGCTGGCGCTGCAGGGGGGCGATGTGCCCACGCTCACACTCAGCACGCTGGATGGACACCTGCAACTGAGCGGCACCGGCCAATGGGTGGGCCAGCGCCTGCGGTTTGCGGGCGAGGCCAGCGCCAGCCCCGAGCGCGAAGCCGCGCTGTCCAATCTTCTGAACATCATCGGACGGCGCAGCGGCGCGCGCTCCATCATCACCGTGGGTTGAATCTATGACTTTCCTGTTGGCTCCACACCTGCGAATCACTCTCAAAACAATAGCTACCAGCGCTTTACTGATAAGCGCTAGCGGCCAAATTCATGCTCAAACCGCCATTGACACACGCACCGGCAGCGTGCGCCAGAGCGAACCCGTCACGCTGAACTTTGCCAACGCCGAGATCGAAGCCGTGGCCCGCACCATGGCCACCATCACCGGCCGCAACGTGGTGGTGGACCCGCGCGTCAAGGGCCAGATCAACCTGGTCACCGAACGCGCCGTGACACCCGCCGCTGCGTTCCAGCAGTTCCTGGCCGCGCTGCGGTTGCAGGGCTTCACGGTGGTGGAATCGGCCGGGCTGTACAAGGTGGTGCCCGAGGCCGACGCCAAGCTGCAGGGCGGCAGCGTGAGTGTGGTGCAGGGCAGCTCCGGCACAGCGCCCGGCGGCGGGCAGATCGTGACGCAGATCTTCAAGCTCAATTTTGAAAGCGCGGCCAATCTGGTGCCCGTCTTGCGCCCGCTGATCAGCCCCAACAACACCATCAACGTGAACCCCGGCAACAACTCGCTGGTGATCACCGACTACGCCGACAACCTGCAGCGCCTGGCGCGCATCGTGGCGGCGATGGATGTGTCCAACGCCAGCGATGTCGAAGTGATTCCGCTGCGCAACGCCGTGGCGACCGACCTGGCGCCCTTGGTCGCGCGCCTGATCGACGGCGGCAGTGGCAATGGCACCGGCGCGCCCGCCGCAGCGCCGGGCCAGGCCGACACGTCTTTCAAAACCACCTTGATCGCCGAGCCGCGCAGCAACTCGCTGATCTTGCGCGCCGCCAACCGCGCCCGCGTGGCGCAGGTGCGCGCACTGGTCGACCAGCTGGACCAGGCGCCCGCGCCCGGCAGCAGTGCCGCCAACGGCAACATCCACGTGGTCTACCTGAAAAACGCCGACGCCACCAAGCTGGCCACCACCTTGCGCGCAGCCATGGCGGCCATGGGTGGCAGCAGCAGCAATGGCGGCGGCGCCGCCAGCGCGGGCGGCACCAGCAGCACCCCCACCAGCACCGGCCTGAGCACGGGTGGCGGCCTGTCGAGCAACGGCTCGTCCGGCACCAGCAGCAACATGGGCCTGGGCAGCGGCAGCAGCGGCGGCATGGGCACCAGCAGCACCAACAACAACCAGCCCTCCACCGGCGGGCAGATCCAGGCCGACCCGACGACCAACTCGCTGATCATTTCGGCGCCCGAGCCGGTGTACCGCCAACTGCGTGCCGTGATCGACAAACTGGACGGGCGCCGTGCGCAGGTGCTGGTCGAAAGCCTGATCGTTGAAGTTTCGGCCAACAAACTGGCCGAGTTCGGGATTCAGTGGCAGGGCATTCTCGGCAAACAAGGCGATGGCACGGTGGGCGTGATCGGTACCAACTCTGGCCAGGCAGGTGCCAATATTCTGGGCATCACGGCTGCGATCGCCTCGGGATCGACCACGGCCATCGGCACGGCTGCCGCCGGCCTGGGCAACGGGCTGAACCTGGGGCTGGCGCCGCGCATCAACGGGCAGTATTACCTGGGGGCCCTCGCCAACTTTCTGCAAAACAGTGGCGACGCCAATGTGCTCTCCACCCCCAATCTGATGACGCTGGACAACGAAGAGGCCAAGATCATCATCGGCAACAACGTGCCGTTTGTGACCGGCTCGTATGCCAATTCTGGCACCGGCAACACCGTCAACCCCTTCACCACCGTGGAGCGCAAGGACGTGGGCCTGATGCTCAAGGTGCGCCCTCAGATCAGCGAAAACGGCACCGTGAAGATGGCGATTTACCAGGAGATCTCCAAGATCGACCCGGCCACCATCAGCAACGCCAACGGCCCCACCACCAGCAAGCGCTCCATTGAGTCGAACGTGGTGGTGGACGACGGCAGCATCATCGTGATTGGCGGCCTGCTGGAAGACAGCTACTCGCAGGGCCAAGACAAGGTGCCGTTGATGGGCGACCTGCCCGTGGTGGGCGGCCTCTTCCGCAGCGAAAACCGCACGCGCAACAAGACCAACCTCATGGTGTTTCTGCGCCCCATCGTGGTGCGCGACAACGCCACCAGCGAAGCCCTGATGCTGGACCGCTACGAAGCCATTCGCGCGCTGCAGCAGGTCACGCAGCCAGCGCCCAGCCTCATGATGAATTCGGTGTCTGGCGCGCCCGTGTTGCCCGCCTTGCCCGCAAGGCCAGCGCCCGCACCGTATGTACAACCGGCGCAGCAGCTGGGTCCGCAACAGCCCGCGACCCCCGCCGTGTCCACACCCGTGCCGCCGCAGCCCATGCAGCAACTGGTGCCCACCCCGATGCCGCCCAATAGCACGGGCGTACCGCTGAGCAGCGCCCCCACCGACCCTGTCGCGCGGATGGCCGCAGCGGCGGTGCCCGGCCCCCGCGTGCTCTGAGGAACCCGCCCCCATGCGCCACCCCCTGCCCTACGCCGTTTCCCGCACCGCCCAGCTGCTGCTGGAGGACGACGGCCACCAGCTGGTGCTGTGGCACGGCCCCAGCCCCGATGCGGGGGCGTTGTCCGAAGTGCTGCGCAAGCACTCCGTGCAGCAGATGCAGCCCCTGGATGCGCCCGGCCTGGCCCAGCGCATCAGCGCGGCCTATTCGCACAGCGAATCGAGTGCCGCCACGGTGGTGAGCGAGGTCGAGTCTGATGCCGACCTGTCGCGCATGATGCAAGAGCTGCCCGCGGTTGAAGACTTGCTGGAATCCGCCGGTGACGCGCCCATCATCCGCATGCTCAATGCGCTGCTCACGCAGGCCGCGCGCGACGGCGCGAGTGACATCCACATCGAGCCGTACGAGCGCCACTCCAGCGTGCGTTTTCGGGTGGATGGCTCGCTGCGCGAGGTGGTGCAGCCCAACCGCGCGCTGCATGCAGCACTGATCTCGCGCCTCAAAATCATGGCCGACCTCGACATCAGCGAAAAGCGCCTGCCGCAGGACGGCCGCATCAGCCTGCGCCTGGGCACCCGCGCCATCGACGTGCGCGTGTCGACCCTGCCCAGTGCCCATGGCGAACGCGCCGTGCTGCGTCTGCTGGACAAGAGTGAAAGCAAGCTCAGTCTGGAGGCCGTGGGCATGCAGGGCGAAACCCTGCGCCGTTTCGAGGGCCTGATTAGCCAGCCGCACGGCATCATCCTGGTGACCGGGCCCACGGGCTCGGGCAAAACCACCACGTTGTATGCGGGCCTGGGGCGCCTGGACGCGACGCGCAACAACATCATGACGGTGGAAGACCCCATCGAATACGAGCTGCCGGGTGTCGGCCAGACGCAGGTCAACAGCAAGATCGAGCTGACCTTTGCCAAGGCCCTGCGCGCCATCCTGCGCCAGGACCCGGACATCATCATGATTGGCGAAATTCGCGACTTTGAAACCGCGCAGATCGCCATCCAGGCTTCGCTCACCGGTCACCTGGTGCTGGCCACCTTGCACACCAACGATGCCGCCAGTGCCGTCACCCGCTTGACGGACATGGGTGTGGAGCCCTTCCTGCTGTCGTCGTCGCTGCTGGGCGTGCTGGCGCAGCGCCTGGTGCGCAAATACTGCAGCCATTGCCACGGCGCTGGGTGCGACCAGTGCGGCCAGACGGGCTACACCGGCCGCACCGGTGTGTTCGAGCTGCTGGTGACCACCGATGCCATCCGTGCGCAGATTCACAACAAAACCTCCGAGGCCGACATCCGCACCGCAGCACTTGCAGGCGGCATGGCGCTGATGCGTGAAGACGCCGAGCGACTGATTGCTGCGGGCATCACCAGCCGCGAAGAAGTGCTGCGCGTGACGCGGGACTGATCGCCTGCCAGCCAGTTCGCCGAGGCGGTCCCGTTGTTGGGTGTTGCAGGCAAGGGTGACGACAGGGGCGGGCAAGGACTACTATTTTGATAGCTACCAGCGCTTATTGGATAAGCGCTAGAGGCCAAAAACACTCAAAATTTCGGTCAACTACCCGTCCCACCCGCGCAGACGCGCCCCATTTGTAGGCCTGTTCCTACAACACCACTCGCCCGTGGCCGCTGGAGCGCTGCGCGGCATCTGTGAAGAATTCATGGCATCGCCTTGTGGCGGGGCGTGGCGTTGACCTGCACGGGCCCCGGCCACGCATCCCCTTCGCCCGACGCGCTTCTTGTTCATGTTGCCTCCACACACCCCACCCCACTCCTGGCAGTTTTTCCGCGCGGGGGGCGTGGACCAGGTCATCATCCGCACCGGCGAGGACATCGCCCGTTTGCCCGAACTGGACCAGAAACTCTGGGTGGCACTGGCTTGCCCGACGCGTGGCATCGAGTTCGATGAACGCACGCTGGACCTCATCGACACCGACCACGATGGACGCATCAGGCCGCCCGAACTGCTGGCCGCCTGTGCCTGGGCCTGCGCCCAGTTGCACCACCCCGACGAGCTGGCCCAACCCGGCGACACGCTGAACATCGTGGCCATCAATCACAACACCGAGCAGGGTGCAGCCCTGGCCCATGCCGCGCGGCGCATTCTGACGCTGGCGGGGCAACCGGATGCCGCCCACATTGCGCTGGCCGATGTGCTGGCCCGCAGCGAACAGCTGAGCGCCATGCGCTTTAACGGCGACGGGATCATCACCACCGACACCGCACAGGACGACACCATCGCCCGCGACGCCATCGGTCACATCCTGATCACACAAGGTGGCACACCTGCCGTGGGCGAGAAAACTTTGCCAGGCATCGACCGCGCGCGTGCAGAGGCGTTCTTTGCGGACCTCGCCAAGCTGGAGGCCTGGGCGGCCCAGGCCCATGGCGCCACCACCGGACTGGCGCTGGGTGAGCACACACTCAAAGCCACACAAGCCATGAACGCGGTGGCGCCGAAGGTGGAAGACTTTTTTGCCCGCTGCCGCCTGACCGCCTACGACCCGCGAGCAGCCACCGCCCTCAATCCGTCGCTGGACGAATACGCGGCCATGGCGGGCAAGCAGCTGGACCTGTCGTCGGCCGACATCACCACGCTGCCGTTGGCACCCATCACGCCGCAGTGTGTGCTGCCGCTGACAGACGGCGTGAACCCCGCGTGGGCCAAAGCACTGCGGGCCTTTCGCGACCATGCCGTGGCGCCTTTGCTGGGGCGCGAGGCCGACACGTTGACGCACGGGGAATGGCAACACATCCGCAAGGCGCTGGCACCCTGCCAGCAATGGTTGGCCGACCGGCCCGCCACATCACTCAACGCGCTGGACGACGAGGTCTTGCAGGCCCTGCAAACCAGCGACGCACAGCAGCGCGTGATGGCGCTGATTGCCGAAGACGAGGCCGAGCAGACACACAACACACACACCCAGGCGCTGGAGAAACTGCTGCGCTTTAAGCGCGACCTGCTGCAGTTGCTCAACAACTTTGTGTCGTTTTCGGCGTTCTATCAGCGCCAGGGCGCGATCTTTCAGGCTGGCACGCTGTACCTGGACGCCCGCAGTTGCGACTTGACGGTGCAGGTGAAGGATGCCGCCCAGCATGCCAAGCTGGCCGGCCTGGCCAAAACCTATCTGGCGTACTGCGACTGCGTCCGCAAGGGACAGAAGATGGGCATCGTGGCCGCATTCACCGCGGGCGATGTGGACTTTCTTTTTGTCGGCCGCAATGGCGTGTTCTATGACCGGGATGGCAACGACTGGGACGCCAGCATTACCCGCATCATCGAAAACCCCACCAGCATTGCACAGGCATTTTTCTCGCCCTACAAGAAGTTGGTGCGGTTGATTGAGGAGCAGGTGGCCAAGCGCGCCTCCGCAGGCGAAGCTCGGGCACAAAAGTCCTTGGGCACCACTGCGGGCAGCCTGGCCAACATCCCACTCAAACCCGCTGGCAACACAGCCGATGCGCTACCCGCCGCGGCACCCCACCGCACCGACGTTGGCACCGTGGCGGCCATCGGCGTGGCGCTGGGTAGCATCAGCGCCGTGCTGGTGGGCATCTTTGCCAAGTTTGTGGACCTGGGCGTCTGGATCCCGCTCGGGCTCATCGGCATCGTGTTGGCCATATCCGGCCCGAGCATGCTGATCGCATGGCTCAAGCTGCGCCAGCGCAGCCTCGGCCCCATTCTGGATGCCAGCGGCTGGGCCATCAACGGGCGCATGCGCATCAACACGCGGCTGGGCAGATCACTGTCGCAAACCGCCAAGGTGCCTGCAAATGCACGCCGCTCGCTGAAAGATCCGTTTGCAGAATCCCGCGCGCCGCTATGGTGGAGTGTTTGCACCATGTTGGTGCTTTTGGTGCTGGCAATTGCCGCGTGGCGGTTGCAATGGTTTGACCGATGGACGGCACCGACGCCAGAGGTTGCCCCGCCAGCGGTGCAGAGCCCGCCTGCAATAGACAGCGCCCCGCAGCCCAATGCTGCAGCGCCTGCGTCAGCACCACCGCCTCCCGCAGCAGGCGCCGCCTCGGCAGCGCGCTGACCGATTGCCCTTTTCTTTTCTCTCAGCGGATTTGCAGCGCGGGTCGGCGGGCGCCCGCCTGGCCCACTGCGGCCACCGACGGTGCTGCTACCGCAGCAAAAGCCGCCATGGCGGGTGCGCCACTGCCATCCTGCAGCTTGAACTGGCTGACCGCGCTCGTCAGGTGGTGCGCCTGCTCGCGCAAGGATTCGGATGCTGCAGTGGACTCTTCCACCAGCGCAGCATTCTGCTGGGTCATCTGATCGAGCTGGCCAACCGCCTGGCTGATCTGCCCGATGTTGTCGCTTTGCTCGGCCGACGAGGCCGTGATCTCCGAAATGATGTCGGACACACGGCGCACACTGCTCACGATTTCGGTCATGGTCTGGCCCGCCTGGCTGACCAGGCGCGAACCGTCTTCGACGCGCTCTACGGACGAGCTGATCAGGCCCTTGATCTCTTTGGCGGCCTCGGCACTGCGCTGGGCCAGGTTGCGCACCTCGCTGGCCACGACGGCAAAGCCCCGGCCCTGTTCACCCGCGCGGGCGGCTTCTACCGCTGCGTTCAGCGCGAGGATGTTGGTCTGGAACGCAATGGAGTCGATCACGCCCGTGATGTCGGCAATCTTGCGCGAGCTGGTCGTGATCTGGTCCATGGTGGTGACCACCTGCGACACCACAGCCCCACCCCGCGCGGCCACTTCGGCGGCCGACGAGGCGAAATCGCTGGCCTGGCGAGACGATTGGGCGCTTTGCTGCACGGTGCTGGTCAACAGCTCCATGGAAGAAGCGGTTTCTTCCAGATTGGCCGCCGTTTGTTCGGTGCGGTGGCTCAGGTCGTGGTTGCCGCTGGCGATCTCGGAGCTGGCGGTGGAAATATTGCCCGCCGCATCCTGCACCTGCCGCACCAGGCCGCGCAACGCATCCTGCATGCGACCCATGGCCGACACCAGTTGGCCCACCTCGTCCTGGTTCATCGGCGCCACATCGCGCGAAAGATCACCACTGGCGATGCGTTCTGCAAGTTCTTGCGCCTGGCCCAAAGACCGGGTGATGGAACGCACGCTGAAGAATGTGAGGGGAATCAACACCGCCAATGCCAGCACCAGACCAATGGCAATCAGCGCGGACATCGTGGCGGTGCGCGTCTCAACGCCTTCGCGGGCTTCGTCCATCTGGGCACGGGCCGAGCTGGCCAGGCTGGAGAACAGCTTGTCGGTGGCCTCCATGTGCACCTTGAGGCGGTCGGCGTAAGCGCCCCCACCCGCGCCGTCGAGCTGTGCACCCTCGATCTTCTCGAAGATGGGGGAAATGCCGGTTTCGTACTGCTTGATCTCTTCCAGCGACTTGTCGATGGACTCCACAAACGCCGCGTCACCCGACTGCACCTGGCGCACCTCGGCCAGGCTCTTGCGCAAAGCGGCCAGGGTTTTGGCCCAGGACTCGCGCAAGACCGAGACCTCGACCGAGTTGTTGAAGCTGATGATGATGTCTTTCTCGGTGCGGCGCAGGTCGCCCAGCGTGGTGCGCAGATCCGACATGTCTGTCAGCGTCTGCACCCGCTGCGAGAACAACACTTGCAGGGTGGCCTGCGTCCGGTCCAGCGCCACGTACCCCATGGCGCCAATGACGACGAGAAGAATCAGCGAGAAGGCGGTGCCGAAGTAGAGACGCGTGCGGATGGAGAAGCGGCCGAGAGCATTCATGGCTCTTCCTTACAATTTTTAACAGATAACCCAGGATAGCAAATTTAGTGCCACGCCACCCCCCGGCCTTCTGGGCCGAGGGTGGGCGGGACTATAGGCCCAGCTACCGGGTCTGTTGCACAGGGTAAGCACGGGCCCTGACGCTCGTGCAGCGAATCCTCGGGGCCAGTAGCTGCGCTTATTTCACCGGTTTGAGGGGGATGTACAGCTCGCCGCCGCCCCGCTGAAACTCTGCCGCCTTGGTCTGCATCCCCTGGGCCAGCGCATCTGCCTCGGCCACGCCCTTTTGCGCTGCGAACTCGCGCACCTCCTGCGTGATCTTCATCGAGCAGAACTTGGGCCCGCACATGGAGCAGAAATGCGCCACCTTGGCGCTGTCCTTGGGCAGGGTTTCGTCGTGGTATTCCTTGGCGGTCTCCGGGTCCAGGCCCAGGTTGAACTGGTCTTGCCAGCGGAAGTCGAAACGCGCTTGGCTCAGCGCGTCGTCGCGCGAGCGGGCGCCCGGGTGTCCCTTGGCCACATCGGCAGCGTGGGCGGCGATCTTGTACGCAATGATCCCTTGCTTCACGTCGTCGCGGTCGGGCAGGCCCAGGTGCTCCTTGGGCGTCACGTAGCACAGCATGGCCGTGCCCATCCAGCCGATCATGGCAGCGCCGATGGCGCTGGCAATGTGGTCGTAGCCCGGAGCAATGTCGATGGTCAGCGGGCCCAGGGTGTAGAACGGCGCTTCGTGGCAGGTCTTAAGCTGCTCGGTCATGTTGGCCTGGATCATGTGCATGGGCACGTGGCCGGGGCCTTCGATCATGGTCTGCACGTCGTGCTTCCAGGCCACCTGGGTCAGCTCGCCCAGCGTGTGCAGTTCGGCGAACTGGGCTTCGTCGTTGGCGTCTGAGGCGCAACCAGGCCGCAGGCCATCGCCCAGGCTGAACGACACGTCGTACGCTTTCATGATGTCGCAGATGTCCTCGAAGTGCTCGTACAAAAAACTCTCGCGGTGGTGTGCCATGCACCACTTGGCCATGATGGAGCCACCGCGCGAAACGATGCCTGTGCGCCGCTGCGCCGTGAGGTGGATGTAGGCCAGACGCACACCGGCATGGATGGTGAAGTAGTCCACGCCCTGCTCGGCCTGCTCGATCAGCGTGTCGCGGAAGATCGCCCAGGTCAGGTCTTCGGCCACGCCGCCCACCTTCTCGAGCGCTTGGTAGATCGGCACCGTGCCAATCGGCACGGGCGAGTTGCGCACGATCCAGTCGCGGGTGGTATGGATGTTCTTGCCGGTCGAGAGATCCATCACGTTGTCGGCACCCCAGCGGATCGCCCAGACGAGTTTCTCCACTTCTTCTTCAATGCTGGACGTGACGGCCGAGTTGCCGATGTTGGCGTTGATCTTGACCAGGAAATTGCGGCCAATCGCCATCGGCTCCACCTCGGGGTGGTTGATGTTGGCGGGGATGATGGCGCGGCCCCGGGCCACTTCGTCGCGCACGAATTCGGGCGTGATGATGCGCGGGATGCTGGCGCCCATGGGGTTGCCCATCAGGCGCTGCTCACGGCCCGCGTCGGCCATGTACTGCTCCATCCACTCGCGCTTGCCGTTTTCGCGGATGGCCACGTACTCCATCTCGGGGGTGATGATGCCTTTGCGCGCGTAGTGCATCTGCGTGACGTTGGCGCCGCTTTTGGCACGCAGGGGCTTGCGCTGCAGAGCGGCAGCCTCGGCGCGCAGTTGGGCCAGGCGGGTGGCGTCTTCGCTCTTTTGCCCGTCGTCCAGCGCCACGGGGGCACGGCCTTCGTAGTGCTCCACATCGCCACGGCCAGTGATCCAGCCACCGCGCACGCTGGCCAGGCCCTGGCGCACGTCGATCACGGCTTCAGAATCGGTATAGGGGCCAGAGGTGTCGTACACGCTGACCAGCTCGCCGTTGGTCAGGGCGATGTCGCGCACGGGCACACGCAGGTCGGTGTGCAGGTGGCCGGGGAGATAGGCCTTGCGGGATGCGGGGAAGGGTTCGCGGGTGCGCGCAAGCAACTCGGCGAATTTTTCGGTGCTGGCCAGCTTGGCGTGGGGATCGGGGGCGTTCATGGGGCAGGTCTCCTGGTTCCGGTGGCGGTGGATAACTGCTCCGGAATGGACCTGTGCGCCCCCCCAGGACGACGCACTGCGGCGCCTGGGGCATGGGCGTGCCAGCAGGGACTGCGGGCACGGGGACAAGGAGGTCGGCTCTTCTTCCGCCGGTATGAACCGGATCAAGTTCGTCGGGTTCGCAGGCAGCCTGACTTGACGTCAGGCCCCATGCATCTCAGCGCTTTCGCACACCCCGGAGCAGCGGCGAGTATAGGCCAGCGCCACCGCAGCCCGCGATCTCTAAAGCAGCCGCTCGATAAGGACCACGACAAAGAAGACGACCGCCGCGATGATCGTCCACTTGAAAATCACCAGCCCCAGCCGTTTGTAGAACACCTGCCCTGTGCCCACATAAAACCCAAAACACACGGCTGCCGCCAGCAGCAGAAACAGGGCGAGCCAGCGAACGATCAGCATGGCAAGCTGCCCTACCAGGCGCGCACAGGCTGTGCAAACCCCGTGGGTGCCTGGCGTTCGTCCTCGAACGTCACCACCTCCCACGCATCGCGCTGGGCCAGCAGCTCGCGCAGCAGCAGGTTGTTCATCGCGTGGCCCGAGCGGAACGCGCTGTACGCGGCCAGCAGGGGTTTGCCAATGAGGTACAGGTCGCCCATGGCGTCCAGGATCTTGTGTTTGACGAACTCGTCGTCGTAGCGCAGACCATCGCTGTTGAGCACCTTGTAGTCGTCCATCACGATGGCGTTGTCCAGCCCCCCGCCCAGGGCCAGACCGTTGGACCGCATCATCTCGACGTCGCGGGTGAAGCCAAAAGTGCGTGCGCGGGCAATGTCGCGGCTGTAGTTGCCTGCGCCCATGTCAAATTCCACGCGCTGTCCGGTGGAATCGACGGCCGGGTGGTCAAAGTCGATTTCAAAGCTGAGCTTGTAGCCGTGGTACGGCGTAAGGCGGGCCCACTTGGCGGCGGCGCCCTCGCCTTCGCGTACCTCCACGGGCCGCAGGACGCGAATAAAACGCTTGGGTGCGTTTTGCAGCTCCACCCCCGCGCTTTGCAGCAAAAAGACAAACGACGCGGAAGATCCATCAAGGATGGGGACTTCTTCGGCCGTGATGTCCACGTACAGGTTGTCGATGCCCAGCCCGGCGCAGGCCGACATCAGATGCTCCACCGTGTGCACCTTGGCATTGCCCACCGAGATGGTGGAGGCCAGCCGGGTGTCGGTGACCGCCTCGGCGCGGATCGGAATGTCCACGGGCTGGGGCAGGTCCACCCGCCGAAACACGATGCCGGTGTCCGGCTGTGCGGGCCTCAAGGTCAACTCGACCCGCTGGCCGCTGTGCAGCCCGACGCCTACGGCGCGGGTCAGTGTCTTGAGGGTGCGTTGCTGGAGCATGGCGCATTTTAGTTTCTGGCGCCCACCCCCGCACCAGTTGAGGGCATGCGCCTCCCTGCGTGCCGTTTTTGGCAGCTTGCGAAGCATGCGGTACGTAGAGCTACCGCCACGTTTTCACCTACTGCGCACCCCCCGCCCTTCGCCGCACAATGGCTGTGCCGCGGCCCGGGCCGACAGCCTCCTGACGTTGCAAAGCGCTCTCCCGACACCACACAGACCCATCGCCGCCCCACCGGAGACCTCCATGAGCAAGCTCAGCTTCAAAATGAAAATCCTGCTCATGATCGGCGCCGCCCTTGTGGCGCTCTTGATCATGTCCGTCACCTCTTTGTTGCAAGAGCGACGACTCATCATCGATTCCCGGCAAGAGCTGTTGACCACCGCCGTGCAATCCGCCCACAGCATCGTCGCGGGTTACCAGGCCCAGGCGGCCAGTGGCGCCATACCGCAGGAAGACGCCAAGAAGGCGGCCAAAGAGGCGCTGCGTGTTGCGCGCTACGGCGGCGCCGATGGCAAAACCGAATACTTCTACATCTGGACCACCGAAGGCCTGGGTGTGATGCATCCCTTCCGCAAGGAATGGGATGGCCAGGACATGCTGGGCAAGGTCAAAGATGCCTCCGGGGTGGACATCATCGGGCTGCTGGTCAACGGCATGCGCAGCAGCAAGGACGGCAAGGCCTTTGTGCCCACCATGTTTGCGCGCCCGGGGCAGCAGACCGCGGTGCCCAAGCTGCAGTACATCATGAAGGTGGACGGGTGGAACTGGATGGTCGGCTCCGGCATTTACACCGACGACGTGGACGTCCTGGTGCGCAAGACCATGCTGTCCAACCTGGCCGTCGTGCTGGTGGTGTTTCTGGCGGTGGGGGCGATCGGGCTCATCGTGTCGCGGTCGGTGCTGCGCCAGATTGGCGGCGAGCCCACCGACGCGATCGGGATCATGTCGGAGGTGGCACAGGGCAATCTGGACACCGAGATTCCACCGGCACCCCCAGGCTCCATGCTCGACGGCCTTGCCCACATGGTGGCGTCGCTGCGCAAGCTGGTGACCGAGGTGCGCACGGCAACCGACAGCATCGCCACGGCGTCCAGCGAGATTGCCCAGGGCAACAACGACCTGGCCCACCGCACCGAAGACACCGCCAGCAATCTGCAAAGCACCGCCAGCAGCATGGAAGAGCTAACCAGCACGGTCAAACAAACCTCGGAATCTGCCCAGACTGCCAACCAGATGGCCACGTCCGCCGCGGCGGTGGCGGCGCGTGGTGGCGATGTGGTGGCGCGCGTGGTGGCCACCATGCAGGACATCAACGCCAGCAGCAACAAGATCAGCGACATCATCGGTGTGATCGACGGCATCGCGTTTCAGACCAACATCCTGGCGCTGAACGCGGCCGTCGAGGCTGCGCGTGCAGGCGAACAGGGCCGCGGCTTTGCCGTGGTGGCCAGCGAAGTGCGCAGCCTGGCCGGACGCAGCGCCGAGGCCGCCAAGGAGATCAAGGCGCTGATCGGCGCATCGGTCGAAAAGGTGGAATCGGGTACGCAACTGGTGGGCAATGCGGGCGCCACCATGACCGAGATCGTCGAAAGCGTTCAGCGCGTGACCGACATCATTGGCGAAATCCGCTCGGCCACGTCCGAGCAGAGCCAGGGCATTGCCCAGGTCAACACGGCCATGAACCAGCTCGATCAGATGACCCAGCAAAACTCGGCCCTGGTGGAGCAGTCCACCGCCGCGGCCGACAGCCTGCGCGAGCAGGCCATGAAGCTCACCCAGGTGGTGGCGTTGTTCCGGGTCAACGGCAGCACGACCAGCGCGCCCCGAGCCGCCCCGGCCCCATCACCTGCCCGCGCCCCCGCCCGTGGCCCCGCACCCCGTCCGGCCGTGGGCGTCTCCAAGGCCAGAACGGCCACCGCCCCCGCTGCCCTGCGCAAGCCCGCCGCAGCAAAAGCACAGACCGCACTGCCACCCAAGGCCAGCACCAGCAAACCCGCAAAAGACGATGCGGGGGACTGGGAGAACTTCTGAACCGAAGACAACGCGGAAACAAAGAAAAAGCCCCGGTCTTGCGACTGGGGCTTTTTTCATGGAATGCGAAAACTCTGATCGACTATCAAATTAATAGCTGCTTGCGCTTTACTTCATTAGCTTTCAGATACTTTTATATCTATAAGTCAATAGATTCAAGAGCAACCAGCTCATTTTTCAATAGCAAATCTAATCTCAGTCTGCCTGCTTGCGCAGGAACGCTGGAATCTCCAGATCATCCATGCCACCCGACGACAGTGCATCCACGCGGGCCGCTGCCTGGGTGCGGTTGGTGCGCCACACGCTGGGCACCGACATGCTGCCGTAGTCGGCCTGCGCGTGGCCACCCGCGTGGCCCCCTTGCATGCCCACGGCAGAACCCAGCGTACCCGCGCCCACGACGGGCATCTGGTAAGCCATGTTGTCGGTACCGGTACGCAGGCCGCCCTGCACCACCGAGATGGGCTGGCGACGTGCGTTGGGGCGCGACAGACCCGTGGCCACCACCGTTACGCGGATCTCGTCGCCAAGGGTGTCGTCGTAGGCAGCGCCATAAATGACATGCGCATCGGGCGATGCGTAGGCGTTGATGGTGCTCATCGCCAGGCGCGACTCGGACAGCTTGAGGCTGCCCTTGGCCGCGGTAACCAGCACCAGCACACCCTTGGCGCCCGACAGGTCGATGCCTTCCAGCAGTGGGCAGGCCACCGCTTGCTCAGCCGCGATGCGTGCGCGGTCGGGGCCTGCGGCCGTGGCCGTGCCCATCATGGCCTTGCCGGGTTCGCCCATCACGGTGCGCACGTCTTCAAAGTCGACATTCACGTGGCCGTATTCGTTGATGATTTCGGCAATGCCGCCCACAGCGTTCTTGAGCACGTCGTTGGCGTGTGCAAAGGCTTCGTCCTGGGTGATGTCATCGCCCAGCACTTCCAGCAGCTTTTCGTTGAGCACCACGATCAGCGAGTCAACGTTGGCTTCCAGCTCGGCCAGGCCGTTGTCGGCGTTGGTCATGCGGCGGCCGCCTTCCCAATCGAAAGGCTTGGTGACCACACCCACGGTGAGAATGCCCATCTCCTTGGCCACGCGAGCAATGACGGGCGCAGCGCCCGTGCCCGTGCCGCCACCCATGCCCGCGGTGATGAACAGCATGTGCGCGCCGGTGATGGCACTGCGGATGTCTTCGACCGCAGCCTCAGCCGCATCGCGGCCCTTGTCGGGCTTGCTGCCTGCGCCCAGACCGCTGCCACCCAGCTGGATGACGCGGTGGGCCGAGCTGCGGGTCAGCGCCTGCGCATCGGTGTTGGCGCAGACAAACTCCACGCCCTGCACGCAGCGGGCAATCATGTGCTCGACAGCGTTGCTGCCGCCGCCGCCCACGCCGATCACCTTGATCTGGGTGCCCTGGTTGAATTCTTCGGCTTCGATCATTTCGATGGTCATGTTGGAGCTCCTGTTTCTAAATTCGTATGCAATTGCCAAATGGGGGTTGGGGGATCAATGCGTGAAGAGCGCGGCGGGCCGGTGCACCGCCATCGCTCGCGCGGTCTTCGATGAGGGCTACCACGCGCTAACCACAAGGGGTATTTCATGGTCAGAAATTCCCCACGATGAAATCTTTGAATCGCCCAAATGCCGTCTTCATGGAGCCGCTTTTTTGCGCCACCTTGAAGCCACGCAGCCGAGCCAATCGGGCCTCTTCCAGCAAACCCATGACAGTAGCAGCACGGGGCTGGGCCACCATGTCAGACAACGCGCTGGAATACTTGGGAATGCCTCGGCGAACGGGCTTCAAGAAGATGTCTTCACCCAATTCGATCATCCCGGGCATGACCGAACTCCCGCCCGTGAGCACGATGCCCGACGACAGCACTTCTTCGTAGCCCGACTCGCGCACCACCTGTTGCACCAGCGAAAAAATCTCCTCCACCCGCGGCTCGATCACCCCGGCCAGCGCCTGCTTGCTCAACATGCGTGGGGGGCGGTCGCCCAGGCCGGGCACTTCCACCTGGGCATCGGGGTCGGCCAGCAATTGTTTGGCGTAGCCGCTTTCGACCTTGATGTCTTCGGCGTCCTTGGTGGGCGTGCGCAGCGCCATGGCGATGTCGCTGGTGATGAGGTCGCCCGCAATCGGGATCACCGCCGTGTGACGGATCGCACCGCCCGTGAAGATGGCCACATCCGTGGTGCCCGCGCCGATATCGACCACCACCACGCCCAGCTCGCGCTCGTCATCGGTCAGCACAGCCTGGCTGCTGGCCAGTGGGTTCAGCATGAGCTGCTCCACCTCCAGCCCGCAGCGGCGCACACACTTGATGATGTTCTCGGCCGCACTTTGGGCGCCCGTCACGATGTGGATCTTGGCCTCCAGGCGGATGCCGCTCATGCCGATGGGCTCTTTCACATCCTGCCCGTCGATCACAAACTCTTGTGGCTCCACCAGCAGCAGGCGCTGGTCGCTGCTGATGTTGATGGCCTTGGCCGTCTCCACCACACGCGCCACGTCGGCCGAGGTAACTTCCTTGTCCTTCACGGCCACCATGCCGCTCGAATTGAGGCCGCGAATGTGGCTGCCGGTGATGCCGGTGTACACGCGCTGGATCTTGCAGTCGGCCATCAGCTCGGCCTCTTTCAGCGCCTGCTGGATGCTCTGCACGGTGGCGTCGATGTTCACCACCACGCCACGCTTCAAGCCATTGCTCGGGGCCACGCCCAGGCCGGCCAGCTTGAGCTCGCCATTGGGCAGCACCTCGGCCACCACGGCCATGACCTTGGCCGTTCCGATGTCCAGCCCCACCACAACGTCTTTGTATTCTCTTGCCATATCAGCCTCTGCCCTTTTGTGTTCTGCCCTGCTGCCCGACCTGCCCCTCGACCGACCTTTCGACCCATCTATCGACCTCTTGGTCGGCCTCTTGCCGCATTGCCCACCTGCCTGCCAGACCCGCGCTGTGCTTGTCACTTGTTTGCATCGCATCACCTCCTGCGCACGCCACCCGTGGCGCCAGCGGCAGCGGCAGCACCCGCGGCGTCGGGAATCACGGTGGCGACCCCGCGCATGCGCAGGGCATAGCCTCCCGCATGGCGCAGATCGGCAGACTCCAGCGCATCCACACGGCGCCCGTACTGCGCAGCCACCTGCGTCAGCGTGCGGGTAAAGCGCTGCGTGCGCAGCACCACCTCCTGGGGGGTGCCTCCGCCCAACTCAATCACGGCATCACTGTCCAGCTTGGCGCGCCATCCACCGCGGCCCGTCAGTTCCAGCTCCTCCACCTCCAGCCCCAGCGGGCGAAACACGGGCCGCAGCAGCCCATGCATCTGCAGCGCCTCGGCAGAGCTGCCGCGCGGGCCCAGCAGGCGTGGCAGACCTTCCTGCTCCACATCGCCCACATTGGCCTCAAAAACTTCACCCTGGCTGTTGACCATGGCCGACGCTGACTCCGGCCCCCAGAACGCCACGGCTTCATGCTCTTGCAGTTCGACGCGCAGACTGGCGGGGTACACCCGCTGCACCTGCGCCCTGCGCACCCACGGCACTTGCTCGAAGGCGTCGCGGGCCCGGCGCAAGTCCACAGTAAAAAAATTGCCCGCCAGATGTGGCGCCACATTGGCCCGCAAGGTCACGGCGTTGTTGTGCACCAGCTCGCCTTGCACCACGATGCGGGCGATGGCAAACCCCGGGTAGTGCAACAGCCACCACGTGCCTGCAGCCAACACGCCCAAGGCGCAGCCCATGAGCAAGACCGATGCGGTCAGGTTCATGAGCTTGACGTCCAGAGGAGCGGGCAGGCTGTGGGTCATCAGGCCCCCAGGGTTCCGGGTGACGTGTCCAGTGCGGCATTCGCCAGCAGCCCCAGGCACAGGTCTTCGTAGCTGATACCGGCGGCGCGGGCCGACATGGGTACCAGCGAATGGCCCGTCATGCCGGGCGATGTATTGATCTCCAGCAAGAAGGGCTGGCGGTCGCTGGCGCGGATCATGATGTCCGCGCGGCCCCAGCCCCGGCACCCCAACGCACGAAACGCTGCCACCACCAGGCGCTGGATCTCGCGCTCTTCGGCCTCGGGCAGGCCGCTGGGGCAGTGGTACTGCGTCACATCGGTGAAGTATTTGTTCTGGTAGTCGTAGTTGCCTTCGGGCGCCACGATGCGGATGACCGGCAGCGCGTGCGCGCCAGCGCCCTCGCCCAGCACCGGGCAGGTGGTTTCGTCGCCTTCAATGAACTGCTCGCACAGCACTTCGGGGTCGTAGCGCGAGGCCAGGGCGTAAGCCTGTGCACATTGCTCTGGCGAGGTGACCTTGGTCAGACCGATGGTGGAGCCCTCGCGGGAGGGCTTGACGATCATCGGTATACCCAGGGCTTGCAGGGCCTGCACGGTTTCATCCGCGCTCGACACCAGACGCCAGTCTGGCGTGGGCAACCCCTCAAAGCGCCAGATGCGCTTCGTCATGATCTTGTCCATGGCGATGCTGGACGGCATCACCCCCGGGCCGGTGTACGGAATGCCCAGCAGCTCGAGCGCGCCTTGCACCGTGCCGTCCTCGCCGTGGCGGCCGTGCAGCGCGATGAAGCAACGCGCATAACCGTCGCGTTTGAGGTCACCCAGGTCGCTTTGCGCCGGGTCGAACGCATGCGCATCCACGCCGCGCGAGCGCAGGGCCTGCAGCACGCCACTGCCGGACATCAGCGACACCTCGCGCTCGGCAGACGCACCGCCCATGAGCACGGCCACCTTGCCCAGCTTCTTCACATCAATATTTGAATCAAAATGGGTCATAGCGCGCTCCCCTCAAGCGCTTTTAGCTCACTATTTTGTAGCATTTCAACCACCTTGCCAGGCACGGCGCCAATCGACCCGGCGCCCATGCACATGACCACATCGCCATCGCGCGCGTTGTCGACAATGGCCTGTGGCAGGTCGGCCACGTTGTCGACAAACACGGGCTCCACACGGCCTGCCACGCGCAGCGCACGTGCGAGTGAGCGGCCGTCCGCCGCCACCACGGGCGCTTCACCGGCGGCGTACACCTCGGTCAGCAGCACGGCGTCGGCGTTGCCGATGACCTTGACGAAATCTTCAAAACAGTCGCGCGTGCGGCTGTAACGGTGCGGCTGAAACGCCAGTACCAGGCGGCGGCCGGGGAACGCCCCGCGCGCCGCGGCCAGCGTGGCGGCCATTTCCACCGGGTGGTGGCCGTAGTCGTCGATGACGGTGAACGTACCGCCGCCGTTCGCGGCCTTCGCGGGCAGCTCGCCATAGTGCTGAAAGCGCCGACCCACGCCCTTGAAGTTGGCCAGCGCGCGCTGCACAGCCTCGTCCGGAATGTTCAGTTCCACCGCGATGGCAATCGCCGACAGCGCGTTGAGCACGTTGTGTTCGCCCGCGAGGTTGAGCACGATCTCCATGTCGGGCAGCGTGACGCCGTTGCGCCGCTGCACGGTGAATCGCATCTGCCCGGCTTCGGCTTTCACGTCGATGGCGCGCACCTGGGCGTCTTCCGAAAAACCGTAACTGGTGATCGGGCAGGTCACGCTTTGCAGGATGTCGCGCACCGCAGGGCTGTCCACACATAACACCGCCGTCCCGTAGAACGGCATGCGGTGCAGAAACTCGACAAACGCGCCTTTGAGCCGACCGAAGTCGTGGCCGTAAGTCTCCATGTGGTCGGCGTCGATGTTGGTCACCACGGCCATCACGGGCAGCAGGTTCAAAAACGACGCGTCGGACTCGTCGGCCTCGACCACGATGTAGTCGCCGCTGCCCAACTTGGCGTTGGCGCCCGCGCTGTTGAGCTTGCCGCCGATCACAAAGGTCGGGTCCAGTCCCGCTTCGGCCAGTACACAGGTCACGAGGCTGGTGGTGGTGGTCTTGCCGTGCGTGCCAGCAATGGCAATGCCTTGTTTCAGGCGCATCAGCTCCGCCAGCATCAGCGCGCGCGGCACCACCGGGATCTTTTTGTCGCGGGCGGCCAGCACCTCAGGGTTGTCGGCCGTAACCGCCGTAGACGTGACCACAGCGTCGGCGCCATCGATGTGCGCCGCGGCATGGCCCAGGCAGGTCTTGATGCCCAGTCCCTCCAGGCGGCGCAAGGTGGCGCTGTCGGCCAGGTCCGAACCGGAGATGCGGTAGCCCAGGTTGAACAGCACCTCGGCGATGCCGCTCATGCCGGCGCCGCCGACGCCGACGAAGTGGATATGGCGAATCGCGTGTTTCATAGCGCAACCTCCGCGCGACGCGGTTCGTCGGCGTGCTCCACGCTCGCGACGAAGTGGATGTGACGGATGGCGTGTTTCATGATCCGGCCAACTCCTCGCAGGCAGTCACCACTTCGCGGGTGGCGTTGATTTTTTGCATGTTTTTGGCCTTGAGCGCTACATCTACAAGGGTTGAGCGCTCCATATTCAATAGCATTTTCGACAGCCCTTCGGGCGTCAGGTCGCGTTGCTGCACTAGCCATCCGCCGCCTGTGTTCACCAGGAACTGCGCGTTGGTGGTCTGGTGGTCGTCCACGGCGGAAGGGAACGGCACAAAGATGGACGCAGCGCCCACGGCCGCGATCTCGGTCACCGTGCTGGCACCCGCGCGGCACACGATGATGTCGGCCGCAGCGAACGCGCTGGCGGTGTCGTCGATGAAAGGCGTCAGCTCGGCATCGACACCCGCCGCCGCATAGTTGGCGCGCAGCGCATCGATCTGCGTGGCGCCGCTTTGGTGAATCACGCGCGGGCGCTGGTCTGCGGGCATGAGGGCAATGGCCTGCGGCACGATCTCGTTGAGCGCTCGGGCGCCCAGGCTGCCGCCCACCACCAGCAGACGCAGCGGGCCGGTGCGGCCTGCAAACCGCTCTGCAGGGCCGGGCTGCTCGGTGAAGGGCTTGCGCAGCGGGTTGCCCACCCACTGGCCTTGTTTGAAC
Source organism: Acidovorax sp. (assembly GCF_046291265.1). Taxonomy (GTDB): domain Bacteria; phylum Pseudomonadota; class Gammaproteobacteria; order Burkholderiales; family Burkholderiaceae_C; genus Acidovorax. Next base: position 57,872 of record NZ_JBKBTV010000015.1, on the reverse strand, counting down.
ACATTGGGGAAAGCGGTGAACACGCGGTCTGCCACACCCGCCAGCACTTTGTTGGCCATACCCGCCACCGAGTTCTGCTCGTGCAGCACCAGCGGTTTGCCGGCCAGTACGCCCATCATGCCGCCCGGAAACGTGATGTAGCCGCCCAGGCCCACCACCACATCGGGCTTGACGCGGCGCACCACCTGCAGCGCTTGCCAGAAGGCGCGCAGCAGGCGCAGCGGCAACAAGGCCAGCGTGACGATGCCTTTGCCGCGCACGCCGGAGAAGTCGATCAGCTCCAGCGTGAAGCCGTGGGTGGGCACGATGCGCGATTCCATGCTGCCGGGGGCGCCGAGCCAGTGCACGCGCCAGCCGCGCGCGCGTAGCTCTTCGGCCACAGCCAGGCCGGGGAAAATGTGGCCGCCCGTGCCACCAGCCATGATGAGGGCTGTCTTTTGCGCGCTCATACGCGGCCTCCCCGCATTAAGAGCTTATTCTCATAGTCGACCCGCAGTACCACTGCAAGCGCCACAAGGTTCATCAAGATCGCCGACCCACCAAAACTCATCAACGGCAGCGTGAGCCCCTTGGTCGGCAGCGCTCCCAGGTTCACGCCCATGTTGATAAAGGCCTGAAAACCGATCCAGATCGCCACACCCTGGGCCACCAGCCCTGCAAACACACGGTCGAGTGCGATGGCCTGGCGGCCGATGTGCATGATGCGGCGCGTCATCCACACGAACAGCACGATGAGCGTGAGCACGCCCACCAGGCCGAATTCCTCGCCGATCACGGCCAGCAGAAAGTCGGTGTGCGCCTCGGGCAGCCAGTGCAGCTTTTCGACACTGCCGCCCAAGCCCACGCCAAAGATCTCTCCGCGCCCGATGGCAATGAGCGAGTGCGACAGCTGGTAGCCCTTGCCCAGCGCGTGCTCTTCGCTGAACGGATCAAGGTAAGCAAACACGCGTTCGCGGCGCCAGGGCGAGCTGGCGATCATCAGAGCGAACGCTCCGACCAGAATGCCTGCGATCAGGAAGAACATGCGGGCGTTGACGCCGCCCAAAAACAAGATGCCCATGGCGATCACGGCCACCACCATGAAGGCGCCCATGTCGGGTTCGGCCAGCAGCAGCACACCCACAATGGCCACGGCAGCGCCCATCGGCAGCACGGCGCGAAAGAACCGCTCTTTCACATCCATCTTGCGCACCATGTAGTCGGCGGCATAAATCAGCACCGCAAACTTGGCCACTTCCGACGGCTGAAAGCCGATGGGCCCGATGGACAACCAGCGCCGCGCGCCGTTGACCACCTTGCCCACGCCGGGAATCAGCACCGCAATCAGTAGCAACAAGGCCACGACAAACAGCCAGGGCGCCGCGCGCTCCCACAGCGCCATCGGGATTTGGAACGCCAGCAGCGCCACCACAAACCCGATCACCAGGTACATGGCGTGGCGGGCCAGAAAATGCGTGGAGGCGTAGTTGGCAAACCGGGGGTTGTCCGGCATGGCAATCGATGCGGAATACACCATGATCAGCCCCCAGGCGAGCAGTGCCACCACCACCCACAACAGGGCCTGGTCAAACCCGAGCACGCTGGCCGGGGTGCTGGACGAGCGGCGGTATTCGATGCCTCCCACGCGCACAGGCAACACGTCCACGGCCTTGCCGGGCAACCCGCCAAACCAGCCGGTCAGGCGTTGCAAAAGGGGGGTTGCGGTGGCATTGCTCATGACAAACCTTCCGCCGACTGGCCCGCGTCTTCCGCCAGGTTGCGCACGGCCTCGCAGAACACCTGCGCGCGGTGCTCGTAGTCCTTGAACATGTCGAAACTGGCGCAGGCGGGCGACATCAGCACCGCATCGCCCGAACGCGCGCGCTCGGTCGCCATCTGCACGGCCTGCGGCAATGTCTCGGCGTCCAGCAACGCGACTCCCGACTCTTGCAGGGCCGCGCGAATCAGCGGCGCGTCGCGGCCGATCAACACCACTGCGCGGGCATAGCGGGACACGGGGGTGGCCAGCGGCGCAAAGTCCTGGCCCTTGCCCTCGCCACCCAGGATGACCACCACGCGGCGCTCGGCGCCCAGGCCCGTGAGAGCGGCCACGGTGGCGCCCACGTTGGTGCCCTTGCTGTCGTCAAAATATTCCACGCCGTTGATGATGGCCACAGGCTCCACGCGGTGGGGCTCGCCGCGGTATTCACGCAGCCCATACAGCATGGGCGCCAGCGGACAGCCTGCGGCGGACGCCAGCGCCAGCGCGGCCAGCGCGTTGACCGCGTTGTGGCGGCCACGGATACGCAGCGCATCTGCCGGGATGAGGCGCTGAATGTGCAGCTCTTCCTCGGCTTCGTTGCGGGCACGCTTGCGGGTTTCGTCGGCCTCCATCGCGCGCACCAGCCAGGGCATGCCACTGACCACTTCGATGCCGAAGTCGCCCGGGCGCCGAGGCATGTCGCCCCCAAAGGTGAGGTGTGCACGAACCTGCGGCTTCTGCAGCTTGACCTTGACGGGCGGCGGCAGCATTTCCATCACGGCGGCATCCTCGCGGTTCAAGATCATCAGCCCCGTCTGGCCAAAGATGCGTGCCTTGGCGGCGGCGTACGCCTTGATGTCGCCATGCCAGTCCAGGTGGTCTTGGGTGATGTTGAGCACGGTGGCGGCCTTGGGCTCAAAGCCCGCCACGTCATCCAGCTGGAAGCTGGACAACTCCAGCACCCACACGTCGGGCAATGTGCCAGCGTCCAGGTGGGTGGTCAGGGTGTCGAGCAACGTGGGACCGATGTTGCCTGCCACCGCCACACGCTTGCCCGAGCGTTCGACGAGTTGGCCGGTGAGCGATGTCACGGTGGTCTTGCCATTGGTGCCGGTAATGGCCAGCACGGCCGGGCGGTACCCCTGCGAGGCACCCAAAACACCCAGCGCCATGGAATACAAGCTTAATTCGCCTCCAGCGCTTATTCCATAAGCGCTAGCAGCTATCAATACGGGAGCAATTGCAGTCGGACTGAGGCCGGGCGAACGGTAGACCGCGTGCAGGTTCTGGCCTTCCACCAGCCGCGCATCCAGCGCACCTGCCACAAACCGCACCTGCGGCAGTTCGTGTTGCAGTGCTGCCAGTTGCGGCGGCGCGGTGCGGGTATCGGCCACGGTGACCTGCGCGCCCCAGCGCACACACCAGCGCGCCATGGCCAGGCCGGATGCGCCCAGGCCCAGGATGAGGACGTTCTTGTCCTGGAGGGGGGCTACCATTTCAGCGGGCGGACTGTCCGGTTCTGCCACCACATCTTCGGAATCGGCGGTGTCATCGGCCGCCACGGCGGCGACATTCGCGGCGCCCGGAGCGCTCTCGGGCGCCGACACCTCGGCAAAGATCTGGGCCACAAAATCGGCCGCGGCCTTGGCGGCTGAAACAGCAGGGGCCTTTTCAGGATCCCAGGCCGGGGCTTTGCCCGGTGCAGGGGTGGTGGCAGGCAAGGCAGGATCGGATGCGATGGCCTCTGCCTCCGCAGGCGAGCCGCCGTCTGCAAGTGCATCCGCATCCAAAGACTCTGCCGACACGGGCGACTCGGCAGGCGCCTCCGGTGCATCGCCATCAGCAAGCACCGCTATTCCGTCCACATCCGTGTGTGGGCCTTGGGTGCGCACTACTTCGGCGTCTGCGTCGGTTTCGTTTTCGTTTTCGTTTTCGGGGTCTGGTGATCTGCCCGCGTGCTTGGCATTCACCCCTGACACGTCCACGCTCACGCCCGCCGCTGCAGGCTGCTGGGCGGGTTGGCCGGGAATGAGGGGATCGCTCGGGTTCATCGCAGTTTCAGGGTGGACAGGCCCACCAGGCACAGCAACATGGTGATGATCCAGAAGCGCACAACCACCTGCGTTTCCTTCCAGCCGCTTTTCTCAAAATGGTGGTGCAGCGGCGCCATCTTCAGCAGGCGGCGGCCTTCGCCGTAGCGGCGTTTGGTGTATTTGAACCAGGTGACCTGCAGCATCACCGAAAGGGCTTCGACCACAAAGATGCCGCCCATGATGGCCAGCACAATTTCTTGCCGCACGATGATGGCAATCGTGCCCAGGGCGGCACCCAGCGCCAATGCACCCACATCACCCATGAACACCTGCGCCGGGTGCGCGTTGAACCACAGAAACGCCAGCCCCGCGCCCGCCATGGCGGCGCAGAAGATCAACAATTCGCCCGAACCCGGGATGTGCGGGAAAAACAGGTACTTGGAATACACCGAACTGCCCGTGACATAGGCAAACACCCCGAGGGCCGAGCCCACCATCACCACCGGCATGATGGCCAGGCCGTCGAGGCCGTCGGTCAAATTGACCGCGTTGCTGGAGCCCACGATGACCAGGTAGGTCAGGATCACAAAGCCCAGCACGCCCAGCGGGTAGCTCACTTCTTTGAAGAACGGTAGCTGCAGGCCCGCCTTGGGCGGCAGATCGAGCGAGAAGCCCGACTGCACCCAGCCCACAAACAACTCCCACACCTTGGCGTTGGAGCTTTCCGAAATACTGAACACCAGATACAGCGCGGCGAGCAAGCCAACGACCGACTGCCAGAAATACTTCTCGCGCGAGCGCATGCCCTCGGGGTCTTTGTTGACGACCTTGCGCCAGTCGTCCACCCACCCAATGGCCCCAAAACCCAGGGTGACGATCAGCACGATCCAGACAAAGCGGTTGGACAGGTCAAACCACAACAAGGTCGAGATGGCAATCGACAGCAAGATGAGCACGCCGCCCATGGTGGGCGTGCCACTCTTGGACAAATGCGTTTGCATGGCATAGCCGCGGATGGGCTGGCCGATCTTGAGCGAGGTGAGCACCCGAATCACCTTGGGGCCCGCGATGAGACCAATCAGCAGCGCCGTCATGGCCGCCATCACCGCACGGAACGTGAGGTACTGAAACACCCGGAAGAAGCCGAACTCGGGCGACAGGCCCTGCAGCCATTGCGACAGCATCAGCAGCATGTGGTCTCCCCGGCTTGGTGGGCCCGTGGTGTCACCGCGCGAGCGATATCAATGCGTTGCGCCATGGTGTCCCTCCTGTGTCTCGTTGGACTGTTTTTGTTGTTGTTCTTGCGACTGCACATCGGCGGTAGCCAGGGCCGCAATGGCCTCTACTACCTGTTCCATCTTCATGAATCTCGATCCCTTGACCAGCACGCTACCCACCGTGGGCAGGGCTTCGCGCACCGCCAACAGCAGTGCGCCCATATCGTTGAAATGCCGGGCACCGCCATAGGCAACATAGGCAGACGCGGCGTGTACCGATTGCTCGCCCAGTGCAAACAGCTGGGGTATGCCTGCGTTGCGCGCATGCGACCCGGCTTCGGCGTGGAACTGAGGGCCCTGATCGCCCACCTCACCCATGTCGCCCAGCACCAGCAGCTGGGGTGCAGGAAGCTCGGCCAGCACGTCGATGGCAGCGCGCATGGAGTCAGGGTTGGCGTTGTAGGTGTCGTCCACCACGGTGATCTGGCGGCCAGACACGTTCACGCTGAAGGCGCGGGAGCGGCCTTTGATCGGGGTGAAAGTGGTCAACCCCTGCGCAATAGCGGTCAACGGGGCACCCGCTGCCTGGGCGCAGGCGGCTGCGGCCAGCGCATTGGCCACGTTGTGGCGGCCTGCAATGTGCAAGCGGGCGTCGACACGGCCCTGTGGCGTCGCGATGGTCACGGCCCAGGCGCCCTGCTGCCACTGCGCGTGGGTGCAATCCACCTCGCCGCCTGGCCCAAAGGTAAGGCACGCGCGGCCAGCGGCCAGCGAGCGCCAGAGCGCGGTGTATTCGTCGGCAGCCGGAAAAACTGCGGTGCCATCCACGGGCAAGCTGGCAAACACCGACCCGTTTTCGCGCGCCACGGCCTCTACCGTGTGCATGAATTCCAGGTGTTCGCGCTGCGCGTTGTTGACCAGCGCCACAGTGGATTGCGTCATCGCTGCCAAAGTGGCGATTTCCCCCGGATGGTTCATGCCCATCTCGATCACCGCAGCCCCATGGGTGCTGCGCAGGCGCAGCAGCATCAACGGCACGCCGATGTCGTTGTTGAAATTGCCCTGCGTCGCGAAAGCGGCATCGCCTTTCCAGGCGCGCAGGATGGACGCGATCATCTGCGTCACGGTGGTCTTTCCATTGCTGCCGGTCACGCCAATCAGCGGAAGGCTAAATTGCGCACGCCACCCGGCAGCCAGCGCGCCCAACGCGGCAAGGCTGTTGGGCACCTCGATGCCCGGCAGTCCTGCCGCCTCCAGCCCGCCATGGGCCAATGCCGCGGCAGCTCCACCGGTGCGCGCGTCCGACAAGAAAGCATTGGCGTCAAAACGCTCGCCCTTGAGCGCCACAAAAAGGTCACCCGCCTGCAAGCTGCGGGTGTCGGTATGGACCCGGGCCAGGGGCGTGGCGGGGTCACCCACCAGGCGGGCGGCGGGCACATGCGGCTGCAGCCATGCGAGCGCCTGCTGCAAGGTCATCACCGTGGTCGGCGCTGCGGTGGTGGTGGTGGTCAGGCTCATGTGCTGACTCCTCGGGCTTGCAGCGCGCTTTGCGCGTGGGCCTTGTCGGAAAACGGCAGGCGCACACCGGCTGATTCCTGGGTGTCTTCGTGGCCTTTGCCCGCGATCAGCACCACGTCGGCGGGCGCGGCCTCGGCCACGGCCTGTGCAATGGCGGCGGCGCGGTCGGGTTCGGCGCGCACCACGCTGCTGGCAATGGTGCCTTGCAGAATCTGGTGCAGGATGGCGGCCGGGTCTTCGCTGCGTGGGTTGTCGCTGGTCACCAGCACCCGATCGGCCTGCTGCTGCGCCACGGCCCCCATCAACGGGCGTTTGCTGGCATCACGGTCACCACCACAGCCAAACACGCACCACAGCTGGCCTCCGCGCTCGGCCGCCAGAGGGCGCAGGGCCTGCAGCGCTTTCTCCAGCGCGTCAGGGGTGTGGGCGTAGTCCACTGCCACCAGGGGCAGCCCCGGGCTGTGGATCTGCTCCATGCGGCCCGGCACCGGCGAGAGCTGGGCACAGGCGTAAAGCGCGTGCTCCAGCGGCACACCCAGCGCGCGCAGCGCTGCCAACACGCCCAGCAGGTTGGAGACGTTGTACTGCCCGATCACGCGCGTCTGCAGCACATGGGTGTGCACGCCTTCTGCCACGGTAAAGCGCAGCCCGCCCTCACCCATGCCAATGTCGCGCGCGGCCAGGCGGGCCGGGCCGGTGATGGAAATGTTCCACAGGTCCAGCGGGCGGTCGGCCAGCGTGGCATGCAGCTCTGCGCCTCGCGGATCGTCCGTGTTGATCACGGCAGCCTGTAAACCGGGCCAGTCGAAGAGCGCGCTCTTGGCCTGCCAGTAGGCCGTCATGCTGGGGTGGTAGTCCAGGTGGTCCTGTGTGAAATTGGTGAACAAAGCGACGCGGATGCGCGTGCCCGCCATGCGGTGCTCGGCCAGACCGATGGACGAGGCCTCGATGGCGCAGGCGGAGCGCCCTTCATCTGCAAACTGCAGGAAGGCGCGCTGCAGACGCACCGGGTCGGGGGTGGTCATACCAGTGGGGGTCAGCGTGGGCGGCACACCCATGCCCAAAGTGCCCACCAGCGCACAGCCACCTTGCGAAATAAGCTCATTTTTTGATAGCGTATTGAGCGCTTCGGCCAGCCACCAGCTGGTGCTGGTCTTGCCATTGGTACCTGTCACGGCCACCACATCCAGGCGCTGCGTAGGTTGGTTGAACCAGTCGGCCGCAATGAGGCCCGTCGCGGCCTTCAAGCCGCGCAGGGCCGCCACGGGCATGCCGTGGAGCGCAAAGGCTTCGGCGCCTTCATGCTCAACCAGACAGGCCGCGGCGCCGCGCGCCAGGGCATCGCCAATGTGCGCGCGGCCATCGGTGGCCGCGCCTGGCCAGGCAATGAAGCCGTCACCGGGCCGGACTTGGCGGCTGTCGGTCTGCAGCGTGCCGGTCACCGTCTCGCGCAACCAGGCAGCGGCGTCGTGCACCGTCTCCAGCAAGGGCAGTGTGCTCGTCACAGCGACTCCTCCACCGCATCGGCCACGATCTGCGGCTTGACCGCCATGTCCGGCTGCACGCCCATCATGCGCAGCGTCTGCTGAACCACTTCACTGAACACGGGGGCGGCCACCGCACCGCCGTAGTACACGCCGTTGTTGGGCTCATCAATCATCACGGCCACGATGATGCGCGGCTTATCGATGGGCGCCATGCCGGTGAACCAGGCGCGGTACTTGCCCGACGCATACGTTTTGCCAATCTGTTTGCGCGCCGTGCCTGACTTGCCACCGACCGAGTAGCCCAGGGTTTGCGCTTTTTGACCGGTACCGCCCGGGCCTGCCGCCATCTGCAGCATCTTGCGCACCTGGTCGGCTGTGCGTTCTGAGAACACGGGCACGCCCACGGCGATGTCATCGCTCTTGAGCATGGTGGACGGAATCACGCGCCCACCATTGGCGAACACGGTGTACGAACGCGCCATCTGGAACAGGCTGGCTGAGAGGCCGTAGCCGTAGGACATCGTGGCCTGCTCCACCGGGCGCCAGGTCTTGTAGGCGCGCAGTCGACCCGTCACCACACCGGGGAAATGCAGCTGAGGTTTTTGCCCGAAGCCCGCCGCCGAGAAGGTCTCCCACATCTCGCGCGCAGGCATTTGCATGGCGATCTTGGTGGTGCCCACGTTGCTCGACTTCTGAATCACGCCTTCCACCGTCAGCACCCCGTGGTTCTTGGTATCGGTGATGGTGGAACCGGTAATGTTGATGCGGCCAGGGTTGGTGTCCACAACCGTGTCGGGCCGCACGCGACCGGACTCAAGTGCAAGGCCGATAGTGAACGGCTTCATCGTCGAGCCTGGTTCGAACACGTCGGTGAGCGCGCGGTTTCGCAGCTGCTCGCCCGTCAGGTTCTGGCGCTTATCGGGCACGTAACTGGGGTAGTTGGCCAACGCCAGCACTTCGCCCGTGTGCGCATCCAGCACCACCACGCTGCCCGCCTTGGCTTTGTGCAATGCCACCTGGTCACGCAGCTTCTGGTACGCAAAAAACTGCACCTTGCTGTCGATGGACAGTTGCATGTCCTTGCCGTCGACGGGTGGAACGGTTTCGCCCACACCCTCCACCACGCGGCCCAGGCGGTCTTTGATCACGCGGCGCGACCCGGCTTTGCCCGCCAGCTGGTCGTTGAAGGCCAGCTCCATGCCTTCCTGGCCGTGGTCTTCGACATTGGTGAAGCCCACGACATGGGCCGCTGCTTCGCCTTCGGGGTACTGGCGCTTGTATTCCTTGCGCTGATAGATGCCTTTGATGTCGAGCTTGGCAATCTGCTGGCCCACATCCCAATCGAGCTGGCGCTGGATCCAGACAAACGTCTTGTCCTCGTCGGCCAGCTTCTTTTGCAGGTCGGCCTGTGGCATGTCAAGCAGCTTGGCCAGTTGCTTGAGCTTGGCGCGAACTTCTGGCTTGTCCTGGTCTACATCTTCTGGAATGGCCCAGATGCTGGCCGCTGGCACGCTGGATGCCAGGATGAGCCCGTTGCGATCCAGAATTTTTCCGCGGTTGGCGGGCAGCTCCAGCGTGCGCGCAAAACGCACCTCACCCTGGCGCTGAAAGAAGGCATTGCCAAACACCTGCACATAGGCAGCCCGCGCGCCCAGGGCCATAAAACCCAGCGCAATCGCCGCCACAATGAATTTGCTGCGCCACACCGGCGTTTTGCTGGCAAGCAAAGGGCTGGAGGTATAGAGCACGCTGCGGCTCATGGCTGCACCCCTTCCGGACGGGCGGGGGTGCCGGTGGTAGCAGCCGCCGATGCCGCTGCCACACCTTGTGGGTCCGAAACGTACTGCGTGATGGCCGGCGTGGCTGTGCGCATGTTGAGCTGGGCACGCGCAATTTTTTCTACCCGCAGCGGCGTGGCCTGCGCACGTTTTTCCACCTGCAGGCGCTGGTGCTCTGTCTCCAGGCGTCGCGCCTCAGCCGTCGCCCGGTCCAGCTCGGTGAACAGGCGGCGCGATTCATACTGGGTGTGCACCAGATAGATCGCACTGGCCAGGACCGCCAGCAGCAGAACGAGGTTGAGACGAGTCATGCCGTCAAAGCGCCGTACGCTCAGCAACGCGCATGATGGCGCTGCGCGAGCGGGGGTTGGCCGCCACTTCGGCGGCGCTGGGCTTGATGCGGTCCAGGGCCACAAGCTTCATGGCCTGGGGCGCCGCAAAGGGCGCGCGGCGGTCGTAGACCTCCTTGGAGTGTTTGGCAATGAACTGTTTGACGATGCGGTCTTCGAGCGAGTGAAAACTGATGACCACCAGCCGCCCGCCCGGCTGCAGTACCGAGAGGCTGGCCTCTAGCGCCTGTTGCAGCTCTTCAAGCTCGGCGTTGATGAAAATCCGAAGAGCTTGAAATGTGCGCGTTGCAGGGTTCTGGCCCGCTTCGCGGGTTTTGACCGTGCCAGCCACGAGATCGGCCAGTTCTGCGGTGGTTGCAAGAGGACCCCGCTCTTCGCGCCTCGCAACAATCGCCTTTGCAATGGGGCCAGCAAACCGTTCTTCACCGTAGTCACGTATCACCTCCGCAATCTGACCGACTTCGGCCGTGGCCAACCAATCGGCCACGCTTTCACCGCGCGTGGTATCCATGCGCATGTCCAGCGGGCCGTCAAAACGAAAGCTGAAGCCCCGCTCGGGGCTGTCGATCTGGGGCGAGCTCACCCCCAGGTCCATCAGCACACCCGCAGCGCTGCCCGCAGGCAGGTCGGCCAGGTGGCGAAATCCTTCGTGCCGAATGGAAAAACGCGCATCGGTGATGCGCGTTGCTTCGGCGATGGCTTCCAGGTCCTTGTCAAAGGCCACAAGGCGACCCTCTGGCCCTAGCCTGAGCAGGATCAGGCGAGAGTGCCCGCCGCGCCCGAAGGTCGCGTCCACCCAGGTGCCAGCAGGCTCAGGGCCCGCGCCGCCCAGGAGGCCGTCTACCGCTTCATTCAGCAGAACGGTGGTGTGTTGCAAAGGAGTGGAGGTCACAGGCGCGCTCAAAAGGAGAAGTCCTTGAAGACATCCGGCATGTCGCCCTGCATGGCTTTGGCTTCCTGCGCGTCGTAGGTGGCCTTGTCCCAGAGTTCGAAATGGTTGCCCATGCCCAGCAGCATGGTGTCTTTGGAGATACCGGCTGCTTCACGCAGCTCGGGAGAAACCAGCACACGGCCGGTGGCATCCATGTCTACATCCATGGCGTTGCCGAGAAAGATGCGCTTCCACCACTGGGCAGACATGGGCAGTTGGGCAATGCGCTCACGAAACTTTTCCCACTCGGGGCGGGGAAAAACCATGAGGCAACCGTGCGGGTGTTTGGTGATGGTGAGCTGACCCGCCGCGGTGGCCGCCAGGACGTCACGATGCCGGGTCGGCACAGACAGCCGACCCTTCGCATCGAGACTCAGCGACGAGGCACCTTGAAACACGGACAGATTCCCAACTCGGTTGAATCCTCGTCGGCCCGTGCAACGGGCCTAGAGGGCACTTTTCACCACTTAATTGCACTTTTTTGCACTGTAGCAGGAAAAGCACGCCGAACAAGGGGGTGCACACCAAACTTTTGTAATGAAATCAACGACTTAGGCGCGACTCTGCAGCCGATCAAGAACTAAAAGTCGTTGAAAAATAAGCACTTACGGAAGCCTATGAAAGTGACCTCTCAAGGCTTGACCGAGTGGTCACAGGATGTAGCGCGACAGATCTTCGTCCTGGCTCAGGGCCTGCAGGCGGCCATCCACATAGGCAGCATCAATGGTGATGGTCTGGCCCGACAAGCGCGTGGCATCAAAACTCACCTCGTCCAGCAAGCGCTCCATCACCGTCGAAAGGCGGCGCGCGCCGATGTTTTCGGTGCGCTCGTTCACCTCAAACGCAATGTGCGCCAGCCGGGTGATGCCTTCGGGCACAAACTCCAGCGTCACGCCTTCGGTGGCCAGCAAGGCCTGGTATTGCTTGACCAGCGAGGCGTGGGTCTGCGTGAGGATGGCCTCAAAGTCCTTCACCGACAGCGACTCCAGCTCCACACGGATCGGGAAACGCCCCTGCAGTTCCGGAATCAGGTCGCTGGGCTTGGACAGGTGAAAAGCGCCGGACGCAATGAACAGGATGTGATCTGTCTTGATCAGCCCGTACTTGGTGGTCACCGTGGTGCCCTCCACCAACGGTAGCAGGTCGCGTTGCACACCTTGGCGCGAGATATCGGCGCCGCTGGACTCCTGGCGCGCGGCCACCTTGTCGATCTCGTCGATGAAGACGATCCCGTTCTGCTCGGCGTTCGCCACGGCGCGGGCCTTGATTTCTTCCTCGTTGACCAGCTTGCCGGCCTCTTCGTCGGTGAGCAGCTTCAACGCCTCGGCGATCTTGAGCTTGCGGGTGTGGCGCTTGTCCTGGCCCATCTGGCTGAACATGCCGCGCAGTTGCTCCGCCATTTCTTCCATGCCTTGCGGGCCCATGATTTCGAGTTGCGGACGCCCTTCGGCCAGGTCGATCTCGATCTCCTTGTCGTTCAACAGGCCTTCGCGCAGCTTCTTGCGGAACACCTGACGTGCGGTGTTGTCGGCCACGGGCTCGGTGCTCGCGGCGGCGCGGGCCGTTGGCACCAGCACATCCAGAATGCGCTCTTCGGCGGCGTCCTCGGCGCGGGTGCGCACCTTCTTCATTTCGGACTCGCGCGTCTGCTTGACGGCCATTTCGGCCAGGTCGCGGATGATCGAATCCACATCCTTGCCCACATAGCCCACCTCGGTGAACTTGGTGGCTTCGACCTTGATGAACGGCGCGTCGGCCAACTTGGCCAGGCGGCGCGCGATCTCGGTCTTGCCCACGCCGGTGGGGCCGATCATGAGGATGTTCTTGGGTGTGATCTCCTGGCGCAGGCTGCCTTCAACCTGCTGGCGGCGCCAGCGGTTGCGCAACGCAATGGCCACGGCGCGTTTGGCGCTGGCCTGGCCCACGATGTGGTGGTCCAGTTCGGAGACGATTTCCTGGGGGGTCATGGACGACATGGCGAAAATTCCAGTCAAATTGGGCTCTAGCGCTTATCCATCAAGCGCTAGCAGCTATCAAAAACGTATCAAAAGCGGTCTACCGACCGGCAAACTACAAGCCGACCTAAAGGGTCTCGATGGTGTGGTTCATGTTGGTGTAGATGCACAACTCGCCCGCAATCTCCAGCGACTTCTTGACGACGTCCTGTGCAGAGAGATCGGTGTGGTTGAGCAGCGCCTTGGCGGCCGAGTGTGCATAGGCGCCGCCCGATCCAATCGCCACAATGCCCTGCTCGGGCTCCAGCACGTCGCCGTTGCCAGTGATGATGAGCGAGGCTTCCAAGTCAGCCACTGCCAGCATGGCTTCGAGGCGGCGCAGCACGCGGTCGGTGCGCCAGTCTTTGGTGAGCTCAATGGCCGCCCGCACCAAGTGGCCCTGGTGTTTGTCGAGCTTGGCTTCAAAGCGCTCGAACAGGGTGAATGCATCGGCCGTGGCGCCCGCAAAACCCGCCAGCACCTTGCCATGGTGCAGCTTGCGCACCTTGCGGGCCGTGCCCTTGACGACGATGTTGCCCAGGGTGACCTGACCGTCACCGCCAATGGCCACTTGCACGCCCTGGGGCGTCTGGCGGCGTACGCTCAGGATGGTGGTGCCGTGAAACACCGGATGGTTGTCTTGTGATGAATCCATAGCTGCGGCAGATGAGGGTTGCCACTCATTTTGCAAGCGCAAGCTGCCACAACACCACGGGCACAACACGGGCCTGCAGTTGCAGCTTTGGCACTATCCCGCGTCAAAGCACAGCACAAGGGGCTAGTTCTTGCGCGGAACCACCCAGGCGTGTTCGTTGATGCCGATCACGTTGAAGAAAATCGCCACCAGCCGCTGCAGGTTCTGGAACTGGATGACGTGGCCATGGCCTTGTTGCTCGGCAGCCCAGTTGAGCACCGAACCAGCGGCTGCAAAGTCCACGCGAATGAGCTTGTCGCACGCAATGGTGAGCGGCACGCCGGGGCGCAGAAACGCCTGAAACGGCTCCAGCAGCGGGGTCGCGTCGCCATCGATGTGACCACTGAGCTGAGCCACAGGCCCGGCGTCCAGCGGGGCTGGCATCGACATCTCGCCCAAGTCTGACGGCCCAAAGTCGCTGTCGGCCGCCAGCGGAGCGGCGCCCGAGGTTCCGCCTTCGTTGTCCGAATATCCGCAACGCGGAGACACCCAGGATGGGGGCGAGACCTCGTAGGTCACGCAGTAGTCCAGCGCCACCATCTCAAACTCGTCCGCCTTGCCCATAAGGCGCAGTGCCGCCATGCGCAGCCTCCACCATTCGGGGCTGGTGGACCGATCACCAGACTGGGCCTTGGCGTCCAGCAGGGCGTTGAGCTTTTCGACCCCCGAGAAGACCAACTGCCCCTCGCGGTCCGCCCAAAGGGTGAACTGGTCGGCCATCAGTGGCACAGCAGCCTCGTCAATGCCGGTGAGGCGCGCCCAGGACAAGGTCCACGGGGAAGCCGAGCGGGCCAGCGATGCCTGCAGCGCAGCCACAGACGACACCGCCAATGTGGGCGGGGCGTTCCAGCTGAAATCCTTGCGCACCACACCCGCCGCAGCACCGGCGGCAGGCTCCACCGCGGCCGCCATGCCCAGTTGCTCCAGCATGGAGAACCACAGCGGTGCAGACCGGCTGTACTGGGCCGCAAAGTCAATGGCCAACGTGTCAAACCGGTCGTGTTGTCCAGTGGCGCGGTACAGGTCGAACAGCGTCATCCAGATTTCGAGCTGTTGCTCAGGCGCATCCTGCTGGTGCTGAGCCAAAACGTCCATCAGGCCGGACTCGGCACCTGCATGGTCACCATTGGCAAACCGGATGGCGGCTTCTTCTAGATCGGGTTCGTGCACGAATTCCTCCGGTTCGAATGCGGGCGCGGGTTTTGTCGCAGTCACCGCAGGGCTGAAGGATGCTTCATCCGGGCTGTTGGCGTTCATTTGCGCATCCGCGCCGCCAAACCGGCCAATGGCCATGCTGTCGTCTGCAAACAGGGGCTGGACAGCGGCTTTGTTCTCCAGCGGGGCAGGCAGGCTGCCGGGCGCTGTGGGCGCGTAAGCACGGGCGTGTGCCGATTCACTGCCTTCTTCGGTGCTCGACTCGGGCATCACGCCCGGCTGGGTGGGGGCGTCAGCGCCTTGTTTGCTCTTCCACCACTGCTGCGACATCTGCGCTTCGATCTCGTCGATCTTCTTGAGCGTGACGGCGCGCTCATCGGGCGAGGCCATGCTGCTCTGAAAGAACGAGGGCCGACCTGCAGCGTCTTCGACGCGCTGACCCTGCAGCACCTCGCGCTGGCGCAGCTTGCGCAGCTGATCGAACTCGCGGCGCCGCACAAAATCATTGCGGCGCTTGCGCTCGATCATTTCCTTGAGCATCTGCTTGCTGTACTGGCTCTCCCGGTCGTCCTGGATCGAATCCAGCTCGGTCCAGTTCACCGTCGGGTTCTTCACGAACCGAACCACCTTCGACAGCAGGCCTCCGGGGGTGGTTTCTTCCTTGCTCATGGCTCAGGGTGCAGGGGTGTGCTCAGTGCGAACGGGCCGGCTGGCCAGATCAATCACCAAACATCTTCTGCTTGAGTTCGCGGCGCTGCTGGGCTTCCAGCGACAGCGTCGCGGTGGGACGGGCAATCAGGCGGCCCACACCAATGGGCTCACCGGTTTCGTCGCAATAGCCGTAGTCACCCGAGTCGATGCGGCCGATGGATTGCTCAATCTTCTTGAGCAGCTTGCGTTCGCGGTCGCGGG
Source organism: Acidovorax sp. (assembly GCF_046291265.1). Classification (GTDB taxonomy): domain Bacteria; phylum Pseudomonadota; class Gammaproteobacteria; order Burkholderiales; family Burkholderiaceae_C; genus Acidovorax. The sequence goes on along the minus strand of NZ_JBKBTV010000015.1, from coordinate 42,062 downwards.
TGCGCAGCTCCAGGGCGTGTTCTTCTTCGATGGTGGCGCGGTCGGCCGGATCGGGCACCACGACGGTGTCTTCACGCAGATGCTCGGTGGTTTCGCCTGCACTGTTGTGGATTTCTTGCTTGAGCTGAACGAGCTTGAGGCGAAAGAATGCCATCTGCTTTTCGTTCATGTACTCGCTGTCAGGCATGGCCGTGACTTCCGCATCGGTCAGCTCAGCGGCGGACTTGGTTTTCCAGTTGTTCGCCAGCTTGGGGTCTTTTTTTGCAGCCGTGAAAGTCGGATGCACTTGCGCAGTCGTGGGCATGGTGTGTTGATAACTGGCTTTGGCGGCGGTCGAAGCCACTGCCTGTGCCATGGATGGTACGGTCAATTGGGCCAATCGGGAAGAAGGCCGGGTTGTGCGCACGGGTACCTGTGAGCCTGCTTGCAGGACAGGGGCCGCAGCGGGTGCCGCCGCGGCTGGGGTTGCAGTCGCCTTGGGTGCCGCAGCAGCCTTGGCAGTGGCCTTCGCAGCAGCTTTGGGTGCCGCTGGGGCGGCGGCGCTTTTCGCCGCGGCAGGGGTGGCCTTGGTGGCTCCCTTGGGTTTGCTGGTGTCGGCTTTCACTTCCTGGTCTCCTCGCAATACGGGCGGGCCCTAGCTGCTTTCGCGGCCAAGGGCGGGTGGCAAGCCTTCCGGGGTTTTACCGGGGCGCGATTGTATCGACCTCTACTGACGCAAACGGAAACGTTGCAGATACAACACAAAGCCGCTGGACAACACATGCCGTCAGGCAATGACAGGAACCGTCAGACAAGGCTTTGTTCCAGCCCCTGCAGGAAGATGTCCTTGGGCAGGTCGATACCGATGAAAACCATCTTGCTGGTGCGGACCTCGCCCTCGGCCCACTGGGGGCCCAGATCGCTGCCCATGAGCTGGTGCACGCCCTGGAAGATCACCTTGCGCTCAGTGCCCTTCATATTCAGTACGCCCTTGTAGCGCAGCATGCGCGGGCCATAAATGTTGACAATTGCACCCAGAAAATCTTCGAGCTTGGCCGGATCGAACGGACGGTCCGAGCGGTAGACAAAGCTCTTCACATCATCGTCATGGTGGTGGTGATGCCCGTGGCCGCCATCGCCATGCTTGTGCGAGGGATGGTCGCAGTGCTCGCCCTCCGCGTGATCGTGGTGGTCATGGCCGTGGTCATGCGCTTCCTCTTCCTTGAGGAAATCCGGGTCGATATCCAGCTTGGCATTGAGGTTAAAGCCCCGCAGGTCCAGCACCTCCTTGAGCGGCACCTCGCCAAAATGCACTGCCTTCATCGGGGCGCGCGGGTTCATGTGTTTCAGGCGATGGATCAGCGCGTCGGTTTCCTCCTTGGAGACCAGATCCGTCTTGGACAGGAAAATCTGGTCTGCAAAACCCACCTGGCGGCGCGCCTCCTGGCGGTCGTTCAGTTGCTGCGGTGCATGTTTGGCGTCGACCAACGTGATGATGGAGTCGATCAGGTACGTCTCGGCGATCTCTTCGTCCATGAAGAAGGTCTGCGCCACCGGGCCCGGGTCGGCGACGCCGGTGGTTTCGATCACGATGCGCTCAAAGTCGAGCAAGCCCTTGCGTTTCTTGGCGGCCAGCAACTGCAGCGTTTCGCGCAGGTCTTCGCGGATGGTGCAGCAGATGCAGCCGTTGCTCATCTGCACGATCTGCTCCTTGGTCTCGGTCACCAGAATCTCGTTGTCGATGTTCTCTTCGCCGAATTCGTTTTCGATCACGGCGATCTTCTGGCCATGGGCCTCGCTCAGCAGGCGCTTGAGCAGCGTCGTTTTGCCAGAGCCCAAAAAGCCGGTAAGGATGGTGACGGGGATGAGGGACATGAAAACAGCCTTGTGGTTTGCAATGTGCGCCACCGCGGTGCCCTAGGAAACCTAGGGTGCCGGGGTCCGCAAAGGTAGGGAGTTTAGCGGCGCAGGGCTGTCATTGTTGCCGCACGGATACTACCAATTTAATAGCTATCAGCGCTTTATAGATAAGCGCTAGAGGCCTAAAACACCATTATTTCCGCATCACCACCAGCCCCTTGAGGTACTCGCCCTCCGGGAACTCCAGTGTCATGGGGTGGTCGGGCGCGCCGCCCAGGCGCTCCAGGATGTAGCCGTCCACGCCCGCATCCGCGCCCGCCGAGGCCACGATCTTGTGGAACAGGTCGGCGCTGATGCCGCCCGAACACGAGAAGGTGAACAGCACGCCGCCCGGGGTCAGCAGCTGCAGCGCCAGCCGGTTGATGTCCTTGTAGGCGCGGGCTGCCCGCTCGGCGTGTGCGGCGGTGGGGGCGAACTTGGGCGGGTCGAGCACGATGGCGTCGAAACGCTGGCCTTCTTTGAGGAATTGGCGCAGCGAGGCGTTCACATCGGCATCCATGAAGCTGGCGCGGTTCGGGTCAAACCCGTTGAGCGCCACGTGGGCACGGGCGCGCTCCAGGGCAGGGGCGGACGAGTCGATGGACGTCACATGGCCATCGGTCGCGGCGCCCGCCGCGCGCATGCCCGCCAGCGCCGCCACGCTGAAGCCACCGGTGTAGCAAAAGCAGTTGAGCACGTGCTTGAACCCCAGGCGTTGCGCGTAGTCGGCAAAACGCTTGCGGCTGTCGCGCTGGTCCAGGTAGAAGCCGGTCTTGTGGCCCTCGGCGATGTTGAGGGTCAGGCGCCACTGGTGTTCGTGGATGGACAGCTCCAGCGGCGGCGGTGCGTCGCCCGCGTGTGCTGGCGTGCCACCGCGCAGCCAGCCCGTGGCGGGCTCCAGGCCTTCCAGCGCGCGCACGCTGGCGTCCGAGCGTTCATACAGTTGGGTCAGGCCCGTTTCGCGCAGCAGGGCGTCGGCGATCACGTCCTTCCAGCGCTCGGTGCCCGCGCTGGTGAACTGCGCCACCAAGGTATCGCCATAGCGGTCCACGATGAGCCCGGGCAGGCCGTCAGATTCGCCGTGCACCAGGCGCACACCATCGCTTTGCACATCAAAACGGGCTCTGGCGATGATGGAACGTGCGCAAGCAGCTATGAAAAACGGAGCATCAATGCGCTGCGCCTCATCAAAGCTCCACACCCGCGCGCGGATGCGCGAGCTGGGGCTGTAGGCGGCCCAGGCTAGGAACTGGCCTTCGTGCGACTCCACACGCACGGTCTCGCCGCTGTCGCCGCCGCCTTTGGCGATGGCCGATTCAAAGATCCAGGGGTGGCGGCGCAAGAGCGAGCGCTCTTTGCCGGGGCGGAGGCGAAGGATTTTCATGGGCACGATTGTCGCGTGAACACCGCCCTGTGCTGATGCCAGTGCTCCCGTCGACTGACTTTGCCGGGCCACCGGGTGCGGCACCCTGGCGGGACGCGACTCAACCGCTCAGGGAGACTTCTTTCTCGCCCGCGGGTGGGCGGCGTCGTACACCTTGGCCAGATGCTGAAAGTCAAGCCGCGTGTAAACCTGTGTGGTGGTGATGTTGGCGTGGCCGAGCAACTCCTGCACCGCGCGCAGGTCGCCGCTGCTTTGCAGCAGGTGGCTGGCAAATGAGTGGCGCAGCATGTGCGGGTGCACGGGCGTCGTCAGCCCCGCTTGCTGGCTGCGCTGGCGCAGGCGCAGCCAGATCGACTGCGCGGTGAGCCGCTTGCCGCGCTGGCCGACAAACAGTGCCGTGTCGAGCCGCGCAGATCCTTCGCCGCCGAACGGTGTGGCCCGCAGCTGCAGCCAGACCTGCAGCGCCTCGGTGGCCGCGCGCCCCACGGGCACGCTGCGGCGCTTGCTGCCTTTGCCGAACACATGGGCCTCGCCTGCCTGCAGGTCCACCCAGCCACGGCCCAGGCGTTGGGTGTCGGCGTTGGGAATGGCCTCGAGCCCGGCCAGTTCGCCTACGCGCAGGCCACAGCCGTACAGCAGTTCGACCATGGCGGCGTCCCGCGCTTCCAGCCAGGGGTCTGCGCCCGTGTTGTCAAACTCTGCCAAGCGCACGGCATCGTCCACACCCAGCGCTTTGGGCAAGGGCTTGGGGGCCTTGGGGGCGCGCACATCCTGCACGGGGTTGTGCGGAATCAGCCCCTGCCGCCCCGCCCAAACGAAAAACCCGCGCCAGCCCGACAGGATGAGCGCAATGCCCCGGCCACTGCGCCCGCCGCTGTGCATCTGCGCCACAAAACGGCGGATGTGCGCGGTCTGCAGTTGCAGCAACGGCACATTCACGCCCGCCGCAAACTGCGCGAGCTTTTCGAGGTCCAGGGTGTAGAGGATGAGCGTGCGCGCCGCCAGCCGCTTTTCGACGCGCACATGCTCTAGATAGCGCAGGACGTGCGGGTCGAGCGTGGTGGGCGTTTCAGACATTTGCCGTGGCCGAGCCGCCGCCGCGTCTGTGCTGGCTTGCGGGCTACTTCAGCCGCAGCAGTGCTGCGCTGGCAAGCTCAGCCATGCGCGACAGAAATTCGGTGCCCATCGTGGCGTCAAACCGCTGCGGGTCTTGCGAGCCCAGCACCAGCAGGCCAAACGCGGGCGTGGCGCTGTCGATGGCACCTGCGCGCAGCGGCAGCAGGGCCAACGACTGGGCGGGTTCGCCCGCCTCATTGGCCAGCCAGGCGGCGGGTTCAAACCCCAGGTTGGGGCCGCAGAACGGCATGGTGAGCGACGAGGCAAACGCGCGGGCGTCTTCGCTGGCGCCCTGGGTGAAGTCGGCGTCGATGTACGGCGCGGCCACCTCCCACACGCGCACCGCAGCCTGGGGCACATCAAACAAGGTACGGACGCCATCCACCACCGCCTGGGGCAGGTCGAACGGGTCGCGCACCTGCAGCAGGCTGCCGGTCCATTGGTGGACCTTGTTGGCAATGGCGGCGTTTTCGGTGCTGTTGCGCACCATTTCCATGATGCGCTGCTCCAGGCCCTTGATCTTCTCGCGCAGCATTTCGGCCTGGCGCTCTTGCAGGCTCACGGCGCGGGCACCGTGGGGGCTGGTGATCTGCACGCTGGCCAGCACCTCTGCATGGCGCTCGAAGAACCCCGGCGTGTTGGTGAGGAACTGGGCGATGTCGTCTTCGGTGATCGGGGGGATGTGGGAGGTCGTCATAGAGTGGTGTCAGGAATGTCGATCTGGCCTTCAAACACCGTGGTGGCGGGGCCGGTCATGAAAACGGAATCGGGGTCGGCACCGCTCCAGGCAATGGTGAGGCGGCCGCCGCGCGTGTCCACCTGCACCTCGTTGTCGAGCAGGCCCAGGCGGATGCCCACCGCCACCGCCGCGCAGGCGCCGGTGCCGCAAGCCAGGGTTTCGCCCACGCCGCGTTCGAACACGCGCAGCCGCACATGGGTGCGGTCCACGATCTGCAAAAAGCCTGCGTTCACACGCTGGGGGAAACGCACGTGGTTTTCGATCAGCGGGCCGGTCTCCTGCACGGGAGCGGTGTCCACGTCGTCGACCAACTGCACGGCGTGGGGGTTGCCCATGGAGGCAACCGCTACCAAAACAGTAGCTATCAGCGCTTTACCATCAAGCGCTAGAGGCCATTTTTGCCCTAAACCTTGCCCCACGGGGCTCAATCCGCTGGCATCAAACGGCACCTGTGCGGGCTCGAACTGCGGCTGGCCCATGTCCACGGTGACGCGGCCATCGGGCGTGAGACGGGGAGCGATCACGCCGCCTTTGGTCAACACACGCAGGGTGTCTTTGCCCGACAGGCCCTTGTCGTGCACAAAGCGCGCAAAGCAGCGGGCGCCGTTGCCACACTGCTCCACCTCGCCGCCGTCGGCGTTGTGGATCACGTATTCAAAGTCGATGCCTTCGGCAGGAGAAGGTCGGACGGTGAGGATCTGGTCGGCCCCCACGCCGAAGTGGCGATCGGCCAGAAAGCGGTATTGCCCGGCGCTGAGACCCAGGCGGCCCTGGGTTTCGTCGAGCACCACGAAATCGTTGCCCGCGCCCTGCATTTTGGTGAAGCGAATCTGCATCCGCCGGATTATCGTCGGTGGTGCCTGAATAACCTCGGACTGCGCCGGTTTCACCACCGGACTAGGCTTGCGCTCTTTTGGCGCCGCTGTGGTCGCCACCCGCCAAGGACTCTTCATGCCCGATCTTTCCGCCTTCGCCATCACCCAGAAATGGCCCGCACAGCACCCAGACCGCCTCCAGCTGTATTCGCTGCCCACGCCCAATGGCGTGAAGGTGTCGATTGCGCTCGAAGAGCTGGGCCTGCCGTACGAGCCGCACCTGGTGAGCTTTGACACCAACGACCAGACCTCGCCCGAGTTCCTGTCGCTCAACCCCAACAACAAGATCCCGGCCATCCTGGACCCGAACGGCCCGGGCGGCCAGCCACTGGCGCTGTTCGAGTCGGGCGCCATCCTGCTGTACCTGGCGGACAAGACCGGCCAGCTGATTCCGCAGGATGCCGCTGCGCGCTACGAAACCATCCAGTGGGTGATGTGGCAGATGGGCGGTCTGGGGCCGATGCTGGGTCAGCTGGGGTTCTTTCACAAGTTTGCGGGCAAGGACTATGAGGACAAGCGCCCGCGCGACCGCTACGTGGCCGAGTCCAAGCGCCTGCTGGGCGTGCTGAACCAGCGCCTGGCGGGCCGCCAGTGGGTGATGGGCGACCAGTACACCATCGCCGACATCGCCATCCTGCCGTGGGTGCGCAACCTGATCGGCTTTTATGGCGCGGGTGACCTGGTGGAGTTCGATCAGTTCACGGAACTGAAGCGCGTGCTTGATGTGTTCGTGGCACGCCCTGCCGTGGTCAAGGGCTTGAACATCCCCGCGCGCGGCTGAGCGGTCATTGCTTAACGCATGCGCTCCTGGAGGAAATCCAGGAAGCACGCAATGCGTGCGGCCAGTTGCGTGTTGCGGTAGTAAACCGCGTTGATGGGCTGGCGCACCTCGACCGTGTCGCGCGCCAGCACCTGCACCAGGCGGCCGGCCTCGCGGTCGGCTGCGGTCATGAAATCCGACAGGCACACCAGGCCTACGTGCTCCAGCGCCAATTGGCGCAGGGTTTCGCCGCTCGATGCCGTGAGGCTGGGCACGATGGGCCATTCGTCCCCATGCGCGCCGCGCAGCGGCCAGCGGTTGAGCGACTCGGGCTCATTGAAGCCCAGCAACGTGTGTCCAGCCAAGTCGGCCACGCTTTTGGGCTTGCCGGCGCGCGCCAGGTACTCCGGGCTGGCCAGCACGCGCAGGCGGCTGGTGCACAGCGGGCGCGCATGCAGGGTCGAGTCGCGCAATTGGCCGATGCGGATGGCGATGTCCGTGCGCCGCTCCAGCAGGTCGATGTACATCTCGTCGGTATGGAGTTCCAGCGTGATCTGCGGGTAGGCCGCACGGAACGCCGGTACCAACGGCACCACGGCGTGCAGCATAAAGGGCGTGGCAGCGTTCACGCGCAGTCGGCCCGCGGGCTGCTGGCGGCGCGCGGCCATGTGCTCCTCGGCATCGTCGATGGACGCGAGGATGGCGCGGGTGCGCAGCAGAAAGGCCTGGCCCTCCTCGGTCAGCTCGGTGCGGCGCGGGGTGCGCCGCAGCAGTGTGGTCTCCAGCTTCCTTTCCAGGCGCCCAAGGGCCCGGCTGATGCCCGAAACCGTCTGCCCCAACTGGTCCGCCGCCGCCGTGATGGAGCCGCCGTCGACCACGGCCACGAAGGCCTGCAACTCTTCCAGGGTGGTTTTCATGGGCGCAATGCTCGCCGATTGTTGATTTCAAATCAACTATCTATGGCTTGCAACCGTCTTTTTCTGCAAGGCTGCAAACCCGACACTTCCCTGCATCCCCACAGGAGTGTTTCCATGCCCATTGCCTTGCTCGCGCTGACGCTCAGCGCTTTTGCCATCGGCACGACCGAGTTCGTGATCGTTGGTTTGCTGCCCACCGTGGCGGCCGACCTGTCCATCAGCATCCCCTCGGCGGGCCTGCTGGTGAGCCTGTATGCCCTGGGGGTCGCCGTCGGCGCCCCGGTGCTCACGGCCCTCACCGGCAAGCTGCCGCGCAAGGCGCTGCTGCTGTCGCTGATGGCGCTGTTCACCGCCGGCAACCTGCTGGCCTGGCAGGCACCGAGCTACGAATCGCTGGTGGCCGCGCGCATCCTCACCGGCCTGGCGCACGGGGTGTTCTTCTCCATCGGCTCGACCATCGCCACGGGCCTGGTTCCGCGCGAGAAGGCCGCCAGCGCCATTGCCATCATGTTCACCGGGCTTACGGTGGCGCTGGTCACCGGGGTGCCGCTGGGCACCTTCATCGGCCAGCACTTCGGCTGGCGCGAGACCTTTTTGGCCGTCTCGGCCCTGGGCGTGGTCGCCTTCATCGGCAGCGCACTCTTCGTGCCGCGCAACATCGCCCACACCCCACCCGCCTCGCTGCTGCAGCAGGCCAAGGTGCTGGCCGAACCCCGCCTGCTGCTGGTGTATGCCAAGACGGCCATCGGCTACGGCGGCACCTTCATCCCCTTCACCTTTCTTGCACCCATCCTCACCGACATCTCGGGCTTCAGCGCCAGCGCGGTGGGTTGGGTGATGCTGGTGTACGGCGTGTCGGTGGCCGCGGGCAACCTCTGGGGCGGCAAGCTGGCCGACCGGCTGGGGCCCATCCCGGCGCTGCGCATCATCTTTGCGCTGCTGGCTGCTGTTCTGTTGCTGCTGCAGTTCACCGCGCCCTACCCGTGGCTGGCACTCGCCACCGTGCTGCTCTGGGGTGCTGTGGCGTTTGGCAATGTGCCCGGCCTGCAGGTGTATGTGGTCAAGCAGGCCGAGCGTTTCACGCCCCAGGCGGTGGATGTCGCGTCGGGTCTGAACATCGCGGCCTTCAACCTGGGCATTGCGGGTGCCGCTTGGGCCGGTGGGGTGATCGTGACGCACTGGGGCCTGCAACACACGCCGTGGATTGGCGCACTGGTGGTACTGGTGTCGCTAGCGCTCACGCAATGGAGCGGGGTGCTGGACAAGCGCAGCGGCATCCCTGTGCGCAGCAGCGGGCCCGTGCCCGTGGGCCACTGATTTCTACTTTATTGAACTGACTGACTTTCTGACGACACAAGGACCGCACACATGACTGCCAACCTATCCCCCATCCCCGCCTTTGGCCTGGGAACCTTTCGCCTCAAGGACCAGGTCGTGATCGACTCGGTTTCACAAGCCCTGGAGCTGGGCTACCGCCTCATCGACACCGCGCAGATCTACGGCAACGAAGCCGAGGTGGGCCAGGCCATCGCCGACAGCAGCGTGCCGCGCAACGAACTGTTCATCACCACCAAGGTCTGGACCGAGAACTTGGCGGCCGACAAGCTCATCCCCAGCCTGAAAGAAAGCCTGGCCAGGCTGCGCACAGACCATGTCGACCTCACGCTGATCCACTGGCCCTCGCCCGGCGGCGCGGTGCCCGTGGCGGAGTTCATGGGGACACTGGCCGAGGCCAAGGCACAAGGCCTGACACGGCAGATCGGCGTGTCGAACTTCAACATTGCGCTGCTGCGCGAGGCCATCGCCGCCGTGGGAGCCGGTGCCATCGCCACGAACCAGATCGAGCTGCACCCCTATCTGCAAAACCGCGCCGTGGCCGAGTTCGCGCGCAGCCAGGGCATTCACACCACGTCGTACATGACGCTGGCCTACGGCAAGGTGCTGGGCGACCCGGTGGTGGGCGCCATCGCCCAGGCCCACGGCGCAACGCCCGCGCAGGTGGCCCTCGCCTGGGCCATGCAGCGGGGCTACGCCGTGATTCCATCGTCCACCCAGCGCGACAACCTGGCCAGCAATCTGAAGGCTCAGCAACTGACGCTGACAGATGCCGAGATGGCGCAGATCGCAACGCTGGACCGGGGCGACCGCTTGGTCAACCCGGACGGCCTGGCACCTGCCTGGGATTGATTCGGTACGGCCTCTGAGGTGCTCCGCGTGTCAGATGCCTGACATCACGCGCACAAAGGCCGGCACCACCCCCAACAGGTCGTCGCGCCGCTGCACGGCATGTACGTCTGCACGCGGCCCCTGGGCGCCCAGGGGCTTGAACACGACGCGGGGCCCGAACAGGATGCCCAGGGACGAGGGCACCAGGGCCACGCCCAGCCCGGCGGCCACCAGGCTCAGCACGGCCGCCAGCTCCACGGTGGTCTGCGCCACCCGGGGCGCAAAGCCCGCCTGCACGCAGCACTGCACGATGTGCTCGGCATGGGCCGATGAATCGCGGCGCAGCATCACAAAGGCTTCGCTGCGAAGGTCCTTCAAGGCCAGGGCCTTGCGCGCCGCCAATCGGTGGCCGGGCGGCAGCGCGGCCACCACCGGGTCAGGCCACAGCAGGGTGCTGGACAGCTGATCGTCGTTGACGGCGGTGCGCGAGATGCTCACGTCAATGCGCTTGTCGCGCAGTGCCGCCTGCTGCAGCGAGGGCTGCATCTCATGCAGCACCACGTCCACACCCGAGTGGCTTTGCCGGTAGCGCGCCAGCGCCGCCGGAAACGGCCCCAGAAAGTGCGAACCCGACAGCCCCACCTCAATGCGCCCCGCCTGCCCCTGGCCGATGGCGCCCACGCGCTGGCGCGCGGCGTCCAGCCGCTCCAGCACGGCGCGCGCATCCACCAGATACGCCTGGCCTGCCAGCGTCAGCTCCACACGGCGGCTGGTGCGCACAAACAGCTGCGCGCCCAGCTCGGCCTCCAGCTGGGCGATCTGCAGGCTGAGCGGCGGCTGCGACACATGCAGGCGCTGCGCGGCACGCGTGAAGCTCAGTTCCTCTGCCAGGGCGATGAAGTAGCGCAGATGCCGCAGTTCCATTGATACTTTTCAGATATAGATCAAGACCAACAATATATTGGACTGCGGGTTGGCTTGTTTCCACAATACCCTGACTACAACATCCAATTGGAGACAAACATGACGATCAAACACAGCCTGCTGGCCGCCACGCTGGCCCTCTCAGGCCTGGCCTCGGCGCAGGACAGCTATCCCACCAAGGCTGTCACCCTCACCGTGCCCAACCCGCCCGGCGGCGTGGTGGACACGTCGGCCCGGCTGCTCAATGAACCACTGACCCGCATCCTGGGCCAGCCCGTGGTGATCGACAACAAGGCCGGTGGCAGCGGCAACGTGGCCTACGGTGCGGTGGCCCGCGCCAAGGCCGATGGCTACAACCTACTGATTTCGTATTCGGCCTACCACGTGGGCAACCCAGCGTTGTCGCCCAGCCTGCCCTGGGAGGCCAAGGACTTCGCGCCGGTGGCGCTGCTCACCGTGGCGACCAACGTGATTGCGGTGCACCCCTCGGTGCCAGGCAGCAACCTCAAGGAGTTCATTGCCTACGTCAAGGCCAACCCCGGCAAGGTCAACTACGCATCGCAGGGCAACGGCTCGCTCTCACACATCGGCACCGAGATCTTCAAGCAGCAAAGCGGCACCTTCATGACCCACATCCCCTACCGTGGCTCGGGCCCGGCGGTGGCCGACGTGCTGGCAGGCCAGGTGCAGGTGTTCATCACCACGCCGCCTTCGGTCATGCAGCATGTGTTGAGTGGCAAGCTCAAGGCTTTTGCCGTGACCGGAAGCAAGCGCCACCCTGGTCTGCCCAATGTGCCCACCGTGGCTGAAGCGGGCATGCCGGACTTCAAGCTCGAAGCCTGGGTGGGTCTGTTTGCCCCGGCGGCCACGCCCCCAGCGGTCATCACGAAGCTGACGGGTGAGGTCAAAAAGGCGCTGGAACTGCCAGAAACCCGCCAGCGTGCGGACGCCGCCGGGATCGAACTGCGCTACCTGGCACCCGAGGCGCTGGGCGAATTGGTGAAGACTGAAACCGCCTACTGGGCCAAAACCATCAAGGGCGCCGGCATCAAGGCCGACTGACCCGCCCCCCCCCCCCACCTCCTTGCGCGATCTGTTCCTGGCGCCCCTGCGCGCCGGGCAGGGCAGCGCTTTGCCCAATTTTTCCTGAAAGACCGCCATGCAACGCACTTACCGCATCGGGCAGATCGTGCCCAGCTCCAACACCACGATGGAAACCGAGATCCCGGCCATGCTGCGCGCCCGTGAGCAGGTTTTGCCCGAGCGCTTTAGCTTCCATTCCAGTCGCATGCGCATGCAGAAGGTCACCAAGGAAGAGCTGGCCGCGATGGACCGCGACTCCGACCGCTGCGCGCTGGAGCTGTCGGACGGCAAGATGGACGTGATGGGCTATGCCTGCCTGGTGGCCATCATGAGCATGGGTCTGGGCTACCACCGCGCGTCCGAAAAAAGGCTGCACGAGGTCACCGTGGGCAACGGCAAGCCCGCGCCCGTGGTGTCGAGCGCGGGTGCGCTCGTCGAGGGACTCAAGGCCATGGGTGCCAAGAAGGTCTCGATACTCACGCCCTATATGAAGCCGCTCACGCAACTGGTGGTGGACTACATCGAGCACGAGGGCATCGCCGTGCACGACAGCCTGTCGCTGGAGATCCCCGACAACCTGCAAGTGGGCGCCCAGGACCCTGCTGCCCCCGCACAGATCGTGCAGCGCCTCGACACGCGCGGCGTAGATGTGGTGGTGATTTCGGCCTGCGTGCAGATGCCGTCTCTGGCTTCGGTGCAGCTCGCGCAGGACCAGCTGGGTGTGCCTGTGGTGTCGGCCGCGGTCTGCACCACCTGGGCCATGCTCCAGCGCCTGGGCCTCGAAACCAGCGTGCCTAACGCAGGCGCCCTGCTGTCGGGCAAGTATTGAAGGAAGGTCGGCGCACCACACCGCAACACCACAATCCACCGCTGCAAGGCAAAACCCGATAATGGCCTGATGCCCCGCATCAGCCAACAACTCCACCCCCACCGCGAACCCGTTGCCACCCGCCTTGCCGCCACCGTGCTGCTCCTGCGCGATGCCGTGGGCGATGGAACGCTGGAGGTGCTGATGACCCGACGCTCGCCGAACGCGAGCTTTGCCCCCGGCGCCTACGTGTTTCCCGGTGGCGGCATCGACGCGCTGGACGCCGCGCCCGACACACACGCTGCCGCTGACCGCCGCCCCACACAAAGCGATTTGCACCTGACCCAGGCCATTGCCGCCATCCGCGAGAGTTTTGAAGAACTGGGCGTGCTGCTGGCCCGCCATGCCGATGGCCCCCGCAACGGGCAGATGGCCGATGCGCAGGACATTGCCGCCATCGACCGCCACCAGCCGTTCGCTGCGCAGTGCGCCGCACGTGGGCTGCGGCTGGCTGCCGACGGTGTGTACCTGCTGGCCCACTGGACGGCCGACCGCGACTTGGCGCGCCGTTTTGAAGTGCCGTTCCTGGTGGCCCGCATGCCCGATGGCCAGGAGCCCGTGGCCGACGAGTCCGAGCAGTTCGAGCCCGTGTGGGTGCGCCCTGCCGACGCACTGGCGCGGCACGAGGCGGGGCAGTTCTTCATGATCTTCCCCACCATTCGCACGCTGCAGCGGCTGGCCAAGTTTGCCAACACCCAGGCGGTGCTGGACGCCGTGGCGCACGAGCAGCCCCTGTGGGTGAGTTGCCCGCGCGCGGGCACGCTGGCAGGCAAGGAAGCGCGCTACATGGAAGACGAGTCGCCCTTCGGCGAGTTGGCGCTGGTGTGCCCGGACGGGCAGATCGTGCACGCGCTGGACTGGCAGACCGAGCGCCCGGTGCCGCTGCTGCGCAACGTGATGCGACTGACCGCGCCCAACCCTGGCGTGATGACCGGCCCCGGCACCAACAGCTACCTGGTGGGCAACCCGGCCACCGGTTTCATCGCCATCGACCCCGGCCCGGCCGATGTCGACCACCTGGACAAGCTCTGGCGCGCGGCAGGGGGCGACATCCGCATGATTGTGTGCACGCACTCACATGCCGACCACTCCCCGGGCGCCGCGCCGCTGCAGGCACTGTGTGTGCAGGCGGGCAAACCCCAGCCGCCCATTCTGGGCTTGCCATCGGCCAATACGGCACGCGCCGCCAGTCAATTTAAACCCGACCGATCGCTACAAAATAATGAGCTATTAGCGCTTACAGGACAAGCGCCAGAGGGTGAAATGACCCATACCCTGCAGGTGATCTACACGCCCGGCCATGCGGCCAACCACCTGTGCCTGCTGCTGGTGGAAGACGCTCTGCTGTTCAGCGGCGATCACATCCTGAACGGCAGCACCACGGTGGTCGACCCGCCCGACGGCAACATGGCCGACTACCTGGATTCTCTGGACCGGCTGGATGCCGTGTGCGCCGAACACGGCGTGGAGTTCATCCTGCCCGCGCATGGTTATGTTCTGGGCGATGCGCGCGGTGCGATTGCCCGCCTCAAGGCCCACCGCCTGGCCCGCGAGGCCAAGGTGCTGGCCGCCATGCAGGCATTGCCGCAGGGCAGTATGGACGACTGGGTACAGCACGCCTATGCCGATGTGCCCGCGCGCATGTGGCCCGTGGCCCAGCGCTCGCTGCTGGCGCATGTCGAGCGCATCCGTTCACAGCAGCCCGGGAATAATTGATGCCCCCTAAGGCGCTGCGCGCCTTCCCCCTCAGGGGGACGCCACCAGTGGCCCGGCAAAGCCGGTTCCACGGTGGCACTGGCATGCGGCAGCGCCCGTTTTGAAGGCACCGCCGACAATCACGCATTTGCCCCTCGATTCCCACACGGCAAATGCCTTCCTTCCTCGCCCTATGACCGAAAAAAACCCCGACCCCACCCACATCCGCCTGGCCAAACGGGTGGCCGAACAATTGAACTGCTCGCGCAGCACGGCTGAGCAATTCGTCGAAGGCGGGTTTGTGAGCGTGGACGGCCAGGTGGTGGAAGCCGCAGGGGCCCGTGTGCGCCCCGATCAGGTCGTGACGATAGCGAAGGACGCGAGTCTGCTGGAACTGACGCCTGTCACCCTGCTGCTGCACAAGCCTGCCGGTTTTGAAGCCGGGCTGGGTCAGCCGGCCCAAGGGGGTCCGGCCCACGCCAGCCGCAGCCAGGGCGCCACCCCGGCCACTTCGCTGCTGGAGATTGCCTCCCATCTGGCAGAAGACGCCTCGGGCATCCGCGTGCTGCAACGCCACTTCAAGCAGCTCGAATGCTTCACACCGCTGCCGACCGAGGCCAGCGGCCTGGTGGTCTACACGCAAGACAAACGCATCGCGCGCAAGCTGGCCGAAGACATCGAATCGCTGGAGCAGGAATGCATCGTCGAGGTCAAGGGCGACATCGCAAACCATGGCTTGCAACGCCTGTGCCACGGCCTGACATTCAACGGCCGCCCGCTGCCCCCCATCAAGGTGAGCTGGCAAAGCGAGACCAAGCTGCGTTTTGCACTCAAGGGCATCCGCCCCGGGCAGATTCCAGCCATGTGCGACGCGGTGGGCCTGGCAGTCGTGGCCCTCAAGCGCATCCGCATCGGCCGTGTGCCGTTGTCCAAAGTGCCTGAGGGGCAGTGGCGCTATTTGCAGCCATGGGAGAAGTTTTAACCCCCCTGAGTCGCTTCGCGCCTTCCCCCCGAGGGGGACGGCCTGGCGGAGCCAGTTCCACGGGTGCGCTGGCGGTGCCGCGCCCAGTGCTGGCGGCGGGATCAGAAGGATCTACGCCGAAACGATAGCTATTAAAAACATAGCTGCTAGCGCTTATTGGTAAAGCGCTAGAGGCCAATTTGGCTCAAAATTTTCCTCTGTGATCCGCTGCTACACTGCGCGACAAACAAGGAGGGAGTTCATGAGCCAAGTTCCATCAGACCGAGACAGCGCGGCGGGGCCGATGTCCACATTCATGCCACAAAACATCGACGCCTACCCGCTCGAATTCACGGGCAGCGGGGGCGAATATTTTCGGGTGTGGATCGTCAACGTGTTGCTCAGCATCATCACGCTGGGCATCTACACACCCTGGGCCCGGCGCCGCACCGCCCAATACTTCTACGGCCACACGATGGTGGCCGGCAGCCCCCTCGAATTCACTGCGCAGCAGCGCAAGATGGTGATGGGCTTTGTGCTGTTGATGCTGATCACCCTGGCTTACAACATCGCCGCCAACACCGGGCAGGACACCGCAGTGGGCCTGTTGCTGCTGGCGGGCGCCGTGCTGGCGCCGTTCATCTGGGGCAGCGCCATGCGCTTTCGTCTGGGAGCTACCCGCTGGCGTGGTCTGCGGCTGCAGTTCACGGCCAGCTGGAAAGAGGTCTACATCGCCAGCTGGCCGGTGTTTGCACTAGCGCTGGTGTGGTTTGGCGTGTTTTTTGGCTTGCAGATGCTGTCGCCAGAACTGGCTGGGGCGCTGCAAGAGGCCGAAGAAGAAACCAAACGCAAGCTGCCCACGTTCACGCCCGCCATGGGCGGTCTGATCGTGCTGGGCCTGGTGCTGACCGTGCTGTGTTTCATCCGCCTCGAATACAACTTCAAGAGTCTGCTGGTGCTGAAGGCCCAGGTGGGCGCCGAGCGCGGTCGCTGGAAGCCGGTGTACATGGACTTTGTGAAGATCTGGCTGGCCACGGTGCTGGCCGGGGGCTCCATGGCGCTGGTCGCAGGCCTAGGCAATAAGCTGGGGCTGTGGCTGTTTGTGGTGATCGTGCTGGCCATCGTGGGCGGTATCTTCCTGCTCTTTTTGGCGTCCGCACCCGCCCGCGCCTACCGCGAGGCGCGTATGTTCCGGCTCATGTGGGACAACATCGGCGTGAGCCACGTGGCGCGTTTCAAGTGCCACCTGCCCACCGGCGGCTACGTGTGGCTGCGCATCAAGAACATGTTCCTCACCCTGATCACGCTGGGGCTCTACCGCCCCTTCGCGCGGGTGAGCGAGTACCGCATGAAGCTTGAATCGGTCACCCTGCACGTCAAAGGCGGCGTGGAGCAGGTGGCCGGTGCCATGGTGCGCCAGCAACAAGGCGGGCTGGGTGATGCGCTGGCGGATGCGGCGGGCCTGGACCTGATGGGGTGATGAGCCACCCCAGCGCGACTGCTGAAAACCCCACGGGCAAACTGGTCTCGGGGCGCTGGTTTGATGGCCTGAGCAGTAAGGCCCAGCCGGTGATGGTGGCCCTGCGGCCCACACCGCAGGGCCCTTCGCTCGTGCTTCACCCACTTGCGCAGTCGGGTGCCGCACCGACCGTGTTTGTCTTTAAAGACGTGGGCTGGCCCGAAGCGTGGAACGAGCGCCGCCCGCAGGTGCGCGTGGTCGTAGACCTGCGCGACCATGGCAGCCTGGAGATCGACGCCGTGGCCGAATGGCGCGCAGCTCTGGCGGCTGCGGGCGACCGCCCCGGCATCGCCCAACGCATGCAGACCCGCTGGCCCGTGTTGCTAGGCGTAGCCGTGGCGGCCGTCGTTGGCCTGACCCTGTTCTACCGTTACGGCACACCGTGGGCCGCAACCCAGATCACGCGGTTTGTGCCCCTGGCCTGGGAGACCAGCGTGGCCGAGAACGTGTTGAAGCAGATGGACGATGGCACGCTGAAGCCCAGCAAGCTTCCGCCGGAGCGCCAGGCCCAGTTGAAGGCCCGCTTCGACGCCCTGGTGCAACAAACCCCCAGCACACTGCACCGCTACCCCAGCTACAAGCCACCGCTCACGCTCGAGTTCCGCTCAGGCATGGGCGCCAACGCTTTTGCCCTGCCCGGCGGCAAAGTGGTGATGACCGACGGCATCGTCAAAGCAGCCGCCGAGAAGGGGCTGGACGACAACGCCCTGGTGGGCGTGCTGGCGCACGAAATCGGCCACGTGGTGTACCGCCACACCACCCGCATGGTGGTGGAACAAGGCGTGCTCAACATGGGCCTGGGGCTAGCTCTGGGTGATGTGTCCGGCATCGTGTCCACCGGAGCATCGGTGCTGACCGGCCTGGCCTACAGCCGCAACCACGAACGCGAGGCCGACTGCTACGCCATCGCCCTCATGAAGCACACGGCCCTGCCCACAGCGCCCATGGGCAAGCTGCTGCTGGCCATTGCGCGCGACGAAGAAGAACGCGAGGCGCGGGAAGAGCAGGAAGAAAAGGACGAGAAGCAAGCGACCAAGAAAGACGCAGCCGCCTCAGCCCCAGACAGCCAGGCCGCCGCCAGCGCCCCAGCGCCCGCCCCCCGCAAACGCAGGCCGACCGCCAACGACGAGCCCGAGCACGCGGTGTGGTCCCTTCTGAGCAGTCACCCAGAAACTGTTCAGCGCGCAACGGAGCTGGAAAAGGGGCACGCGCCGCATTGCCCCAAACTGTGACCAGGGTGCAGCGGGCACTGTTGCCAACTGTCCGCAGCACCTTACCCATTCACTCCTCTTCGCACGAAGCTGCAGTGCGAATGGCAAAAACATGAAACCGTCACACCCACGAAGGCGCCGCCTGGCAATGGTCTTGGTAGTTAGTCTGCAGACTGTGGCCGCTGCGAGCTGGGCACAGACAGCCAAGACGCCGGGCAACCCTGAAGCCACCCGCAAAGCACTCACCGCGTTGCTCGCCGCCGCCCACGACCCCATTCCGCGCACCTCGTCCTGTCACGAAGGCCAGGGCGCATACGGCCAGACGGGGCCCGCCACCGTGAAGGACTTGCTGGCCATGCGCATGGCGTACCTCTACGCGGGCTCCAACGTGATCGAAGGCCACTGCGAGCAGTCGCAGCAGTGCACGGTGTCGATCCGGCACGCTGCCGGAGAAGACGTGGCGTCTGTGTCCATCACCTTCGCCGTGAAAGCGGGGAAGGCCCAGGCCACCACGCTGCGATGCCTGATCACACCCTGACGCCGGTATGCTGGACCGATGGTTAAGCGAGCCCACCAGCGGAAAAATGAATAGTGTGAAGCGCGCCGATAAGCCGGATTCTGTGCACCACGGTTGCCCGCAGTGTGACCGCCATTAATCTGGGCCGGGTGTCGCCACCACGGCTCGGTGCTACCTACCCGCCAACTCTGCGGAACCACATCAACGTTGGCCTACTTGGTATTGCTGCGCGTAGAGATTGCCCGTTTCACCCAAGTCGCGTTCCGCGCCTTGGGCGGCTATGGGGCTTCAGGCTTGCGCCTGAGCGTCTGGCTTGCGCCAGCCGGTGCCAGCTTGCGCTGGCCCCCCATAGAACACCCGTGGTGGCTGAAAACGACCTGACTCGTCTCTGTTGCTCTGATCCTCACCTCACGGTGGGCAGCCGTTAGCTGCTACGCTGTCCTGTGCAGTCCGGACGTTCCTCCAGTGCCTGGTTTCCCAGATTGCACCAGCGGCGGTCTGGCGCGCTTCACGGGGTGGATTATCGCCCAGCGGCTGATGCACGATCCCAATCCAGCCCAAACCGCGCCAGGTATTTGCGCAGCCGGTCCGCATCATTGACCACTGTGCGCTGCGCGCGCGAGGCTTGGAACAGCTGGCGCCCCGCGTCGGACAGGGTGCGGGCCTGACGGCACACCTGCAGCACGGCCGCCAGTTGCAGTTGGTCGAACAGGTCCATGGATTCCACCGCTTTCTCACCCAACAGGTCCGCAAGATCGTCACGGCTCACCGCGCCGGTCGCGGACGCCAAACCGTTGCGCGCATCGCTGGCGGGTTGCCACAGCCAGCGCAGGCGGGCCATTTCTGCCTCGACCAGGGGCAGGCCAATGCGGCCGCTGTCGGCCAGTGTGGCCAGGCGCGTCACGCTGGCCGACAGGTCGCGGAAGTTGCCGGTCCACAGCGCCTCGGGCGACTGGGCGTAGCGCAGGTAGGCCGCGCGCGCCTCGTTGGAAAAGCGCACGCTGCGGCCCAGCTCGGCGCCTGCGCGGGCCAGTTGGTGATCCACGTTGGGCTCAATGTCTTCGGGCCGCTGCGCCAGGCCGGGCAGCATATAGCTCCAGAGGTTGATGCGCGCATACAGGTCTTCGCGAAAGCGCCCGGCCGCCACCTCCGTGCGCAGGTCGCGGTTGGTACCGGCGATCAGCTCGAAGTCGCTGGCCACCTCACGGTCGCTGCCCATGGGGTAGAAGCGCTTTTCCTCCACGGCTTTGAGCAGCATGGCCTGCTCGTCCAGGCCCAGTTCGCCAATCTCGTCAAGGAACAGCACACCCTTGTGCGCCGTGCGCAGCAGGCCAGCACGGTCGGCTGCCGCGCCCGTGAAAGCGCCCTTTTTGTGGCCGAACAGCGTGGATGCCGCGCCGTCGCCATGCAACGTGGCGCAGTTCACTTCCACGAACTCGCCTTCGACCTGATGGCGCGATTTTTTCAGCTCGAACATGCGCCGCGCCAGGTGCGACTTGCCCGCGCCCGTGGGCCCGGTGAACAGGATGGGCGCGCGCGAGCGCACCGCCACGCGCTCCACCTCGTCGATCAGCGCGTTAAAGCGCGCATTGCGCGTGGCGATGCCGCTTTTGAGGAAGTCCACCGCATCGCGCTGCTCGGCGCCAAACCGCTGGGCGATCACGTCGTAGCGCGACAGGTCCAGATCAATCAGCGCATAGCTGCCCGGGTCGCCCGCCTGCTGGCGCTTGGGGGGCGAGGTCTGCGCCAGCACGCCCGGAATGCGGCGCGACTCCACCAGCAAGAACAGGCAGATCTGCGCCACGTGGGTGCCGGTGGTGATGTGGGTCCAGTACTCCTCGCGTTCAGTGTCAAAGCGGTAGGCCTGGGTCCAGTCAAACAGCTTGGCATACACCTCGCCAAAGTCCCAGGGGTCGGCAATGGGCAGGGGGACCAAATTCACCGTGGTTTCCGGCGATGCGGTTTCGATGTCTTTGCACACCTGCTGCGCCAGGTCGTGGTGGGGCGGCGTGTAGAGCAGCTCCAGCCGCTCGATCACCACGTCCTCATGCTGCACCAGCGATACGGTGGGGCGCCACTTCTCCCACCGCCCTGCGCCTCGGCCGGAGTCGAGCTGGGTGCCGAGGAAACCGATCACGACTTTGTTTTTGCGCATGCTGTTTATCTATTTAGCTAGCTTTAATTCTATTTATTCCAAATTTACCTAAGAAGCAAAAAATCTTACGGATGAATTTCCCCATACAAATCAACGGCTTGAAGAAATTCAACCGACAAAACTCAGGCTGGCACGCATCTGGCAATAGATAAGACAGCCAGTGCAAGCGGTGACCGCTCACAGGCCGGGGTTAGGACCAACGTTCGCCCCGCCGGTGCAGGGAATCCGGGCCATCAAGGCCTTGTCGATTCCCCGCATGCCGCACACCGCAAACGCTGGGTAACGGCAAGGTCGGGTGACGCCTCGCAAGAGGACGTGCCGGGTTCGACTCCCGGCTTGCCACCACTGGTAGCTCAGTCTGGTAGAGCCCCCCGAAAGGGGTTGTCGCAGGTTCGATTCCTGCCCATGGCCGCAAGGCCAGCACTTGGAAGTACCGGTCGAAAGACCACCCGCCGGACGCGGGGAGTTGCGCCAGGGTTGCGTTTTTGGACGCAACCGCAAGGCAAGGCCCCGTCAGCCGGTGGCGGTTTGTGCCAGCACCCGGCACAGCCCGCGCCCGCAGCCAGCCACGCTGCCGCCCTGCTTGCAGGGCAGCAACCACGGCGCACTGCAGGGCCCTGGCTGTGCCCGCTGGCACCCCGCCATTGCTGTAACGGCACCCTGATTGCAACGACAACGACAGAACAAGGAGAAGAAAAATGATGAAGCTGATCGAACGAGTGACCGTGAAGAAAAACGAACGCGCCCTGCTGCTTCGCAATGGCAGCTTTGACCGCGTGCTCCAAAGCGGCACCTACTGGCTGTTTGCAGGCATGGACCAATTGCGCGTGGAGACGTTCGCCCTCGAACAACCCGCCTTCACCCACGGCCTGGCCGACTACCTGATGGCGCAGGAGCCTGCCGTGGTGGCGGCAGAGTTTGTGCAAGTGAACCTGTCGGAGCAGCAAGTGGGCCTGCGCAGCGAAAACGGCGTGCTGGTCGAGGTGCTGCCCCCTGGCACCCGCCGCCTTTATTGGAAAGGACTGGTAGAGGTGAGCGTGCAGGTGATCGACCTGGAGGCAGGCCCCGAGCTGCCCGCCGCCCTGGTGGCGCGCCTCACGCACACCCAACTGCGCCAGCGCAGTGTGACCGGATTGACTGGCGTGCTGCAAGTGCAGGTGCCCGAGGGCCAGTGCGCGCTGCTCACCATCGACAGCAAAGTGGATCGACTGCTGCCCGCAGGCGCCTACGCGTTCTGGAAGTACGGCCGCACCATCGCCGTGGAGCTGGTGGACCTGCGCCTGCAAGCCGTGGAGGTATCGGGCCAGGACATCATGACCCGTGACAAGGTGAGCTTGCGACTGAACCTGTCTGCCACCTTTCGCTACACCGATGTGCTGCGCGCCTTTGCCCAGCTGCAAAAGCCTGCCGACCACCTCTACCGCGAGCTGCAGTTTGCGCTGCGCGCCGCCGTGGGCACCCGCACGCTCGATGAGCTGCTGGAGAACAAGACGGTGATCGACGACGTGGTGACCGCGCACATGGCTACCAAGCTGCAGCCGTACGGCATGCAACTGGAGAGCGTGGGCGTGAAGGACATCGTGCTGCCTGGCGAGATGAAAACCATCCTGACCCAGGTGGTTCAGGCGGAAAAGCAGGCCCAGGCCAACGTGATCCGCCGCCGCGAAGAGACTGCCGCCACGCGCTCGCTGCTCAACACGGCGAAGGTGATGGAGGACAACCCCGTTGCCCTGCGCATGAAGGAGCTGGAGACGCTGGAACGGGTGGCTGAACGGATCGACAAGATCTCGGTGTTTGGTGGACTGGATCAGGTGCTCAATGGACTGGTGAAGATACGTTGAGCGCAAATCAATGAAGTGAAATTGTGATGAAAACGAAGAAACTGACAGCACGCGAAAGGCGCCTGAGCCGGGAAACCAAGGTACCGAGTTGCGAGTCCGTTGGCCTGGACCGGGCGGTTTACAGCGAGGCATTGCGCTTCCTGTTTGACCGCCCGGTACCCGAGAAAGGCGGACAGGAGTGGTACTGGCATATGTACGAGCCCGAGTTTGAAGCGACGCCCTTGCAATGGACCCATGTCCAGACCGTGCTGTTTGCCAATGCCGGGGTTGATCTGGCACCGTACAACGACGATCAGGTAGGGATGGGCCTGAACCATGTGATGAGCAACAACGCGGGCGACATCCCGCACATGGTGAACGACCCGTCCGTGCCGCTGGTCGACGCGATGCGCATGGTGCGGGCCTTGCCCACCCTGTGGCGCGATTGCCTTGGCCCGCGCCTGAGCGCTGGCGAGCCGAGCACGATCGGGAGCAGAAGCGACCGCCTCTACTTCGTGAGCTACATGTGGTTTGACGTGTGGCCCACGTTCTGGAATGCCAAGCACATCCCCGAGTGGCAGGACGCGATGTGGCAGATGTTTTGCGAGATGCTGGCCATGCCCTGGCGCGAAGCGCAGGTATCGGCCTTGCACGGCATCGGCCATGAGGGCACCCGCCTGAACCGGCCCAAGGAATTGCAGGCGCACATGGAGGCCTTCATCCGCCAGGTGAAGAACGACGACGAACTGAAAACCTATGCCCAGGCCGCAGCCCGTGGAATGGTTCAATGAACAACGAAGACGAAAGAACAACATGAACAACAACTACGAACAATACGAAGTGCCGAACGGCGTGCCCGTGAAGATGTGGACCAACGGCGTGCCCGTGGAAGAAGAAGCCCGGAACCAGCTGCGCAACATCGCGCGCCTGCCCATCGTGTTCAAGCACGTGGCGGTGATGCCCGATGTGCACCTGGGGATCGGCGCCACCATCGGCTCGGTGGTGCCCACGCTCAAGGCGATCATCCCTGCCGCTGTCGGGGTGGACCTGGGGTGCGGGATGATGGCGTGCAAGACCACGCTCACTGCCAGCGACCTGCCCGACAACCTGGCCGGTGTACGCGCCGCCATCGAGCGCGCCGTGCCGGTGGGGATAACCTCCAAGCGCTTTGGTCGCGACAAAGGCAGCTGGGATACCCCGCCCGCCGAGACGGACCGCGCGTGGGCGGGGCTGGTGGACGAGTTCGAGGAAATTTGCGAAGCGCACCCGCGCATCAAGAACACGAACAACTACAAGCACCTGGGAACACTGGGAACGGGTAACCACTTCATCGAAATCTGCCTGGACGAAAACCAGTCCGTGTGGGTGATGCTGCACTCCGGCTCGCGCGGCGTGGGGAACGCCATCGGCACCCACTTCATCGAGCTGGCCAAGAAGGACGCCGAGATGAACCAGCGCAACCTGCCCGACAAAGACCTGGCCTACTTCGAGGAAGGCGCAAAGTATTTCGGTGACTACGTGAAGGCCGTGGGGTGGGCGCAGAAGTTTGCCGCCGCCAACCGTGAGGTGATGATGGGCCGCGTGATTGCCGCGCTGCGCACCGTGATCACCAAGCCGTTCGAGACGCACGTCGAGGCGGTGAACTGCCACCACAACTACGTGCAGCGCGAAACGCACTTCGGGCAAGAGGTCTTCGTGACCCGCAAGGGGGCAGTGAACGCCGAGCAGGGCAAGCTGGGGATCATCCCGGGGAGCATGGGGGCCAAGAGCTTCATCGTGCGCGGAAAAGGCAACCCCGAGAGCTTCAACAGCTGCAGCCACGGTGCGGGCCGAACGATGAGCCGTACCAAGGCCAAGAAGATGTACACCGTGGCCGACCAGATCGCCGCCACCGAAGGCGTGGAGTGCCGCAAGGATGCCGACGTGATCGATGAGATCCCGATGGCGTACAAGAACATCGACGCGGTGATGGCGGCGCAGCGGGATCTGGTGGAGGTGGTTTACACGCTCAAGCAGGTTGTGTGCGTGAAGGGATAACGCTCTTCCAAAGGTCACTACGTTTTCTATAGCGGCTTGCGTTTACGAGATAGGTGAAAACGGGCATTTTTATACCAAAGAGCTTGATATGACTGAGCAAGAAATTGAAAAAAAGCACGCTGCAATTTTTGAGGCACTACGCAAAGAAATAGCTCGCCTAAATCAGGTTCTCGAAACGAACGAATTTTCCTCAGAGAATCCGCAACATGTCGCCACCCATCAATTGGCGTTGCGTCTCATCGAGTTCTCTACGGGCTGCCACATGCTTGCTAAAGCAGGTCTTGCAGCTGCAAATGCGGCGACGGGCCGGACCTGCCTGGAGGTCGGCTTCAAGCTGAAGGCGATATGCAAAAGCATGAGTGCCGCTGACATCTACAACAAGCAGGAGGATATGGATCGGCTGGCCAAATTGAAACCCATTTTGTCTAACCAGGAGATGCGCGCATATTTCTCGGAAGAAGACTTGAAAAGCTGGGACAACGAAATTCTGGAGATCGAAAGTGAGCTAAACAAGACAAAAACCGATGCTTCTAAAAATCACGCATCTGTACGCGCCAAGAAGAGCCGAAAGAGAGCCAGTCACGACAAGAAAACCGTCTATTCATGGGCTGTTGATGCCGGTGAGGAGGAGGTATATCGATTTGCTTATTCCATCTTCTCCGACTTCACACACTCCGGGCCTGGATCAATGAAGCACATCTGCAACGTGAGCAGCAAAGGTCAGTTTTTTATGCAAACGGGCCCTTCGGATCACATGGTTGACCAGGTGATCGGAAGCGTCAGCCACTGCCTCGCGTCCGCTTCGAATGCAATTGAGGGCTTGTTTGCACAGGTAGAAAAGAACCAATGCGCGAAGTAATCACCCTCGACGGCTCCACCGGCGAAGGCGGCGGCCAGATCCTGCGCACCGGACTCGCCCTTTCCATGGTCACCGGGCGACCACTGCACATCACACGCATCCGCACCGGGCGGCCCAAGCCGGGGCTGATGCGCCAGCACCTGGCCTGCGTGCAGGCGGCGGTGGCCGTGTGCGGCGGGCAGGCCGACGGCGCCGAGCTGGGCTCGCAAACGCTGCAGTTCACGCCCGGCGCCGTGCGCGCAGGCGACTACCGCTTTCAGATCGCGACGGCAGGCAGTTGCCTGCTGGTACTGCAGACCGTGTTGCCCGCGCTGATGCTGGCCGATGGCGAAAGCCGCGTGCAGCTGTCCGGAGGCACTCACAACCCGATGGCGCCGCCGTTTGACTTTCTGGAGCGGGCCTTTGCGCCGCTGGTGCGGCGCCTCGGCGTGGGGTTGGATCTGCAACTGCAGCGACGCGGCTTCCACCCCGCTGGGGGTGGCGAGGTGCTGGCGCACATCACGCCCGCAGCGCTGCCGTTGACGCCCGTGGATGTGCTGGAGCGCGGCCCGCTGCAAGACGCCTGGGGCGAGGCGCTGGTGCCCGGCCTCGCGCGCAACATTGCCACGCGCGAGCTGGACGCGCTGGGCCAGCGCATGGGGTGGACGTTCGAAGCAGGCCAGCTGCGCCAGCCCCCAACGCGCCAGAACGAGGGCCCGGGTAATGCACTGATTGCCACGCTGGAATACGCGCACATCACCGAGGTGTTCTGCCAGTTGGGCGAGCGCAGCCTGTCGGCCGAGCAGGTCGCCAAGCGGCTGGTGGACGAGGTGCTCGACTACCAGCGCAGCACGGGCGCTTTGGGACCGCACCTGGCCGACCAGTGGATGCTGCCGCTGGCCCTGGCGGTGTGGCGCAGCGGGCAGGCTGCACGCTACACCTGCACCGAGGTGACACAGCACACGGTCACCAACGCGCAGACGATTGCGCTGGGGCTGCCGGTACGGGTGCAAATCACGCCGGTGGACAAAGCCATGCTGGTGGAGATCAGCCCGCTGCTCTAAGCAGGTACGCATCGGCTTTGGGAGATACCTTGGCTATATCCATATCTCCAAGGCAGTAGAACAACTGGTTCAGAATGCGCGTGGTACCGCCATGCCAGCCCCGCGAACCCGTTCGCCTGGGTTTGTCGAAGAGTCCGCCATCGCGCCCTGGCTTCGACAGGCTCAGCCCGAACGGATTTCTACGAACTGACCGGGATTGCATAACCCCTTCTTTGCCCCTCACAGGAGACGCCATGAAAGTTGACAACATTCTGCAAACCATTGGCAACACGCCCCACGTGCGCATCAATCGCCTGTTTGGCCCAGCGGCCAACGTGTGGGTGAAGTCTGAGCGCAGCAACCCCGGAGGTTCCATCAAGGACCGCATCGCGCTGTCGATGGTGGAAGACGCCGAAAAGTCGGGCGCGCTGCAGCCCGGCGGCACGATCATCGAGCCCACCTCGGGCAACACCGGCATTGGCCTGGCGCTGGTGGCGGCCGTCAAGGGCTACAAGCTCATCCTCGTGATGCCCGACAGCATGAGCATCGAGCGCCGCCGCCTGATGCTCGCCTATGGCGCGCAGTTTGACCTGACCCCGCGCGAGAAGGGCATGAAGGGCGCGATTGCCCGTGCGCAGGAACTGCAGGCGCAGACGCCAGGCTCGTGGGTCCCACAGCAGTTTGAGAACCCCGCCAACATCGACGTGCATGTGCGCACCACCGCGCAGGAGATCCTGGCGGACTTCCCTGATGGCATTGATGTGCTGGTCACCGGCGTGGGCACGGGTGGCCACATCACCGGCGTGGCACGGGTGCTCAAAGCCAAGTTTCCCAACCTCAAGGTGTTTGCGGTGGAGCCCACGGCCTCGCCCGTCATCTCGGGCGGCGCACCCGCACCCCACCCCATCCAGGGCATTGGCGCAGGGTTCATCCCCAAGAACCTCGACACCAGCCTACTCGACGGCGTGATTCAGGTCGACGCCGAACCGGCCCGCGAATACGCACGCCGCTCTGCGCGCGAAGAGGGGATCCTGGTGGGCATTTCGTCGGGCGCCACGCTGGCCGCCATTGCGCAAAAGCTGCCGGAGCTGCCTGCGGGGGCCAAAGTGCTGGGCTTTAACTACGACACCGGCGAGCGTTATCTGTCGGTGGAAGGCTTCCTGCCAGCGTAAACACAGCCGCCGCAGATGCGGCACTTTGCCATGCGAAATGGGGCCATCAGGCCCCATTTTTTCGTCCCCTGCTGCACAAAACCACGGCCAGCCGTCCTACAGCGACAACACTGCGCAGACCAAACAATCGAGTCATCCCTCGGCCCGCCCCTCGTGGCCCTTGTGCCCATCGCGGCGGCTTCGCTGGGGACCCACTCCAAAGATTGTTTGACTGCCCATGGCCACCACCGCCGCTACCGATCCCCAGCCCATTGCGTTCAAGGTGCTTACCGTGAACGTGCACAAGGGCTTCACCACGTTCAACCGGCGTTTCATGCTGCACGAGTTGCGTGACGCTGTGCGTGATGTGGCGGCGGATTTGGTGTTTTTGCAGGAGGTGCAAGGCACGCACCACCGCCATGCCAGTCGCCTAGCCAACTTTCCGCAGGTGCCGCACTACGAGTTTCTGGCAGACACCATCTGGTCGCAGTACGCCTACGGCCGCAATGCGGTGTATGACAACGGCGACCACGGCAATGCGCTGCTGTCCAAGTTTCCGATCACGCACTACGAGAACCACGACATCTCCATCAGTGGGCCCGAGCGTCGCGGCATGCTGCATTGCGTGCTGCAGCCACCGGGGCACCACCTGCCTGTGCATGCCATCTGCGTGCACCTGGGGCTGCAAGAGTCGCACCGGCAAAAGCAGCTGATGCGGGTGTGTGAGTTGGTACGCACCTTTCCGGCCGACGAGCCTGTGGTGCTTGCGGGCGATTTCAACGACTGGCGCAACCGCGCGCACGAAGTGCTGGAGCGCGAAGCGGGTCTGCAAGAGGTGTTTGTGCAGGCCTTCGGCCGTGCGGTGCGCACGTTCCCAGCCTCCATGCCGCTGCTGGCGCTGGACCGCATCTACGTGCGCAACGCGGCCGTGCATTCGCCGCTGACGTTGCCCAAAAAGCCCTGGGACAAGCTCTCGGACCATGCACCTTTGGCGGCGGAGATCCTGCTATGAAACGCCCTGCTTTTAGCCTGCCCCGCTCGTCCCGCTGGGTTCCGGGCAATCACTTCGAGTTGCTGGAAAACGGCGAGGAGTTCTTCCCACGCGTGTTCACTGCCATTGCCGAAGCTAGGCGTGAGGTGATGCTGGAGACTTTCATCCTGTTCGAGGACAAGATCGGTCGAGAGCTGCATGCAGTCTTGCTGGCGGCCGCGAAGCGCGGCGTCGAGGTGCATGTGCTGGTCGACGGTTTTGGGTCACCCGACCTGTCTGACAAATACGTGGGCAGTTTGGTAGAGGCCGGTGTGCGGTTTCGCATTTTTGACGCCGGTCGGCGCTTCATGGGACAGCGCCTGAATGTGCTGCGCCGCATGCACCGCAAGATTGTGGTGGTGGACGGCCAACTGGGCTTCATCGGCGGCATCAACTATTCAGCCGACCATGTGGCTGACTTTGGCCCTGAGGCCAAGCAGGACTACGCGGTGCAGGTGCGCGGCCCCATCGTGGCGCAGATGCACCATTTCACACGCGAGGCGGTGCTGGACCGCAGCGAGCACAAACGCCACCGCGCGGCGGGCGTCACCGGGCGGGCACACGTGGGCACAGCCCACGCCATGTTTGTGACGCGCGACAACCAGCAGCACACCAGCGACATCGAGCGCCAGTACCGCGTGGCCCTGCGCGCTGCCCGCAGCCGCGTGGTGATTGCCAATGCCTACTTCTTCCCGGGTTACCGGTTCATCCGCGAGATGCGGCGCGCCGCAAAACGTGGTGTCGACGTGCGGCTGATCCTGCAAGGCCAGCCCGATATGGCCATCGTGAAAACGGCAGCCAGCCTGCTCTACCACCACCTGCAGCGCTCGGGCGTGCGCATTTATGAATACTGCGACCGCCCGCTGCATGGCAAGGTGGCGCTGGTGGACGATGACTGGTCCACCGTGGGCTCCAGCAACCTCGATCCGCTGAGCCTGTCGCTGAACCTGGAGGCCAATGTGATCATCCAGGACCGTGCGTTCAACGCCCAACTGCACCGCCGCTTGTCGCACCTGATGGAGCACAGCTGCAAGCAGATCGAAGCGGCTGCACCCAGCCGATGGAATGGTCTAGCGCTGTTGCGCAGCTACGCGGTGTTCCACCTGATGCGCTGGTTCCCTGCATGGGCAGGCTGGCTGCCCAAACACCAGCCCACGATCACGCTGGCCAACCCGGCGAACCCGGCTACTGCGGGCACGGTCACTGCCGAGCCCGCCAGCAGCCCGGCCGCCTGATGACCTGACGACGCGCGAGCACCCCCATCATGGCCACCCCCACTTTGCTCGCCGATACAGACACCACCGGGACCGATGCCACGGATAAATCAGGACGCGTGAGTCGTACAAGCGGATGGCGCCACTGGCCCCAGCAGGCCTGGTGGCCGTGGGCAACCCGTGGTGTTGCAGCCGCTTTTTTTGCAGCGGTTGCCTGGCTGATCTTTCAACAGGCGCGCACGGTGGACTGGCCTGCCGTGCTGCAGGCCCTGCGCGACCTGCCCGCCACCGCGCTGGTGGTGGCGGGTGGGCTGGCGTTGCTGAGCCATTTCACATACGGCACCTACGACTGGGTGGGGCGCTATTGCAGCGGCCACCGGTTGACGCGCGCCACCACGCTGGGCATTGGGATGACCAGCTACCCCTTCACGCTCAACCTGGGCTCGCTGATCGGCGGCGTGGGCGTGCGCTATCGGCTGTACGCACGGCGCGGCGTGGACCCCGGCACCATCGGCCAGGTGGTGGGCACCAGCATCGTGACGAACTGGGTGGGTTACCTGCTGCTCGCGGGTGCGCTGGCCTGGCTGTGGCAGCCGCCTGCGGTGGCGGGGTGGGCTGTGACGCCGTGGCAATGGCGCCTGGGCGGCACCGTGCTGGGTTGCCTCCCGTTGGCCTATGTGGCTGTGTGCGTCTTGCGCAGCGGGCGGGCGCTAACGTTGCGTGGACACGAATTTCCGCTGCCGCGCTGGCCCGTGGCGCTGTGGCAAGTGGCCGTATCGGCCGCCAACTGGATGCTGATGGGCGCCGCCCTGTGGATGGTGCTGCAAAGCCAGGTGAGCTACCCCGCCGCGCTGGCCACCGTGCTCCTGGGGGCGGTGGCGGGGCTGGTGCTGCGCGTGCCTGCGGGCCTGGGTGTGCTGGAGGCCGTGGGCGTTGCGCTGCTGGCCACCAAGGCGCTGGGGCAAGAAGAAGTGCTGGCAGCCTTGCTGGCTTACCGGGCGCTGTACTACTTTGGGCCGCTGGTGCTGGCGGCCGTGGCGTTTGGCGTGGCAGAGCTGCGCTGGCGCCAGCAGGCCAACCCGGACGCTGAAAGCGCCACAGAGCAGAAAATATGAATCAAATATGCCTCTAGCGCTTATCCATAAAGCGCTAACAGCTATTAATTTGATATTTTTTTAGGCAGGTTGCTCCACGCGACTTTCCCGCCTGGGATTCCATCCGCAGCGCACACCTCGTATCATCGCGGCCCCACGCCATTGCAACCCGCCCGATCGACACGGGCCCGCAAGAACATGATCCGACTCTCCGAAATCCGGCTGCCCTTCACCGTGGCCGAAGCCCCCGAGGCGCCCCTGCGCGCCGCTGCTGCCACCCTTTTGGGCGTGGCAGACGCTGACATCACCCACCTCCAAGTCTTTAAACGCAGCTTTGACGCGCGCAAAGCCGACTTGCTGGCGGTGTACATCGTGGACGTCACCTTGGCCCAGCCCGCGCGCGAAGCCGAGCTGCTGGCGATTTTTGCCGGAAGCGCCCACATCCAGCCCACGCCCGACATGGCCTGGCACCCCGTGGGCCAGGCGCCTGCTGACCTGCCCCTGCGCCCCGTGGTGGTGGGCTTTGGCCCCTGCGGCATTTTTGCGGCGCTGGTGCTGGCGCAGATGGGTTTCAAGCCCATCGTGCTGGAGCGCGGCAAGCCCGTGCGTGAGCGCACCAAGGACACCTGGGGCCTGTGGCGCAAGCGCGAGCTGCATGCCGAGAGCAATGTGCAGTTTGGCGAAGGCGGCGCAGGCACGTTCAGCGACGGCAAGCTCTACAGCCAGATCAAGGACCCGCGCCACCTGGGCCGCAAAGTAATGAACGAGTTCGTCAAAGCCGGCGCGCCTGAAGAAATCCTTTACGTCGCCCATCCGCACATCGGCACCTTCAAGCTGGTGAAGGTGGTGGAGAACCTGCGCGAGCAGATCATTGCGCTGGGCGGCGAGATCCGCTTTGAGCAACGCGTGACCGACGTGATCGTGGAAGGCACTGGAGAAAGCCGACACCTGCGCGGCCTCAAGGTGCTGAACCAGGCCACTGGTGAAACCACCGATCTGCGCGCCGACCATGTGGTCATGGCGCTGGGCCACAGCTCGCGCGACACCTTTGCCATGCTGTACGACCGTGGCGTGGCCATGGAGGCCAAGCCCTTTTCCATCGGGTTTCGCATCGAACACCCCCAAGGCGTCATCGACCGCGCACGCTGGGGCCGCCATGCGGGACACCCGCTGCTGGGCGCGGCCGACTACAAGCTGGTGCACCACGCGCAAAACGGCCGCGCGGTGTACAGCTTTTGCATGTGCCCCGGCGGCACCGTGGTGGCCGCCACCAGCGAGCCCAACCGCGTGGTGACCAACGGCATGAGCCAGTATTCGCGCAACGAGCGCAATGCCAACGCGGGCATGGTGGTGGGCATCGACCCGCGCGACTACCCCACCGACCCGGCGGCGTTTGAAACCCACCTGGGCCAGACCTACGGCGTCGAGCGCCTGGCCGCCGGGCAGTTCCACCCGCTCGCGGGCAGTGTGCTGCAGCGGCAGCTCGAATCCAACGCCTTTGTGCTGGGCGGGCGCGACTACAGCGCGCCGGGCCAGCTGGTGGGCGACTTCATCAGCGGCACGCCATCCAAACAACTGGGTGACGTGGAGCCGTCTTACAAGCCCGGCGTGGCCCTGGGTGACCTGCATGCCGCCCTTCCCGGCTACGCCATCGAAGCGCTGCGCGAGGCGCTGCCCGTATTCGGCCGCAAGATCAAAGGGTTTGACATGCACGATGCGGTGCTGACGGGCGTGGAGACACGCACGTCGTCGCCCCTGAAGATCGGACGCGGCGAGAACCTGCAGAGCTTGAACACTGCCGGGCTGTACCCGGCGGGTGAAGGCGCCAGCTACGCGGGTGGCATCTTGTCGGCGGGCGTGGATGGCATCAAGGTGGGCGAAGCGGTGGCGCGCAGCCTGCTGGGCACGGGCGCTGCATGACCACGGTGACCCTGGCGCGCCCCAGCATCGCGCAGTTTGTCGCCGCAGCCCTGTCCATGGCAGTGGTTGTGCTGGCATCCAACATCCTGGTCCAGTTCCCCATCAACGACTGGCTGACCTGGGGTGCCATCACCTACCCCGTGGCCTTCCTGGTGAGTGAACTGGTCAACCGCGCCCATGGCCCGGAGCAGGCCCGGCGCGTGGCGTGGGTGGGATTTGCGGTGGCCGTGGCGGCGTCGCTGGTGCTGGCGCCAGCGCGCATTGCGGTGGCTTCAGGCATGGCGTTTTTGCTGTCGCAGTGGCTGGACATCGGCGTGTTTGACCGGCTGCGGCACGGCACCTGGTGGCGCGCACCGCTGGTGGCCACGGTGCTCGCGGCGGTGCTGGACACCGCCGTGTTCTGGAGCATTGCGTTTGCAGGTACCGAAGGCCCCTGGGTGACCTGGGCGCTGGGCGATCTGGCGGTGAAGCTGGTGCTGGGCGTAGCGTTGCTGTTGCCGTTCCGCCTGTTTATCGGCCACCAGCTGGCGCAGCGCGCCGCCTGAAGGGGCAGCGCGCTACAGCCGTGGTGGACTACTTGCGCTGCAAGAAGTCCACCGCCAGTGCCGCCAGCGTGCGGGCGCCCACCGGCAGCTGGTCTTCGTCGATGTCGAACAGCGGCGAATGGTTGGACGGCGCGGTCTTGAAGTCCTTGCCTTTGGGCGGCGCGCCCAGGAAGAAGAAGAACCCGGGCGCGACTTTCTGGAACTCCGAGAAGTCTTCCGAGCCGCTCACCTTGGGGATGATCATGGCCTTGCCAGCGGTAGCTAGCTTGAGCGCGGGCAGGGATGCAGCCGTCAGCTCGGCGGGGTTGGTGGTGACCGGGTAAGCCACAGGTCCGAAGCGCACCTTGGCCTTGGCACCGCTCGATGCGGCGATCTGCTCGGCGGTAGTAGTAATGCGCTTCAAAGCCTCCTGCCGCATGCCTTCGTCGAAGGTGCGCAGCGTGCCCAGCATCTCGACGCTGTCGGGAATGATGTTGTAGCGCGTGCCGCCCTGGATCTGGCCGATGGTGATGACGGCGGGCTCCTGGCTGATGTTGAGCTGGCGGCTTACCACCGTCTGCAGGCCCAGCACCACCTGGCTCGCGGCCACGATGGGGTCCACCGCGTTCCAGGGCGATGAGCCATGGCCGCCACGGCCTTCCACCTGGATGCTGATGTTGTCCGACCCCGCCATCAGCGGCCCGCTGCGGTAGCCCACCACGCCAGACGGCAGGTTGGCCGTGATGTGCAGACCGTAGATGGCTTGCACGTCTTTGAGTGCGCCTTCTTCCACCATGGCCTTGGCGCCAAAGCTGGGCACCTTGCCGGTGGCATCGGGCTCTACCGGTGCGCCTTCTTCCGCGGGCTGAAAGATGAACTTGATGGTGCCGGGCAACTGTGCCTTCATGCCCGCCAGCGCCTCGGCCGCGCCCATCAACATGGCCACGTGGGCATCGTGCCCGCAGGCGTGCATCACCGGAACTTCCTTGCCCAGGTAGGTGGACTTGACCTTGGAGGCGAACGGCAGGCCGGTGTTCTCGGGCACGGGCAAGGCGTCCATATCGGCACGCAATGCCACCACCTTGCCCGGCAGGCCGCCCTTCAGGGTGCCCACCACACCGGTGCCGCCCACGTTGGTCTGCACTTCCATGCCCAGCTTCTTCAAGTGATCGGCCACCAGCTTGGCGGTACGCACTTCCTGGCCCGAGAGTTCAGGGTGGGCATGGATGTCACGGCGCCAGTTGACCATCTTGGCGGCCACGCCATTAATCGCTGCGTCGATGGTTTGCAAGCCAGCGGCGTCCAGTGCCTGGGCCTGTGCGGACGATACGAACGTCAGCCCGCTGATGAGCAGGCCGGAGGCCAGCGAAATGGCAGAGAGGGGTTTGTGCATGTTGGAGCAGATCCGTACGATGAAAGAGCCAGAAGAGGAGCGCGGTGAAGAACCCCACCGCGCATTCATGCTACGGGCCACCCCAGCGTTGCAGACAAGCGAAAATGGCCATCCACAGAGCTAATATCGCCATGTCCTCTTCCTCTGTCTCGTCCGCGACGGCCCCGGTTTTTCGGGTCGATATCCCGCTGCTGCCCGAATCGGCAGTGGGCAACGCACTGCAGTTCATCGACCTGCTGCGCAGCGCCAACCTGCTGGCCGGGCTGCGCTTGGGCGCCAGCGCCCCGCGGCTGACGTGGCGGCTGCTGGATGCCAAAGGGGCGCCGCTGCCCGTTCTGCCCGGCGCCCTGGCGGCCTACACCCCCGCGCCTGCAGAGCCACCCAGCGGTCCACCGTTCGCGCTGTTCATCCCCTCCTTCCATACGGCGGACATCCCGGCCATCCGCAACGCCGTGGCGCGCAACCGCCCGCTCGTGCGCCAGATCGGGATCGCGCTGGACGCCGGGCAAAAGGTATTCACTCTGGGCAACGGCGCCTGGCTGGCCGCCGAGAGCGGACGCCTGAGTGGCCGGCAGGTCAGCCTGCCGTGGTTTTATGTGGCCGGTTTCGAGCGAGACCACCCGGACATCGGCTTCGGACTCGGCCAGGACATCGCTGAAGACGGCCCGTGGATCAGCGGTGCACTGCCGATCAGCGTCGGCGACCTGGCCGTTTCTTTGATCCGCCACACCTTGGGCAGCGCGCTGGCTGAGGCCTGCGCCAGCGTGCTGGCCCCCGACCACGAACGCACCCGCGCGGCGCTGCAGGCCAACGCGCAGCAGCACATCCCCGCCACCCGCGACAGCACCCTGGCCCGCGCCATTGCCTGGATGGAAGCGCATCTGGACAAGCCGTACTCGCTGCCTCGGTTGGCCGAGGCCGCAGCGGTGAGCACACGCACCTTGCTGCGGCACTTTCAGCAAGAGCTGTCCCAGTCGCCGCTGGACCACCTGCACAGCCTGCGCTGCGCACGCGCCAAGGTCATGCTGGAGGTGACGCTGGAGAGCGTGCCCAGCATTGCCGTGGCCTGCGGGTACAGCGACCCCGCCGCGTTTCGCCGCATCTTTGCGCGCTACACCGGCATGGCCCCGTGGGAATACCGCAAACGCCACGCATTGCGCGCACCGCGCAGGCGCTGGCGGGTGGATGTGGCTGCGCGCTGAGGGGGCTTGGTCACTCGATCAGCCGCCGCGGCTGCCGCGCCCGTGTTGGCGGCGAAGGCCCTGACTAGCGCAGCGCTACTGCGGACGAACCCGCCGCGCCTTGCGGCAGGCGGAACGCTTCCACCAGTTCGGCCAGTTGCTGCGCCTGCACACGCAGGCCCTGCGCGGCGGCGGAGGATTCCTCCACCAGCGCGGCGTTCTGCTGCGTCATCTGGTCGAGCTGCGAGACGGCCTCGCCCACCTGGCTCAGGCCGGTGGTCTGCTCCCGCGCGGCGGTGCTGATCTCGCCAATGATGGTGGCCACTTGCCGTACGGAATCCACGATCTCACCCATGGTGCTGCCCGCCGCATGGACCAGTTGGGTGCCTTCACCCACCTGCCGCACGCTGTCGCTGATCAGCCCGCCAATCTCCTTGGCCGCCGTGGCCGAACGCTGCGCCAGGCTGCGCACCTCGCTGGCCACCACAGCAAACCCCCGGCCTTGTTCGCCCGCACGGGCGGCTTCCACCGCGGCGTTCAGCGCGAGGATGTTGGTCTGGAACGCAATGCCATCGATCACGCTGGTGATGTCGGCAATGCGGCGCGACGACAGTGCAATGCCTTCCATGGTGCCCACGACACGGTCCACTGCCTCGCGCCCGCGCTGGGCCACGCCGCTGGCACCGGTGGCCAGGATGCTGGCCTGGGCCGCAGCGTCGGCGCTGTGGCGCACGGTGGCCAGCAACTCTTCCATGCTGGCGGCGATCTCTTCGAGGTTGGATGCGGTCTGTTCGGTACGCGCCGACAGGTCGCTGTTACCCGCGGCGATCTCGCTGCTGGCCCCGGCCACCGACGTGCTGGCCTGGCGCATGCCCACCACCAATTCGGCCAGCCGCGCCTGCATGCCGCCCAGGCGTGACAGCAAGGCCTGCAGTTCATCGCGATTGCTCGCTGCATGCGACGGCACGGCGGTGGTGAGGTCGCCCTCGGCGATGCGGTCCGTCACCTCCGAGGCCTGCGCCAACGGCTTCAGGATGGAGCGCGACAGCAGCCAGGCGCATGCAAGACTCAGCAAAAGCCCCACCAGCGATCCCGCAGCAAGCAAGGTGATGCCCTGCTGCTCGCTGCGCTCAGCCGCTTCGCGGGCCTCTGCCACGCGCTGGCGCTGGAACTCAGCGAGCTTGTTCACCGCTGCGGCATAGGCGTCGGCCGCAGGGCGCAGCTGGTTGGCAATGGCGTCAGGAGGCAGGGCCTCGCCGCCCTTGCGACGTTTCACGAGGTCGTCCCGCACGGTTCTGAATCCGTTGCCGGATTTGTCGATGGCATCGAACAGCGTCTTCGACTCGGCGTCGTCTGCCAGCTCGTCCAGACGCTTGCGCACCTCGGCCGACCGCGCCGAGGTGATCTTGCGATCAGCGTCAATGCGGGCAGCGTAGGCGGGGTTGTCAATCTCCAGCAGGGTCTCGGCACGCACCGAGCTGAGTACCACAATGGCATGAAGCTCTCGCGCCAACAACGCCCGCTCAGAGGAGTGTCCACCCAGGTCATCGGCAATGTCTTGCAGTCCGGCCAGCCGCCAGATCCCCACCGCGGCGGACAACGACATCACCAGACACACAACGCCAAAGGCCAGAGCCAGGCGCATGGCAACACGGGCGTGGGAGAGTTTCATAAAGAGGTCCGCAGAAGAAGGGAAGGCCGACGAAACAAGCCGTCAGGTTTGCCTATGGGCTTGGGCTCCCAGAGGCTCTTCCTAGCTTATCGACAAATCGTTACAAGCTCTTGAGCCTGATGCCGCGCCGCAACAGCCCGTCCAAAAAGGCAAACCGCCGCAGGGCGCGAACCCTGCGGCGGTTTTCAGGAGGCTGCGGCGAGCGTCTCGCCGCTGGTCCAGACCTTAACCCTGCTGCGCGTTCTGCAACGCGGCAATGCGCTCTTCAATGGGCGGGTGGGTGCTGAACAGCTTGCCAATGCCACCGGCAATGCCCATGGCGGCCATGCTCTTGGGCAGCTCTGCGGGGTGGCTGCCGCCCAAACGGGCCAGAGCGTTGATCATGGGCTGACGGCGACCCATCAGCTGCGCGGCGCCCGAGTCGGCGCGGAACTCGCGCTGGCGGCTGAACCAGGCGACGATCATCGCAGCCACAAAGCCCAGCACGATGTCGAGCACGATGGTCGTCACGTAGTAGCCGATGCCCGGGCCGGAGCTGTTCTCGTCGTTCTTGCGCAGAAAACTGTCCACCGCATAGCCCACCACGCGCGACAGGAACACCACAAAGGTGTTCATCACGCCCTGGATCAACGTCATGGTGACCATGTCCCCGTTGGCGATGTGGGCGACTTCGTGGCCAATGACCGCCTCGACTTCTTCGCGCGTCATGCCCTGCAGCAGCCCGGTGGACACCGCCACCAGCGCGTTGTTCTTGAAAGCACCTGTAGCAAACGCGTTCGGATCGCCCGGGAAGATGCCGACTTCAGGCATGCCGATACCGGCCTTGTCGGCGAAACCGCGCACGGTGTCCACGATCCAGCGCTCGTCGGCCGAACCGGTGCCGTCGATGATCTGCACCTTGGCGCTCCACTTGGCCATGGGTTTGCTGATCAGCAGCGAAATGATGGCGCCGCCAAATCCCATGATCAGCGAGAAGCCGAGCAATGCGGTGAGGTTGAGCCCGTTGGCAGTGAGAAAACGGTTGACGCCCAGCAAGCTCGCCACCACGCCCAACACCAGCACAACGGCCAGGTTGGTCATTACAAATAACAAAATCCGTTTCATGGGTTCTCCGTGGGACAAAACAACAGGGTGATTGCAGGCTCAGATGGGGGCCGGAGGCTGCGCTTCAAGCCACAGCAATTCCGCAAGCCCGACCCCGTTTCTGGCCGCGATTTATCGCGCTATGGTAGGTGTAAATCTGCGCCAGGGCCTTATCACACAGGCCTTGGCGGGAATTAGGGCGCAGCCACCGCCTGCACGCCGCGCGGCGCCCGGAACACCTGGGTGTCTGCATAAAAAGCAGGGTCTTCATTGGCAGGCCACCATCCGGGCACACCGAGCACCGGCAGGGGCACAAAAGGTTTGGTGGCCCAGCGCTCGGGCTGCATCTCGTTGGCAACCCAGGCATCCAATTTCGCTATCGAATCAATAGCTTCTTGCGCTTGATAGACATGCGCCACCATGGGTTTTCGAGGTGAAACCAGTTTTTCGAGCAGCGCATGCCCCAGCACCACCAGTCGCGCCTGCCGCCACAGCGGGCGCAAGTCTACAAACAACCGCTGCCAGTCTCGCGCGTGCAGCGCAGTCCACAACTCGGGGGGCGCTTGCAGCACGGCGCCGTTTTCATCGAACACCGTCAATGCATCCCGCAACGGCCCACGCACGGCTTGTACGCCGTCGGCGGCAATGGCCTGCGCCTGCAGCTGGTTCAGGCGGCGCTTCGTTTGCGGAAACTGCAGCCAGACCAGGCCGTTGAAAAAGTCGTGCAGGTTGTCGCGGGTGGGGACCAGGCGGGTATCGAAGATGAATTGCTCGTAGGCAGTGCCGCCGGGCAAATCGGACTGGGGGACGAACTGCACCGGAGCATCGCGCAGACGATTCAATGCGTCAGCCACCAAGATCCCAGACTTGCAATCGGCATGCGCCGGAACGCCTACGTCCCTGAGGAGTTGCACCCAAGGAACAGACCAATCAACGGAGCCAATCATCAGAAAGTCACTACGAGGGTGGAAGCACGTACCGCACTTGATTTGGTTGTTTTTGCGGCTGCAATTCGAAATGGTGGGGAAACTTTTTGAACAGCTTCGTTGAAGCCGAATTTTTGCCCAACAACTTTGCGTCGTGCAACAGCTTCGCAATTTCGCCCAAACGCTGGAATTGCCCTCCCATCAATGTCGGAGCTGACTCAAGAATTTGATGCACGGTCACCTGCGAGGCTGACGCGTTTGCAACTGTGCCAATCTTTTTGGCAGGTGCCTTTTTTGCTGCAGTTTTCTTGGCAGATGCTGTCACCTTGGTCTGAGCCTTGGGCGCAGCAGCTTTCTTGACGGCCGTCTTTACAGTCGGAGCCTTCTTGGCTGGCGGGCTTTTCTTCGGCGCAGGCGGTTTGCTGATTTCCGCAGGCTCAAGTATGGAAGTGCGGTTCGCAGGCTCTACAGCGCCATCGCCTACGAAAAACACCTTGTCGTAGGCATAGACGGCTTCGGGAGCCATCTTTCCCCGCTCCGAAATACAGACCATTCGGAATCCGCGTTCCCGAAGGCGCAGCACCAAAGGAACGAAATCGGCGTCACCCGAGCCGATCGCAATGGTGGTGGGACGTGATGGGGCAAAAGACATTTCCATCACGTCAACCGCCAAGGCAATGTCCGTCGTGTTCTTCGACAACGACAGATTCATATAGGGCCGAATCAAAGCGGTACGAAGAACGTCTCCAAGGCCCTTGAGCTTGTCGGCGCTTCCGTAAGCACGGCGAATCGAGACAGACCCCTCACCCAGCTCCAGGGTACGAATTGCCTCCTCTACCCACGATGACGAGCAAAGATTGTCGGCATCAATGAAGAATGCGATCACAGGCGCCCTCCTGCGCTGGCAGCGTGTGGCCAGCAATCACGGCGTAAACAATTAACCGACCAGTCGCCACGGCAGCGCTTCGCCCGCTCGCAAAGGCTTG
Source organism: Acidovorax sp. (assembly GCF_046291265.1). Classification (GTDB taxonomy): domain Bacteria; phylum Pseudomonadota; class Gammaproteobacteria; order Burkholderiales; family Burkholderiaceae_C; genus Acidovorax. The sequence goes on along the minus strand of NZ_JBKBTV010000015.1, from coordinate 1,382 downwards.
AGGTTGGCTTCGCCAAACGCAAAACTCTCGGGCGGTGTCCATGACTCGCGGCGCAGCGTGATGGTGCCGGTGTTGCGCGGCAGGCTGTAGAAGTCGGGGCCGTGGAAGCTGGCAAACCCTTCGAGCTGGTCGAGCGCGCAGGCGTTGTCGAAGGCCTCGGCATACATCTCGATGGCGGCGTGGGCGGTGTAGCAGCCAGCGCAGCCGCTGGCGTGCTCCTTGAGGTGAGCGGGGTGCGGCGCGCTGTCGGTGCCCAGAAAGAACTTGTTGCTGCCGCTGGTGGCGGCCTGTACCAGGGCCACGCGGTGCGTTTCGCGCTTGAGCACGGGCAGGCAGTAGTAGTGCGGGCGCACGCCGCCGATGAAGATGGCGTTGCGGTTGTAAAGCAAGTGGTGCGCGGTGATCGTGGCGGCGGTGAAGTGGTCGGCACTGGCCACATAGTCGGCCGCATCCTTGGTGGTGATGTGCTCGAAGACGATTTTCAGCTCGGGGAAGTCGCGGCGCAGCGGGATGAGTTGCTGCTCGATGAACACGGCCTCGCGGTCGAACAGGTCGATGTCGCTGCTGGTCACCTCGCCGTGCACCAGCAGCAGCATGCCGGCCTTCTGCATAGCTTCGAGCGTCTTGTACGTCTTGCGCAGGTCGGTCACGCCCGCGTCGCTGTTGGTGGTGGCGCCCGCAGGGTAGAGCTTGGCGGCGACCACACCGGCCGCGCGTGCGCGCACGATTTCTTCGGGCGGCAGGTTGTCGGTGAGGTACAGGGTCATCAGCGGTTCGAACTGCATACCCTCAGGTACTGCGGCCAGGATGCGCTCTTTGTACGCCAGCGCCTGCTCGGCCGTGGTCACGGGTGGGCGCAGGTTGGGCATGATGATCGCGCGGCCAAACTGGGCGGCCGTGTGCGGAACCACGGTGTGCAGCGCCTCGCCGTCGCGCACATGCAGGTGCCAGTCGTCGGGGCGGGTGATGGTGAGGGTGTCAGGCTGGGTGGGGGTGTGGGGTGCGGCTGTCATGGGCAGCATTGTCCCATCGGCACGGGCTTTGCAATTTTGATAGCTACCAGCGCTTATCAGATAAGCGCTAGAGGTCAAAAAGGCTTAAAACTTTCCATCCAGCCGACACCGATAGCAGGCAGGGTTCTGACCCACGGGGCCACCCCAACACCGACACCCCGCAGGTTCAACGATGTGGAGGTGCGCATAAAAAAAGAGCGCCCGGCGGGCGCTCTTTTTGAGGGGTGGCACAACAGGCCATCACACAGGGCTCAGTGCGCCAGGATCTTGTTGAGGAAATCCTTGGTGCGGGGCTGGCGGGCTTCGGGGTGATTGAAGAAGTCGTCCTTGGAGCAGTCTTCCAGTATCTTGCCGCCCACGTCCATAAAG
>NZ_JBKBTV010000158.1:0-645 GCF_046291265.1 Acidovorax sp. | reverse complement strand
CCCCGGCCAACGCGCCGGCGGCGTCCGCACCCGAGGCGGGCGCCAGCGGCTCCGCCAGCGCGATTGCCGCGGCCGCGGAGGAGGCCGTGGACCCGGACGGCGACGGCATGTACGCTGCCACCATTCGGCAGCCGCCTGCGCTGCCGCAGGGCGAGCCCATTCCCGAGCGCGAGGGCTTCCACCGGCCGGGCATGGTCGATGACGTGCTGGAGGAACGGCTGGCGGCGGAGCAGCTGCGGATGGTGCCCGTGCCGCCGCGGTTTGCGCAGGTGCCGGTGGAGGTGGCGCGTGTGGGCCTGCCGGCGCCCGTGCTGGCGGCGCTGGTGGCGGACGCCAATGCCGCCAACGCCGCCAACGCCGCCGACGCTGCTTCGGCCGTGGCCAGCGCTGCGTCTGCTGATGCCGACACTGCCAGCGCTGCGCCTGCTGCAGCGTCTGCCGACGCCGCGGAGGGCGGCGAGGAGGAGCCGCTGGAGGTGGAGGCGGAGGACATCACGCCGCTGCCCGACGTGCCCGCCGGCCCCGTGCAGATTGGTCCCGTCCGTACGTCGCTCACGCAGCCCGACGGCCCCAACACGCACCGCGTGGAAACGGATGTCATGCCCGACACTGTCATCCCACCCGAGCCGCCGGCGCCGCAGGTGC
>NZ_JBKBTV010000157.1:0-657 GCF_046291265.1 Acidovorax sp. | reverse complement strand
CTCCGGCATAGGCGCCAAGGTCCACCGTCGCGCCATCGCCCTGCACCCGGCGGCCGAGCCAGTGGTAGAAGAGCCGCTCTTCCGGGGTGAGCATGGTGGGCACCCGCAGGGCCGGGCCAAGGTCGGCCTCGGGGATCGTCGTCCAGGGCCGGGCGGCAAACTCGGCCAGGATCTCTGCGACTGTCTGCACCGCGCGCGCCTCCTGCGGCAAGACTAGGCGGTCAGCGGCGGGCTTTCCAGACCGCTCCTCGTGCGACTGCGTCTTCTCGTCGCTGTCCCGCCGCGACGCGCGACGGGGTCATCGCGGTTCCGCCGCGGGGTCCCGTGGCGCACCGGCCTTGCGGCAGCGGTCCGAGCAGAAGCGCACCGCGTCCCAGTCGCGCGCCCACTTCTTGCGCCAGGTGAAGGGCAGGCCGCAGGCGGCGCAGACCTTGGTCGGCAACTCGGATTTCTTGCGCATCTTCGGCATGGCTGTCTCCGTCTTCCGGGGAAACTGGCTTGGCCTGGCCTGCGGACAAGGGCAACCGCCCGGTCGGAGCCTTGCCTTCCCCGCCACTTTCCCCCCGGTAGGGGCGCGGTGAGACGAGGGGCCTGCCGGAGGAGGCGCAGATGGATCAGACGGCCTGAACCGTTTGCACCTTTCCCTTCCCGGTCTTC
>NZ_JBKBTV010000156.1:0-671 GCF_046291265.1 Acidovorax sp. | reverse complement strand
CTGCATGACCGCACCGCGCGGCAGTTTGTGCAGCTGAACGGCGTGCGGCTGTGGCCGCAGCGGGCGTGGGTGGAGGAGGGCACGGGGCTGCACGTGCTGGAGTTTGTGGCGCTGGAGGGGCAGGGCGGCAACGTGTCGCTGCTGGCGGGCGTGGCGTCGTCGTCGGGGCAGCTGTGGCGCAGCGCGGCGGTGCAGTGGGGCTACAGCCCGCCGCAGCTGACGGGCATCAACACGGAGGAGGGCCCCAGCCGCGACGTCATGCGCCTGCTGCTCTTTGGCCGCAACTTTGGGCCACACCCGGTGGTGCTGGTGAACGGCGCGCCCGTGGACGTCACGCTGGCCACGCACACGTACATTGAGGCGCTGTACCCGGGCGACCAGGGCGCGGTGGTGGTGGCGGCGGGCGACCAGGTCAGCAACGAGCGCACCTTTGCCTTCTTCTCCCCCCTCATCATCGCGGACCGGCTGGGCAGCGGCGACGCGTCGGAGACGGCGGGTCGGTTCCGCACCAGCGGCGGCGCGCTGCTGGTGCTGCGCGGCAAGTACTTTGGGCACGACAACGTGACGGTGACGGTGGGCGGCAAGCTGTGCACGGAGCTGACGCTGACGCCGGACCCGGCGGAGGAGGACGTGAGCGAGGTGTCGTGCCGCGTGCCGCCGGGGGAGGGCAC
>NZ_JBKBTV010000155.1:0-675 GCF_046291265.1 Acidovorax sp. | reverse complement strand
GAGCATGACCAGGGAGGTAAAGGCGCCGGCATACACGTGCGCGGCGGGCAGGGAGAGACGAGGCAAGCAGGCCGCCAGGCGCGCGGGCAGGCACGGGCGCACCGCGGGCAGCGCACGCGCGGCCACTGCGTGCAGCACATGCAGCAGCGGCAGCGCCAGCAGCACCGCCGCCGCCGCTGCCATGCCCACCACCTCCCGGTGCACGGGCGTCATGCCGCGGAACAGGCACACGCCCGCATCGCCGCCGGCGGCGGAGGAGGGCAGCTGGAAGTTGAACACCTCTTGCGCACTCCACGCAGCGTGCAGCAGCGGGCTGCCGGCGGGGTCTGCGATGAGAAGGAGCGGCAGGGACTGGTAGTAGGCAAATGCGGCCTTGGTGATGGCGGGGCCCAAGAGCGGCCCCCCTGACAGCGCCGCGTCCGCCGCCGCCGCGTCCGCCGCCGCCGCGCCCGCCGCTGCCGCGCCCACCCGCCGCAGCGGGCGACACCGCGGCGTCGCCAGCCAGCAGGCTGACAGCGCGCTGCCGCGGGGGCTGCGGCAGGGCGTGCAGCACGCGCTGCCGCAGCTCGAAGCCCAGCGCCTCTGCGTCTGCAGCCAGCGAGATAAAGCGCAGCAGCTCGTTGCTGCTCCACAGCGCCATGGCCGCCACGTCCTCCGCGTGCGTCTGCGCGAGGC
>NZ_JBKBTV010000154.1:0-681 GCF_046291265.1 Acidovorax sp. | reverse complement strand
GGTCGGATGAATGTGCACCGCGTGGGTGATCGTGGTGTAGGGCTTTCTGGCGTACATCACGTCGAGAATGCTCTGAACCGCCTCATCGCCGCCGGTGCCCAGGATCGATGCGCCGAGGATCTCCTTGCTGTCGGCGTCGACAACCACCTTCATGAACCCTTCGGTCTCGCCTTTTTCGACCGCACGACCGACACGGGTCATTGGTCGCCTGCCGACGGCAATCTTGCGGCCAGTCTTGCGCGCCTCGGTCTCGCTCATTCCGGCGCGCCCGAGCGGTGGATCGATATAGAGCGCGTAGGTGGAGATGCGGTCGCTCACCCGCCGCGGCTCGCCATCGAGCAGGTTCGCCGCGACGATCTCGAAGTCGTTATAGGCGGTGTGGGTGAAGGCGCCGCGGCCGTTGCAGTCGCCCATGGCGAAGATGTGCGACACGTTGGTGCGCAATATGTCATCCACCTCGACATAGCCGCGCGCGTCGGTGTTCACGCCCGCCTTGTCGAGGCCAAGATCGTCGGTGTTCGGCCGCCGTCCCGTTGCGAGCAGCAGATGTGAGCCGGTGATCTCCGGCGCGCCCGAGGTGCAATCGACGCCGGCGGCGACATCGTCGCCCTGCCTCGCAAAACGGATGCATTCGGCATTGAGCCGGAACCGGATGCCCTCCTTTTCCAAAATTGCCAGCAC
>NZ_JBKBTV010000153.1:0-706 GCF_046291265.1 Acidovorax sp. | reverse complement strand
GCCCTGCGGGCTATCCCCGCCGCGCGAGCTTGGCGCCCCTCAAAGGCCGCCGAGCCGGCTTCCCGATGCCTGGAGCATGAGCTTGTGCATCGAGCCTTGAAGTCCGGGCGTCCCCGGCCAGGAAACATGGCCGGTCGCGCTGTCGTGCTGCGCATCGAACCCCCTGCGGGGTTTCGCCCCTGTCGGGCTTCCATCATTCCCTCGCGCTGATCGGCTGACGCCTCCGGCCCGGCTTCCAGCTTCGGGCCTGCGCGCTTCGCTTGCCGTGCGGTCGGCGCATGGGGAAGGCCGTTGCCTTGTCCAGCCGTCTCCCCTGACTTCATCACCTTGTCCGCGACTGTAGCCCGCTCCCGTGCGCCGTCAAGGCGCGCAGGGCCGTGTCCTCGCTGCGCTGCGGGCCGCACCAACCCTGCGCTTGCCTCCTTGACGGCCCCCGTCCGCGCGCTCCTGACCGTCGCGGGCGATGAACTCAGGAAAGACGGTGGCAACAGGGCCAACCAGGTTCCTCGTGCCGACCGCACCGAACAGCCGAAAGGCTGGGCTCCGAATCTAGGAATCCGGTGTGCGGTTTTCTTCAACAACCAAGTCAGGAGAAAGACATGCTTGCATCCCGTTTTGCTTCCCATTCCCCGGCGCTGCGTTCCGATTACCCCTTGTCGGATGACCAAATCCGGCGCGTGGCCCCGTCCATCTTTGCGGATGCCCC
>NZ_JBKBTV010000152.1:0-724 GCF_046291265.1 Acidovorax sp. | reverse complement strand
TGTCCGCCGGTTTCTTCCGGCTAGCTGGCTGCGCGGCGGGAGATGGTCTCCTGACCATCACTGTTGAGCACCGCGTTGCGGAGTAAGATCGGCTGCGCAGGCGCCGCTTTTTCTTCCCCGTCATCCCCGATACTGGTCTCATCATTGCTTAGATTGCGTAAATTCTCTTGCAGGGCCTGGGTTATTTTTTGCAGCTCGCCCGCTTCGCAGATGCCGCTCTGCGCCTGGCCCCTGCCCCGGTCGGCAATCTGGCGGATATCCTTGGCCGAACGATTGGTCACCTGCGCCAATTGGCGGACCTCGTCGGCCACAACGGCAAAACCCGCACCCTTTTCGCCCGCCCGCGCGGCTTCCACCGCCGCGTTCAGGGCCAGAAGATTGGTGCGGAAGGAGACATCCTCGATACCGGCCGTCATCACGCCGATATCCTGCGCCATGCGCGAAATATCCTCCACCAGCGCCCGCGTCCGGGCGGCCGCCGCATGCACCGCCTCGGCGAGCTTTTCGGCGGACGCGCCCTTGCGGCTCATCGCCTCCAGCCTCGCCTCAAGGGCCGCAACTCTGTCTTTCCCCGCCGAAAGCGCCTGCCTGCCGCTCTCATCGGCGGCTTCCAGCTCGGCGGCGCGCGTTTCGAACTGGCTGAGCAATGTTCTGACCGCGGCAAGCTTGGTTTCCAGGCCCTGACGCAGCGCCTCGTCCTCGGCCTGCTGGTCGATCAGCGCAG
>NZ_JBKBTV010000151.1:271-730 GCF_046291265.1 Acidovorax sp. | reverse complement strand
TATGGCCAATGTAGTGAAATTTGTGGTGTAAATCATGCTTTTATGCCTATTGTAGTCGAAGTTGTTTCTCCATCATTATTTAAATGGTGGTCTTTAAATACTACAGCTTAATAAATTCGGAGGCTTATAGTTCAAGGGTAGAACAGATCGCTCATAACGGTCATGTTGTGGGTTCAATTCCCGCTAAGCCTAGAATTTTTTTAAGTTTTTAAAGGGAAAAATAGTTTAATGGTAGAACATCGATTTCCAAAATCGAAAATTGTGGGTTCAATTCCCACTTTTTCCTGTATTTAATTTTTTATATTTAGGTTAGGTAGCTCAGGGGTTAGAGCAGAGGACTGAAAATCCTTGTGTCGGTGGTTCAAATCCACCTCTGACCAAAATTTTTGATCAATTGAAAGCATCCTTAGCTTAATTGGAATAGAGCATTGGTTTTCTAGACCAGCGGTTATAGGTTCG
>NZ_JBKBTV010000151.1:0-261 GCF_046291265.1 Acidovorax sp. | reverse complement strand
ATAAAAAACCTAAAATCGTATATGAAATCCATATTTCTTTTTATTCCAATAATTTTTATGCCTGGAAAGAATTTTATAAAAAGTATAAATTTTTAGGAAAAAATTTTTCATTTCCAATTTTAAAAAAAAAATTAACTTTTAATAAATCTCCACATATTGATAGTAAATCTAAAGATCAATATGAGACTCGTTTTTATAAAGGATTGTTAACATTAACAACAACTAATCCAAATTTTGATGAAAAATTAAAAAAATTATTTT
>NZ_JBKBTV010000150.1:0-737 GCF_046291265.1 Acidovorax sp. | reverse complement strand
GTGGGCCCCACCCAAGAGCCGCGCGTCGCCGCCTCGGCCTTAGGGCGGCCATCCACAAGCACACGCGCGCCAGTCGCCTCCGCCTCGTCAATGTATCGCAGGATGCGCGCCTGCAGGGCAGCAAGCGTGTGTGTCGTTTAGGAGGGAGTGCATGCCACCCGCTGGTCACGCAAGCGAAACGCACCTTGCTGGCCGCGTCAATCACGGGCCCCACCTGCCCGTTGCCCGTGCCCATCGTCAGCGCCGACGTCTTGGCCACCACGGCGTCCAGCAGCGCTTGGTTCTCGCCCACCACCAGCAGCACGGAGGCGGCCATGCAGCGCTGGCCCGCGCAGCCCGCGAAGCTGGTGACCACATCGGAGGCGGTGAGCTCCACGTCGCAGTCGGGCAGGGCCACCAAGTGGTTCTTGGCGCCGCCCAGCGCCAGCACGCGCTTGTTCAGCGCACGGCAACGCTTCGCCACAATCTCCGCCACGCGGCTGCTGCCCACGAACGAGACGGCCAAAATGTCCGGGTGGTCGCACAGGGCATTCACCGCCTCCACCGCGCCATTCACAATCTGCAGTTGCGAGCGTGGTGAGTCACGCTGCCGCACACCGCGGCGACGCGCTGTGCACGCACCTGGAACACACCATCTGGCACGCCCGCCTCCTTCAGCAGCTCCGCAACGCGGCGCAGCGTGAGTGGCACCTTCTCCGACGGCTTCAGGATCATGCTGCCGAGGTGCGGGGCGTGAG
>NZ_JBKBTV010000014.1:0-89134 GCF_046291265.1 Acidovorax sp. | reverse complement strand
TACTCCGGCTATGGCCCATCGATGAATACGCCGATGGGCGACTATGGCAACACCGGATATGGGCGCAGTGGGATGGGCCCTGGAACCGGTTGGAATGGAGATTCCCAGCAGGGTGGCATGGCCCCGGCGGCGGAAGAAGCCTTGCTCACCGTCGGTATCCTGCGCCAGATGTTGGCTGGAGGAGACCCGTTTGATCCACGGACCTATGGCGCCATGCCAGCAGGTGCCATCGCGGCGCAGTATGGGTCAGTGCCTCCCGGCGCAGGGCAAGCTGGGGTGGACCCCCGGGCCGGTGCGGTCAGTGCCCAGTCGGGGCTTGGCGGTGGATATTTTCCTGGCGGTGCTGCGGCAGAAGCCATTGAAGACATGGCGCAGCTGGAGCGACTGGTTGGACGGCTTGCCAGTGGCGGCACAGCAAGCCAGCCAGGATCTTTGCCCGTGCCTTTGTCGGGCAGGCGTGGCCTCCCCGGCGTGGCTCCCGTCGTGTATGCGACCATGCCGATGGAAACAGCCGCCCAGTCTACGGCCATGGCGATGGAGGTCGTGGGCCGCATGATGTTCAACATTGCTCAGGATGGGCGCCTGCTTCCTCCTGTGCAAAAAGCCGTGCAGAGTCTTGAGCCTGCGCTCAAGCAACTGGTGCAGTACGACGGTCGGTTTTTTACCGATGGAGCCCACCCCGCCAGACGCCTGTTGGATGAACTGACCCAGCGCAGCCTCGCATTTACCGCAGAGACAGCGCCCGGTTTCAGCGGTTTCATGCGCCTGGTCACGGGGGCCGTGGACCATCTGGCCGCCAACGAGATCAAGGACGCGGGTCCTTTTGATACCGTGCTCAAGGCCCTGCAGTCCGCTTGGGATACACAAGAGCAAAAGCTGAAGGCCCACCAAGAGGCGCAGCAAAAAGCCCTTTTGCAGGCAGAACAACGCGAGATGTTGGCCGAAAAAATTGCCGCTGACATCCGCAAGCTGCCTGACGTGGGCAAGGTGCCGGTTGATATTCTGGACTTTGCTGCCGGCCCCTGGTCGGATGTGGTGGCTTTGGCCCAGGTGATGAAGGCCCCGGATTCGCCAAGCGATGACCCTGGCGGCTTTTTGGCACTGGTGCCTGTGTTGCTATGGAGTTCTCAGCCCGAACTCACCCGACAAGAGCCCGAGCGCCTCAACGACTCGATCCCCGGACTGCTGGCCAAGCTGCGCAAGGGCCTCAAGACGATCAATTACCCAGCCACGCAAACCAGCGCTCTGCTGCAGAGGTTGGTGGGCTTGCACCAGGCGGCTTTTGAAAAGCCTGCCCCGGCGCCAGTGGTGGCTGCGGTGCCCGAACCAGAGCCCGTAGCAGTGGTCGCGCCCCAACCAGTAGTGGTCGCCGACGAAAGTGCCCAGTCGCCTGCCGCAGTGCCTGAAGAAAGCGCACCGGTCCCCACGGAGGTCGCGTCAGACCCCTATGCCGACTTTGTGATTGGCGCTTGGGTAGAGCTGGTGACCAACGGGCGTGTGGTGCGAACCCAGCTGACATGGGCCAGTCCGCATGGCACGTTGTTTTTGTTCACCGCACCCGATGCCAGCACCCAGTCCATGACTCGGCGCATGCGTGACAAACTTGCCGTTGAAGGTGCGTTGCGTGTGGTTCCTGCCGCCAAACCGGTGGTGGCGCGCGCGCTGGATGTGGTGACGGTGGTGCCCGGCCGCAAAAACCAAGATGCCAATTCCTCGGGCACCAAGCCCTCCAGTTCCAAGATGGCGCCGCTTTCCCGGTCAGCTCCGCTGTCCAAGTCAGCGCCATTGCCATCGCCATCGGTCCCCAAGGTTTCCAAAAACGGTTGACCCAAGCCAACCCGGCCATGGTCAGTCGGCCAGTAGTCGGCTGATTGACCGGTCATAGCCGAACATCTCACACTGTTTGGTGGTCGCTGGCCGCAGCGATCTGAAACCTGGATCCATGCATCCGCTGTCTGCGCGGGTTCAAGCTCGGAGCAGCTTTTTGCGCACCAAGTGAATGTGGTTGCGCAGCGCATACAGTTCATCGGCGTAGGACAAAGGGACGCTGACCTTCTCGGCCTGCGTCTCCAGAGCGTCCAACGACTTGAGCAGATCGGCCGGTTCGACTTTGCCAGCTTCCATATCGTTTTCAATTTCCCGCAAGCGGCCGTACCAGCGGAACACCCGGGAACGCACGCGGAACTGGTACAGCGGCGGCACGATGCGCGACAGCGGCAGCATGATGGCCAGCAAGATCCCCAGCACCAGCCACATGCGCTCGATCAGATTGGCTATCCAGAAAGGCAGGTAGCGCTGCATCAGGGGCACGGTTTCATTGATGGCGCGTTCGCCTTCTTTGGCAATGGGCAGTTCGCTATGGCGGGTGCTGGGGAACTCCCTGGCCCGGTTGAACCAGCCTGCACCGTTGTGCAGCTTCTGCGCGTTTTGTGCAAACAAGGTCAGCAGGGTAGGGTGTGTGCCCTCTCGCGCCAGCAGCGATGTGGTGGAGGCCACCAGCCGAACGTCCTGCGCGGGAACGTTGGCAGCCAGGTCCACCACGCCGCGTGGCAGAGTGGCGGGGGTCAGAAACGGAAACCGGCGTGCATAGGCCTCGTGCTGGGCAAAGTCCATCAGCTGGACCCCCGGTGTTTGCAGCAGCATCTGCACCATCAGCGATTCGGGGGCCGAGGCAAAGACCAGTGCATCCAGTTTGCCCGCCAGAAACTCTACCGTTGCCGGTGTCTGCTCCAGGCGAGACAGGGTGACCTCCCCAGGCTCAATGCGGTTGGCCTCCAGCAAGCGGTCCATCAAAGTGGGAACACCACTGCCCGCCGTTCCCACGTTGACGCGCAGGCCCTTGAGCTGCGGCAGGCCATCGAGCTGGCCTTTTTGTTCATTGGAAGCGCGCTTTTTAATCGCATCGGTCCGGTAAAAAAGCCATACCGGCTCCACAAACAGGCTGCCTAGCGATACCAGCGCGTCGGCATCATCGGGCCGCAGCTCCGCGGTGCCCCCCTGCACAAACGCCAAATCGGCCTTGCCTTCGCGCAGCAGCTGAAGGTTGTGTGATGAACCCTCACTGGGCAGCAGCACGACGTCGATGCCATCCACTGCCAGCGCTTTTTGGTAGCGCTTGCCAAACTCCTCATACGCGCTTTGCGCAGGCCCTGTGGCCAGCGTGACCGATTTGGGCGGGTTGGGGTTGAGCCACCAGTACGCCAGCACCAGCAGGCCCACACCCAAAAAAGCGAGCGGACCCGCAGACACGATCAAATCGCGAAGTGACAGCAGGGTGTTGCGAAAAGCCTGGGGCATGGGGTAGGTGTTGAAATTAGCGGGAGCTGACCGGCGCCCGAGCGAGGGCGCGGGGGCGTCTGTCTACTGCTGATTCACTGGTGGTGTGCGCCTCCGGCACGGTTTGCCGGGGGCGGTTGCCAGGGTACTTTTGAATCAAGACTTGCTTCTGCGGCGATTGCGCTCGTATGCCACGCATTCTGCAATCGACAGCTGGTCATTCTGGTCCGCATCGGCCGAGTCGAAATAAGCCATGCGGGCTTCGACCACTTCCTTGAACGACAGCTTGCCGTCACCGTCCTTGTCGATCGCGGCCAGCCGCTTCAGGCGACCTTTCCCCATCCGCGGCACCTGGGCCAGATCAGCGAGCTGAACGTAGCCCGTGGCGTCCGGAGACAGGTTGTGCCAGCTTTGCACGATATCTTCGTGAAACTCATCCAGCGACACGCTCCCGTCGTGGTTAAGGTCGGCAGATGAGCAGATGGCCTGGAGCCGGTTCGCCAAGGAGCGGGCGGCGGGTTTCGCGCCCTGGGCTGCAGTAGCTTGGGGCGGCGAGGTGGGTGACGACACTGGCGCCGTACCCGTCTGTGCGACTGCGGGGACTGCGAACGAGAAGGCACTGGCAGCAGCGGCAATACACAGCAGGTGCCGAGGGCGCAGCGTGTTGTTTGATGTGATCTTGATCATCATGGGAGACTCCTTACCACCACCAGCGCTGGCTGGGGCTGCGATTGCATGACCACACCATGGTGGGCGCCCCTTGGCGAACCCGGCCATCCTCTACGTCCAGGCACTTGCCATTGAGTTGGCTGACGATTTGCCCTCCACGTGTGGTCCAGCTCTGGCTGCGCGAACCCGAGCAAGACCACAGAACGACCCGCGCGCCATCGCGTGGGTCGCCCCGGTCCACGTCTACGCACAGGTCCCGCACGCGAATCTCGCCACCGCGCCCCACGTTGAAACGCTGGGATGCCGTTCCATTGCAGTCAAACACCTGCAGGGCGGTGCCGGGTCGGATATTGCCCTTGGTCACGTCCAGGCACAGCCGTCCGTCCACCCGGATCTCGCCACCGCGGCCACTGTTTGCACCGCCGTAGTCTGGATACTCTGGTTGCCGGTCGTTGTCGTGCCGGTTGTGGTTGGCCAGCAGCGCGATGCCTGCGATGGCCGCCACCGCCGCCACGGCGGCGCCCGCGTTGGAGCCGCTGTTGTTGTGATTGCCGGGTGCGTAGCTGCGAGTGAGCTTGAATCGTCCGCCGCAGCCCCCGTTGGTCCACAGCTCGCGGTTGGTCAGGTCATAGCCCCAAGTGCGGTTAAAGCGGCAAGCGCCTTGGGTTTGCTCGCTCAGGTCCACCTGGGTGGTGTCTTCTGGCAAGCGGTAGGACGTGTAGCTGCCATTGGAGCGCAGGTCCACCAGTTGATCCTGGGCCAGTGTGGCTTGCGTGTGCAGAAGCAAGGGCAGGCACAGCATCCAGGCGCGCCGCAGACGGGTCGGGTCTTTCATGGTTTTTCCTTGTCACAAAAATGGGTGGTGGCAATAGGCGCCTTCATCGACAGGGTGCGGGGCGGTGGTTGCGAAGCTTTAAACCCCACCGCTATTTACCCCAACTCCCCCGCCCACGGCAAGTACAAACCTTCGGCTGTCGTGATGGACCGCGCAGCCCGCGCTGCGCGCGCTGTGGCAATGGCCGTGGCTTCTGCGGCCATGGTGGCCAGCACCATCATGCCCAGGGTTTTGCCCGCGCGGCCGGTGCCCAGGCTGAAGAGGGTGTCGCCGTCAGACATGGTGTGCACCGGGTTGATGCTGCGGGCCAGGCCATCGTGGGCGGCCACTGCCAGGCGGTGGGCCTGCACTTTGGTGATGACCGCATCGGTGGCGACCACGCCGATGGTGGTATTGGTGCCCGCCAGCAGGGGCTGGGGTGGGTCGCCGCGCAGCAGGGCGCGGCGCGTGTCGCGCAGGCGCAGGCCGTCGTCGGTGCGGGCGCCTGCAATCACCTGGGCGGTGTCGGGGTCGATCACGTCGCCCAGGGCATTGCAGGCAATCAGCGCGCCCACCGTGACGCCATCCACCGTGACGGACGCGGTGCCGATGCCGCCCTTCATCGCGCGCTGGATGCCAAAGATCTTGCCCAACGCGGCGCCGGTGCCCGCGCCCACATTGCCTTCGGCCGGGTCGGCGGTGGATGCCGCATCGCACGCCGCATAGCCCGCGGCGGCATCGGGGCGGATGCGCATGTCGCCCACCAGCAGGTCAAACAGCACAGCGGCGGGCACGATGGGCAGGCGGCCCACGGCCACGTCAAAGCCGATGTTGCGCTCTTCGAGCCAGCGCACCGCGCCGGTGGCGGCATCCAGCCCCCAGGCGCTGCCGCCCGCGAGCACGATGGCGTGCACCTTGTCCACCAGGTTGGAGGGGTGCAGCAGGTCCGTCTCGCGGGTGCCGGGTGCTGCGCCCCGTACATCCACACCGGCCACGGCGCCCTCGCGGGTGATGATGACGGTGCAGCCCGTGGGGCGGCGGGTTTCGGTGAAGTGGCCGACCTCGATGCCGGCCACGCGGGTGATGCTGCCAGCGTCGCTGGCCAAGACATGTTGAGAACTCATGGCCGGTGATTATGGTGCCCCGATGCAGCGCCTTGTTTGTGCGGTATCACCCGCCCGGCAGCGCGCTCACGGCGCCTTTTCGATCTGCTTGACGTGGTAGGCGCCATTGACTTGCTCAGCCCGAAATCGCACCTTGTCTCCGGGTTGGAGATCGCCCACCACGCTGGCGTCTGCGACACGGAACACCATGGTCATGGGCGGCATCTCCAGGTTCTTGATCTCGCCATGCTTCAGCGTGAGGCGCAGTGTGCGCGGGTCCCAGCGGGTGATTTGGCCTTCGCTCAGCTCCGCACTCTGCTGCGTGGGCGTGGCTGCTTGGTGGCTGCTTGAGGCTGAAGGGGCGGTGGCTTGGGCCAGAGCGGGCCCAGCGCCCAGGAGGAGCAGACTGGCGGCCAAAGGGATGAAGGGGAATTTCATGTCGATGCCTTCTTGTTATAGCTCTTGAAAACACGGGTGCTGCCGTCGCGCGCGACCAGCAGCACGTCGTACGGGTCACGCCGGTCGCCATATGCGGGGCCGTCCATGCCGGGGGAGCCCACGGGCATGCCGGGCACGGCCAGGCCCAGGGCCTTGGGCTTTTGCTGTAGCAGGGCTCGCACGTCGCTGGCAGGCACATGGCCTTCGACCACATAGCCACCCACCAGGGCGGTGTGGCACGAGCCCAGCTTTTGCGGCAGGCCCAGCTTGGCGCGCACGGCGTTGTTGCCGGTGTCGTGCACTTTCACGGCAAAACCGTTGGCCTGCATGTGGTCCACCCAGTCCTGGCAACAGCCGCAGTTGGGGTCTTTCCACACTTCGAGTGGCGTGGGTGTGTGGGTCGCTGCACGCGACGGGCCGGGCAGCAGGGCAACGGCCACACCCGCGCCCAGCAAAGGCAGGGCGGTGGTGAGCCATTGGCGGCGGGCAGGGCTGGCGGCGTCGGATGCAGAGCGTGGGTTGCGTGGAATGGTCATGGGGTTTCTCCTGGCGTTATTGGTTGCGGGACAGCACGGTGATCGTTCCTGTCATGCCGGCCTGGTAGTGGCCGGGGATCAGGCAGGCAAAGTCAAAACCCCCGGTGCGGTTGAAGTGCCACACGATGTCGCCGGTCTTGGCCGCCGCCACGTGGGCCATGTAGGGCTCGTCATGTTCCATGCCGGGGTGCTTTTTCATCATCTCGGCGTGCTGGTCCAGCTCGGCCTTGGTGCCGATCACGATCTCGTGCAGCACCTTGCCTTTGTTCTCGGCACGCAGCCGCACGGTGTCGCCTTCGCGCACTTCGATGTGGTTCGGGGCAAAGCGCATGTCGTCGGTCATGCGGATGGTGATGGTGCGGCGCACGGACTTGGCGTCGCCTGCGATGCCCCAGTCCTTTTGCTCCTTGATCACCGGGCTGTTCTGCGCGGTATGGGGCATGTTTTCATGACCAAAAGAGGCGATAGCGCTTATCCATAAAGCGGTGGCAGCTATCAATTTGATAGTATTCATGGTGTTTGTTGATATTTTGGGATTCAGTGCTGGTGGCCACTGGCAGCGGGTTTGCGTGCGTTGGCGGCGCCGGGTGCGGTGCCTGGGGTGTCGGTGCGCGCCGGGCGTGGGGTGCTGGCGGGCGCGCCCTGCCATTCGTAGGCCACCGTGCCCGCGGGTTGCTTGAAGTCGCCGGGGTCGCGGTAGTCGCCCGCAGGTTGGTCGGCCCGCACCTTGAACGTGGTGAACATGCCGCCCATCTCCAGAGGGCCAAAGGGGCCGGTGCCGGTCATCATTGGAAAGGTGTTGTCGGGCAGGGGCATCTCCATGGCACCCATGTCGGCCATGCCGCGCTCGCCCATCACCATGTAGTCGGGCACGATCTTCTGGATCTTGCTCACCAGACCGCGGTGGTCCACGCCGATCAGGGTCGGCACGTCGTGCCCCATAGCGCCCATGGTGTGGTGGCTCTTGTGGCAGTGCAGCGCCCAGTCGCCAGGCTCGTCGGCAATGAAATCCACCTGCCGCATCTGGCCCACGGCCACATCGGTGGTCACCTCGGGCCAGCGCGCACTTTTGGGCACGGGGCCGCCGTCGGTGCCGGTCACTTCGAATTCGTGGCCGTGGATGTGAATCGGGTGGTTTGTCATGGTGAGGTTACCGATGCGCATGCGCACGCGCTCACCCTGCCTCGCCACCAGCGGGCTGATGGCGGGGAATACGCGGCTGTTCCAGCACCAGACGTTGTGGTCCAGCATTGTGTTGACCTTGGGGGTCATGCTGCCGGGCTCCACGTCAAAGGCGTTGAGCAGGAAGGCGTAGTCGCGCTGTACCTTGGCGATGTGCGGATGCTGCCCCTTCGGGTGGGTGATCCACAGGCCCATCATGCCCATGGCCATCTGCACCATCTCGTCGGCATGCGGGTGGTACATGAAGGTGCCCGGGCGGCGCGCTACAAACTCGTACACAAAGGTTTTGCCCACCGGAATCGCTGGCTGGGTGAGCCCGCCCACGCCGTCCATGCCGTTGGGCAGGCGCTGGCCGTGCCAGTGGATGGTGGTGTGCTCGGGCAGGCGGTTGGTGACAAAGATCCGCACGCGGTCGCCTTCGACCACCTCGATGGTGGGGCCGGGGCTCTGGCCGTTGTAGCCCCATAGGTTGACCATTAAGCCGGGCGCCACCTCGCGCACCACGGGTTCGGCCACCAGGTGGAATTCCTTGACGCCAGCGTTCATGCGCCAGGGGGCGGTCCAGCCGTTCAGCGTGACCACGGGGTTGTAGGGGCGGCCCGTGGGCGGGTGCAGCGGCGGCGCAGTGTCGGCGCTGGTTTGAATGGCGGGTTCGGGCAGCGCGGCCAGGGCCACGCGGCTGACGGAGGCTGCTGCCACAGCGGTGGCCGCGCCAGAGAAGAAATTGCGGCGGTTCATGTCAGTGGCCTTGTGGGGTGGTGGAGGCTGCGGCGCCCGAGGTGAGACCCTGCAACGCGCCTGGTGATGTGCCGGTCAACGCAAGTTGCAGGTCCGTCTCAGCCAGCCAGAAGTCGCGCTGTGCTTCGATGGCGTTGGCTACAGCCTGGGTGCTGTTGCGCGCTTCGGCCAGCATGTCCCACACGCTGGCGAGCATGCCGTTGTAGCGCAGGGTGGTCTCGTCGCTGATAAGCTGGCGCAGGGGCACGACCTCGGCCTGCTGCTGGCGCGCCAGGTCGAGTGCGGTGCGGTAGGTGAGCCAGGCGGCGCGCACCTCACCGCGGACGCGCACGGCGGTGTCTTGCAGCTGGGCGGCGCTTTGCTCCACCTCGGCCTGGGCGCGGCTGCGTGCGGCGCCGCCCCAGTCGAACAGGGGTAGGGGCAACTCGATCTCCCAGCCGCGTGTGATCTCGCGGTGGCCACTTTCACGCTCGGTGGCGGTGTTGCGGCTGTAGGCCATGCCGATGTCGCCAAACACGGCACCGGCGCGGCTCCAGCCCTGGCGGGTGGCCTGGGTGTCGAGCTGGCGGCGGGCCGCCTGCACATCCAGCCGCTCGCGCAGCGCGGTGGCTTCGATGCCCTCTGCTGGCAAGGCGGTGGCGGGCAGGGGCGGCAGCTGGTTGGCCAGCTGGTACTGCGCCTGCAGCCCCCACACGCCCATGCGGCGGTTGAGCTGCTCGCGGTCGGTGGCGGCGGCCAGGCGGGCGCGTGCGCGCTGGCGGGTGGCCTCTTGCAGCACGGCCTGTTCGCGGGCCTGCTGCAGGCGGCTCCAGTTGCCCACCTGCACCATGCGGCGGGCCAGCTCGGCACCGGCTTCGGCGGCCTCGACCATGCGGTCGTGCGTGGCAGCTACCTGCTCGGCCGCCACGGCGCGCAGCCAAGCGCGGCGGGTGCCTGCGGCGAGGGTCACCACGTCCTGCGCGGTTTGCAGCGTGGCGATCTGCAGGCGCTCGGCCTGCCGCGCGGTGCGCCAGGGCAGCGTGATGAGGTCGATCAGGCTGAAGGCCAGGGTGCGCTCGATTTCGCGCTCGTGGCTGTTGGTGAATCGCCCCAGCGCCAGGTGCGGGTTGGGCAGGGTGATGGCCTGCACGCGCTCGGCATCGGCCGCTCCCAGTGCAGCCAGGCGGGCTTGGAGGCCGGGGTTGTTGAGCAGGGCAATGCGCACGGCTGCGTCGTGCGTGAGGGGTTGGGCGAGCCATCCCTGGATGGACTGCTGCGCCGTTGCGCGGGCAGCCGGGTCGGCGCTGGGCAAGGTGGCTGGCACAACGCCCGTGCGGCTTGCCGTGAGCGCTGCCACGTCGCTGCGCAGGCCATCGGGCGACACGCTGGCGCAGCCAGCCAATGCTGTTGCGGCCACCAGAATAGAAAGGCGATGCAACGTGCTCATGGCTTGTCTCCATGGGTGGGGTTGTGACGGTGCATTGGGTGCATCCCCTGGTGGGTTGGGGCTTGGGGCGGTGTGGAGGTGGGCTGAGGGCCCGGCGGTGTTTTGGTGCTTTGCTGCTGGGCCTCCCACGCCACGATGTCGGTGTGCCCGCGCGGGAAGGCGCTGACAGCCGCATGCGCATCGCGCCAGGTTTGTGGGGATGGCGTGGCATCAGTGAGCGGGGGCTGCAAAGGCAGGCTTGGGTGAATGAGCGGCGCAGTGGCCGCATCCGGCTGGGCTGCATCACCTGCGGAGGGAGCTTGGGCCAGCGCGAGCAGCGGTGACCACAGGGCAAGGCAGACAAGGCGCCCTGGCCTCTGAAGCCAAGGCGAAGATAAAAACGGGAGGGAAGCAGGGGCGCGCATCGCGATCTCCAGACAACGAACGAACAAGACATAGCGCTGCCGCCCGAAACACGCTGAGATCAGCGGGCATTCAGGTATTGGCAGACGCACTTCGGGCGTCGGAGATTAGGCGATGGGTGGTTTGATGGCCAGTGCTGCGGGGGCACTGTCAAACTGGGCGGCAGCCAACGGTAGCGAGTTGCCGGGTTGTGAGGGAGTCAGCGTCGACCGGTCTGGTGTATCCAGCATGGCCGAATGACAGATTTCGCAGGCGGAGCAAGCGGCTGAGTGGTGGGCATGCGAGTCGCAGGCGGGGTTTTCGCCGTCGCATGGTGCATGCAGGGCTTGCAGATCGTGGTGACTGGCATGGTCCGCTCCCGCTTCGGCTGCGACCGCCTTTTCGTCACTGTGATGTTGTTGGTGTGCCTGGTGCTGCGCTTGGTGTTGTGGGGCCACTCCACTGGTCAGCAGCGGCGGCAATACCCCTGCAGCCATGGCGGTGCCGGTGAGTCCCCGAAGGACCAGTACCACCATCAAGACGAAATAGAGCCCGCGACGCATCGGTGAATGATACGGCGGCACAGACAAGGTTCCCTCAAGGGCCGCACATTCACGGGGGCAGGGTTGCTGCGTGAGGGCAAACCCGGGCAAAAAAGGCTGGCGTGCCAACGTTTGGCAGCGCTACCATGCGACGAAGCTGGGGGGTGCCTTGGGGCCAGATGCGCGCCCCGTGCCGTCTTCTGAGTGCTTAGTACCTCCTTCGCTGGAAAGGTCCGTATGCCGCCATGGTTTGCAGGAGCTTGGAGCACCTTGTCTGCCCGTATTCGGTGGCTGGTGTTGATTGCGACCCTGCCTGCCGTGCTGCTGGTGGTGTACCAGGCGCGTGCGCACCGCATGGACGCGATTGCAGCGGCTGAAGACCGGGCCCAGCATACCCTTCAGTCTGTAGCGGGCAGCCAGCAGCGCCTGATAGAAAACACACGCCAGTTTTTGCAGCGGCTTGCCGCCATGCCGCAGGTGCACCAGCCAGAGCTGGCGCAGTGTGGGCGCTACCTGGCCGAGGTGCTGTCTCTGAACGCTAGTTACGTCAACATTGGGGTGCCAAGCGCGAATGGGGACCTGTTGTGCAATGCCCGCCCATTGAAGGCCCCGGTGAACGTTGCGAATCGGCCTTATTTTCAGCAAGCGATCACGGCGCGAGAGTTTTCGGTGGGCAGTTTCCAGATCGACCGTGCGGCGCAGGTGGCCAGCGTCAATTTTGCGTACCCAGTTCAGCAGCCGGGCAGTCAGGCCGTGGTGGGCGCGGTAGTGGCCGTGGTGTCACTGGAGTGGTGGAGTCTGCGGCTCACGGACCTGGGCATGCCGGAAGGCGCCGTTGCAAGGGTATCGGACCCGGACGGGCGCGTGATAGCGCGGTACCCGCCCGATGCGAGTGAGCTGGGTGCACCGTTCGCGGATGCAGGTTTTCTCGCGCTGTTGATGCAAACGCCGCTGGGTCAGCGCCAGCGCATCAGCACCGACGGCACCCCTGAGCTGGTGGTGTTTCAGCCGCTGATCGAAACCGGTGGCAAGTCCGTGGCCACCATGAGCCTCACCGTACCGTTGGGCAGCCTGTATGCGGCAGCCAACCGGCGGATGTGGACCGACATTGCCATTTTGCTGCTCGGTGTGATGGCGTCGTTTGTGCTCGCGCATGAGGGCGTGCGGCGTGGCGTGATGGGGCCGCTCAAGCGGTTGCTGCGCGCCACGGATGAGTTGGCAGAGGGGCGCTATGTCTCTGGTATGCCTGCCACGGGATTGCAGGAGTTGACGGAGCTGGGCCGTCGGTTTGATCGCATGGCGCTGACCCGCCAGACGGCCGAAGCCCAGCTTCGCCAGAGCGAAGAAAACCTTTCGATCACTTTGCATTCCATCGGCGATGCTGTCGTAGCCACCGATGCGCAGGGTTGCGTCACCCGCATGAACCCAGTGGCAGAGCGCTTGACCGGTTGGAGCATTGACGAGGCGCGGGGCAAGCCGCTGGCAGAGGTGTTTCGCATCGTCAATTCCGGCACGCGCGAGCCGCAGGTGGACCCGGTGCAACAGGTGATGGCCAAGGGCGAGGTGGTGGCCCTGAGCAACCACACCACCTTGTTGGCCCGCGACGGTGCCGAGTACCAGATTGCCGACAGCGCTGCGCCCATTCGCAACCCGCACGGAACCATCGTGGGCGTGGTGCTGGTGTTCAGTGACGTATCGGGTGCTTACCGGGTACGCAAGCAGCTGGAGGACAACGAGGCGCGCTTTCGCACCCTGGCGGCGCTGTCTTCTGACTGGTACTGGGAGCAAGACGCGCAGTTTCGCCTCGTCCACGTGGATGGCAGCACGGAGGACCGGTTGGTGAAAGAGGCGTCTCTTCACATGGGGAAAACGCGTTGGGAGCTGGCGGCGCCCGGCGTCAGCGACGAGTGGTGGAAAGATCACCGGGCCCTGCTGGAGCAGCACGGTGAGTTTCGCGATTTTGAGTTTCAGCGCAACGACCGTTCGGGGGCGCCCTATTGGGTCTCCATCAGTGGTACGCCCATGTTTGACGAGAAGGGGGATTTTTGCGGTTACCGGGGTGTGGGCAAGGACATCACCGCACGCAAGAGCGATGAAAATGAACTGCGCATCGCTGCCATCGCTTTCGAATCGCAGGAGGGCATGATCGTGACCGATCACGACACCGTCATCCTTCGCACCAACCGGGCTTTCGCCAAGATTACCGGCTACAGCGGCGAAGAAGCGGTGGGAAGGCGGTCGAACCTGCTGGCGTCGGGTCATCACGACAAAGCATTTTTTGAGGCAATGTGGACCAGTCTGCGCACCCATGGCGAGTGGAAGGGCGAGATATGGAACCGTTGCAAGAGTGGCGAGGTGAACCTGCATTTCATGGCCATCACCGCCGTGAGAGACGCGCAAGGGGCACTCACCCACTATGTGGCCACGCTCGGCGATATCACGCAGCGGGCGCAGGCTGCGCGTGAGATCGAAACCTTGGCGTTCTACGACCCCCTGACCCACCTGCCGAACCGCCGGTTGATGATGGACCGGCTGCAGCAGGCTTTTGCCACCAGCGCACGCACAGGCATGCAGGGAGCCTTGTTGTGTCTTGACCTTGATCATTTCAAGAATCTGAACGACACCCTGGGCCACGACATGGGGGATGTGCTGCTGCAGCAGGTGGCTCAGCGCCTTTCGGCTTGTGTGCGGGAGGGCGACACGGTGGCGCGGCTGGGAGGGGACGAGTTTCTGGTGCTGCTGGAAGACCTGGGCGCATGGGCCACCGACGCTGCAGAGCGGTCGCAGGATGTGGGTGAAAAAATTCTGGCCGCACTCAACAGGCCTTATCAATTGGCGTCTCACCATGTGCACAGCACCACCAGTGTGGGCGCCGTGCTGTTCAGCGGTCAGAGCCAGACCGTGGAAGATCTTGTCAAGCACGCAGACTTGGCGATGTATGCCGCCAAGACGGCGGGACGCAACAGCATCCGGTTTTTTGACCCCAAGATGCAAGCTGCCGTCACCGCCCGCGCAGCGCTGGAGAACGACCTGCGCACTGCTTTGGATCAGGGGCAGTTCACGCTGCACTATCAGACCCAGGTGGGCTGCGGCGTGCGCGTTGTGGGGGCCGAGGTGCTGATCCGTTGGCACCACCCCACGCGCGGCCTGGTGCCGCCCTTCGAGTTCATTCCGCTGGCCGAAGAAACCGGGTTGATCCTTCCCATCGGCCTGTGGGTGCTGCAGACAGCGTGTGCACAACTGAAAAAGTGGCAGGACTCCCCTTCCACAGACCACCTGCAGTTGGCGGTGAACGTGAGTGCACGGCAGTTTCGCCAGGCCGATTTTATGGAGCAGATCGTGACGGTCTTGCGGCAGACGGGTGCGCGGCCCGACCGCTTGAAGCTGGAGCTGACGGAAAGCCTGGCGCTGGACAATGTGGACGACACCATCGCCAAGATGAATGCGCTGCGCAGCCTGGGCCTGCGGTTTTCGATGGACGATTTTGGTACCGGGCAATCGTCACTGTCTTACCTCACGCGGTTGCCGTTGGACCAGCTCAAGATCGACCAGAGCTTTGTGCGCAACATCGGCATTCAGCACACCGATGCGCTGATCGTGCAAACCATCATCGGCATGGCGCACAGCCTGGGCATCGATGTGATCGCCGAAGGGGTGGAGACCGAGGAGCAGCGTGCTTTTCTGGAGCGCCACGGCTGCAGCTTGTGGCAGGGCTACCTTTTCAGCAAGCCGGTGCCGCTGGAGAGTTTTGAGCAGCTGATGGTGCAACTGCATGCCCCGCGCGCCTAGCGCGGCCTCGCGCAGGCTCAGTGTGCGGCAGGGTACGGCGGAACATGCCCGCCTTGGGCCAGCGTGCTGGCCACAGCAAACATCAACTCGAGGTTGATTTGTTCGGGGTCACGTGGCACCAGGTCGTAGTGGCACAAGGTACCCATCAGCACGCCACCGGAATCCATGATGGGAACGCCACAGTAGGTGGGCACAGCCTCGCGGGCGGGGTGCCCTTCGGTGCGGGCGTCCAGCAGGGCATGGGCTGTTTTGAACACGCCTTTGCTGTCGCGCACGTAGCAGCAGTAGGTTGCGGTGTCCGCGACTTCCTGGGCGTGCAGAGTGCTTGCGTTTTCCTTGTCAAAGTGCACGGCGGCATTGGCCTTGCCATCTTGAAAGCGCCAGATGCCGATGAAACGGTAGTCTGTGAGGCCCACCAGATAGGCCAGTGCGTCGCGCACGCCCTGGATGCCGAGGATGGCCTGAAACTGCTCAAAATCACGGACGGTATTGACTTGGGCCACGGCCACTCCATTGCGGGAAACGGTTGCTGAAGGCGGCATTTTACGTGCCGCGACCTGCGGATCTGGGGGCAAAGACGGCTGTGCCCGGGGCGGGTGTGGTTTTAGAACGTGGTCACTCTTTCGCAAGGGTCTACTGAAGGTCATGAGCACATTTTCAAGTGCCCATGTACCTTCCGGGCCGGTGGTTTATCGCCAACACCAGGTTGAGCGCCACGGCTCCGGCAATGGACCCAGCCACCCGCAGGGGTTCGACCGTCCAAAGAGCCAGCAGCACGATGCAGCAGTCCACAGCCATCTGAATCTTGCCAGCCCGCCAGCCGTAGCGGTCCTGCAAGTACAGCGCCGCAACACCCACGCCGCCCAAACTGCACCGGTGCCTGAACAGCACCAAAAATCCCGTGCCCGTGATCAGCCCGCCCGCAATGGCAGCGTACAGCGGCTGCAACTGGGAAAACTGCAGAAACTGTGACTGCAGTTCTGTCAAAAGCGACAGCAGCAGGACTGCAATGAAGGTCTTTACCGTAAAAGCGCGCCCCAGCTTTCGCAAAGCCAGCCAATAAAACGGCAGGTTCACCACAAAAAATAGCTTGCCAAAGCCGATGCCCGTGGCGTAGTGCAGCAAAAATGCCAGCCCCGCTGTGCCGCCCGTCAGCAAACCGGCGCTGGTAAAGAATGCAACGCCGACTGAAATCAGCAGTACCCCGGTAAAGATGGCCACCCCGTCCTCGAACAGGGTGTGCGGCGTGGCTGCGGGAGTTGCGGCCTGGGTGGCTGGATGCGGGTTCGGGGTGGCAGGCGAGCTTGGCATAGGCAATGAACACGTGAAGAGGCGGGCTGGCGTTGCCACCTTGGCGGAAGCAGGCTGCAAATTGGACCACGCAAGACCTGTGCCTTGGTTGTCACGCGTCAAGAGACCGCGCAGCACGTTCTCGGCTGCACACGCCGTCCTTCGCCACGCCTTGATCAGCGGCTTGACCAGAGCCACCCACTTGTAACACCTGCAACGCCGCGGTGGATCTTCCGAGTGGCCCCGGCGTTGCTGCGAAAATAGCGGGCTTTGCCCACTGGGGATCCGTTCCCTGATGCGGGCGCGCCTTTGGGGGTCTCCAGGCGCTGCCAGCACAGTGAATGGCTTTCTCAGGATGTTTCTGCACCACCCCATCAACAGCTCCAGACTCGTGGTTCTGCTCCAGCAATGGGCGCGGGAGGACGGCGAGCGACCGAGGCCGTCGCCATCGCAACCCGTGAACACCGATGTGGCGGAGCAAATGGCCCAGTGGCTGAGCACGGTAGATGCCGTCAAACTCAGCCGGGCGCTGCATGCCATTGAGACTTTGCCCGGCGAAGCCGGGTCGCTGGTGAGTAACCAGGGGGTGGACTTGCCTGCGCTTGATCACCTGTTCGAGAAGACCAGGGCGGATCTGAATGCGTTGGTGACGGCCAAGGTACTGGCCCCCAAACCCGCGCGCGCCCGGGCTGACAACACGCCCGTGCAAGCGCCCGACCCGCAGGTCGAGGCTCACTATGCGGCCCATGGCCAGCGTTATCTGGATCTGCAAAAGCAGATGGACACACGGCTTTTGGCCTTGCGGGTGCAGGTCCGCCATGCCTTGGCCCAGGGGTGTCTCGGATTGCGGCAATTGGCGGTGCTGGATGCTGTCATGGAGCAAATGCTCGGCCCTCGCGAGCAGCGGCTTTGGGCCTCATTGGCCGCCCATCTGGAGCGGCGCCTGGCGCACCGGCATCACAAGCACCTGGAGGTGCTGGAAAACAGCGGCGTTGCCGACGAACCGCTGCGCTGGGCCCAGCCCGGCGGATGGCTGTGGGCGTTTGAACAAGATTTGCAGGCGTTGTTGATTGCAGAACTGCAAGTGCGCCTGCTGCCGATATCGGGGCTGCTGGATGCAGCCCACAACGAGAAAACAGGATGACAGGAATGAACAAGAGTGTGATGGCCGCCATTTTTGCGGCGGGCCTGGCCGTGGTGGCCTGGGTAGGCTGGGGTTTTGTGGGCACCAGCCCGCTGGCGCTGGCGATGACGTTGGTGATTGGCGGTGTGTATTTGCTGGGCGCATATGAGTTGATGCAGTTCCGCGCAGCCACAGCGTCTTTGGCCACGGCGCTGGGCCTGGCTGACAGATCTGCGGAGCCCGTGGCGGACCTGGGGGAGTGGATCAGTCGCTTGGCACCTTCGCTGCGCAACCCGGTGCGCCAGCGCATTGAAGGTGAGCGCGTGGCCTTGCCAGGCCCTGCACTCACGCCGTATCTGGTGGGGTTGTTGGTCATGCTGGGCATGCTGGGCACATTCCTGGGCATGGTGGTGACTTTCAAGGGCGCTGTGTTCGCATTGGAGACCTCGTCCAATCTGGAATCGATCCGCACTGCGTTGGCTGCGCCCATCAAGGGCCTGGGCCTGTCGTTTGGCACATCCGTGGCAGGCGTGGCGGCGTCGGCCGCCCTGGGTTTGTTGTCGGCCATCAGCCGCCGTCAGCGCATAGACGCTGCCCGCCTGCTGGATGCTCGCATACCAGCGGTTTTCCGACCGTTTTCATCGGCGCACCGACGGGACGAAATGGTCCTCGCTCTCCAGACGCAGGCCCATGCCATGCCGCTGATTGCCGAACGCCTGCAAGGGCTGATGGAAGGCCTGGAGCGCCGCAATGACCAGCTCAACGCACAACTGCTCGCCCAGCAACAAGGATTCCATCGTGAGGCTTCGTCCGCCTATACGCAGCTGGCCAGTACCGTCGGGGCCTCACTGCAAGACAGCCTGGCTGCCAGCGCGCGCCAGGCGGGCGAGGTGATTCGCCCGGTGGTGGAGCATGCAATGACCACGCTGGCGCACGAGGCGCAGCGCTCGCACGAGCGCCTGCGGGAGGCCACCGATGCGCAATTGCAGATACTCACAGCCCAGTGGGAGGGCACGGCGCGCCAAGTGGCCGACACCTGGACCTCGGCGTTGCACAGTCACACCCAGGCTCAAGACGCTTTGGTAGCACAGCTCGACGGAGCTCTGCAGGCTGTCACGCAGGCGTTTGACCAAAGATCCAGCGCGCTGGTGGCCTCACTCCAAGAGTCCGCTGCGCAATCTCATGCGGCCCAGTTGGCCGCTGACCAGCACCGGCTGGAAGGCTGGAGCCGCTCCATGGAGGCCATGGCCCACTCTCTCTGTGCCGAGTGGCAGCGTGCAGGCGCGCAGTCAGTGGCGCAGCAGCAGGGCGTGTGCGCGGCGCTGGAAGCCACCGCCAAGCAGCTTGACCACAGTTTGTTGTCGGCCACGCAGTCGTTCGAAGAGCGCTCTGGCGCGCTGCTGACCGGGTTGCAGGAGACGGTGGCGCAGTCGCACACCGCTCAGTTGGCGGCCGACCAGCAGCGTGTGGATGACTGGAGCCGCTCCATGGGCACCATGTCGGGTGCGCTCTGTGCCGAATGGCAGCGGGTGGGTGCGCAGTCGGTGGCGCAGCAGCAGGGGGCAGCCCAGGCCTTGCAGACCGCAGCCGCGAACATGGCGGAACACGTAACCAATCAGGTGGCCCGCACGCTGGGCAGTGTGGCCACTTTGATGGATCAGTCGGATGCACTCCTGCGTACCCGCTTGGAGTCCGAGGCCCAATGGGTCGAGGCACAAGGTCAGCGCATGGACCAACTGACGGGCGTGTGGCGCACCGAACTGGTTGCGTTGCGCGACGCGGAGGCGCTGCGCGGCCAGGCTGCGGTGGAACGGCTCGATACGCTGCAGGTAGCCGTGGCACAGCACCTGGCGACCTTGGGTGCGGCCCTGGAAGCACCCCTCACGCGCCTGCTGCAAACCGCTTCCGATGTGCCGCAGGCCGCGGCCGAGGTCATTACCCACCTGCGCCAGGAAATGACGCGGATGAGCGAGCGCGACAACGTTGCCTTGGCAGAACGCACGGCCATGATGGAGCAGGTGGGCACCTTGCTGCATTCGGTGAATGACGCCGCGGTGCAGCAGCGCGCCGCGATCGATAGCTTGGTGGGCTCGGCCGCCCAGGTGCTGGAGCAAGCGGGCGACCAGTTTGCACAGGCGCTTGGCACGCAGGCTGGCAAGGTGGATGAAGTGGCTGTGCATGTGGCTGCCAGCGCCGTAGAGCTTGCCAGTCTGGGTGAATCATTCAGCCATGGCGTGGGTTTGTTCAGTGCCAGCAACGAAAAACTCATGACAAGCCTGCAGGGCATTGAAGGAGCCATCGGCCAGTCCATGAGCCGCAGCGATGAGCAACTGGCCTACTACGTGGCCCAGGCCCGCGAGGTGATTGACCTGAGCATTAGTGCGCAGCAGGGCATTGTGGAAGACCTGCGCAGGCTGCATGGCACCGCGGGCAGGGCCGCCGCCCATGGAGTGGCCGCGTGAACGGGTTGGACGACACCCTGGACGAAGCCTCGGAGCAAACCGCTCCCGTGTGGGCGGTGTTTGGCGACCTGATGTCGGGGTTGCTGGGCGCATTTGTCCTCATCCTGGTAGGTGTGCTCGTCGTGCAGATCGACCTGGTGGCCAGCTTGAAGCAGGAAGTAGAAAAGCGCCAGATGGAGGAGCAACGCCGCATGGCGCTCGAAAAGGCGTTGGCCATTCCATTGGCCAGCGGCCGGGTGACCGTGAACAACGGACGCATTGGCATCAGTGGCAGCGTGTTGTTTGCAGCGGGCTCCGATGAGCTTCGCCCTGAAGGGCGCCAACTGCTGAGCAGCTTGGTGCAACCCTTGGTGGTGTACCTGCGCGAACGCGATGAAATGCTGATGGTGAGCGGATTTACCGACAACACCACGCTGCTGCGCGGAGCCCATCAACGTTTTGCCGACAATCTGGAGCTGTCGGCGCAGAGGGCGCTCACGGTGACCCGAGCACTCATTGAGGAGGGCATGCCGTCTGCGCAAGTGTTTGCGGCCGCTTTTGGCGCCGAGCAGCCGGTGGCCGACAACGCAGAGGAAAAAGGCCGTGCAAAAAATCGCCGTGTGGAGATGGCCCCGGTGCCCAAGGCATCCAACGCAAAGCCTGCCCGTGATGAATGAGCCTACGCTGGAGTCCCTGCGTGCAGAGGACGCGCATCTCTACGACCCGGCGCGGTTTCACTACCTGGAGGCACTGTCCCGGCGTCTGCAGACGCAGCCAGTGGCTGTGCAGCATGTGCTGGCTTGCAGGCTGAGCGCTGCGGTGGTTGACTATGCCGACCGTGCGAAGTCTGCGCCTGCGTGCCGTGCGGTTGCCAAAGCGATGCCGACGACGGGGAGCGCCCTCTCGCAACTCAATGGGGAACTCGCTGCCCGGGCCCAGTCCGATGCCGATGGCGTGCTGCGGGGCGATAGCGCCAACCTCTCGGACATGAAGAGCGTGCGCCAGTTCAGCGAGGTCTGGTCCAAGATTTCTGCTGATCAGCAGGTGGTGCAGGCCTTGCACCGAGCGCCTGAAAACGCGGGGCCCCTCAACTCGCACAAGCTCATGCTCCGCTCATTGGGCCTGATGCGCGCGTTGTCGCCGGACTACCTGCGGCGATTCATCTCGCACATGGATTCGCTGCTGTGGCTGGAGGGTGCCAACACCAAGCCCGCACCGCCCGCGCGTTCAGCGGTACGCAAAAGCCGGGCTACAAGAACGAAAACGTGACTTTGGGGCCACTGCGCACGGCGCGAGGGGCCGACGCCGAGGAAAAAAGGGTGGGGGTAAGAAGCTTTTTGCTGTGGCGCGCAGCAGCGTTGCAACCTGTGTGGGGTTCGATGCCGACTGACACCTACCTCACTTTTTGGTCTGGTTCGAAATGTGTTGCTGCAGCAACTCGTTCGACTTGTCCAGAGCTTCTGCGGTCTCGGTCAGTTTCTGCTCTAACTGGTCCGTGCGCTCGACAGCTGCCTGGAGATCGCCCTGCATGGCATCTGTTGGGATTTGTGTGGACAGCACCGCGTGCACAACATCCAGTTCATCGGCCGTCGCTTTGATCTGTTCAGCGGTTTCCAAATTCTGATTCAGAATTTCTGCCACGTCCGATGATGGAGGCTGTTTCGTATCGCTGGGCATAAGTCGAACTCTATGAGGTTATTCAATCCACGTTGGCGACCGGGCAAGCGGCGCAACGGACTACATGGCGATTGGGGTCGGCAGCATAGATTGTAGGCAGCATCTCAACGAACGGACTATCCGGCTCCCCATGATGCCCCTCAATACCATCCTCGTCGAAGACAGCAAGACCATTCGGGACACTCTGGTGCCCGCGTTGGCAGAACTGGCAGATGCCCGCGTGATCGCCTTTGCCACCACCGCAGCGGGCGCCAAAGAAGCGCTGGAGCAATGGGGCAGCCAGTGGCAATTGATGGTGGTGGATCTGTTTTTGAGCGAGGGCTCAGGCATTGAAGTGCTTCAGGAATTGAAACAACGCGCAGAGCCCAAAGCCGAGAACCAGCATGTTTACGTGCTTACCAACTACGCCACCGCCGATATGCGCCGCAGGTGTGAGCAATTGGGCGCTGACGGCGTGTATGACAAATCGACAGAGCTCGACGCCTTTTTTGAACGCTGCTGCGCGTTGCCCCGGTGAGGACAGGTTTGCTCTGCAGACTCTTTGCGTTGCGGTCTTGCGGGTTCGTCCATTCAGGCGAGCGTTCAGCGCGGTCCTCAGTGCCCATGTGATGCCGAAATCTTTTCGCTGGCAAGCTCCTGTCGTGCCTGGCGGATCACGCTGGTACCGCCAGCGATAGCAAGCCAGGCCATGATCGCTGCCACGGCCAGATCGGGCCAGGCGCTGCCGGTGCCGAACACACCCAGCGCAGCGCCCATCACCGCGACATTGCCCAACGCATCATTGCGGGTGCACAGCCACACGCTGCGCATGTTGGCGTCGCCGTCTCGGTAGGTGTACAGCAGCACAGCCACCCCCAGGTTGGCGGCCAGCGCCAGCAGGCCGATGGTGCCCATGGTGAAGGGTTCGGGGGCCGTGCCCTGCCACGCACCCCAGGCCACGCGGCCCACCACGAACACGCCAAACGCCAGCATGCTGGCGCCTTTGATCAGTGCGGCCCGCGCCCGCCACGTGAGGGCCATGGCCAGCACCCACAGCGACAGCGCATAGTTGGCGGCGTCGCCCAAGAAGTCGATAGCGTCAGCCAGCAGTGACGCGGAGCCCGACTGCACGCCTGCGCCCACCTCCACGGCAAACATGGCCGCGTTGACAATGAGCGCCATCCACAGGATGCGGCGATAGCGGGGGTCGGCAGTGGCGGGCGAACCGTGCGAGTGGTTGTCATGGTTGTGGTGGCAGTGGGCAGACATTGGGCGTTCTTCATTCAGTGTTTTCAAAGCGATGGCATGATTTAAAACCTTGAAGTCACTTGAAGGTCAAGCCCATGACGACAAACATTGCGCAATACCGGATTGGAGAAGCCGCCCAGCAATCGGGCGTGACGGCCGCCAACATCCGCTACTACGAAAAAGAAGGTCTGCTGGCACCGGGGCTGCGCAGCGACAACAGTTATCGCCTGTACGCCGGTACCGATGTGCACCGCCTGCGTTTTATTCGCCTGTGCCGCGCCATGGACATGTCCCTGGACGAGGTGCGCACCCTGCTGGCGCTGGACTGGAGCAAGAAGGAGGACTGCGACGCTGCACGCGATGCGCTGGATGACCATTTGCAGCATGTGCGGGCCCGCCTGGCAGAGCTTCAAGCGCTGGAAGCCGACCTGCTGGCGCTGCGCAGCCGCTGCGATGGATCGGACGCGCATTGCCACATCATCGAGGCGCTTCACGCGCGGGCCGATGCCCAGCCGCTGGCGACATCCGCCAGCACCGGGCCGGGCAAGCGCCATGTCTGACGCCTGTTGCAGCGCCGGTGTAAGCCCATGGCTGTGAGGACATGTTTCTCATGGGCGCTGAATACTCCTGTTTTGATAGCTGGTAGCGCTTGTTGGATAAGCGCTAGAGGCCAAAAACACCTAAATTTTTGTGCCATATGGCTTTTGGGGCCTGCCGAACATGCGCCGCTATGATCCGGCCATGATTTCGCGCTTGCCCGGCCTCTCCTTGCCCGAACGTGTGCTGAACACGGCGCGGCGCTGGGCGGTGGCGTGGTGGCGCATCTTGTACCTGGGCGCTGTGGTGTTGGTGCTGGTGTTGTCACCGTCCAGCTATGGCAAAGGCACCCGCAAGGCACTGGCGCGCCACCTGTATCTGGACACTGCCCCTGTGCTGCTGGGTTTCACCGTGCTGGCTGCATTGATCAGCCTGGTGCTCACGCGCATCGTGGTCGTCACGGCGCTGAGTTATGGCTTGTCGCGCTATGCGCTGGAGATGGTGATTCGCGTGCTGGTGCTGGAGCTGATCCCGCTGACCGCTGCGTTGTTTGTGGCCATGCGCTGCACCATCCCCAACGGCACACAAATCTCGCGCTTGCGGCAGCTGGGGCGGTTTGATGCGTTGCGCCGCCACGGCTCCGACCCGGTGCGGGTGGAGTTGCTGCCCCGTGTCATCGCAGGCGTGTTCGCCAGCATCACCCTGGCCGCGTTGAGTTGTGTGGTGGCGCTGGTGCTGGCGTACCTGGGGGTTTACGGCTTTAACCTGGCCGGGTTGCCCAGCTACACGCGCATGTTTGGCCAGGTGTTCACACCCAGCGTGACCATGGTGTTTGCACTCAAGACACTGTTTTTCAGTCTGGCGGTGGCGCTGATCCCCATGGCGGCGGGCTTGCATGACACTGGCGAGCGCACACAGCCCGACTCCGAACTGGGCGGCCTTGCGCGCATGTTTGCTGTGCTGCTGCTCATCGAGGTGGCCTCGCTCATGGGCAACTATTACTGATGCCCATGGCAGCCGGATGTTTGCAACGCTGTCGTACCCTCTTCATTTGATGACCCCTACTGTCGCCCCATGACCGATAAGAACCACCCCAGCCACGACAGGGCGCCGCCCCCGGTGCAATCTGAGGGGCCGCACGTGGAGGGCGAACGCCCGCCCGTGGAAACCCTGCGCCCCGTGGCTTATCTGGAGATCAAGGCGGCCGCACTGCTGCTGTTCACGCTGGCGCTCATCGTGGGGTCGGGGATGTACCTTTTGTACGCACGGGGGGCTTTTGAGCCCACTCAAACCCTGGTTCTCACCGCTGACGATTCAGAAGGCGTGGTGGTCGGCATGGACATGACGTTCTCTGGCTTTCCCATCGGCCGTGTGCGCCGCATCGAGCTGGCCAACGAGGGCAACGCCCGCATCCTAATCGACGTGCCGCGCAAGGATGCCCACTGGTTGCGCGAATCGAGCGTGTTTACACTGGTGCGCGGCATCGTAGGTGGCACCAACATCCGCGCCTACACCGGCATGTTGACCGACTCGCCTTTGCCCGATGGTGCCGTGCGGCCCGTGCTGCGTGGCGACGCCACGGCCGAGATTCCCCAGCTCATGTCATCCGCGCGCGAGCTGCTGACCAACCTCAACACGCTGACGGCGCAAGACGCTGCGCTGGGCAGCAGCCTGACCAATGTGCAGGCGCTGACTGAGCGCCTCAATGGCCCCGGCGGCATGTTGGGCGTGCTGATGGGTAACGAGGCGGATGCCAAAAGGCTCGTGACCACGCTCGATCGCACCAACGCGTTGCTGGCGCGCATCGACGGCATGGCTGCTCGGGCTGATCGGCAGGTGTTTGGCAGCGACGGCAGCAAAGACGCGCTGGTGCCTGAGGTGCGCGCCACCGTCGCCCAGCTCAATGGCTTGCTGGCCGACACCCGCACCAGCCTCAAAAAGGTCGACGCCGTGTTGGTTGAAGCCCAGGCCATCGGCGTCAACGCGCGAGAGGCCACCACCGACCTGGGTGCGCTGCGGGCCGAGGTGGAAAGCAATTTGCGCAAGGTGGAAAGTCTGGTGAATGAAATCAACCGCAAATGGCCCTTTGCGCGGGACACGGAGCTCAAGCTGCCATGAAGCGATTTGTAGTGATGACCCTGCGGCGATCAATGTACGGCGCCCTTTTTGTCGGCGCGCTGTTGTTGGTGGCCTGCTCCAGCAAACCCCCGGTGCCGGATTGGCAGATGAACGCGCAAGGCGCGTCACAGAAAGCCCTGGATGCGTACTTGTCAGGCAACGCGCGCGTCGAAGCGTTGGAGTGGGACCGTGCCCGCGCCGAAGTCGCACGCACCGGCCGGCCGGATCTTTTGGCGCGGCTGGAGCTCATGCGTTGTGCTGCGCAAGTGGCCAGCCTGGTCATCGGCCCGTGTGAACGGTTTGAACCGCTGCGGGCAGACGCCGCTCCCCCTGAGCTGGCGTATGCAGACTACCTGGCGGGGCGCCTGCAACCCGGGCAAGTTGCCCTCCTGCCAGAAGCCCAGCGCAAGGTGGCCGTGTCGGGCACTGTTGCGACACTCGCGGGCCTCGAAGACCCGCTGTCTCGCTTGGTAGCGGCGGGTGTGCTGTTCCACACGGGGAAGGCGAGCCCTGGGGTCATTGTTGAAGCAGCAGAGGTGGCGTCTGCACAGGGATGGCGCAGGCCACTCATGGCCTGGCTGACGCTGCAGGTGCAAAGGGCAGATGCTGCGGGAGATGCCCAAGCCGTGGCGTCATTGCGCCGCCGGCTCGCGATGGTTGAGCGGGGCAGTCCTCTGCGTGAGTAGGCCAACGAAGGAAGCTGTCTAAGCTCGGTCCCCAGCTTGGATGCATTTCAGCGCAGACGGGCCTGCAACTGGGTTTCAATGTGCTCGCGCTCCGCAGCAAACTGCTGAGCGTCGATCTCGTTTGCTTCGTATTTGCGGGCTGTGGACAGCAACAGAACGGTGTTCTCCAGTCGCGTGTCTTGCTGCAGCGACGAAGGCAACGCGGTAAGCCGGTCAAAACTCTGTTTGTAGAGTTCGCTCCAGGTCAACATGCCCGCCTGGGCTTGCGCACGAGCGCTGTCATGCCAGCGTGTGAACTCTTCCAGCGCCACATCCCGGGGGCTGGAGCATCCCGCCAACACTGCCATTAGAGCAGCCGCCACCAGGGAGCGAGATGCTGAGATCGATGAATAAAAACAGTCTGCAGAGATTCGAAAACGTGGTGTCACGATCGCCCTCCATTCTTTAACGCCACCGAATTGCCGGTGTGCAGCGCCGAATGGTACTCCCATGCTATCGTTTTTACTAGAAGGAGCTTTGTGACAACCAAAGCGGTTCCATTCACGGCTATTGCCAAATGCGCTACAGGAAAATCTGGGAGCTATTCAAACAAGCCGGTGGGCAAGATCTGATCCAGTCCGCTCGGTATCGCTGTCATCGACTCCACCGCGGGCACCGCCACGTCAGGGGTTAACAGCGCCATGGAGGCCAACACAGCCAACACCACGGTCCCGAGGAAGGTGAACAGTGCACGCGCGCTGGGCGACAAGTGACGGTGTTTCATGCTGGACTCCTTCTGCAAATGGGGTGCGGGGGCCACAATGACCACCCAGTCAGCCTCAATGGCTGATGGATGAGATTTCAGCAAAGAGCCGCAGTTCCGTCTGTCAGACAACTGCGATACCGCGGCTGCAGAAGCACTGTTACGAGTGGTTGCAATAGGTGTGACACGCGGATGCAAAAAACAAAAAACCCGCACTTTTTAGGGTGCGGGTTTTGTGTGTGATTCGCTTTCATTGGATATGAAAGCTGACTGTCTGGCGGAGA
Organism: Acidovorax sp.; assembly: GCF_046291265.1. Lineage (GTDB taxonomy): Bacteria > Pseudomonadota > Gammaproteobacteria > Burkholderiales > Burkholderiaceae_C > Acidovorax. The sequence continues at coordinate 62,115 of NZ_JBKBTV010000014.1, read as the reverse complement.
GGGCGGGATTCGAACCCGCGGTGGGGATTAGCCCACACACGCTTTCCAGGCGTGCGACTTAAACCGCTCATCCACCTCTCCGAAGCCTTCGATTATAGCCATACGAAAAGAGGCCTTTTGGCAGCCTGCGCAATTCGCTGCAAAAAACGCGGAATTCGCGGATCAGGCAACTTTCTGCGTCTGTACCATCTTCATGGCGGATCCGATCAGTGCTGACACTTCGGTCATGTTGCTGGGCACGATGAGGGTGGTGTTTGAGTCTGCCGCCACCTTGCTGTAAGCCTCCACGGCTTTCTCTGCAACTTTGAGTTGCACGGCCTGTTCCCCACCGGGCTGGCGTATGGCGGCAGCCACGCGCTCGATGGCTTGGGCGGTGGCCTCGGCCACGGCCGTAATGGAGGCGGCTTCGCCCTGGGCGTTGTTGATCTGGGCCTGCTTCTCGCCTTCGGAACGGGCGATGAAGGCCTCGCGTTCGCCGGTGGCGATGTTGATTTGTTCCTGGCGACGGCCTTCCGACGCAGCGATCAGTGCGCGTTTTTCGCGTTCCGCCGTGATTTGCGCCTGCATGGCATGCAAAATTTCTTTTGGAGGGGTCAGGTCCTTGATTTCGTAACGCAACACCTTTACGCCCCAGTTGAGCGCGGCCTCGTCAATGGCCTGCACGATCTGTGCATTGATGATGTCGCGCTCTTCAAAGGTCTTGTCCAGTTCCAGCTTACCGATAACGGAGCGCAGCGAGGTTTGCGCAAGTTGCGTGACGGCCATGATGTAGTTGCTGGAGCCGTAGCTCGCACGCATGGGGTCGGTCACCTGGAAGTACAGGATGCCGTCCACTTGCAGTTGCGTGTTGTCGCGTGTGATACAGACCTGACTGGGAACATCCAGCGGGATTTCTTTCAGGCTGTGTTTGTAGGCCACTTTGTCGACAAAAGGCACCAGAAAATTCAATCCCGGCGTCAGCGTGCCTGCATATTTGCCCAGCCGCTCTTTGACCCATGCATTTTGCTGGGGCACGACCTTGACGGAGCGCGCGATGAAGATCACGGCAATGATGAGAATGACGATGGCGATTTCCATGGGAAGCCTTCTTTCTTTGTGTGAGTGCAGATGTTGGGGTTGGCTTTACACCGGATCTACCAGCAGGCGATTGCCTACCAGCTCTGACACGCGGTGCATGCCTGTGGAGGGCGTGACGCCAGCGCGATGGATGGCGGTCCAGGTGGCACCCCGGTATTTCACCGAGGTGGTGCCGTCGGGGTTCCAGCTGTCGATCATGATGGTTTCGCCCACGTCCAGATTGACGTTGCGGTCCGCGCGTGCGGAGGGGTCCCCCGGGCGTCGCTTTTTGATGAGGTACCACGCCACGACAGCGCCGCCCCCCACGATGGCTGCAGAGACGATCTGCAATGCAATCGGCAGCCCCAAGTGCGCAGCCAGTGCAGCAGCCACCAGGCCTACTGCCACCATGAGCAGGTAAAACGTACCGGTCAGCAGCTCGGTCACCACCACTGCCCCCGCTGCCAGCCACCAGATGGTGGATTCCTCCATATAAGACCTCCTTGTTATGGTTGTGTTTAGTGCACCACATTCTGGGTCAAATGGGTGGCAGTTCAAAGGCGCGTCAAGGTTATTCCTTACACTTCGCGCCTATTTCGTTTTTTGGCCGGGCAGGGCACGGTTGCACGGAGGCTGCGCATGAAGTTTCGCTTTCCCATCATCATCATCGATGAAGACTATCGTTCAGAGAACACATCGGGCCTGGGCATTCGTGCGCTGGCGCAGGCCATTGAGGCCGAGGGTTTCGAGGTTGTGGGGGTTACCAGCTACGGTGACCTGTCGCAGTTTGCCCAACAGCAAAGCCGGGCCAGTGCGTTCATTCTGTCCATTGACGATGAAGAGTTCTCCGGAGGCGAAGGCCTCGACCCCATCGTCTTGAGCCTGCGCAGCTTCATCGGCGAAGTGCGCCGCAAGAACACCGAAGTGCCGATCTACGTGCACGGCGAGACCAAGACCAGCCGCCACTTGCCCAACGACATCCTGCGCGAGCTGCATGGCTTCATCCACATGTTCGAGGACACCCCCGAATTCGTGGCGCGCCACATCATCCGCGAGGCCAAGAGCTACCTGGAGGGTGTACAGCCGCCGTTCTTCAAGGCGCTGCTCGACTACGCCGAAGACGGCTCGTACAGCTGGCACTGCCCCGGCCACTCGGGCGGCGTGGCCTTCCTGAAAAGCCCGGTGGGCCAGATGTACCACCAGTTCTACGGTGAGAACATGCTGCGCGCCGACGTGTGCAATGCCGTTGAAGAACTGGGCCAGCTGCTGGACCACAACGGCGCCATCGGCGAGAGCGAGCGCAACGCCGCGCGCATCTTCAATGCCGACCACTGCTTCTTCGTGACCAACGGCACCAGCACCTCCAACAAGATGGTCTGGCACCACACGGTGGCGCCGGGCGACGTGGTGGTGGTGGACCGCAACTGCCACAAGTCCATCCTGCACAGCATCATCATGACCGGGGCCATCCCGGTGTTCATGAAGCCCACGCGCAACCACTTTGGCATCATCGGGCCCATCCCGCAAAGCGAGTTCGAGCCCGAGGCCATCCAGGCCAAGATCAAGGCCAACCCCTTGCTCAAGGGCGTGGACGCTGCCAAGGTCAAGCCGCGCGTGCTCACACTCACGCAGTCCACCTACGACGGCGTGCTCTACAACACCGAGACCATCAAGGGCATGCTCGACGGCTACGTGGACAACCTGCACTTCGACGAGGCCTGGCTGCCGCACGCGGCGTTCCATCCTTTCTATGGCACCTACCACGCTATGGGCAAGAAGCGCACGCGCCCCAAGCACTCGGTGACCTACGCCACGCAGTCCATCCACAAGCTGCTGGCCGGCATCAGCCAGGCCAGCCACGTGCTCGTGCAGGACTCGCAGACCACCAAGCTCGACCGCCACCTCTTCAACGAGGCCTACCTGATGCACACCAGCACAAGCCCGCAGTACAGCATCATCGCCAGCTGCGACGTGGCGGCCGCCATGATGGAGCCGCCCGGCGGCACCGCGCTGGTGGAAGAAAGCATTCTGGAGGCGCTTGATTTCCGCCGCGCCATGCGCCAGATCGAAAACGACTTCGGCAAGAAGGACTGGTGGTTCAAGGTCTGGGGCCCGGACAAGCTCGTGGAAGAGGGCATGGGACGTGCGGAAGACTGGATCATCCGCAGCGACAGCAAGAGCAAGAAGGCTGGCGCCAAGTGGCACGGCTTCGGCCAGTTGGCCGATGGCTTCAACATGCTGGATCCGATCAAGTCGACCATCGTCACGCCGGGCCTGAACCTGGACGGCAAGTTCGACAAGACCGGCATCCCCGCGTCCATCGTCACCAAGTACCTGGCCGAGCACGGCGTGGTGGTAGAGAAGACGGGCCTGTACAGCTTCTTCGTGATGTTCACCATCGGCATCACCAAGGGCCGCTGGAACACGCTGCTCACCGCGCTGCAGCAGTTCAAGGACGACTACGAGAAGAACCAGCCCATGTGGCGCATCCTTCCCGAGTTCTGCCAGCAGCACAAACGCTACGAGCGCATGGGCCTGCAGGACCTGTGCCAGCACGTGCACACCATGTACGCCAAGTACGACATCGCGCGCCTGACGACCGAAATGTATTTGTCGGACCTGACACCCGCCATGAAGCCGTCGGACGCGTACGCGCACATCGCGCACCGCAAGACCGACCGCGTGGAGATCGACCAGCTCGAAGGCCGCATCACCGTCGGCTTGGTCACGCCGTACCCACCGGGCATTCCGCTGTTGATCCCCGGCGAAGTGTTCAACAAGAAGATCGTGGACTACCTCAAGTTCGCCCGCGAGTTCGCCAAGCTGTGCCCTGGCTTCGAGACAGACATTCACGGCCTGGTGGAGGTGGAAGACGAGAACGGCCAGGTGCGCTACTACGCCGACTGTGTGGCAGAGCAAGCCAAGCCGGGTAAGAACCCGAAGCCGCTGGCCACTGCCAAGAACCTGGTGCAGGTGGGTGATGACGGACCTTACGGCCGCAATGTCTGAGCCTTGGTTGAACCCGAACTGACGCTTTGGTGCCATCGTGCACCCACCTGAATGAATCGCTCCCTGGCAACCGCTGCGGAGCGATTTTTTTGCGCCGTTGAATCCACTGGGCAGATGCCTGCGTATTGACTGACAGCCGCGTGATTTTCAGGCGGTGACCGTTGATCCATTACTTTCAGGAGATTCCCATGACCATCCGTTTGAATGCCCGCCTTGCCACCATCGCCCTTAGCGCCGCACTGACCGCGGCGGCCCTCCCCGTCATGGCGCAAGTCATGGTGGGCGGCGCGCCCATGCTGGCCAGCAAGGACATCATCGACAACGCTGTGAACTCGAAGGACCACACCACGTTGGTCGCTGCCGTCAAGGCCGCAGGTTTGGTCGAAACGCTCAAGGGCCCAGGTCCCTTCACCGTGTTTGCGCCGACCAATGCAGCTTTCTCAGCATTGCCTGCCGGCACGGTCGACACCTTGCTCAAGCCCGAGAGCAAGCCCACGCTGACCAAGGTGCTGACCTACCACGTAGTGGCAGGCAAGTGGGACGCGGCAGCGCTCTCCAAGATGATTGCTGACGGCAAAGGTATGGCCAGCATCAAGACCGTGGCGGGTGGAACGCTGACGGCCAAGGCCAGCGGAAAAACCATCATGCTGACCGATGAAAAAGGCGGTACTGCCAACGTGACCATTGCCGATGTGTACCAGTCCAACGGCGTGATCCATGTAGTCGACAAGGTTCTGCTGCCTAACTGACACTTGGTAGTCAAGGGAGCACGAGACAGGCTTGGCCCGTAGGAGGGCTCAGCCTGTTTCGCAGACCGAACAGTCAACGTGGCGGAAAGTCAGGCCGTACGCGCACAAAACTTGCAAACCGCGGCAGCCCGCCGTCGTGTGTGCCGCGAAAGCGGTAGGTCACCCAGCTGCCTACCGGTGGGGGGTCGGTGCGCTCCGCATCGCTGAAGCCTGCTCCCAGTTTGAACTGCTGGCCGCTGGGCATCTCCACCAGCAGCGCGCCCATGCGGCCTGCATGTTTGCCCTTTCCGGGCACATGGGCCACCACGCGGGCTTCGGTGTCTTCGTGGGTCTTGACCTTGATGAGGTCATCGCTGCGGCCAGACCGGTACAGCGAGCTGCCCCGGTGGAGCATCAGGCCCTCGCCACCTGCGCGCACTGTGCGTTGCAGCAGCGCTTGCAATGCCGCATCGTTGGACACGCGTTTTTGAGGCACGGCCTGCACCCAGGGCTGCCCGATGCGCTGCACCACGCGGTTGAGCGCAGGAAGCCGCTCATCAAAGCTGCCCCCATGTTGAGGCAGGTCAAACACCATAAATCGCATGGCGCGCCACGCGGCGTCATCGGGCAACTGGGTGCGTGTGGTGGACTGCGCCTGGCTGAAGCGCCCGCGCCCGGCCCACAGTTCGCCGTCCATGGGCGTGTCGGGCCAACCTGCGGTAAACCATGCCGGTGCCGCCACGGTTTCTCCGCCGCGTGTGCGCAGCGTGCGACCATCCCAGTAGCCGCGCACACCGTCGTATTTCTCGCTCACCCAGTAGTCCGCCAGCGGCATGCCGGGGCGGTACACATTGGCCAGCAGCAGCGCTGGGGCATCCGCCGCGTGCGCGGGCAGCGCCACGACAGCCAGGTAGCCCAGCCAGGTCAGGCAAAGTCTGCGGAGCATTTGCTATTGAATAGATAGCTGCTAGCGCTTATTCAATAAGCGCTAGAGCCTGTTTTGGCTTAAATTTTCAGCCGCAATCAGACTTGATCGGCGCTCAGACCAGCGGTCTGGCTGAAGCCGCCGTCCACGTACGTGATCTCGGCCGTCATGCCCGATGCCAGGTCGGACAGCAGGAACGCCGCCACATTGCCCACGTCTTCAATCGTGACGTTGCGGCGCAGAGGCGATGCGTCGGCCACGCGGCTCAGCAGCTTGCCAAAATCCTTGATGCCGCTGGCGGCCAGTGTCTTGATGGGGCCCGCGCTGATGCCGTTGGCGCGGATGCTGCGGCCGTCTTCAGTGCGGCCCACAGCCTCGGCCAGGTAGCGCACGCTGGCTTCCAGGCTGGCCTTGGCCAGGCCCATGGTGTTGTAGTTGGGGATGGAGCGCAGCGCGCCCAGGTAGCTCAGGGTCAGCAGCGACGACTTGTCGTTCAGGTACGGCAGCGCGGCCTTGGCCATGGCCGGAAAGCTGTAGGCGCTGATGTCGTGCGCAATGCGGAACCCTTCGCGCGAAAGGCCCTCCAGAAAGTTGCCTGCAATGGCCTCGCGCGGCGCAAAGCCGATGCTGTGCACAAAACCGTCAAACTTGGGCCACACCTGCGCCAGGTCGGCAAACATGCGGTCGATCTGCTCGTCGCTGCCGACGTCGCAGTCAAAAATCAGCTTGGAGTCGAACTCGGCGGCAAAGTCGGTGATGCGGTCCTTGAAGCGGTCGCCCACGTAGCTGAAGGCCAGCTCGGCGCCCTGTGCGTGGCAGGCCTTGGCGATGCCGTAGGCGATGGAGCGGTTGGACAGCACGCCCGTGACGAGCAGCTTTTTGCCGGACAGAAAACCCATTGTTCTTCTCCTGAGGAATGCGAGGAATTGACGTTGAACGTGGCAACCGACCGGCCTGCTGGGAAATCCCCACAGCCTTTGTGGTGGCGCCACCGACGTAGTGCAGAATTGTCGCATGCGGTATTGGCTGACTTTTCTGCTGTTGGGGTGTGCTGGTCCGGCGTGGGCCGCGCATGCATATGCGTTGTGGGGTGAGCCGCGCTACCCCGCCGGGTTCGCACAGTTTGACTACGTGAACCCCGCCGCTCCCAAGGGCGGCGAACTGCGGCTGGTGAGCAACCTGCGCGTCTCCACCTTCGACAAATACAACCCGTTCACCATCAAAGGCAATGCGCCCGCCTATCTTTCGACGTTGATGTTCGACTCGCTGCTGGTCGGATCAATGGACGAGACCGCCACGGGCTATGGCCTGCTGGCGGAGGATGTGGAGGTCGCACCGGACGGCTTGTCTGCCACCTTCCGCCTGCGGCCCGAGGCGCGTTTTCACAACGGCAAGCCGGTGTTGGCGCAGGATGTGAAACACAGCTACGACACGCTGGTGGGGCCGTTCACCTCGCCCGCCTACAAAACGCTGCTGATCGAGGTCGCAGGCGTGGACGTGATCAATGACCGCACGGTGCGCTACCGTTTCAAGCTGCCCAATCGGGAGCTTCCGATCACGGTGGGCGGTTTGCCGGTGTTCAGCCGCGATTGGGGTGTAGAGAACGGCAAGGCCAAACCTTTTGATCAGGTGGTGATGGACATCCCCATCGGCAGCGGGCCCTACAAGATTGGTCCCGTGCGGTTCGGCAAAGACATCACCTACGTGCGCGACCCGCAGTATTGGGCCCGCGACCTGAATGTGCGCAAAGGCACCGCCAATTTCGACCGCGTGCTGGTCAAGATCTACAAGGACAGCACGGCGCGGCTGGAGGCCTTGAAAGCGGGCGAGTTTGACCTGATGCGCTTTTTCAGCGCCGGCGACTGGGCCCGGCGCGTGACGGGCAAGAAGTTTGACACGGGCGAACTGGTCAAGGGCGAGTTCCAGCACAAGTTGCCCTCGGGTTTTCAGAGCTACGTGCTCAACACACGCCGACCGCTGCTGCAGGATGCCCGCGTGCGCGAAGCCCTGGGGCTGGCCATGGACTACGAGTGGATGAACCGTCAGCTTTTTTACGGGGCCTACCAACGCGTCAATGGTTTGTTTGGCAACACCGCTTGCGAGACCAAAGGCTCTCCATCCGCCGAAGAACTGGCGCTGATGGAGCCCTATCGCAAGGACATCCCCCCAGCGGCCTTTGGGCCCATGACGGTACCTCCCCGCACCGATGGTGACTCGTCCCTGCGTGGCAATCTGCGCCGCGCGCAGGCATTGCTCAAGGATGCTGGCTGGGAGGTGCGCGATGGCGCCCTGCGCAACACCAAGGGCGAAGCCATGGTGCTCGAATACATGGACAGCAACGAGGGCGGCGTGCGCACTATTGCGCCCTGGATGCGCAGCCTCGAAAAACTGGGCATCACGCTGCGTTTCCGTTCAGTCGACTTTGCGCTGTACCAGCAGCGTTTGCAGAAGTTCGACTTTGACATCACTTCGCTGGCCTACCAGGGCACCAACAACCCGGGCCAGGAGTTTGCCGACATGTTCGGCAGCCAGGCGGCTGACGTGGAAGACTCCGGCAACTTCGCGGGCGTCAAGAACCCGGCGGTCGACGCGATGATCAAAGCCATGACCTCGGCCAAAACCGAGGCCCAACTGCTACCCGCCTGCCACGCGCTGGAGCGCATCATCGCGCACAGCCACTACCTGATTCCACAGTGGACGGCGGGCACACACCGCATGGCCTACAACGCCTGGCGCCTGGCCAAGCCGGACGTGGTGCCGCCATACTCCAGCGGCGAAGGCTGGGTCATCGACACCTGGTGGGCACGTATTCCGCCCCAGACTGCTCCGGACAAAAAGTAGCGGCCTACGCATTCATCACCTCGCCCATGTTCGCCTACATCCTCAAACGCGTACTGCTCATGCTGCCCACCCTTTTCGGCGTGCTGCTGCTGACCTTTGTGGTGATCCAGTTCGTCCCCGGTGGCCCGGTGGAGCAGTACATGGCCGAGGCCAAAGCGGGAGCGGGCGGTGGCGGCGCTGAAGGAGGCGGGCTGAGCTACCGCGGGTCTCAGGGCGTAGACCCCAAGCGCGTCGAGCAAATCAAGGCGCTTTACGGTTTTGACAAACCCGCCCATGAGCGCTTTTTTCAGATGCTCGGTCAGTTTGCGCGGTTTGATCTGGGCAAGAGCTTTTTTCAGAACAAGGATGTCTGGCAGCTCATCGTAGAGAAACTGCCGGTGTCCATCAGCCTCGGTTTGTGGACGTTTTTCATCAGCTACCTCGTGGCCGTGCCGCTGGGTGTAGCCAAGGCAGTGCGGGCTGGTTCGCGGTTTGACCTGGTGACCACTTTGCTCATTTTGGTGGGCTATGCCATCCCGGGTTTTGTGCTGGGCGTGGCGCTGCTGGTCATCTTTGGCGGGCAATTGCAGTGGTTTCCGCTGCGCGGGCTGACGTCGGCCAACTGGGACGAGCTGAGTTGGGGCGCGCGCATTGTGGACTACCTGTGGCACATCACGCTGCCTATTACGGCCATGGTGCTGGGCAGTTTTGCGGTCACGGCCATGCTGACCAAAAACGCATTTCTGGAAGAGATCCGCAAGCAGTATGTGTTGACGGCGCGTGCCAAGGGGTTGAGCGAGCGGCAGGTGCTGTGGAAGCACGTGTTCCGCAACGCGCTCATTCCCATCGTCACCGGTTTTCCGGCAGCGTTCATCGGTGCTTTTTTTGCGGGTTCGCTGCTGATCGAAACCTTGTTCTCGCTCGATGGCCTGGGCCTGCTCAGCTACGAAAGTGTGATTCGCCGCGACTACCCCGTGGTGCTCGGCACGCTGTATCTGTTCACGTTGATCGGGCTGGTGACCAAGCTCATCAGCGATCTTTGTTATGTGTGGGTCGACCCGCGCGTGAAGTTTGATTGACAGATTTTCTGCCCCGATCCCTATGTCCGTCCTCCAAGATCTGACCCCTGACACCACCCAGCGTGTGGTCCAGTGTTTGCGCGCTGCGCTGCCTGGCCTGCTGGCGGTTTACGGTTTTGGCAGCCGCGTTCAGGGGCAGGCCACAGGCGACAGTGATCTGGATGTGGCCGTCTTGGTGGCGGGCTACGCCGACGTGATGGCGCTGTGGGACTTGTCTGGCGAGCTGGCCGATGTGGCGGGCTGCGCGGTGGATTTGGTGGACTTGCGTGCAGCGTCCACGGTGCTGCAGTACCAGATCATTACCGGCGGCGCACGCTGGTGGACGCTGGACAGCCAGGCCGCCTTGTTTGAAAGCGCCATCCTCAGTGAAAAAACCGCGCTGGACACGGCCCGTGCCGGGTTGATGGCAGACATTGCACAGCGAGGGAGCGTGTATGGCCGATGACGTGTTGGTCAACAAGGCCGCCACCATTGAGCGCTGCGTGGGCCGAGCGCGCGAAGAGTATCTGCGCGGGCCCGACACGTTTGCCACCGACTTCACGCGCCAGGACGCCGCCATCCTGAACATTCAGCGCGCCTGCGAGGCGGCGCTGGACATGGGGCAGCATCTGGTGCGCCGTGAGCGGCTGGGTGTGCCCCAGAGCGCACGCGACGTGTTCACGCTGTTGGCCCACGGGCACTGGATCGAGCCCACTCTGGCCGATGCGCTCAAGCGCATGGTCGGGTTTCGGAACATTGCGGTGCACGACTACCAGGCACTGCAATTGCCGATCACGGTGTCCATCATTCAAAACCACCTCGATGAGTTCTTGCAGTACAGCAAGGCTTTGCTCCTGAAAGACGCAGCTTGACCGGCATGACAAACGCTGCCCCTGTTTCCCTGTCCCCCTCGCGCCGCGCCTGGCTGCGCTTCAAGCGCAACCGGCTGGGGTACTGGAGCCTGCTGATCTTCTGCACCCTGGTGCTGCTCAGCCTGTGCGCTGAACTGGTCAGCAACGACAAGCCGCTGGTGGTGCGCTACGAGGGGCAGACGTATTTCCCCATGCTCAAGGACTACCCCGAAAAGACCTTCGGCGGCGACTTTGAAACCCCCACCGACTACCTCGACCCTTTCATCAAAGAGCGCCTCACCTCAGGTAGCAACTGGGCGCTCTACACCATCAACCCGTACGGCCCCAACACGCTCAACTACTTTGCCAAGTCGCCCAATCCTTCGGCGCCCACCGGTGACAACTGGCTGGGCACGGATGACCGGGGGCGGGACCTGCTGGCGCAGCTGCTGTATGGGTTTCGGGTGAGCGTGCTGTTTGCGTTGGCGCTGACCGTGACGGGCGTTTTTCTGGGCGTGGTCACGGGTGCCATTCAGGGATTTTTTGGTGGCAAAACCGACTTGGCGTTTCAGCGTTTCATCGAGATCTGGGGCTCCATGCCTGAGCTGTATCTGCTCATCATCTTCAGCGCGGTGTTTGCGCCCAGCATTGCGCTGCTGCTGGTGCTGCTGTCGCTGTTCGGTTGGATGGGGCTGTCGGACTATGTGCGGGCCGAGTTTTTGCGCAACCGCCAGCTCGACTACGTGAAAGCCGCGCGCGCCCTGGGTGTGGGCAATGCGCAGATCATCTGGCGCCACATCTTGCCCAACAGCCTCACGCCGGTGGTCACGTTTTTGCCGTTCCGCATGAGCGCAGCCATTCTGGCGCTGACCTCGCTTGACTTTCTGGGCCTGGGCGTGCCGCCCGGTACGCCGTCGCTGGGCGAGTTGCTGAGCCAGGGCAAGAACAGCATTGATGCGTGGTGGATTTCGCTGTCTACCTTTGCGGTATTGGTGACCACCTTGTTGCTGCTGACTTTCATGGGCGATGCCTTGCGCGACGCCCTCGACCCCCGAAAGGCCGACCAGTGAAACCATCGGCCCAGACTCCTTTGTTGCAGGTGCAGGATCTGCATGTTCGTTTTGGCTCCAAAGAGGTGGTGCGGGGCGTCAACTTCAGCATCGCGGCGGGCGAAAAGCTCGCGCTGGTGGGCGAGTCCGGCTCGGGCAAGACCATCACCGCGCTGAGCCTGCTGCGCTTGGCGGGTGATGCCGCCATTACCGGTCAGGCGCACCTGCAAGGTCGCGGCGACCTGCTGGCGTTGACGGAGCGCGAGATGCGTGGCGTGCGCGGTGGCGACATCGCCATGGTGTTCCAAGAACCCATGACAGCCCTCAACCCGCTGATGACCATTGGCATGCAGATCGCTGAAATCCTGCAGCTCAAAAAAGGCCTGACCGGCGCCCAGTGCGCGCAAGCCGCCATCGAGCTGCTGGCCAAGACCGGCATCCCCGAGCCCGCGCGCCGCGCCAACAGTTTTCCGCACCAGCTCAGCGGCGGGCAGCGTCAGCGCGCGATGATTGCCATGGCGCTGGCCAGCAGCCCGAAGCTGCTGCTGGCCGATGAGCCTACCACCGCACTCGACGTGACGCTGCGGGGGCAGATTCTTGATTTGCTGTCTGACTTGCAGCGCCAGACCGGCATGGCGGTGCTGCTGATCACGCACGACCTGAACCTGGTGCGCCGCTTTGCCGACCGCGTGGCCGTGATGGAGCAGGGCGTGCTGGTAGAGCAGGGCCCCGTGGCCGAAGTGTTTGGTGCGCCCCAGCATGCCTACACCCGCCGACTGATCGCCAGCCAGCCCCGCCGCGATGTGGTGGAGGCCGACCCGCCTGTGGGCACGGCACCGGTGGTGCAGTCGCAGGATCTGCGCGTGGTGTACCCCACACCGCTGCCCGGTGTGCGTGGCTGGTTCAAGAAGGGCGAGTTTGTGGCGGTGCAAGGCGCCACGCTGCAACTGCTGCCGGGGCAAACCTTGGGGGTGGTGGGCGAATCGGGTTCGGGCAAGTCCACCTTGGCACAGGCCATTTTGGGTCTGCTGCCCTATGCAGGGCAGTTGCAGGTGGGCGGCCAGGCATGGCAGCAGCCCGCCATGCGCAACACGCCCGCCAACCAGCAGTTGCGCAGGCGCGTGCAGGTGGTGTTTCAAGATCCGTTTTCGTCGTTGTCTCCACGCCTGACGGTCGAGGAGATCGTCGGCGAAGGTCTGAAGGTGCACGCGCCCACGCTGACCGTGGCCGAGCGCCGCGCCCGGGTGGAGACGGCACTGGCCGAGGTAGGGCTTGCCGAGGCGCAGTACCCGCGCCTGCTGGAGCGCTACCCGCACGAGTTCTCTGGCGGCCAGCGCCAGCGCCTGGCCATTGCGCGCGCGCTCATCGTGCAGCCCCAGGTGCTGGTGCTGGACGAACCCACCAGCGCGCTGGACGTCACCATTCAGCAGCAGGTGCTGGGCCTGCTGCAGCGTCTGCAAAAAGAAAAGGGGCTGAGCTATCTGCTCATCACGCACGACGTGGACGTGATTCGCGCCATGGCGCACGACGTGCTGGTGATGAAAGATGGTGCGGTGCTGGAAAGCGGCACCGTCACCGAAGTGATGGAAACGCCGCAGCACCCGTACACCCAGAAGCTGGTGGCAGCGGCTACCGTGACAGTCTAGGCCAGAAATATCAATGAAATTGGCCTCTAGCGCTTGATGGTAAAGCGCTAGTAGCTATCAATAGCGTAGTAATTGAGCCTGGTTAAGGCCAAGTGCCAAGCCCACAGCTTGTGGGGCGTAACTCATCCAAAACCAGCTCCCCAGCTGAACCGGTTCAGGTTCGCACGGCCTGCCGGGCGTGCTGCTCGCCCGCCGGGGGCGCAAACACGATCTTGCTCACATCCACCCCCATCGCCTGCGCCCGTTCCATCAGGTGATCACGCACATGCCAGGGCAGGGTGGGCGTCCGCGACAGGATCCAAAGGTAATCGCGGTTGGACCCGATCACCATGGCCCACTGGTAGTTTTCGTCCAGCGCCACCACGTTGTAGCCGCCATAAAACGGCCCGAAGAATGAAACCTTCAGCGCTGCGCGGTCTGGCTCACCCACAAAGCGGGCCGTGCCTTCGGCCTCTTTCCATTCCTTGCGCACCGGGTCATAGCCGCGGTTGACGACCTTGAGGGTGTCGTCTGCATTGCGGGTGTAGGTGGCCGTGGCCTGCGTCAAGCCCCGCTCAAACGAGTTGTCGATGCGCGCCACTTCATGCCAGTGACCGGCGTAGCGGTCCACATCAAACCCGCTCACCGCCTTGATCCCCTCGGGAGTCCGCGGCGTGGAGCAGGCAGACAGCGCCAGCACCGCCATCAACGCGGCAGCAGCCGTGATCAGCGGCCAGGGCGAATGGCGAAGGGGTGGGCTGTAAATGCGCATGGGTCTTCTCCTGGGCTGGGGCGTTCTGTGGACTTGCAAAGAACGCGGCGTGTGTTGGCGATGGCGTTGGTGTTGGGGGAGGCTGCGGTGGCGCAACGTGCTGCCGTGGCCTCTGTGTCTGAATGTAGACAGCGCCCCCTGTTCGCCTTGTAGGAGCGTGCTGTCAGCCTGTGTCGGCGAGCGCGGTGCAGGGAACTAAAAGGCGACGGGGCGCAGTAAGCGGGGGGTGGCTCAATCAGCGCACCAGTGTTGGGTGTTTTGGGGTTGGGCGCTGATTTTTGAGTGTTTTTGACCGCTACCGCTTATCAGTAAAGCGCTGATAGCTATCAAATCAGGAGTTTTCCATGCGCCGGACACTGCGCCCAGGGATTCGCCGTCAATCGCGGCGATCCCTGTCGAACCAGTGCTTGAGGAAGTCTGCCAGCGCCCGTGTCTTGGCCGATAAATCGCTTTTGCTCGGGTACACCAGCGTCACATCGGCCGGTGGCAGAGCCCACGCAGGCAACACGCGGCGCAGCTGGCCCGATTGCAGGTGCCGCTCGACATCCCATTCGGACCGCAGCAACACCCCGTGACCTTCCAGCGCCCAGTGGGTGGCCGCTTCGCCGTCGTTGCTGCTGAGCATGCCGCGCACTTTCACGGTTTGTTGCTGGTCGCCCTGGCGCAGGTGCCATGTGCCATAGGTTTCGTCGCTTTCCCGAATCACGATGCACTGGTGACCCAGCAGATCTGTGGGCTGGGTGGGTTCGCCAGCGCTAGAGAGGTAGTCCGGTGAGGCACACAGCACGCGCTGATTGGCCAGCAGTCTGCGGGCCGTCAGGCGGGAATCGGGCAGGTCGCCAAACCGGATGGCGGCGTCAAAGCCTTGCTCCACCAGATTGATGGGGCGGTCGGTGAGGTGCAGTTGCACTTCGACCTCGGGGTACGCGCGGGCAAATGCGGAAAGGGCAGGCGCGATGTGCACGCGGCCAAAGCCCAGGGTCGCCGCCAGCTTGATCAGCCCCCGCGGCGAACTGCGCGCACCCGCCACGGTGCGCTCCAGCGCCTCCAGGTCCGACAGGATGCGCGCGCCGTCCAGCAGGTAGGTCTCTCCCTCGGGCGTCAGGCTCATGCGCCGGGTGGTGCGGTGCAGCAGCCGAACGCCCAGCCGATGCTCCAGCTGCGCCAGCCGGCGGCTGGCCGCAGGTGGCGTGATGCCCATCTGCTGCGCGGCGGCGGCCAGGCTGCCTTCTTTCATCAGCAAGGCAAAAAAGCGCAGGTCGGAAAAGGTGTCCATCGCGGCCTTATTCGTGCTTTCGAGTTATGAATAAAGTGATTTTGAATGACTTTATGTGATTTTGAATCACTCATAAGATCCACCCTGACAGAACACAACAACCTTCTGCAGGAGACAAACCATCATGAAATGCATGTCCAACGGGACTTTCCCCACCCGCCGCTTGGCCCTCGCCGGAGCCCTGGCCCTGCTGTCTGCGCTGCCCGCTACTGCTTTGGCGCAGACCTACCCCACCAAGGCCGTCAAGCTGGTGGTGCCTTATGCGCCTGGTGGCAGTGCCGACATCGCGGCGCGACTGGTGGCCGATGAGTGGGGCAAAGCGCTGGGCGGTTCGCTTTTTATCGAGAACAAGGGCGGCGCGGGCGGCAACATCGGTGTGGACATGGTGGCCAAGGCCGCGCCGGACGGCTACACCATCGGTCTGCAGACCGTTTCGCTGGCGATCAACCCTGCGCTCATGGTCAAGATGCCGTATGACACTCTGAAGGACTTGGCCCCCATCGGACTGGTGGCCAGCTCGCAACATGTGCTGGTGGTCAACAGCAGCCTGCCCGCCAACAACATCAAGGAGCTGGTGGCGTTGCTCAAGGCGCAGCCGGGCAAATACTCGTATGGGTCGGCGGGTGCCGGCAGCACCTTCCACATGTCGGCCGAGCTGTTCAAGGCGGTGGCGGGCGTGCCTATCGTTCACATCCCCTACCGCGGCGGCGGCCCGGCGTTGATCGACACGATGTCGGGCCAGGTGGCACTGAGCTTTCCGGTCCTGTCGGCTGCCCAGCCGCATGTGCAGTCGGGCAAACTGCGTGCCCTGGGGGTGACCGGTCCAAAACGGTCTGCGCTGATGCCCGATGTGCCCACCATTGCAGAGGCAGGTGTCCCCCAATACGCGTTTGAAACCTGGTTCATCGTGTTCGCTCCGGCGGCCACGCCCAAGCTCATCATCGACAAACTCAATGCATCGCTGAACCAGGCGCTTGGCACCGCCGCGCTGAAAGAGCGCATGACCAAAGACGGTTTTGACCCCACACCTTCCACTCCCGAGCAAGCAAGAGCCCGGGTCGAGGCTGAATTGCCGCAGTGGGCCAAGCTCATCAAGGAGCGCGGCATCTCCGCAGACTGACAGCCTCCCCGCCACTTACCCACGATGACTGATACCCCCTTGTTCCCCGACTTCGCGGTGCACCGCATCCCCACGCCCGATGGCCATCACATCCATGCGCTGGTGGGTGGCAGTGGTCCACCCTTGTTGCTGCTGCACGGCCATCCGCAAACCAGCGCGATCTGGCACAAAGTGGCCCCTGCACTGACGCAGCAATTCACGCTGGTGCTGGCAGATTTGCGCGGCTACGGCGATTCGGCCAAACCAGCAGGTGGTGCAGACCACGCGCAGTACAGCAAGCGCACCATGGCCGCTGACATGCTCGCTGTAATGCAACACCTGGGCCACGCCCGCTTCGCGGTACTGGCGCACGACCGCGGCGCCCGCGTGGCGCACCGCCTGGCGGCTGACCACCCCGGGGCCGTGTTGCGCCTGGTATTGCTCGACATCGCACCCACGCTGGCCATGTACGAGCAGACCAGCGACGCTTTTGCGCGCGCCTACTGGCACTGGTTCTTTTTGATCCAGCCTGCGCCATTGCCCGAACGGTTGATAGAGGCAGACCCCGCCGCCTACATCCGCGACGTGATGGGACGCCGCAGCGCGGGCCTGGCGCCGTTTGACGCGCGGGCGCTGGCCGAATACACACGCTGTCTGGCGCTGCCGGGCACGGCCCACGGCATCTGCGAGGACTACCGCGCAGCCGCTGGCATCGACCTGGTGCACGACCGTGCCGACCGCGATGCCGGGAGCCAGTTGCCCATGCCCGTGCTGGCCCTGTGGGGCGCGCAAGGGGTGGTGCACCAGTGCTTCGATCCGTTGGCGGAGTGGCAGCGCGTGGCGGCCGACGTGCGCGGCCACGCCTTGCCCTGTGGTCACTACATCGCTGAAGAGGCACCTGATGCACTGCTGGCTGCCGCCTTGCCCTTCTTGCTGG
Source organism: Acidovorax sp. (assembly GCF_046291265.1). Lineage (GTDB taxonomy): Bacteria > Pseudomonadota > Gammaproteobacteria > Burkholderiales > Burkholderiaceae_C > Acidovorax. The sequence continues at coordinate 44,910 of NZ_JBKBTV010000014.1, read as the reverse complement.
AAGCTACGCCATGACCGATCCGCAAACCCTGTACCAAAAGCTGGTTGCATCGCACACGGTGGCGGTGCTGGATGCGCAGAACGTGCTGCTGTTCTGCGACCTGCACCTGATGAACGAATACACCAGCCCGCAAGCATTTGCCGGGCTGCACGATGCGGGGCGGGGTGTGCCCATGCCGGGGCAGAACGTGGCGGTGGTCAGCCACATCATCCCCACGCACCCCGTGCGCCAACGCGTCATTCAAGACCCGCCTTCTGCCCTGCAGGCGCGCAACCTCAAAGTCAACTGCGAGCGGCACCAGATCCCGCTGTTCGACACCAACGACCCGCTGCAAGGCATCGAGCATGTGGTGGCGCCCGAGCACGGCATGGTGCGCCCTGGCATGGTCATCCTCTGCGGCGACAGCCACACCACCACCTACGGTGCGCTGGGCGCCCTGGGTTTTGGCATTGGCACGTCGGAGGTCGAGCACCTGCTAGCCACGCAAACGCTGGTCTACCGATTGGCGCAGAACATGCGCATTCGGGTGGATGGCATGCTGCCCACCGGCACCACCGCCAAAGACCTGATCCTGATGGTCATCCGCCACATCGGCGCCCAGGGGGCGCGCGGCTATGTGGTGGAGTTTTGCGGCAGCGCCATCAATGCGTTGTCGGTAGAGGCGCGCTTTACGCTGTGCAACATGGCGGTGGAGGCGGGCGCACGCGGCGCACTGATTGCGCCCGACGCCAAGGCCATCGACTACGTGTTGACGCGCGCCCCAGACATCAAAGGCGCGTGGCGTGACCAGGCCCTGCTGCACTGGGCCACTCTGCACAGTGATGTGGACGCGATGTTTGATGCAGAACACCTTTTCGATGCCACGGACGTGGCGCCCTACGTGACCTGGGGCACCAGCCCCGACCAGGCCATGGCCGTCGACTCCACCGTGCCGGTGCCTGCGCACATGGCCGACGCCACCCAGCGCAGCAGCGCCGAGCAGGCCTTGCGCTACACGGCACTTCGCGCCGGGCAAGCGTTGCTGGGGGTGCCTGTGCAGCACGTGTTCATCGGCTCATGCACCAACGCGCGCATCGAAGACTTGCGTGAAGTCGCCCGGGTCGTGGGCACGCGCCATGTGGCGCCGGGTGTCCGCGCGATGGTTGTACCCGGGTCGGGTGCGGTCAAGGCGCAGGCCGAGGCCGAAGGCATCGCTGCCGCGCTGCAGGCTGCAGGGTTTGAATGGCGGCAGCCCGGCTGCTCCATGTGCCTGGCCATGAACGACGACGTGCTGGCCCCCGGCCAGCGCTGTGCATCGACCACCAACCGCAACTTTGAAGGCCGGCAGGGCCGGGGCGCGATCACCCACCTTATGAGCCCGGCCATGGCCGCCGCAGCCGCCATCACAGGCTGCATTACCGATGTGAGAGCACTGGAGAACGCTGCATGACGATCGACCAACGTATCCTGCGCGGCCAAGCCGCCGTGCTGGCCACGCCCAACCTGGATACCGACCAGATCATGCCCAAGCAGTTTTTGCGTGGAATTGACAAATCAGGTCTGGCGCCGGGCCTGCTGTACGACCTGCGCTTTGATGGCGCAGGCCACCCGCGTGCGGACTTTGTGCTCAATCAGCCTGCGTTTGCCAAGGTGGATGTGCTCCTTGCGGGCGCCAACTACGGTTGCGGGTCCAGCCGCGAACATGCGGTCTGGGGCATGCAGCAATACGGCTTCAAGGCCGTGGTCGCGTCGAGTTTTGGCGAGATTTTTTACTCCAACGCGCTCAACAACGGCCTGCTGCTGGCGATGGTGGCCGAGGGTGATGTGCAGGCTTTCATGGCCGAGGCCGCAGAACAGCCAGGTCCATTGGCGCTGGAGATCGACGTAGTGCAGCGCCGGGTGCGCAGCGCCCAACACACCGCAGGTTTTGTGCTGTCAGACCGGCACCAGCAGATGTTTTTGCAGGGGCTGGATGTGATTGGCGCGTCGCTGGCATATGCCGATCAGATCCGCGATTTTGCCGACAGACACTGGGCTGCCCAGCCGTGGGTGAAAGACGTGGCGCGCCGCACGCGCGACCGGCTGTCTGTCACCACGGTCGGTTGAAACTATCTCAATGCCGGGCAGCGGTTGGTGGCCGCCGGACTGACTACTTGGCCGCGCCCTTGCCCGCTTGTGCCGCCAGGGTCTTGGTATAGACCTCCATCACCGTCGCAAAATCGCGCTCGAAGTTGATGGGCAAGAAGGTGTCGTTGCCCGGCAGCAACTGGCGCAGCTTGGGCGAGAAGTTGTAGCTGTACGAGCACTTCTTCACGCGCGCCTGCAGGTCTGGCGACACCTCTTTGCCCAGCGTCCATGTTTCGGTCATGAACGGCGGGCTCTCCCACAGCGTGCGGATGCTCGATCCCTTCACATCACCCTTGAGCACCATGCGCTGGTACAGGTCGCTGGCCACGGCGGCGGCGGGGTAAAAGCCGTGCATCACACCCGTCACCGAGCGCTCGTGGCCGTTGGAGAACACCACTTCGTAGTTTTGATCGGGCTGCAGGCCCAGGGCCGGGAACAGGGCGCGTGGGGCCAGATTGCCGGAGTTGGAGGTAGGGGTGGAATGTGCAATCTTCTTGCCCACCAGGTCCTGGGGCTTGGTAAACGGGCTGTCCACGCGGGAGATGAGGATCAGCGTGTACGAGTTGCGTTTGCCGCTGGCCTTGTTGCCGGGCACGCCAAACGGAGCGGGCTGGCCAGCATTGACCAGTTGCGGCACCAGGCCAGGGTTGACCTGGGCCAACTGCACCTTGCCGGTCACGATGCCGTCGATCAGCTCTTTCTCGCCCAGGGTGTCGATGTTGGTGCTGCGCTCCAGCGACTCGCCGTGGATGTTCTGCAGATCAAGGTTGCCGCAGCGCGCCAGGTGGTTGAAGTAGTCGCCCCACAACAACATGGTTTCGCTCTTGGCATAGGTTTTGGGCATGGCCACCACCAGCTTTTCGCGCGGGCCCCCAAAGCTGGGGGCGGGTGATGGTGCTGCGGCTGCGCGGGCGGCTGCCGCACGGGCCTGGGGCGTGGTGGCGGCATTGTCGGTTTGCGCGGCCACGGGGCCCAGCATCAGTGTGGCGCCAGACAAAAGTGCGCAAAAGCGTGTATCGAATCGCATGGTGATTTCCCTCCGGTTTTTATTGGGTCGCGTGACCGGGGCATCAGCGGCGGGGGGTAGCCCTGGGTGACGGAACTGCCTGCGCTGAACCCGGGTTTCTGAGTATGCATGAAGGCCCTGCGCCGCTGGTAACGCGCGCGACTCGCCTTGCCCTTGACCATTCCTGCAATGCCCCTCGGGCGCAGCCTGGCAGGATCAAATCCCGAACACCTTCAGCACCGAATCGGCCAGTCCCTGAAACCACCGTGCCGGGCCCCCATCGTGCTGGCTGGAATGGGGCATTTCCTCGTACACGTAGAACCCTTTGTCTCCCTGGAAGGAATCGTTCAAGAGCGCCTGCTTGCCCCGCACATAGGCAATGAATGTTTCGCAACGGCGCGTGGAATACCCCAAGTTGGCGTTGAACGCGATGGTGGCCGCCTGGCTGACGCTGCGCCCGGTGTGTGCAGGCTCCACACGCACGCCCCGGCAGCCTTGCACGATGAGCTGCGCAGGGCCGTGAAACGCCAGGTAGCGCAGCTGCAGCGTGAGCCAAGCATGCAGGCTGCCCAGCCGCCAATGCGAGGTGATGCGCACGGGCACGCCGCGCTGCTGCAGCACGCCGACCAGGTTGTGCGGCTGCATCACCAGCGCGGCACCTGCGGGCAACACCAGCACACCGATTTCGCTGTGGGCGTCTTGGGTGGCTGACACCACATAGGTCGCAGGCGCCGTGGTGCGGATGCGGGTCAGTGCCACCATGCCGGACGCCAGGCTGGTCAAGGGAAAACGGCGGTTGAGCAACCAGCAGGTGTCGGTGTGGCCCGCAATGGATGCGCTTTGCAGGAAGTCGGGGTGCAACAGCAGCTCATGCGTCGGGTCCACCGTCACCTCGCGCGAAACGGCGGACAGGTGGGATTCCAATGCCAGCTCACCCAGGCTGTCTGGCAGCAGCCTCACCGGTGGTCGCCGCGCGGCCAGCGGCGCCAGCACGAAATAGAACAACGCCTTGAGGGCCAGCGGGGTGAAGATGACCCCCAACAGGATGAGCAAGGCCGCGGGAAAAATATCCCGCAGTGGCTGCGACAGCCTGACAAACCAATTGCCCGCGCGCAGGTTCTGCAGTGCTGTCTGCCGCTCGCGCAGCGGTCCCAGCAGGGCATCAATGTCGCTTTGGCGTGGTGCAAAAGCCTCCAGGGGCGGCAGGGGTTGTATGGCCTGCGCCAGGGCGTGTTGACGCTGGTAGTCCTCGGCCGCGCGCTGGTTTTCGGCCAGCAACTGGGCCTGCATCGCCCTGAGCTGCTCACATTGCCGGTATTCGGTGGAGCCGATGCCGCCGATGCCCAGGCGGCACGCCACCGGGTGGCTCTGCTCCAGGGCCTCGCGCTCCCGTTGGGCGGCCTGCCATTGGGTGTACAGGCCCTGGTGGACAAGGCGCAAGCGCTCCAGTTCTGCGCGGCGCGCTTGCGCCGATTGGGTGGCTTGCAGCCGCAGTCTCAGTTCCTGAAGGTGTCGGCGTTCGGCATTCAGAAGGTAAATCTCGGCATCCAGCCGCATGCCGTCCCACTGGTGCGCCACGATGGGTTGGCCCTTGAGAACCGGGCCGATGGCGCTGGCCTTCTGGCGCTCAAGCTGTTTGCGCCGCGTCTCCTGGTCTACGGTATCGATGCGAGCCGTCAGCGTGTCAAGCGATGCGGAGGCAAGCGTCGCCATGCGGCCCTGGCTTGCGGTGGTCAGTGTGTTTAGGTCGCGTGCAATGCGGTCATTGGCCGCCGTCAGCTGCGCCAGTTCGGCCTGGGACGATTGGTGCGCCTGCCACTCGGCCCAGGCCCATTTCCCGAAGAGCAGCACGGCACAGATGAGCACAAAGGCCACCAGGTGGCGCAGCAGGAAGCGGAAAATCGTTGCGGCAAGGGCTATCAAGAACGGGCCTTTCAGGGCTTCGGCGGTCTGGTGCCGGGGCCGACCACAGAACGCTGGTGCCCAGCGTATCACCCCCGTTCCGTGGTGTGTCCGTCGCGCATTCTCAGAGCCTCTGCGTGAAAGCCCTTGATGCTGCGTGTCCAAGTTCGCCAACAGGTAGGTCTGGCCAGCGCAGGTCTGCGCCTTACTGCCTGACTGGTAGTGCCCAGGATTGCCCGGACTGCAGCGGCATGCCATATTCGGTACGCGGGGAAGGCCGCAAAGATCAATGCCTTAATACCAACAGGAGTTTCATGCGGCGCATCAAGACCCGGATTGCCATCTTGTACGGCGTTGGCCTGTTGGCCGTCCTGCTGCCCATCATCGCGGCGGTTTTGCTTGCCGAGTACCGCAGCCTGCAACAGCAAAAGGACCGTGCGAACCGGCTCGCTGGCGAAATTCTTTCCCGCGCGCACCGCGTCACTGATCAGCTGGCAGTGGCACTGCGCGAGCTGAACGCCGCGCAAGGTGCCGAGCGCTGCTCCGATGCCAACCTGGACCTCATGCGAAAGCTCGTGGTCCAGTCCCACCTGCTCATCGATGTGGGCTATGTCGACAAACAGGAGATGGTGTGCTCGTCCTTTGGTCGCAATGCCTACACCGTCGGCGCTCCGACCTACCGGGGCGGGGGCGGGTATGACGTCCGCACACAGGTTGAGCATCCTCTGCTTCCCGGCTCTCGGCTGGTGATCTCCACCGATCCCAAGACAGGCTTCTCTGCACTGGTCCATGAGGGGGCCGTGCTCGACGTTGCACCGGCCGACAGTCGATTGACCTACGGCGTCGTGAGCGTGCGCAGCCAAATGGCGCTGTTTCAGCACGGCGCGTTTGAACCGGGCTGGCAGGAGAACATTGGCAGCACCCACGAAACCACCTTTTTTGACGGCACGCGCATCGTGGCTTGGAATCGGTCCGATCGGTATGACTTTGCCTCGTATGTGGCCATCCCGCGCAGCGAGATTGACCACGACTGGGCGCGCGCCATGCTGGTGTTAGTGCCTGTGGGTATTGGCGCGGGTCTGGTGCTGGCACTGGTGGTGGCGCAACTCGTGCGGCTGCAGCGCACGCTGTCGACGGCGCTGCGCGACGCGCTCAAGAACGACGAGCTGTTCCTGGCGTATCAACCCGTTGTCGATCTCGCCTCGGGCCGCTGGATCGGGGCCGAGGCGCTGCTGCGCTGGCGCAATGCCAACGGCGTGATGGTCAGCCCCGACGTGTTCATCCCCGAGGCCGAACGCAGCCACCTGATTGAGCGCATCACCGAGCGCGTGGTGCAGTTGCTGGTGCGCGATGCTGCACAACTGCTGCGCGAACGCCCGGACTTCTATATCGCCATCAATCTGTCAGCGCAGGATTTCAGCAACCCGGCGCTGGCGGATCGACTGCGCGGCGCATGCGCGCAGATGCGCGTGCACCCCCGCAGTCTTCACATCGAGGCAACGGAGCGCGTTTTCCTGGACGTGGGGCAAGCCCGCAAGACGGTCGCTGCGCTGCGAGCGCAAGGGCACGTGGTGTCGATTGACGATTTCGGCACGGGCTACTCCAGCCTGTCTTACCTGACGGAGTTCGAACTGGACTGCCTCAAAATCGACAAGTGTTTCGTCAATACCATTGGCACGCAGGCCGTGACCCGCAACGTCATCGGCCACATCATCGAAATGGCCAAGTCGCTCCAGCTCCGGATGATTGCCGAAGGTGTGGAAACGCAAGAGCAGGCCACCTACCTGCGCGAGCATGGGGTGGAGTTTGCGCAGGGCTGGTTGTATGCGAAGGCGATGGACATACGCCAGTTGGTGCAGGAACTGGACACAGCGAAAAGCTGACCGTGGCGACCAGCGGTTGACACCACGTCAACCGCTGCGGCTGCCGCGATGGACAAGGCGGAGAGGGCGCACAACACCGCCCATGGCAACAATCAAGCCACTTCCTTACAAGCCTGTCCCTCATGTCCCAAAACACCCATACCCTGCAGCTCTTCTTTGAAGACCCGATCAAGCTCAAGCTGGGCCAATTGGTCTACCAGTACCTGGCGGCGGGCAATGCCGAGCAGGCCCAGCGCTGGGCCGACAAACTCGGTGGCGCCGATCTGGACGCGCTGTGGGATGACCAGTGGTTTAACCAGGAGGTGTTTGCCGAGCCCAACCGCCTGACGCTGCGTTTTGACACGGGCACGACCGACGACCTCCCTTTGCGCGCGCTGGAGGCGCTGTTTGCCCATGGTCTGCAAGCTGCGGTGCTGGAAGTGTTCTACGACCAAGTGGGCGAAACCGAGCGCATGCATTTTGATTCGGGGCAATGGGTGTCCCGCCAGGCGTTCTTTCAGAAAAACCCGCAGTGGCAACCCGTGGTCGAGCCCAAAGCCCAGCGTGGTGAAAAAGGCGAGAGCAGCGAGGACGACGAGGGCGATGAGGATGCCGACTACGCCTGCTCCAAAGACCCTGCCAAGCCGATTTCCATCACCAAGCTGCGCAAGCAGGAGGCGGAGCGCAAGCGCGAGGCGCAAGAGGCAGTCGAAGCCATCGTCGACTTCGCCAAGGCCATAGGTAAAAGTGGAACATCACCGGTGAAAGGGCTGATCGCGGTGCTGCTGCTGCGCGCCGGGCTCAAGGGGCTGCTGCAGGCGTTTGTATTTACCGTAGTCACCGTGCTGCTGTTCAAGGGTTTCTGGTTGTGGCTGGGCTTGGGGCTGGTGTTGGCGGTGGTGCTGCCGCTTTACTACATGCTCAGTGAATACAAGGACCTCAAGGGAGATGACGACGATAACAACGACGGCAGCAATGACGATGACGGCAGCCCGGCCACCGTCATGGCCCGGGGTAGCCCAACATGCTGACGCAAATCGAATGGTGGGGCGGGCTGATTTTTGTGGTGGGGGCGCTGACCCACCGGATGGTGATGGGCGCGCTCGAGACGAAGGACGAAGGCATCTCGTGGTACCGGCTTCAGATGCACGCTTTCTACCTGCTGCCTGCCGGGGTGCTGGCGGGTTACTTCTACCCGCTGGAGCAGCTTGCGCTGCAGTACGCCTACCTGGCGGTGCTGGGTGCATCGCTGGTGATCGTTGTGGTGATGCTGGTGCAAGAGATGACTGGCGACTCCGGCGAGGGAGATCAAAACGACAAGGTAGATAAAAGAGGGGAAGGAGGAGAAGCAAAACCAGCTGAAGAAGGCGACGACGAAGAGCCCGGCTGGTTGATGTCGGTGGTAGGGGCTCTGGTGCTGTACAGCCCGGTACTGGTGGCGTGTGGACTGGGCTGCGCCAAGGCGTGGCCCCTGGTTCAGCCGCTGATCTAGGAGGATCTGAAACCCCGAGGCGCTGGATGGTGCTTTGGGTCTCGGGGTCGCGGACTGTTCGAACCACCGCTTTTTGCGGCTGGGTGGCTTCGGCACAGATGACAATCCGTGCCAGCCACCCGCCGCATTCTTTTTCCTGACCCGTGGTCGTTTCCCTTGCCGCCAGCCTCTTGCCTATCTCGTCCCATTTCCTCATGGCCACCGATTCCTTTGCCGATCTGCTGTCGATCTACATGCGCCGCATCCGCGCCAGCGCCTCGGGCGTGGCCACCGAAATCGGCCTGAGCCGCGAGGCGGTGAACAACTGGCGCAACGGCGTGTCGGTGCCCAACCCGCGCTCGCGCGACCGCGTGGTGGCCTGCACGCGCTACCTGCGCCTGGCAGAGAGCGAGGCCAACCGCCTGCTCAGTGCCGCAGGCTTCGCGCCCGAGTTCCCGCTGCAGGCCGAGTCGGTGGGCGCGCAGCCATTTGCCGCGTTTCAGGACAAGGTGTTCGCCCAGCTCGCGCAGGCCGTGCCGTACCCCATCTCGCTGCTGCTGTCGCCCGCGCACTGGGGCCAGCCGCCGTTTCGACAAGAGCTGCTGCAGCGCGCGCGTGCGCAGTACGGCGAGGCATCGGTGCTGCACATCCAGCCGCCTTACAGCGTGAGCACCGCGCAGGCTGACTACTTTGCGGCCATCGGCCGCCAATGTGGCCTGGGCGAGGTAGCGTCGGACTACGAATTTGAATCCGCGCTGGAGCGCCGCCTGCTGGCGGGCGAGCGCATCTTCTGCCTGGTCAGCCGCTTTGAGCAAGGCACGCCCGCGCTGCGCGAAACCCTGGCGGGCATTTTGCGCAGCCTGAGCGAGATGCACAGCGGCCGCCTGCACCTCCTGCTGTGTGGCGGCGAGGCGCTGGCCGACCTCAAATACCGCAGCGGCGACCTCTCGCTGCTCAACATCGCGCAGGTCAACCATTGGCCCGACCCGTCGCTGGACGACCTCATGCAACTGGCCCGCCACCGCTGGCCCGAGCACACTTGGACCGGGTCGGTGGTGGCCGAGTTGAAGGCACTCAGCGGCGGCCACCCCGCGTTGTTTGAAGAGGGGCTGCAGTGGCTGGTGGACCACGGTGTCGGCGATGGCCACGCACCGTCCAGCGCACTGCGCACGCACTTGGCCAGCAGCCCGCGCCTGTGGCAGACCTTTTTGCCGCTGGCCCAGGCGCCTGCCACCCGCACGCGCTTGTTGCAACTGCTGCAGGCCGACGACCTGGGCCGTGCGCGCCCCTATCTGCAGGACGACGAACTGCGCAGCCTGTTCTGGGGCAACCTCATCCACGTGCGCGGCGCGGGCGATGCGGCGCGGCTGCACTGGCGATGCGCCACCATTCGGGATGCGGGTTTGATGGTGCTGGAATCATGCTCGACCGACTGAAGCCCCTGCTGTCTACGGCCGTGGTGCGCGCGGTGGTGATTGCGGTGGTCACGCTGTTTGTTGCCAGCGCGCTTTTCACGCCCCAGCTCAACCCGGTCACGCGCGGTGGGTTCCTGGCGTCGGTCAATGTCGGCCCGGTGTGGGGCGAGCTGGTGCAGTGGCGCATTGCCATGATCGAGGCGCGCAACGAGCTGGATGGCTGGCCCAAGGACATCCACCAATACGCGCCGCGCATTGCCAACCCGCAGTTGCGCGTAACGTCTCCGCGCCCCAACGTTCTGCAGGCCGACATCGCCCACAACCCCGAGCTGGGCAAGCTGGCCGGCACGCAGGTGGTGATGGAACTGAAACCCGGCACCCACACCTGGACGTGCCGCCCCGGCAACCCGCCCATTCCCCCCGGCTACCTGCCCATCAACTGTCTGGAGGGCAGCACCGACGACTTTGAGCCCGCCAAGCCCTCCACCCATGCCGCCGATGCAGATCCGTTTGCCTGGCTGCGCTCGCTCATCCTGTGGTGCGGCGTGATCTTTGCCTTGGGCGCCGTGGTGTGGGTGGTGCGCCACCCCCTGATCGGCGCCGGGCAACTGCGCCCCGCACGCCTGCGCCGCACCCCGCTGTCGCGCTTGCCGCAGATCGACCGGCTGCTGCGCTGGTTGCGGCGGCTGGAGCCCACCCTGCTGGCCGCCGACATCCGCATGGTGGACTGGCGCCGCGCCGTGTTGTGCGCGCAGGCCACGGGCGCCGACCATGCACCGGCCCTGGCACGCGCATTGGCCGAGCGCGTGTCGGCCCGCTGCCAACCCAGCACCGACTGGGCGTTGCCCGGCCAGGTCTTCGAGTGGCAATTTCCGCCCGACCTGCCCGTGTCGCTGGACCGTTGCATGGTTTTCATCCCCACGCCCGGCATCGACGAAGCCACCTTGCTGCGCCAGCTGCGCGCCGCGCAGACCGGTAGCGATGTGCTGCTGATCCTGAGCGAACACAGCGTGGACACGCCCTGGCCGCTGCTGCGCGCCCATGCCGACGACCGCGCCAACCTGCATGTGATGGTGGACAGCGCCAGCCAGACCGAATGGCTGATTGGCGGCGAAGCGCTGCAGGTGCTGCTGCGCCAACTGGCCGCGCAGCTGCGCATCACCCGCATCTCGCCGTACCAGACGCGCGGCGGCGTCACCCGCGAAGGTGCCTTCTTTGGCCGCGCACAACTGCTGGCTCGCGTCATCAACCGCGAGCCCGCCAACTACCTAGTCGTGGGTGGTCGCCAACTAGGCAAGAGCAGCCTGCTCAAGGCTGTGCAGCGCCGCATGCAGGGCCATCCGCACACCGTGTGCCACTACGTCTCGCTGCGCGACCACCGCCTGGCGCCGCGCATGGCGCTGCAGTTTGGCCTGGCGGCCGACACGCCGCTGGAAGCCATCGTGGACCACCTGCAGACCCAGTACGAGGGCAAGCGCCTGGTGCTGCTGATCGACGAAGCCGACCTGTTCTTCCGCGACGAGTCGAACAATGGCTACGCACAGCTGTCCACCCTGCGCGCGCTGAGCGAAGAGGGGCGCTGCTGGTTCATGCTGGCGGGCTTCTGGGACCTGTATGCCACGGCCGTGCTCGACTACCAGAGCCCCTTGCGCAACTTTGGCGAGGTGCTGGCCATCGGCGGGCTGGAGCGCGCCGCCTGCCGCGAGCTGGCCACCGAGCCGCTGCGCAAATTGCGCCTGGGCTTTGACAACGAAAAACTGGTGGACCGCCTCATCGACGCCAGCGGCCAACGCGCCAACCTGGTGGCCATCCTCTGCCAGGAGTGTCTGGAAGCGCTGGCGCCCGGCGAACGCGTCATCGAAGCCCGCCACCTCACCCAAGCCCTGGCCTCGCAGGCCGTGCAAGACGCCCTGGCCGGCTGGGGGCGCCTGAGCCACGACGAAGCCGCCTGCCGCCTCGACCGCATCGTGGTCTATCACACCGCCCAGGTCGGGCAGACCAGTCTGGTCGCCCTGGCCCAACTTCTGCAAAGCCACGGCATCACCGGCGATGCCCAGGCCCTGCGCCAGTCGCTGGCGCGCCTGCAGCTGGCCTATGTACTGCGCAAGCAGGACGCCGACTACCGCTTTGCCATCCCGCTGCTGCAGGACCAGTTCGAGCCGACCGAGGTGGAGCTGCTGCTGCACCAGGAACTGGCGGTGCTGGCGCGCAGTGATATAAAAATATGAGAAAAAAAGGCCGTTTGCGCTTATTGGATAAGGGCCTGTAGCTATCAAATTTGGTGTTCCATGCCTTTTAAGGCATGGCCACCACCACCACCACCACCGCCCCGCGCTTGCGCCCCGTCTCCACATAGGCATGCGCAGCGGGCAACTCGGAAAAGGGGTAGGTGCAGTCAATCACCGGCCGCAGCGCTCCCGCGTGGGTCAGCTCCATCAGCAACTGCAGGTCCCGCACACGCTCTGCCGCCGGGCCACCGATGCTGCGGCGTGTGCCGCGGGGGCGGGCCAACACGTCCATCAGGTTGCCCGCCACCGACAGGTAGCGGCCGTGCTCGTTCAGGCGCGGCAGGCAGGCCGCAAAGCTGCTGGCACCTACGGTGTCGGCAATCACGTCCCAGCGTTGATCGAGTTGGATGAAGTCCTGCTCGGTGTAGTCGATGACGGCGTGTGCACCCAATGAACGCACCAGCGCCACGTTGCCCGTGCTGCACACCCCCGTGACCGACGCCCCCCGGTGCTGCGCCAGCTGCACCATGGCGCTGCCCACCGCGCCCGATGCACCAATCACCAGCACCTTCTCGCCCGCCCGCACCTGGGCCTTGTTCAAAAAATGCAGTGCTGTCATGCCCCCAAACGGCAAGCTGGCCGCTGCGGCAAAGGACATCCGCGCTGGCTTGTGGGCCAGGGGCCTGCTGGCGGGCAGCACGCAGTATTCGGCATGGCAGCCCATGGCCATTCCGGCCACGCCCAGCACAGCGTCGCCCGGCTGAAAGCCCTGCACGTCGCGGCCCACGGCCTCCACCACACCGGCCACATCGGTGCCCAGCACCGGCTGGCGCGGCCGCGCCAGTCCAAACGCCAGCCGCCCCATCAGCCCAAAGCCGCGTGGCAGGTTTTGCGTGCGAATGCGCACGTCGGCCGACGACACGCTGGCCGCCAACACCCGCACCAGCACATCGTGCGGGCCAGGGATGGGGCAAGGGCGCATCTGCAGCGCCAGCACATCGGTACCGCCGTAGTTGTTGCACACCCAGGCGCGCATGGTGGCGGGGATGTGGGCGGTAGATGGAATGGCAGGCATGGCGAGGCAGATGGTTGGAGGGGGACGGACGGACGGGTAGCGCAACCGCAGAGCGTAGGCAGATGCGTGTCTTGTGCGCAACCCGACCTTGGGCGGGGTCACCGCGCGGTACGCTGTAGAGCCATGCCCTCCTTGAACCCCACCCTCTACACCGTGGCCTACCCCGAATGCGGCGCGCAAGACCTGCTTGCCGTGGACGCCTGGCGCGCTGCCCACGACGCTGCGGGCCATGCGCTGGTCCGCCCGCATTTCACGCTGGTGTTTGCGTGCAACGCGGTGGATGAGTCCACGTATATGGCCCACGTCGCAGCGGTTGCGGCGCGCACTGTGCCCATTGCCTTCCACTGTCGCTACGCCATGCTGGGGGCCGACGCCCACAGCCCTCGCGCCCATGCGTGTCTGGTGCCGGACGAAGGGTATGCCGCGTTGTCGCTGCTGCACGATGCGCTGTACACCGGCCCACTGGCCGACCAACTGCGGCTTGATCTGCCTTACACACCACACATCACGGTGGGCACGTTTGAATCCGCACCGCAAGCGCGGCAGTGGTGCGTCGAACGCAACCATGTGGGTGTGTCCATCCCGGGGCGTGTGGGCGCGCTGTGGGTCGGGCAGGTGACGGATGGCCGTTTTGATCACCTGGGTCGGTTTGACCTGGTGGGCTGAATCCTTGTGCTGCTCCTACACTGCGGCCATCCGGGTCCCAAGACCACCAGTCTTGGACCGTCACAGGAGGTTGAAAAATGTCCATTCAGCTTGATCACCTCATGGTGCCTGCCCGGGACAAACTGGCCGCCGCCCGGCTGCTGGCCGAGTTGCTGGGCGTGCTCTGGTCCGTAACAGGCGTCGGGCCGTTTGCGCCCGTGTTCGTGAACGATGGTTTCACCATCGACTTTGACGAATGGCCCGAGCCCATTCCGCACATCCACTACTGCTTTCGCGTGAGCGATGAGGCTTTCAGCGCCATCCTCGCGCGCATCCAGGCGGCGGGTATACCGTACCGCAGCGCGGTGCACGGCCCGGTGGACAGCCAAGTAGACACAGCCCACGGTGGCCGCATCGTTTACTGGAACGAACCCGACGGGCACCAGTGGGAGATGCTGACCGTGAGCTATGCGCGTGCTGCAGCAGTTTGATCGATAGATTTCAAAAGAAATTGGCCTCTATCGCTTATTGAATAAGCGCTGATGGCTATCAAATTTGTAGTTAATGCTGCCCGTGGTTCAAGGCCGTTGCGCCATCACCAGTGCATACATCACCTGCGCCGCCACCGACAAACTCTCGTCCCGGCGCCTCACCAAGTAGATCTGCCGCGTTAGCCCGGGCAGCGACAGTGGCCGCGTGACCAGGCCCGGTTGCTCGAAGTGGAACAGCGTGAGCGCAGGCACCACGCTGATGCCCAGCCCCGCGCGCACCATGCCCATCACGGTGGCCAGTTGCTCCGCCTCCATCAGCGTGTGCATGGCCTGTGGGTGCAGAGCGGCCTCCAGGTACTGGCGCACGCTGCTGGTGCGCGCCAGGTGGATGAAGGGCCAGGCGGCCAGGTCCTGCGCGGTGATGGTTTTGCGGCGGCGCGCCAGCGGGTGGTCGGCGGTGCACACCAGGTAGAAGTTGTCGCTGCAAAACGGCTCGGCCTGCAGGGCGGGCGTGTCGGCGCGGATGGCGGCCAGCGCAAAGTCGGCATGACCGCTGGACACGCGGTCGATGCAGGGCTCTGACAGCACATCCGCAATGTCGATCTCGATGCCCGGGTGCGCCGCGCGGTACTGCGCCAGCACGCCGGGTAGCCAGCCTGCGGCCAGTGACGGCAGCAGCGCCACGGCCACGCGCCCGCGCTGCAAGGTGGCTGTGTCGCGCACGGCGGCCAGTGCGTTGGTGATCTCGCTGCGGATGCGGCGGGCAGATTCCAAAAAATTCTGCCCCTCGGACGTCAGGTCGACATGGCGCGTGCTGCGGTCAAACAGGCGCAGACCCAGGTCGCCCTCCAGCGCGCGGATGAGGGCGCTGAACGCGGGTTGCGACAGGTGGCACACCACGGCGGCGCGGGTAAAGCTGCGCTGCTCGGCCAGCGCGATGAAGGCGTCCAGCTGGCGGCTGGAGAGGTGGTGGGTACTCATGGGTGAGCCATCAGACGGCGGCTATTCATTTGAATTTCAGATGGATTGATCGTAACAATCGATTTCACAGAATACCGCAGTCTCCCTAAAGTGGCCCCCTGAGACAAAGACAACGGTCTGCAAGGAAAACATGGCGAACCACGCTCATCACCACAACCTGCTGGTCGGCTGCGCAGCCGGCTTTTCGGGCGACCGCACCGACGCGGCCTTGCCCGTGGTGCAGGCGCTCATCGCCAGCGGTCAGCCGTCGGTGCTCATCTTCGAGACCCTGGCCGAGCGCACGCTGGCTCTGGCGCAATTGGCTCGCCGCACCGATCCCGATGCGGGCTACGAACCCCTGCTGGTCGACTTGCTGCAGCCCGTGCTGGCGCAGTGTCTGGAACACGGCGTGCGCATCGTCAGCAACTTTGGCGCGGCCAACCCCCATGGCGCCGCACGCCGCATCCACGCGCTGGCGGCCGAGCTGGGCCTGCCCCGCCCCCGCATTGCCGTGCTGCAGGGCGACGACCTGAGCGGCCCCGCCCACCGCGCACTGCTGCAGGATGCCTTGGGCGATGCCATGCCCACCGAGCCCATCGTCAGTGCCAACGCCTACATTGGCGCGCAGGCCATTGCCGATGCGCTGCGCGCCGGTGCCGACATCGTGGTCTGCGGCCGCGTGGCCGACCCGTCTTTGGTGCTGGGCCCGGCGCTGGCCCACTACGGCTGGGCCCTGGACGACTGGGACCGGCTCGCCCGCGCCACCATGGCCGGGCACTTGCTCGAATGCGGCGCACAGGTCACGGGCGGCTACTTTGCCGACCCCGGCTACAAGGACGTGCCGGGCCTGGCCCAGCTGGGCTACCCGATTGCCGAGATTGATGCCGACGGCCACTGCACCATCACCAAGCCCGCTAGCACCGGCGGCTGCATCACCGAGCGCACGGTGAAGGAACAACTGTTGTACGAACTGCACGACCCAGCGGCGTACCTCACGCCCGATGTGGTGGCGGACATCACCGAGGCCCAGGTATGGGCTGTCGTCTCCGACGCCGTTCGGCTGGAAGGTGTGTTGGGCCACGCGCAGCCGCCCACGCTCAAAGTCAACGTGTGTTTTGAATCCGGCTGGTTCGCCGAGGGCGAAATCTCCTACGCCGGCCCGCGCGCCGAGGCCCGCGCCCGACTGGCGGGCGAGGTACTGCGCGAGCGCCTGCAAGGTCTTGGCCCGCTGCGCATCGACCTGATCGGCGTGACCAGCGTGTTGGGCGACGACACCAGCCGTTGGCTCGATGCGTCCACAAGCGACAGCGGCGATGCCCGGGACGTGCGCCTGCGCGTGGCCCTGCAGCACCGCGACCACGCCAGCGCCCAACGCCTGGTGCGCGAGGTGACCGCGCTCTACACCTGCGGCCCCGCAGGCGGCGGCGGCGTGCGCACCGCCATGCGCCCGCGCCTGGGCACCGTGTCGTGCCTGGTGCCGCGCGAGGCCGTCGCGGTGCATTTCGAGATGGTTGATTGATCGATGAAGGAACGACGCACCATGACTTCCGCCACCGCTTCAACGATCACTGTTCCGCTCTATCGCCTGGCCCACAGCCGCACGGGCGACAAAGGCAACCGCTCCAATATCAGCGTCATCGCCTGGCACCCCGCGCTGTGGAATGTGCTGGTCGACCAAGTCACCGAAGCCGCCGTGACACGCCAGTTCGCGCTGCGCCAGCCGCGCCAGGTCACGCGCTACCTGCTGCCCCAGCTGCAGGCCATGAACATCGTGCTGGACGATGTGCTCGACGGCGGCGTGAACGATTCCCTCAACCTCGACAGCCACGGCAAGGCGCTGAGCTACCTGCTGCTGGACCTGCCAATCCAGGTGCCCGCCGCGCTGGCACTGCATCTGGCGGGACCGCCGATGTAGCCCCGGCCAAGGCACGCGGTGGTTTTGAGGGCCCTGCGCGCAGCACCACCGATTTCCCTTTCCCCATATCTAACCTAACTAAACCAGGAGACAACATGAACCACACGCCTTCCCATTCGACGATTCACCGCACCCGTCGCCACACCCTGGCCGCCGCAGCCCTGCTGGCACTCGGCGCTTTGTACGCCCCTGCCGCTTTGGCCCAGGCGCCTACTTACCCGGCCAAGGCCATCACCTTTGTGGTGCCCTTTGCCGCAGGCAGCGCCACCGACCAACTGGCCCGCGCGCTGGGCCAGTCCATCACCAACGACACCAAGCAGCCCGTGGTCATCGACAACAAGGCCGGTGCCAGCGGCATGATCGCGGCCTCCGCCGTGTCCAAGGCCGCGGCCGATGGCTACAGCGTGCTCATCACCACCAACACCACGCACGCCGCCAACGAGCATCTGTACAAGAAGCTTTCGTACGACCCGGTCAAAGATTTCGCGCCCGTCACCGGCTTGGGTAAGGGCGGGCAGGTGATGGTGGTCAACGCCAATGCACCGTACAAGAACGTGAGCGAGCTGCTGGCCTTTGCCAAGAAGAACCCCGGCAAGCTCAGCTTTGGCAGCGGCAGTTCATCCAGCCGCATGGCAGGTGAAATGCTCAAGCAACTGGCGGGCGTGGACATCCTGCACGTGCCCTACAAAAGCAACCCGCTGGCCATCACCGACCTGCTGGGCGGGCAGATCGATTTGATGATCACCGACACCTCCACCGGCGTGCCGCAGGTCAAGGCGGGCAAGCTGCGTGCCCTGGGCTACTCCACCCAAAAGCGCAGCGCGCAGTTGCCCGACGTGCCCACGCTGGACGAGGCCGGGGTGAAGGGCTATGACATGGGCTACTGGTTTGCCGCCTATGTGCCCGCCAACACGCCCGCCGCCGTGGTTGCGCGCCTGAACGAGCTTCTGACCGCCGCCACCAAAAGCGCGGCGGCCACGAGCTTCTTTGACAACGCGGGCTCCGAAGCCTGGAGCACCACGCCCGACGAACTGGCCAAGTTTCAGGCCGCCGAAACGACGAAGTGGGGCAAGGTGATCAAGGCGGCGGGGATTGAGGCGGAGTAAGCCGCTCGCCTGGCGCACGCTGACCGGCACGGCGGCGTACGCTCCTTCGTTTTATTTTTCGAGATTGGGAACAGCCAGCTAACCTGTTTTGCCAACATCGCCCGGCCGTGGGTGATGGGATGGCCCGGGGTTGGGCCTGTGGTTGCACAACGCCGCTTCGGTTTGGCGGAGCGCAACCACCCCGAGCGGCTGCAGCGTTCAGGTGGTCGCCTTGAACGGGCTGCGCGCCTGCAGCTCGCTCAGGTAGCTTTCCACCCCCGAACCTTCGCGCTGCAGAAACCGCTCTACCGCCTCGGCAAATGCCGGGTGGGCCAGCCAGTGGGCGCTGGTGGCTTGCACCGGCAGCAAGGCGCGGGCCATTTTGTGCTCGCCCTGGGCGCCGCCTTCAAAGCGCTGTACACCATGGTCGATGCACCACTGCAGGGGCTGGTAGTAGCAGGCCTCAAAGTGCAGGCAGTCCACGCGCTCCAGCGCGCCCCAATAACGGCCGTAGGCTACGAAATTTTGGTCTTTTTGGCCACTAGCGCTTGATGGTAAAGCGCTGATAGCTATCAAACTACTAGCAATCGGCTGGCCGTCGCGTTCGGCCACAAACAGCAGCCACGCCTCGGGCATGTGGGCCGCCATGCGGGCGAAGAAGTCCCGCGTGAGGTAGGGCGGGTTGCCGTGTTCGAGGTAGGTGCGTTCGTAGCAGCGGTAGAAAAAATCCCAGTCCGCCGCGATGATGTCTGCGCCGCGCGACCAGCGGAACGTGACCCCGGCATCGGCCACGCGGCGGCGCTCCTGGCGGATCTTCTTGCGCTTGTCTTGGGCGAGGCTGGCGAGGAAGTGGTCGAAATCTGTGAAGGGTTGACTCTCTCCGCCGACAGGCGAGGACTCCTCAGGGATAAGCGCCGCAGACGAAGCGGGCAGCTCGGGGGGCACGTTCTCGCCGCCGCCGGGCCGCCCCAAGGCGGTGAGGGCCCCACGCGCTGGTGAAGTCGGAGCCCCTTCCCCGGCATGGGGCAGCGAACCACGCGCAGCGGGGAGCGTGGGGGCCACGTTCTTCCAGTGGAATTGCACGGTGTGCCGCAGCATCAGGTCTTGCTGTGCGCTGGTCAGCACGTCGTCGTCGCTGGCAAACAGGATGTGCACTGATGACACGTTTTCGTCTTCGCACCATTGGCACACCGCCTGCACCAGCAAGGCGCGCGCCGCATCGTCACGCGCCATGAGGCGGGTGCCAGGCACGGGGGTGAAGGGCACGGCGACCACGGCCTTGGGGTAGTAGGGCACGCCGTGCTGTTCGTAGGCGCTGGCCCAGGCCCAGTCAAACACGTACTCACCGTAGGAGTGGTTCTTGAGGTACAGCGGGCAGGCGGCAATCAGTTCCTCGCCTTTCCACAGCGTCATGAACCGGGGCGCCCAGCCGGTGCGTGGGGTGGCGCTGTCGCTCTCCTCCAGCGCGGCCAGATATTCGTGGCGCATGAACGGGGTGGGGTGGCTTTGCGCCGCCAGCAGGGTGTTCCAGGCGGTGGCATCCACATCCATCGCAGTGGCAACTACGCGGGCGATAATGGCAGCTTCAGCCATGCACACCCCGGTTTTGCTTCGCAAGCTGCGGGCCAATATTGGCGGTATTCAACCTGGCCGCAGGGGCCGATTCCAGTTCCATGACGCTCTCCATTTGCACTGCGCAGCTCAACTTTGTGGTGGGCGATATGCCCGCCAACGCTCAAAAGATCATTGCGGCTGCCCGTGAGGCCTATGCCCAGGGCGCCCGTTTGCTGCTGACGCCTGAGCTGGCCATCTGCGGTTATGCGGCCGAAGACCTGTTCCTGCGCCCCGCCTTCATTGCGGCCTGTGATGATGCCGTGAAAACCGTGGCCCGCGAGACTGCGGGGTTGAAAGGCTTGGCCATCGTGCTGGGCCATCCGCAGGCCGTGGCGCCCGATGCGCCTGCATTCAGCGCCTGCTTCAACGCCGCCAGCGTGCTGCGCGACGGGCAGATCGAGCAGACCTATGCCAAGCGCGAGCTGCCCAATTACCAGGTGTTTGACGAGCGCCGCTACTTTGTGGCGGGCGACAAGCCTTGCATCTTCGAAGTGGAAGGCGTGAAAGTCGGCGTGCTGGTGTGCGAGGACGCCTGGTTTGCCGCCCCCGCACGCGATGCCGCAGCGGCGGGTGCACAACTGCTGGCGGTCATCAACGCATCGCCGTTCCATTTGGGTAAAAGTGCCGAGCGCGAGCAGACCATGCGCGAGCGTGTGGCCGAGACGGGTTTGCCGCTGGTGTACGCGCACTTGGTCGGCGGCCAAGATGAAGTCGTATTTGAAGGCCGCTCGTTCGCGCTGAACGCCGATGGCTCGGTGGCCTGCCGCGGGCCGGGATTTGAGGAAAAACTGGTGTTTGCGCAGGTCCATCAAGCGCAAGCAGCTATCAAAATTGAAGCAGACATAGCCCCAGAGAAAAGCCTGGAGGCCGACCTGTGGGACGCCCTGGTGCTGGGCGTGCGCGACTACGTGGGCAAGAACGGTTTCCCAGGCGCGCTGCTCGGGCTGTCGGGTGGCATTGATTCGGCCCTGGTGCTGGCGGTTGCGGTGGATGCGCTGGGGGCAAACAAGGTGCGTACGGTGATGATGCCGTCGCCCTACACGGCTGACATCAGCTGGATCGACGCGCGCGACATGGCCACGCGCATGGGCGTGCGCTATGACGAGATCTCCATCAAGCCGCAGTTCGAGGCCTTCAAGGCCGCGCTGGCCAGCGATTTTGCGGGTCTGGCGGAAGACACGACCGAAGAAAACCTGCAGGCACGCATCCGGGGCACGCTGCTGATGGCGCTGTCCAACAAGTTCGGCTCCATCGTGCTCACCACGGGCAACAAGAGCGAGATGTCCACCGGCTACTGCACGCTGTATGGCGACATGGCGGGTGGTTTTGCGGTGATCAAGGACGTGGCCAAAACCCGCGTGTTCGACCTGGCCCGCTGGCGCAATGTGAACGACCCGTATGGCACGGGCGTGAGCCCCATCCCCGAGCGCATCATCACGCGCCCGCCCAGCGCCGAGCTGCGGCCCGATCAGAAGGACCAGGACAGTCTGCCGCCCTACGAGGTGCTGGACGCCATCGTGGCGCGCTACATGGAGAACGACGAGCCCATCGAGTCCATCATCGCCAGCGGCTTTGCGCGCGCCGATGTGGAGCGCGTGACGCGGCTCATCAAGCTCAACGAGTACAAACGCCGCCAGGCGCCGGTAGGGATAAGGGTGACGCGCCGCAGCTTCGGCAAGGACTGGCGTTACCCTATCACCAGCAAATTCAGGGCCTGACGCTTCGGCGCTGCGCCTTCAGCCCCCATTTTTTACATCCTCCAGGAGACACGCCATGAAAATGATCACCGCCGTCATCAAGCCCTTCAAGCTCGAAGAAGTCCGCGAAGCCCTGGCCGAATGTGGCGTGACCGGCCTCACCGTGACCGAGGTAAAGGGTTTTGGCCGCCAGAAGGGCCACACCGAGCTGTACCGTGGCGCCGAGTACGTGGTGGACTTTCTGCCCAAGGTGAAGGTCGAGGTCGTCGTGAAAACCGAGGACGTGGACCGCTGCGTGGACGCCATCGTGAACGTGGCGCGCACCGGCAAGATTGGTGACGGCAAGATTTTTGTGACCGCGGTGGAGCGCACGGTGCGCATTCGCACGGGCGATCTGGACGACGCGGCGGTGTGAGCTCCCCCTGAGTCGCTGCGCGCCTCGGTGCCGCCGCCAGAGGCGGCGTCTCTTCGGGCTCGTCCAAGCCTGCGCAGGCAGGCTTGGAGCCGCGGCCCTCAGCCCCTGAGGGGGACGCCACCAGTGGCCTGGCAAAGCCAGTTCCACGGTGGCACTGGCCTTGCGCTGCGCCAGTTTTGCGGGCCGTTAGATCACTGAGCGCAGCGGGATGGGCGCTTGATCTGGTCCAGCGTCTTGCACCAGCGTACGCAGCATAGCTTCGGCATCTGTGTCTGCGTGCAGCAGGCCCATCTGCCATTCCCCCATAAAGCCGCTGGCCACACTGGTCTGCAAAAAGCCCAGCAGGCCGTCGTAGTAGCCGGCCACGTTGAGCAGGCCCAGCGGCTTGTCGTGGTAGCCCAGCTGGCGCCAGGTCCACACTTCAAACAATTCTTCAAACGTGCCAATGCCGCCGGGCAAGGCCAAAAAGGCGTCGCTGCGTTCGGCCATGAGGGCCTTGCGTTCATGCATGGTTTGCACGATGTGCAGCTCGTCGCATTGGCGGTTGGCGAGTTCCTTGTCGACCAGCGCCTGGGGAATCACGCCCACAACGCGACCGCCAGCCAGGCGCGTGGCCTCGGCTACGGTGCCCATCAGCCCGCTGCGACCGCCGCCGTAGACCAGTTGGCCTCCGTGGGCGCCGATCCATTGGCCGACAGTTTTTGCGGCCTGGGCAAAAGCGGCGTCTTCACCGGGACGGGAGCCGCAGTACACACACACAGAAAAAGCGGGTTCAGCCATGGGAAATCCTCTGAAAAATTGCCGCAGCCCAGGTACCCATGCACAAAAGCAGCGCCAGCAGCACCGCGGCGCTGCCCATGTCCTTGGCGCGTTTGGACAGGTCATGCCATTCGGGCCCGATGCGGTCGATGGCGGTTTCAATGCCGGTGTTGAGCAGTTCGACAATCATCACGATCACGACCGAGCCTGCCAACAGCGCGACCTCTACCCAGCTTTGCCCGAGCCACAGCGACGCAGGAATCAGCACCATGGCGGCGATGGCCTCTTGGCGAAAGGCTTTCTCGTTCCAGCCCGCGCGCAGGCCTTCTACAGAATAGCCAGCCGCGTGCCAGACGCGGTTGATACCTGTGCGCGCTTTTTGGGGGTTGGCGGGCAAAGTGGGTTCAGAGGGGGAGGGGGACATGGAATGGTTGTTTTGCACGCTCCGCACCGACACGGGCGCTGACCGCGGAGCAATGCCTATTTTTTGGGAAGCTCAAAGTGCACCAATCGGGTGCCCGCCATTGCGTCGTGCCAGAACTGGCGCTCGGGATGAAAGCGACTCAAGATGGCCCAGATGGCCACCCAGCCAAATGTCAGGACCAGCACTTCAACCGCCGATACGCCCAGCGAATAGGCGGCGAGTGGCGGGAGGAACCACACCCAGCTGAGCGCATAGCGCAGCAGTGCTCGCGGCTGGGTGATGGGTTGCCCCGCTTTGTCTACCACGCGGATATGCCAGGTCTTTTGTGCCAGGGTCTGGCCCTTGGCCCAGAACCAGGTGAAGTAGATGCCGAAGATGACAAACAGGAAAGCTTGCAGTGCATGGCGGTTGTCCATCGCATTGCGGGTTTGGCTGAGGGTGCCAAAGAGGTAGCCAGCAATAAAGACGACCCCGAACATCAACATGCCTTCGTACAGCCAGCAGGCCATGCGGCGCCACAGGTTGGGAGTCGTGCCGAGAGTGTGAGGGGGGGCGCCGGGGGTATCAAGCTGCGGCGCGCGAGCGGGGGGAGAAGCGGGCATTCCGGAAAAACCGCGCAGAGCGGTGTCAGGCTAGAAAACTACTGAGGATACAGGCCTGAGGTGTCAGGCGTCACGGGTGGACTGTTTGCCGATGACGGGGCATCCGAAGAGCTGGGACTGAGCGGCGGGAGTGCCGACGGTACGGCCACCGGGACCGAAACCGGAGCGGTTTCCACCACGGTGGGCTCAGCGTGTGGGGCGGGTGACGCCGTGCTGGCTGCTGCCGCGGGGGTGACCGGCGCGGCCACACGGGGCGATTGGTCAATGACCGGCGGGATTTTGGGAGCGTTCGGACGGTTGGGGTTGGCCTGTGTCGCGGCTGGAACCTGCGCCAGCTTTTTGGGAGACACCGGGCGCAGGGCCGTAGCAGCGCCCTTGGGTTTGGGGGCCGCCTTGGCGGCCAGTGCCCGCTTTTCTTCGTCGGAGAGCGCTTGGTAGGCCTCCCACTGGGCACGCTTGTCGTCGCGAGCCAATCGGTTGGTGACGGCGTAGTTCAGTCGCGCCTGGTTGCGCTGCTGGGCACTCAGGCTGGCCCAGTCCGTCATGCGGTCATGAAACTTGGTCTGCTCTTCGGGTGGCAAAGCAGAAAAGTTGGTGGCCAGCGATAGCCAGCGGCGCTTTTGCGCCTCGCTGATGAGCGCCCAGCGCTCTGCCAACGGGTACAGGGCGAGTTTCTGTGGGGTTGTCAGCGTCTGCCAGCCAGGGCCCGTCTCGACCAGGGGTGTTGCTGCAGTGCCACTTGCAGCGGGGGGGCGCACGTTGTTGGGCGCTGCGATGGCCGCCTCGGCGCCCACAGGTAGCAACGTGCCTGGCGCCATGCGCATCTGCATCCAAACCACGCCACCCACCACGGCGAACGCGCCCAGAAGCGCCAAAGCCAGCACAAAGGCTGGCAGGTGGGGGCGGGCGTCAGTGGGACGTGGGTGCATGCAGTCCGGTGTCAGTCTGATCAGTTCGACTGGGCGGAAGTCTTGAGAAATTGTACAAAGCCTGGATCTGCGTAGGCGGCTGGCGGCAGGTCATCGGTCAGCAGGGCGGCATCCACCTCGGCGAGGTCATTGGCGCTGTCTTCGTCCTGGGCAATGTTGATCACCACAAGGCCAACGACCAAAGCCATCAACGGAACCGCCGAAACCAGTGCCCTCCACCAGCCCCCGCCTTTACTGCCACGCCCCAGGGTGGCGCTGCCCCCCCCATTGACGATGACCGGAGCCGCAATGCGTGCGGGTGCTGTCAGCTTCTTGCGTTTGGCAAGCGCCTGCATGCGCGAGGCGCGAAGCCGTTCTGAAATGTCATAGGGCAATTCGCTCGTACCGCTGGACAAACGCGTTGCGACGCGCAGCGCAAAGCGCTCTGCTGCAGCTTCTGCTTGTGCGGATGGGGTCTGTACAGTGTTCATGGCTCGATTCCTTTGGCCTTCAGTGCCTTGCTGAGGCTTTGTATGGCACGAAAACAGTGCGTTTTGACGCTTCCCTCGGAGCAGCCCATGGCCGCTGCCGTTTCTGCTACATCCATTTCTTCCCAATAACGCATCAGGAACGCTTCCCGTTGACGTGGGGGCAACTCGGCGATCTCGGCCTCAATCCCATGAAAGATCTGTGCCCGGCGGGTCAGATCTTCGGCGCTTTCTGCGCGTTCCCCATTCTC
The DNA here is from genome assembly GCF_046291265.1 of Acidovorax sp. GTDB lineage: Bacteria > Pseudomonadota > Gammaproteobacteria > Burkholderiales > Burkholderiaceae_C > Acidovorax. The sequence goes on along the minus strand of NZ_JBKBTV010000014.1, from coordinate 19,591 downwards.
TGGGCCTGAATACGCTTCCAGTAGATCAAAATCCATGCCATCTTCACCGGGGCCTTCAAAGTCGCTCATGCTCGAAAACAGTGCATTGCGTGTTTTTTGGCGGCGAAACCAGTCCAACGTGCAGTTAGACAGGATGCGCTGGTACAGCATGGGCAGCTCGTTGGCCGGTTTGTCACCGTAGTGTTCTGCCAGCTTGAGCATGCTGTCTTGAACAATGTCGAGCGCCGCTTCCTCGTTGCGAACGTGATAGACCGAGCGCTTGAAGGCGCGCTTTTCTACACTTTTGAGGAAATCGGAGAGTTCTTGTTCGGTTGCCAAGACGGGTCAGCCCGGGAGGGATCGGCGCCGCTAGGCACCAAAAATGTGGCTATGTGGCACTGTGAAGCCATAGATTATCGCATCCAGCGGTGAATTTTTTAGGGCTCTTGGGTTTTGGTTGTGTTGCAGTGCGATAATCGCCGCTGCAATTCAAAAGGCAAACGGGTCACGGTCCGGCGGGCAATCATCTCGCTTATGTCCTTGGCCTCAAGTTCCGAGCTGGCTTCACAAGAGCGCGTGCAAGGAGCACCCAAGGTTTTTCGTCAGAGAAATTCACAAAGGTTGATCGATCATGGAAATCTCCAAAGCTGAGCTCTCCTCAGCTGCCGCTGCTTCGCAGGGCAACAATATCTCCCCCGTTTCCGGTGCTCAGGACCTTATGGGTTCCGAGATCCTCATCAAGTCGCTTCAGGCTGAGAACGTTCAGTACATCTGGGGCTATCCCGGCGGTGCGGTTCTCTACATCTACGACGCGCTCTACAAACAAGACACCATCCAGCATGTGCTGGTGCGCCACGAGCAGGCCGCTGTGCATGCTGCCGACGGTTATGCCCGTGCTACCGGCGAAGTCGGCGTGGCGCTGGTCACGTCCGGCCCCGGCCTCACCAATGCTGTCACCGGTATTGCCACGGCCTACATGGACAGCATCCCGATGGTGATCATCTCCGGCCAGGTGCCTACGGCCGCCATTGGACTGGACGCATTTCAGGAATGCGACACGGTCGGCATCACCCGCCCCATCGTCAAGCACAACTTCCTCGTCAAGGATCCGCGTGATTTGGCCATGACGATGAAGAAGGCCTTCCACATCGCACGCTCAGGCCGCCCTGGCCCCGTGGTGGTGGATGTGCCCAAGGACGTGTCCTTCAAGAAGGTGCCGTACAGCGGCTATCCACAAAGTGTGGAAATGCGCTCGTACAACCCGGTGCGCAAGGGGCATGGCGGACAGATCCGCAAGGCGCTCCAGTTGCTGCTGGTGGCCAAGCGTCCCTATATCTACACCGGTGGCGGCGTGCTGCTGGGCAACGCCACCAATGAACTGCGTACCCTGGTGGACATGTTGGGCTACCCCGTCACCAATACGCTGATGGGCCTGGGCGCCTATCCAGCGTCGGATCGCAAGTTTCTGGGCATGCTGGGCATGCACGGCACCATCGAAGCCAACAACGCGATGCAGAACTGCGACGTGCTGCTGGCTGTGGGCGCGCGCTTTGACGACCGCGTGATCGGCAATCCCAAGCACTTTGCGCAGAACGACCGCAAGATCATCCACGTAGACATCGATCCGTCGAGCATCTCCAAGCGCGTGAAGGTCGATATCCCGATTGTTGGTGATGTGAAAGATGTGCTGACTGAGCTGATCTCCATGATCCGCGAGAGCAGCACCCGCCCCGATGCCGGTGCGCTCGCCGCGTGGTGGGACACCATCGAAGGCTGGCGCAGCCGCGATTGTCTGAAGTACAGCATGGGCAGTACCGATGTCATCAAGCCGCAGTACGTGGTGGAAACGCTGTGGAACATGACCAAGGACGTCGACACTTACATCACATCTGACGTGGGCCAGCACCAGATGTGGGCTGCGCAGTATTACAGGTTTGACGAGCCGCGCCGCTGGATCAACTCTGGTGGCCTGGGAACCATGGGTGTGGGCATTCCCTACGCGATGGGCATCAAGCTGGCCAAGCCCGAATCTGAAGTGTTCTGTATCACGGGCGAAGGCTCGGTGCAGATGAACATTCAGGAACTGTCCACCTGCCTGCAGTACAACACGCCGATCAAGATCTGCTCGCTGAACAACCGTTACCTGGGCATGGTGCGGCAGTGGCAAGAGGTTGAGTACGAAGGCCGCTACAGCCACAGCTACATGGATGCGCTGCCCAACTTCGTGAAGTTGGCCGAGGCTTATGGCCACGTCGGCATGTTGATCGAGCACCCGAAGGACGTGGAGCCTGCGCTGCGCGAAGCGCGCAAGCTCAAGGACCGCACGGTGTTCATGGACTTCCGCACCGACCCCACCGAGAACGTGTTCCCGATGGTGCAGGCGGGCAAGGGCATCACCGAAATGTTGTTGGGGTCGGAAGACCTTTAATAAGCAAAATCGGCCTCCAGCGCTTATCCAATAAGCGCTACTAGCTATCTAATGCATAGCAATCACTTTTTTTGACGAATCTATTGCCTGCCAAGCCCGTGTATTACCGTGCACGGGGGAGGGCAGCGAAAAGAGGAATCTGCACCCATGAAACACATCATTGCTGTCTTGCTGGAAAACGAACCCGGGGCGCTGTCGCGCGTGGTCGGCCTGTTCTCGGCCCGTGGTTACAACATCGAATCGCTCACCGTGGCGCCTACCGAGGATCCATCGCTGTCGCGCATGACGATCCAGACCGCGGGTTCCGACGACGTGATCGAGCAGATCACCAAGCACCTGAACCGCCTCATTGAAGTGGTCAAGGTGGTTGATCTCACCGAAGGTGCCTACACCGAGCGCGAGCTCATGATGGTAAAGGTGCGCGCGGTGGGCAAGGAGCGCGAAGAGATGAAGCGCATGGCGGATATCTTTCGTGGCCGCATCATCGACGTGACCGAGAAGAGCTACACCATTGAGCTGACAGGCGACCAGTCGAAGAACGACGCTTTTCTGCAGGCCATTGACCGCACCGCCATTCTTGAAACAGTCCGCACCGGTGCCAGTGGCATCGGCCGCGGCGAGCGCATTCTGCGCGTGTGACGGATTGGCCTTCGACCAGCTAGCGTCGTTGGGGAGCCTTGCCGTGCTACAGCACTGTCTGCGGCTCCCCAGCCTAGCCATCCGGCCGAAATCCAATCCTATGTAAGACAATCCCCTGTTTTAATTTTTTCAACCAACAACGTATTTCAACCGGAGCGACCCATGAAAGTTTTCTACGACAAAGACACCGACCTGAGCCTGATCAAGGGCAAGACCGTAGCCATCATCGGATACGGCAGCCAAGGCCATGCCCACGCACAAAACCTGAACGACAGCGGCGTAAAGGTCGTGGTCGGCCTGCGCAAGGGCGGTGCATCGTGGGACAAGGTCGGAAAGGCCGGCCTGAACGTGCTGGAAGTCAACGAAGCGGTTGCATTGGCCGACGTCGTAATGATTTTGCTGCCCGATGAGAACATCGCGGCTGTTTACACTGAAATCGAACCGCATCTGAAAAAGGGCGCTTCGCTGGCCTTCGCCCACGGCTTCAACGTGCACTACAACCAAGTCGTGCCCCGCGCTGACCTGGACGTCTGGATGGTCGCCCCCAAGGCCCCCGGCCACACCGTGCGCAACACCTACACCCAAGGCGGCGGCGTGCCCCACCTCGTGGCTGTGCACCAGGACAAGTCCGGCAAGGCCCGTGACCTGGCCCTGAGCTACGCCGCAGCCAACGGCGGCGGCAAGGCTGGCATCATCGAGACCAACTTCAAGGAAGAAACCGAGACCGACTTGTTCGGCGAACAAGCTGTGCTGTGCGGCGGTGCGGTCGAGCTGATCAAGATGGGTTACGAAACCCTGGTCGAAGCTGGCTACGCCCCTGAAATGGCCTACTTCGAGTGCCTGCACGAGCTCAAGCTCATCGTGGACCTGATCTACGAAGGCGGCATTGCCAACATGAACTACTCGATCTCGAACAACGCCGAGTACGGCGAGTACGTGACCGGCCCTGAAGTGATCAACGAGCAGTCGCGCGCTGCCATGCGCAATGCCCTGAAGCGCATCCAGAACGGCGATTACGCCAAGATGTTCATTCAGGAAGGCCGCCTGAACTACCCATCGATGACGGCCCGTCGCCGCAACACGGCCGACCACAGCATCGAAGTGGTGGGTAGCCAATTGCGCGCCATGATGCCCTGGATTGCCAAGAACAAGCTGGTCGACCAGACCCGCAACTGATGCTTCACTCCTGAGCCATCAAAAGGCCACTTCGGTGGCCTTTTTCATGGGCGTGAAGTGCTGCTCGCAGGCGCTACACTGCGGCCTTCGCCTTGGATGCGAGCGACAACTGACCTGCTGGGCAGAAGGTTGTCGATTACTATAAATTTAATAGCTGCTTGCGCTTTGCTGGCAAGCGCTGGAGGTCTTTTTGATGCATGATGGCAATGGTTCCACCGAAAGCACCGAGGTGATGGTGCGCAAGCGGCGCAAAGGCATCTACATCTTGCCCAATCTGTTTACGCTGGCGGCGCTGTTTGGGGGGTTCTATTCCATCGTGATGGCCATGGATGGCCGCTTCGACTTGGCCGCTGTGGGCGTTTTTTGTGCCATGGTGCTCGATAGCCTGGACGGCCGTGTGGCCCGCATGACCAACACCCAAAGCGCGTTTGGTGAACAGATGGATTCGCTGTCTGACATGGTGTCTTTTGGTGCCGCGCCTGCCTTGATCGCCTACGAGTGGTCGTTGAGAGGTTTGGGGCGCTGGGGCTGGATTGCCGCTTTTGTTTACTGCGCCTGCGCTGCCCTGCGCCTGGCCCGTTTCAATGTGAATACCAGCGTGGTGGACAAACGCTACTTCCAAGGGTTGCCGTCACCTGCAGCGGCGGCTTTGGTAGCGGGCTTTATCTGGCTTATGACCGAGTTGGGGGTGCGCCCTGGGGAAGACCTGTGGCTCACCTGGAACCAGGTCACCTGGATCATGTTCGCCTTCACGCTGTATGCGGGCCTCACGATGGTGACCAACGTGCCCTTTTACAGCTTCAAGGACTTGCAGATGAAAAAGAGCGTTCCTTTTGCGGCCATTGTGCTGATTGCACTGGGTATCGCCGTCATCAACATCAACCCTCCCATCGTCCTGTTTGGCGTTTTCGTTTTGTATGGTGTGAGTGGCTACGGGGTGTACGCATGGCGCAAGGCCAAGGGTCAGCACAGCAGTGTCATCAGCACATCGACGGATGAACCCGATGAGCGCGGACTTCACAAGTGAACAAGGTCGTGTTTGGCGACTTGTGCTACATTACACCGCATGAAATCGTTTGCACTGGCCCTACTGCTACCTCCCCACGGGCGGAGACAGTAGGCGCACGCGCACACTTTTCCACAAAGGCCCGTATGCATCCGCAACGGGCCTTTTGTTTTGGGCGCCAGATTTTCAGTGTTGCGGGCCGAACCCACCCCCACCTGCAACTTCATTAGATCCAGGAGAGACGACATGGCTGACAAACTCATCATTTTCGACACCACATTGCGTGACGGCGAACAGTCGCCAGGCGCGTCCATGACCAAAGACGAGAAGCTGCGCATTGCCCGCCAGCTGGAGCGCCTGAAGGTCGATGTGATCGAGGCTGGCTTTGCTGCCAGTTCCAACGGGGATTTTGAGGCGGTGCAGGCCATCGCGAACGCGATCAGGGAGTCCACCATTTGCTCGCTTTCACGTGCAAATGACCGAGATATTTCCCGCGCTGCCGAGGCCTTGAAGGGTGCAGCCAATGCGCGCATTCACACCTTCATCGCGACGTCTGCACTTCACATGGAAAAGAAGTTGCGCATGACACCGGACCAGGTGATGGAGCAAGCCAAGCAGTCGGTGCGTTTTGCGCGCAATTTGGTGGCGGACATCGAGTTCAGCCCCGAAGACGGGTACCGCAGCGATCCGGACTTTTTGTGCCGTGTGCTGGAGGCCGTCATTGATGAAGGCGCCACCACCATCAACGTGCCCGACACCGTGGGCTATGCGATCCCCGAGCTGTACGGCAACTTCATCAAGACGCTGCGTGAGCGCATCCCCAACAGTGACAAAGCGATCTGGTCGGTGCATTGCCACAACGACCTCGGTATGGCGGTGGCCAACTCGTTGGCAGGCGTCAAGATAGGCGGCGCGCGCCAAGTCGAGTGCACGATCAACGGCTTGGGTGAGCGTGCCGGCAACTGCTCGCTTGAAGAAGTGGTGATGGCGGTCAAGACCCGCCGTGACTATTTCAACCTCGACCTCAACATCGACACCCAGCACATCGTGGCGGCGAGCCGCATGGTCAGCCAGACCACCGGCTTCGTGGTGCAGCCCAACAAGGCCGTGGTCGGCGCCAACGCCTTCGCCCACGCCAGCGGCATCCACCAGGATGGCGTGCTCAAGGCGCGTGACACCTACGAGATCATGCGCGCCGAGGATGTGGGCTGGAGTGCCAACAAGATTGTGCTGGGCAAGCTCAGCGGCCGTAACGCCTTCAAGCAGCGGCTGCAGGAATTGGGCGTGAGTCTGGATAGCGAGACCGAGGTCAACACAGCGTTTACGCGGTTCAAGGAGTTGGCCGACCGCAAGAGCGAGATTTTCGACGAAGACATTCTTGCACTGGTGAGCGATGAGAGCGTGACCAGCGAGAAGGAGCAGTACGGCTTTGTGTCGCTCTTTCAGCAGAGTGAAACGGGGGAGCAACCGCGCGCTCGCATCGTGTTCACCATTGATGGACACGAAGTGCGCAGCGAGTCCGATGGGAATGGGCCGGTGGATGCGTCGCTGAAGGCCATTGAGTCGCACGTCAAGAGTGGCGCCGAAATGGTGCTGTACTCCGTCAATGCCATAAGTGGTTCTACAGAAAGCCAGGGCGAAGTGACCGTGCGCCTGCAGAACAGTGGCCGCGTGGTGAATGGCGTGGGCGCCGATCCAGACATCGTCGTCGCGTCCGCAAAGGCTTACCTCAGCGCTTTGAACAAGTTACAAAGTAAAGCTGACCGGGTGGCAGCACAAGGCTGAGTATTGATTTTATAATTTCACTCACTTTCTGGGAAAGTCGCGCAAGTTATTGATCTTGCGAGACTTTTTTAGTTTCTGTACACTGCACAACACTTTTTACTGTTTGGAGCACTTTGATGCACCATGCCCACCGCACCGCAGTGAGTCGATTTTTCAAGCTTTTGGGCTGTCTCTTTGTGGGTGTCGCGCTGATTGCGCCCGCTGCCCATGCAGGCGAGCGAAAGAAGGCGTCAGCGAAAAAAGAGCAGGTCAGCTCTGTGAAGTCCAAGCGTGCTGTGGCTCCTCGAAAGACCGCAGCCAACACCAAGGCAGTTCGCATTTCCGCCAAGATGGCGAAAGCGCCTACCCGGGTTGCCTACATTCCTCCCAAGCTCTCGTTTGGGCAAATCGCAGGCCTGCACGAAATCACCGATCCGCTGGAACTCAAATCCAGCGTGGCTCTCGTCATCGACCAGGACACGCATGAGGTGTTGCTCAGCAAGAACGATCACGCCGTTTTGCCCATTGCCTCGCTGACCAAGCTGATGACCGGGATGATCATCTCTCAGGCCAATTTGCCGATGGATGAACCCATCACCATCACGCAGGACGATGTGGACACTGAAAAAGGCAGTCGCTCACGGCTGACGGTGGGGACTACGCTCACCCGCGGCGAAATGCTGCATTTGGCGCTCATGTCTAGCGAGAACCGCGCTGCCCATGCTTTGGGCCGCACTTATCCAGGCGGCCTGGGTGTTTTTGTGACCCAAATGAACACCAAGGCGCGCCTGTTGGGCATGACCGATACCCGCTATGTGGAGCCCACCGGGCTCTCCAGTCGCAACCAGTCCAGCGCACGGGATCTGGCGACGTTGGTTAACGTGGCTCACGGTGATGCATTGCTGCGCGAGCTGTCGACTTCGCCTGGCTATGAAGTGGCGGTGGGACAAAAAACTCTGCAGTACAACAACACCAATGGTTTGGTGAAGAACCCCACCTGGGAAATTGGCCTTCAGAAAACGGGCTACATCTCTGAAGCAGGGCGTTGTCTGGTGATGCAGACACAGGTCGCTGGGCGCAAGCTCATCATGGTTTTTCTCGACTCGGCAGGCAAATTCAGCCGTCTGGGTGATGCCGAGCGTGTGAGGCAATGGGTTGAGTCCATGCCTGTCCTGCCATCTTTGGCAGCTCCACTTCAAGCGGTTCGAGGTAACAACGGCTGAGCAGCGTTTGCTGGCGACGCGCTGGGGTCGCCCCGGGTGCTGTCTCCACATCGCGCAATGCGGATCGCTGCGGTTCTTCGGTAAAGCGAGACGACTGCGTTTGCAGCGCTGCTCATGGCTATCCCGCCATGCCATGTCTGCTGCTTTGGCGGTCCCTGGCGAGTAGTTGCCCGTGTCGGTTTTACCGGACCAGGCTCCGGTTGCTCCCGATCACATCACCAGGCGCGTCGGGACTTGCCACGTGGCCCAGCGCCACTGAGATCTCGCTGGCGGTCGCCTGAAGTTTTGGCAGCCAACCTTCGTCGAGCCGATCTGCAGGTGCCGAGATAGAGAGGCCAGCGACGAGCTTGCCCTGGTCGTCATACACGCCAGCTGCCATGCAGCGCACACCCAATTCCAATTCTTCGTTGTCGCGGGCGATTCCGTATTGCCGTGCCTTGGCCAGTTCCCGTTCAAGGATGGGGAGCTGGGTGATGCTGTTGCGGGTCTGGCCGGACAGGCCTGTGCGTGTCGCGTAGGCGCGTACGCGTTGGGGGTCGTCCAGCGCCAAAAACAGCTTGCCGGTTGATGTGAGATGCAATGGGGCACGTCCGCCAATTGCACGGACCACCTGCATGCCAGAGCGTTCGCTGTAGGCCCTTTCCACGTACACAATTTCATCGCCCTGGCGCATGCTCAGGTTCACGGGCTGCTGGATCAGCTTGTGCAGGTTGCGCATGGGAGTCAGTGCTGCATCGCGCACGCTCAGGCGTGCTTTGACGAGGTTGCCCAGTTCCAGGAGACGCATGCCCAGGCGGTAGCTGCCGGATTCTGGGCGATCCACAAAACGGCCAATGGTCAGATCGTTCAGGATGCGGTGCGTCGTGGAAGGGTGCAGGCCCGTTTTTTCGCTGATCTCTTTGAGCGAAATCGCCTCTTCGCGAGACGCCAGCACATCGATCAGCGTAAACATGCGCTCAAGCACTTGAACGCTGGGTTTGACGGGGATGCTGGGGTCGATTTTTTTCATGAGCGGCGATAGGGCAAGGGCCGCTGCATCTTACCTTGTGAAATGTGCCACCGCTTTGCGCCGAGTTCAGCCGCCTTGAAGTGTTCCCTCGCCTGTGCGCTGCCATTCTCCCTGGGTGCGAATCTCATTCGGATGAAAACGCGCCTTGTAATTCATTTTGGGACTGGCTTCGATCCAATAGCCCAGATACACATGGGGCAGGCCCAAGGAGTTGGCTTGGGCAATCTGCCACATCACGTTGTAGGTGCCGTAGCTGCAGTGGGGCTCGGGTTCATAGAAGGTGTAGACAGCCGATAGCCCGTCATCCAGCACATCCAGGATGGACACCATCTTCAGCGCCCCGGGTTCGCCTGACTCGTCGCTCTCGCGAAATTCCACCAACCGGGAATTCACGCGGCTTTGCAGCAAAAACTGGGTGTATTGATCAATGCTGTCATGGTCCATGCCGCCGCCCGCGTGGCGCCCGTTCTGGTAGCGCAGATAGAGCTGGTAGTGCTCAGGAACAAAACACAGCCGCAGCACCCGCGCTTGAAGGTTTCCATGCCGCACGGTCGAGCGTCTTTGGCTGCGGTCGGGCTTGAACTCGTTGACCAGCACCCGCAGCGGTGTGCAGGCCTGGCACCCATCGCAATACGGTCGGTAAGTGAACATGCCGCTGCGCCGGAATCCCTTTGCGACCAAGTCGGAGTACACATCGCTTTGAATCAGGTGACTGGGCGTGGCGACCTGAGACCGGGCCTGTCTGTCCGGCAGGTAGCTGCAGGGGTAGGGGGCCGTCGCGTAGAACTGCAGGGTCTGCAGCGGGAGGTCATTGAGTTGCGTCATGCCTTGGGCAGTGTGGATGGCAGCAGCTCGCTCCAGTATACGGGGTCAAACGTCCAGCGTGGAGCGGGTTCTTGGCGGGCACGCTCTGTGTCGATGAGGAACTGTGCGCGGGATATTTCCCGTCCGCCTAGTGAAGCTAGATGCTGCGTGTTCTGCTGGCAGTCGATCAGTTCAACGCCGTTGTGGCGGCACAGGCACACCAGTGCCGAAAGCGCGATCTTCGAGGCATCGGTCGCGTGGGCAAACATGGATTCACCAAACACGGCGCGGCCGAGGGCCACGCAATACAGACCCCCTATCAACTCGCCGTTGACCCAGGTTTCAATGCTGTGGGCGTAGCCCGCTGTGTGCAGAGCGGTGTAGGCGGCGATCATTTCGGGGACGATCCAGGTGCCCGCCTGTCCATCACGCTCTTGGGTGGCGCAAGCCGTGATGACGGCGTGGAAGGCGCTGTCTACCCGAATTTCGCAGCGTGGATTGGAGCGAAATGCCTGCAGAGTTTTGCGCAAGGACCGGTGGAGGCGAAATTCGGAAACCGGCAGCACCATGCGCGGGTCGGGCGCCCACCAAAGAATGGGTTGCCCAGGGCCATACCAGGGGAATGAGCCTTGGCCGTAGGCTGCACACAGATTTGGTACACCAAGGGCTCCTCCCGCAGCAAGCAGACCCGGCGCAGGGTCGTTCAAACCCCAGGCCGCAGTGGGGTGGGGCAGTGGGTCTTCAGGCTCCAGCCAGGGTAGTTGCGGCGGCACGGGGTGGTCGGTCAAAAGCACTATTGTCTGGCACGGTGGCAGGCGTTCCGCGCGACAGGCTGTGGGCCCAACAAAAAAGCCCTGCACCGGTGGGTGCAGGGCTTTTGAAGTGGCTCCTCGACCTGGGCTCGAACCAGGGACCTACGGATTAACAGTCCGGCGCTCTACCAACTGAGCTATCGAGGAACAAGACCACGATTATATACACAAAATGTGAGCGTTTTCCAGAAAACAGGGCTGCGTTTTGCGGGGCTTCGTTCCCCCCGCGCGCTTGCACTGCGCGCGTTATGCTGCGCGGGCTTCAACGCGAGCCGTTTCCGTTCACGCGTTTGCCACACCACGCTCCAAACCCCATGACTATCCACACCATCTTAAAAATGGGAGACCCGCGCTTGTTGCGTGTTGCCCAACCCGTGACGGCCTTTGACACCGATGCGCTGCACCTGCTGGTGCGTGACATGTTCGACACGATGCGATCCGTCAATGGTGCCGGTTTGGCTGCGCCGCAGATTGGGGTGGATCTGCAATTGGTGATTTTTGGCTCGGACGATCGCAACCCGCGTTACCCCGACCGTCCGCTGGTGCCGCCCACCGTGCTGCTGAACCCGGTGATCACCCCCCTGGGCGACCAAGAGGAAGAAGATTGGGAAGGTTGCCTTTCGGTGCCGGGGCTGCGTGGCAAGGTGCCGCGGTGGTCGCGCATTCGCTACACCGGTGTGGACCCGTTTGGCGATCCGATTGATCGCACCGTGGAGGGGTTTCATGCGCGGGTGGTGCAGCACGAATGCGATCACCTCATTGGCAAGCTCTATCCGATGCGGGTGCGTGACTTCACGCAGTTCGGCTTCACCGAGGTGTTGTTTCCCGAGATCAGCGCGACTGAGGACGACTGATACACGCGTGCAGGCGTGCGGCAAGAAGCACCGTTCTCGTTGCGTCTAGCTGATAGTGAAAATATTGATGAAATATGCCTCTAGCGCTTGATGGATAAGCGCTAGTAGCTATCAATAGGGAAGCAATATGCTGTACGCAGCACCTTTGCATCTGCTGCGCCTTTGCCCCCGCCTCAGCCGCGCATTCATCACGCCGACAGCTCGCGCAGCAGTTCTGTCTCAATCTGGATCTGGCGGGCGTTGTTCTGCAACTCGGGGCCTTGCACCAGGAAGGTGTCTTCCACGCGCTCGCCCAGCGTGCTGACCTTGGCCAGTTGCACGCTCAGGTGGTGTTGTGCCAGCACGCGGGCCACCAGGTACAGCAGACCGGCGCGGTCGCTGGCTGAGATGGCCAGCAGCCAGCGCTGGGCTTTTTCGTCGGGTCGCAGGGTGACGCGCGGCGCGACCGGAAAGCTCTTGACCCGGCGTGACACGCGTTTGCGTGCGGGCTCGGGCAGCGGGCCGCCTTCTTCGATCACGCGCACCAGATCGCTCTCCACCATGTGGGTCAGCTCACGGTAATGACCTGCCTGGTCGGCTGCGACCACCTGAAAGGTGTCCAGCGCGTGCTGGTTGTTGGCCGTATGGACCCGCGCATCCAGAATGCTGAAGCCTGCACGGTCAAAGTAGCCGCAGATGCGGGCGAACAGGTCTTCTTGGTCGGGCGCGTAGACCATCACTTGCAGGCCGTCGCCCGCCAGTGACTGGCGCGCACGCACCACGGGGCGCGGGGCGCCTACGTGGCGGGACAGGTGGCGCGTGTGCCAGGCAATGTCGGCGGCCTCGTGGCGCATGAAATAGCTCACGTCCAACGTAGCCCACAGGGTTTTGTGGGCTTCAAAGGGCAGGGCGCTCAGCGCCAGCAGCACCAACGCCTCGCGCTTGCGCGCCTCGATCTCGGCGGCGGCATCGGGTGCACGGCCGCCCAGGGTGCGCAGCGTGGCGCGGTACAAGTCCTCCAGCAGCTTGCCCTTCCAGGCGTTCCAGACCTTGGGGCTGGTGCCGCGGATGTCGGCCACGGTCAGCAAATACAGCGCGGTGAGGTAGCGCTCGTTGCCCACGCGGAGTGCAAACGCGGCAATCACGTCGGGGTCGCTCAGGTCTTCCTTTTGGGCGATGCGGCTCATGCACAAGTGTTCGCTGACCAGAAACTCGATGAGTTTGGCGTCTTCGCGGTCCACGCCGTGCTGGCGGCAAAAACGGCGCACTTCCACGGCGCCAATCTGTGAGTGGTCGCCGCCACGGCCCTTGCCGATGTCGTGGAAGAGTGCGGCGATGTACAGGATCCACGGCTTGTCCCAGCCGCCCGCTAGTTGCGAGCAAAACGGGTATTCGTGCGCATGTTCAGCCATGAAGAAGCGGCGCACATTGCGCAGCACCATCAGGATGTGCTGGTCCACGGTGTACACGTGGAACAAGTCATGCTGCATCTGCCCCACGATGCCCCGAAACGCCCACAGATAGCGCCCCAGCACCGAGGTCTGGTTCATGAGCCGCATGGCGTGCGTGATGCCCGACGGCTGCTGCAGGATGCGCATGAAGGCCGCCCGGTTGACCGGGTCGCGGCGGAAGGCCCCATCCATCACGCCGCGTGCGTTGTACAGCGCACGCAGGGTGCGGGCCGACAGGTCTTTGAGGCCTACCGTGGTCTGGTAGAGCAAAAACGTTTCGAGGATGGCGTGAGGGTCGCGCACATACAGGTCATCGCTCGCCACTTCGATCAGGCCCGCCTTTTCAAAGAAACGCGCGTTGATGGGCCGTGGCTCGTGGGTGGAGGGGTTCAGCCGCTCTTCGATGTTGAGCAACAGGATCTGGCTGAGCTGCGATACCGCCTTGGCGGCCCAGTAGTAGCGCCGCATCATGGTTTCGCTGGCGCGCATCGGCAGGCGCGACCCGTCGGGCGCTTGCGATCGGTAGCCAAACGATTCCGCCACGGCGGTTTGCAAGTCAAACACCAGTCGGTCTTCGTGCCGCCCAGCGGCTGCATGCAGGCGGGCACGTATGAGGCAGAGCACCGCCTCATTGCGTTCAATCTGGCGCACCTCGAATGCGGTGGCCATGCCGCTGGCGGCCAGTTCCTTCCAGTTGCTGCCCAAGCCCGCTGCCTGCGACACCCACAGAATCATCTGCAAGTCCCGCAGGCCACCGGGCGACTCCTTGCAGTTGGGCTCCAGCGAGTAAGGCGTGTTTTCGTACTTGTTGTGCCGCTGGCGCATTTCCAGCGTTTTGGCCACCAAAAATGCCTGGGGGCTCATCTGCTTGCGGTATTGGCGCTGAAACTCTGCAAACAGATCGGTGTTGCCGCAGACCAGGCGGGATTCGAGCAGCGAGGTCTGCACCGTGACATCGCGCGCGCTCTCGGCCAGGCATTCGGCCACCGTGCGCACGCTGGACCCAATCTCCAGCCCCGCATCCCAGCAACTGCCAATAAAACCTTCCAGTTGCGTGCGCAGCACCGTCCCAGCCTCGGGGGCCGTGCCATCCGGCAGCAGCAGCAGCACATCGACATCCGAATACGGAAACAGCTGGTCACGTCCAAAGCCGCCCACCGCGATCAGGGCCAGGTCGCTGGGCAACTCGGCCCGCTGCCACAGGGTTTGCAGCAACTGGCCCGCCAGCGTCGACAGCTTGCGCAGCAGCACGCGAATGCCACGGGTGGATGCCCCAGTGGCCTGCATGGCGGCCAGCAGGGCGGCTTTGTCGCTGCGGTAGGTGTCGCGCAGGGCATGGAGTTCGGTCATGGTCGAGGGGTGCGCGGTTTGTGCGCGGTTAGGGGGCCATGAAAAAAGCCATGCAAGAGTTGTGCGAGACCGTGGCGGTTGCGGTCTCGCAGGCGCCGTCAGGTGGCTGTGGCTGTCACAAAGGCCGGCAGCGGCGGGGAGCCTGCCGACAGCGTCATCACTTCATAGCCTGTTTCGGTGACCAGCACCGTGTGCTCCCACTGGGCCGACAGGCTGTGGTCCTTGGTCACGATGGTCCAGCCATCGTTGCCAAAGTCCTTCACCTCGCGGCGGCCTGCGTTGATCATGGGCTCGATCGTGAACACCATGCCAGGCACCAGTTCTTCGAGCGTGCCGGGGCGGCCGTAGTGCAGTACCTGGGGCTCTTCGTGGAACTTCTGGCCAATGCCATGGCCGCAGAACTCGCGCACGATGGAAAAGCCCTGGCCTTCGGCAAACTTCTGAATGGCGTGGCCGATGTCGCCCAGGTGGGCGCCCGGCTTGACCTGCATGATGCCGTGCCACATGGCGTCAAACGTGATGGCGGACAGGCGCTTGGCGGCAATCGAGCATTCGCCGATCAGGAACATGCGGCTGTTGTCGCCGTACCAGCCGTCCTTGGTGATCACGGTCACGTCCACATTGACGATGTCGCCCTTTTTCAAGGGCTTGTCATTGGGGATGCCGTGGCACACCACATGGTTGACCGAGGTGCACAGCGACGCAGGGTAGGGCGGGTAGCCGGGTGGCTGGTAGCCCACCGTAGCCGAAATCGTGCCCTGCTGGGCCATGCATTCGGCGCCCAGGCGGTCGATTTCTTTCGTCGTGATACCGGGCTTGATGTGGGGAGTGATGTAGTCCAGCACTTCGGAGGCGAGGCGGCAGGCCAGGCGCATGCCCTCGATGTCTTCAGCGCTTTTGATGGTGATGCTCATGCCGCAATTATCCCATTGCACTCCGGTGGCTGCAGCGGTGGGTGGTACGCCCGGTAAAATGTCGGGCTGTCCACCTGCCCAGGCCCACCGGTCTGGACCCCGGGTCGGCACCACCATCGACCCCTCACACCCCCAACAGGCCGCTACCGTGACCTTGCACATGACTACGCTGGCGGGCGGCAACGCCCTCAGCACCTTCCGCGCTCAGCAACTTCAACCCGCCCTGGAGGCGATCCACCCCAAGATCAGTGGCATTGCAGCGCGTTTCGTGCACCTGGTGGCGACCGATGCGGCCCCCACTCCCACTGAGCAGGAACGTCTGGCCGCGCTGCTGACCTACGGCGATCCGTACGCAGGCCCTGAAGATGGCGCCGCCCTCATCGTCACCCCGCGTCTGGGCACGCTGTCGCCCTGGGCTTCCAAGGCCACCGACATTGCCCGCAACTGCGGCATTGCCATTCGCCGGGTAGAGCGCATCACCGAATTCCGCATCAGCCTCAAATCGGGCTTGCTAGGCAAGACGCCCGAACTGACGCCTGAGCAACTGGCCCAGGTGGCGGCCTTGCTGCACGACCGCATGACCGAATCGGTGGTGGCCGACCGCAGTGCCGCCGCTGCGCTGTTCACCGAACTGCAGCCCGCGCCCATGGAGCATGTCGACGTGCTGGCCGGTGGCCCTGAACAAGGCAGGAAGGCACTCGAAGCCGCCAACACCCGCTTTGGCCTGGCGCTGGCCGATGACGAAATCGACTACCTCGTCAACGCCTTCACGGGCCTGGCTCGCAACCCCACCGACGTGGAGTTGATGATGTTCGCCCAGGCCAACAGCGAGCACTGCCGCCACAAGATCTTCAACGCCGAGTTCACCATTGACGGCGTGGCTCAAGCGAAGAGCCTGTTCGGCATGATCCGCAACACGCACCAGCTGGCGCCCCAGCACACGGTGATTGCGTATTCGGATAACGCCTCGGTCATGGAAGGCCATGAGGTGGAGCGATTTTTAGCCAAAATGGCCTCTGGCGCTTATCCATCAAGCGCTAACAGCTATCAAAAGAGTAGTGTCACCCAGCATGTGCTGATGAAGGTGGAAACGCACAACCACCCTACGGCTATCTCCCCGTTCCCCGGTGCCTCCACCGGTGCGGGCGGCGAGATCCGCGACGAGGGTGCCACGGGCCGGGGCTCCAAGCCCAAGGCGGGTTTGACGGGCTTTACCGTGGGCAAGCTGTGGGGCAGCACCGTCGGCAAGCCCGAGCACATCGCCAGCCCGCTGCAGATCATGGTCGAAGGGCCCCTGGGCGGCGCAGCGTTCAATAACGAATTCGGCCGTCCCAACCTGAACGGTTACTTCCGTGAATACGAGCAGGAAGTGGCTGGCGTGCAGCGCGGCTACCACAAGCCCATCATGATCGCGGGCGGCGTGGGCGTGATCGATGCCGGGCTGACCCAAAAGATCGAATTCCCTGCGGGCTCGCTGCTGATCCAGCTGGGCGGCCCCGGTATGCGCATCGGCATGGGTGGCAGCGCGGCCAGCTCCATGGCCACCGGCACCAACGCGGCCGAGCTGGACTTTGACTCGGTGCAGCGCGGCAACCCCGAGATCGAGCGCCGTGCGCAAGAGGTCATCAACCACTGCTGGGCGCAGGGCGCGGCCAACCCCATCCTCGCCATCCACGACGTAGGCGCGGGTGGTTTGAGCAATGCCTTTCCTGAGCTGACTAACGACGCAGGCCGTGGCGCACGCTTTGACCTGCGCGCCGTGCAGCTCGAAGAGTCGGGCATGGCTGCCAAGGAAATCTGGAGCAACGAGAGCCAGGAGCGTTATGTGCTGGCCATTGCGCCCGAGTCGCTGCCGCTGTTCCAGGCTTTCTGCGAACGCGAGCGTTGCCCATTTGCCGTGATCGGCACGGCCACCGAAGAGCGCCAACTGGTGCTGCACGACCCGGCCGCCACCGCAGACGACCAGAAGCTGCCCGTGGACATGCCCATGAACGTGCTGCTGGGTAAGCCGCCCAAGATGCACCGCGACGTGAAGACCGTGGTGCGCGAATTCGCACCGATGGACTTGACGGGCGTGCCGCTGCAAAAGGCCGTAATCGACGTGCTGGCCCACCCCACGGTGGCGTCCAAGCGGTTTCTCATCACCATTGGTGACCGTACCGTGGGGGGCCTGAGCCACCGCGATCAGATGGTCGGCCCCTGGCAGGTGCCCGTGGCCGATTGCGCCGTGACTTTGGCCGACTACAAGGGCTTTGCGGGCGAGGCCATGAGCATGGGCGAGCGCACGCCGTTGGCGGCTATCAACGCGCCTGCATCTGGCCGTATGGCCGTGGCCGAGGCGCTGACCAATCTGCTGGCCGCGCCGATTGAGCTGCCCCGTGTGAAGCTGTCTGCCAACTGGATGGCCGCCTGTGGCGAGCCTGGCGAAGACGCCGCGCTGTACGAAACCGTGAAGGCTGTGGGCATGGAGTTGTGCCCCGCGCTGGGCATCAGCATTCCGGTCGGCAAGGATTCGCTGTCCATGCGCACGCAATGGAACGAAGGTTCAGACAAGAAAAAGGTCACATCACCCGTCAGCCTGATCGTGAGCGCGTTTGCCTCGCTGTCTGACGTGCGCGGCACGCTCACGCCACAACTCGACGCCGCCGAAGCCGACACCACACTGGTGCTCATCGACCTCGGCAAGGGCCAGAACCGCATGGGCGGCAGCATTTTGGGCCAGACGCTGGACCAAAGCGGCGACGTGGTGCCCGATGTGGACGACCCGCAAGACCTGGTGAACCTCGTCAACGCGGTCAACGCATTGCGCGCCAAGGGCCAGATCCTGGCTTATCACGACCGCAGCGATGGCGGTCTGCTGGCCGCCGCAGCCGAAATGGCCTTTGCGGGCCATGTGGGCGTTGCGCTCAATGTCGACCTGCTGATCACCGAAGGCGACGGCATCAGCGACAGCCGCATGGACACGGGCGATGCCAAGAACTGGGCGGGCCAGGTGGGCGCGCGCCGCGACGAACTCACCTTGAAAGCCCTATTCAATGAGGAGCTGGGTGTGTTGCTGCAGGTCCGCACTGCAGAACGCAACGACGTCATGCAAACCCTGCGTGACCACGGTCTGTCCAGGTTCAGCCACTTCGTTGGCAAGACGCGCCCTGCGTCGTCCGAGATTGCCGCGGGAAAGGGCGAGCTGCAGGTCTGGCGCGATGCCAAGGCTGTGTTCAGCGCGCCGCTGACCGACCTGCACCAGGTGTGGGATGCCGTGAGCTGGAAGATCTGCCAGCAGCGCGACAACCCCGCCAACGCCGATGCCGAACACGCCGCAGCGGGCGAGCCCACGGACCCCGGCATGCACGTGCACCTCACGTTCGATCCGTTGGAGAACGTGGCCGCGCCGTTCCTGAACCTCGCCAAGCCCAAGGTCGCCATCCTGCGCGAGCAGGGTGTGAACTCGCACATCGAGATGGCCTACACGTTCACGGAAGCAGGCTTTGAGGCCTACGACGTGCACATGACCGACCTGCAGACTGGCCGCGTCAAGCTCGAAGATTTCAAGGGCGTGGTCGCCTGTGGTGGCTTCAGCTACGGCGATACGCTGGGCGCGGGCATTGGCTGGGCGCGTTCCATCACCTTCAACCCCGTGCTGGCCGCGCAGTTCCAGGGCTTCTTTGGCCGCACGGACACCTTCGGCCTGGGCGTGTGCAACGGCTGCCAGATGTTTGCCGAGCTGGCGGACATCATCCCCGGCGCGCAAGACTGGCCGCGCTTTACCACCAACCAGAGCGAGCGTTTTGAAGCCCGCCTGTCGATGGTGGAAGTGCTTGAATCCCCCAGCCTGTTCCTGCAGGGCATGGCGGGCAGCCGCCTGCCGATTGCCGTGGCGCACGGCGAGGGTTATGCCAACTTCAAATACCGCGGCGATGCGGCCAAGGCGATTGCTGCCATGCGCTTTGTGGACAACCACGGCGCAGCGACCGAGCAGTACCCGTTCAACCCCAACGGCAGCGCAGGCGGCTTGACGGCAGTCACCACGGCGGACGGCCGCTTCACGGCCATGATGCCGCACCCCGAGCGCGTGTTCCGCAATGTGCAGATGAGCTGGACCAGCGAAGACCGCAGCCAGCTGAGCCCGTGGATGCACCTCTGGCGCAATGCGCGCAAGTGGGTGGGTTGAAAATGATCTGAGGCGCTGCGCACAGGCGCATGCTG
>NZ_JBKBTV010000149.1:0-738 GCF_046291265.1 Acidovorax sp. | reverse complement strand
TGCCCACGGCCAGGCAGATGGTGACGCACAGGGGCAGGCCCTCGGGGATGGCGGACACGCCCAGCGCGGCGGCCAGCAGCAGGTTCTGCAGCCACACGGGCTGGTCGGGGTCCTCGCTGTACCCGCGCACGGTGCCCACCACAAACACAATGACGCACGTCACAACGGCCACGATGCTCAGCAGGATGCCCAGCCGGTGCAGCTTGTACTGCAGCAGCGGGCGGCGCGAGCGCTTGCGCCGCTCCTGCTCCTCCTCGCCCACCTCGCCGGCGCCGCCCTGCGCGAGCAGGCGGGCAATGGCGCCCACCCGCGTTGCCATGCTCACCGCCACCACAATGCCGCGCGCGTGACCGTCGGCCACGGTGGTGGTGGAGAAGACCATGTTGGAGGGGGTGAGGGAGTCGTTGCTGCCCAGCGGCGCGCGCGTCACCTGCTTGCTCACGTCCTCCGCTCCTCCGCGCGCCCCTGCGCCGACACCACGCGACCCAGCAGCCGCAGCAGCCGCGCCCCGCTGCTGCGATCGCCACCCCGAGCAGCGGGCGTGGCGACCAACGCGCGGCGGAACGGGCCCTCGGCGGACCGGAACTGCCCCGCCTCCGCCAGCAGCTCCCCCAGCTCCTGCAGCAGAGTGGCGTCCCCTAGTTCCAGCTTCAGCGCCTGTGCCAGCGCTTGCTCCGCCTCGGCGGGCCGCAGCGGCGCACACTTGAGGCACAGCAGCGCCAGGTGGCCCCACACGCT
>NZ_JBKBTV010000148.1:0-797 GCF_046291265.1 Acidovorax sp. | reverse complement strand
CGCCGCTTCCGTGTGCTCGCGCTCAGCCTCTGCCGCCCGCTGCTGTACTTCGGCCGCCCGCCGCTCTGCTGCCACTGCCTGCTCGCGCAGCTGCTGCGCCTCCGCCTCTGCCGCAGCCTCAGCCTCCGCCGCCCGCAGATCTGCTGCCACTACCTGCTTGTGCAGCTGCTTCGCCTCCGCCTCTGCCTCTGCAGCCGACGCCACCCCCGCAGGCCGCTCCCACTGACTCTTGCGTCGCTTGGCGGAGTAAAAGTACTTGCGCCCTACGTGACGCACGGACGCACGGACGTCACCACCCGCACCACTCGCTCTCGCACCGCGCGGCGAAGCGCGCACCCGTGCCCTGGTCCACCAGCTCCTGCCAATCATCGTCCACCACCTCGG
Source organism: Acidovorax sp. (assembly GCF_046291265.1). Taxonomy (GTDB): domain Bacteria; phylum Pseudomonadota; class Gammaproteobacteria; order Burkholderiales; family Burkholderiaceae_C; genus Acidovorax. The sequence goes on along the minus strand of NZ_JBKBTV010000148.1, from coordinate 413 downwards.
CGGGAATCGCAGCGGGCCGTGGCGCCGCGTCTGCCAGCGCGGGCCGCTCCCATTGCGTGCGCTGCAGCGCGTGGCTAAAGTAGTAGCGGCGGTCGGTGCGCGGATCCACGCGCGTCTCCCAGCCGTAAGGCAGTTCCTGCGCGGGGGGGCGGCGTGAGCACGGCGGAGGGGAGACAAGGGGGACGGCAGTTACCGGCTCGGCCTCTACCGCGGGCTTGTTCCCGTCGGTGCTGCCGCCGCCGCTGCCGCCTGCGCCTCCATGTCCACCACCACGGGCGCCGCAGCACCGGGGGCCTGGCCGCGGAAGCGCAGGCAAAAGTGGGTGAGGAGAGTCTGGCAGTGTGCGGCCAGCAGCCCCTGCGGCGCCGAGGGTGCCGCCGCCGCTGCTGCTGCCGTCGCTGGGTCTTGCGAAC
>NZ_JBKBTV010000147.1:0-845 GCF_046291265.1 Acidovorax sp. | reverse complement strand
CGTCGCTGGTGCTGCTGGCTGTGCGCATGACGTCGCTGCTGGCGCCGACTGCAACGCACAAGCCGACGTGGACGCGGGTGGAGCTGCTGGCGTTGTTGGAGCTGCTGGCGTTGTTGGAGCTGCTGGTGCTGCTGGCGCTGCTGGAGCTGCTGGCGTTGCGGGTGTCGCAGCGGTGCGGAAGACGAACACGCTGCAGGAGCGTCCGGTGCTGCGGCGGAGCATGCTGGCAACGATGACGGCGCCGGTGGCCGTGGCGCCGCGGACACTGCAGGCGCCGATGGCGCTGCAGGCCATGCCGTGGCAGCGAGACGAGGTGACACCGCGGACTCCAGGCAGCGACGACACCGACGACGATGACGAGGGAATGGAGAGACGCGATGCAGGCCTGATGAGTGGTGCAGGAGATCAGGGGGAGCCAGCAGGAGACAGTGACGAAGGAGGGGCGCGATCGTCGCACTACGCCACCGCGCCCGCCACCCGCACGTGCACGTGCTGCCTCACCGCCTGCACCCACGCGCTGCCTCGCTGCCTTGCCGCTTACACCCACGCGCTGCCTCGCCGCTACACCGCCCACACTTGCGCGCTGCCTCGTCGCTTGAGCGCGCCACCTCGCTGCTTGCACATGCCCGCGCTACTTCGCCGCTCCCCCTCCGTCGTCACCCGACATGCGCCCATGCCCGTGCAACGTCGCCTGCCGCCCACGCTGCCGCTGCTAGTCGTATGACCCCGTACAAATACCGCGTCGCCACGCCACAGCCCAAGCCCGCCTGCTGCTGCTGCTGCTGCTGCCGTCGCCGCTGCTGCTGCCGTTGCTGTTGCTGCTGCTGTTGCTGTTGCTGCTACTG
>NZ_JBKBTV010000146.1:0-851 GCF_046291265.1 Acidovorax sp. | reverse complement strand
GAGGATCCATTCCAGCGCCGCCGCGAGGGTGACCAGACGGTCGTGCGGTGTGCCGGTGATCCCAAGCCGGTAGTCGAAGCCGTGGAACATCGCCCGGACCACGTCCAGCCGTTCCAGAAGCGCCGCAACCGCCTCGGCCTCATCGATCCCGGCTTGGCGCTGATCCGCCGCGGAATACTGGCCTAGCGCTGATTTCAGGTTTTGGGCGATGCCGATGTAATCGACGATCAGCCCGGCGGGCTTGTCACGGAACACCCGATTGACCCGGGCGATGGCCTGCATCAGCGCGTGGCCGCGCATCGGCTTGTCGATATACATCGTGTGCATGGACGGCGCGTCGAAGCCGGTCAGCCACATGTCGCGCACGATCACCAGCTTAAGCGGGTCCTTCGGGTCCTTGGCGCGCTTGGCCAGCAGGTCGCGTCGGGCCTTACTTCCGATGTGGGGCTGCCAGGCTTCCGGGTCCGAGGCTGACCCAGTCATCACAATCTTCACCAGCCCGGCATTGTCGTCGTCGGCATGCCAGTCGGGCCGCAGGGCGACGATCTGGTTGTAGAGGTCCACGCAGATGCGGCGGCTCATGCAGACCACCATGGCCTTGCCGTCCATCGCCTGCACGCGCGCCTCGAAATGGACGACGAGGTCCTCGGCCACCATGCGCAGCCGCTTCTCGGCCCCGACAAGCGCCTCGACCTTTGACCACTTCCGCTTCAGCCGTTCCTGTTCGCTGACGGCTTCGTCCTCGGTCAGTTCCTCGATCTCGGCATCGACCTTGGGCTTTTCCTCCTCGGGCAGTTCGATCCTGGCGAGGCGGCTTTCGTAGTAGATCGGCACCGTCGCCCCGTCCTCGA
>NZ_JBKBTV010000145.1:0-860 GCF_046291265.1 Acidovorax sp. | reverse complement strand
GGCGCATGTGCAGATGGCGTTTGATGGGGGGGTGATGAGTGCTTGTTTGGAGGAGATTGGGCGGGGGTGATTTTTTTGGTTGTTTTGGCCTCTAGCGCTTATGTATCAAGCGCTAGTAGCTATTGTTTTATAGTTTCTGAGTTTCTCCATCAACCGTTCGGGCTGAGCCTGCCTAAGCTTGCGTTCCCAGGTCCGTTGGGGCTGAGCCCGTCGAAGCCTGTGATTCTCGGCACTCCCAGACCGTTCGGGTTGAGCTTGTCGAAACCTGGGCGTCGCTCGCGAGCTCGCGGATTGAGCCGCATGCCTGTGCTGGGGGCGGAGGCCGGGTTGTCGCCCCGGCGGGCGAGTGACTTTCTTTTGCTTCGCCAAAAGAAAGTCACCAAAGAAAAGGCGACCCCCAGTCTGCGACCCCTTCGCGGTGCTACAGGGCAACCTGCGTCGGGGCGGTTGCGGGGTGCGCCGCAGAACTCACTGCGCGCCTTTGGCGCTTCGTTCAAACAACCGCGGCGAGTCAGACCACGAGGCATGCGCGCTTCGACGCGCATGCTCACCCCGCAACCGCCCCGACGCAGGCGCAGCCAGCAGGGGGTGGACAGCCGAAAGGCCAAACAGCCGCACGGGCCATTGCTTCGCTCGGCCTGGCGGTCGCGGCGCTTGCGCCTGCGCGTTCGGGGGCGAGCGCAGCGCAGCGAAGCAATGGCCCGTGTGGATGTCCGATCCCGGTGGGTTCCCTTCAGGATGCGCCGAGGAGCGCAGCGGCCAGCGGATCAGGGCTCGCGATTGTCTGAGCGCAGTGCAACGAAGCGAGTTCGAGCGAGACCCCGCTGGACGCGAGCACCGCAGGTTGCCCGCAGCGAAGC
>NZ_JBKBTV010000144.1:0-879 GCF_046291265.1 Acidovorax sp. | reverse complement strand
GTCACCGTCGGCAGATCACGGTCGATCAGATCGAGGTTCGGGAATTGATGCGCCAGCAGGCTCTCATCGGCCAGCCCGGCATATTTGTCTTCCGGCGCGGCACGCGCCATCGCCACCGCGCGCTCGGCCAGCGCCTGGCTGCCGTCGCCGGACAGATCGTTGGTCGAGACCACGGCCTGGCGGCGGCCGACCAGAACGCGCAGGCCGAGATCGTCGCCTTCCGAGCTTTCCGATTCCTCCACCGCGCCGTCGCGCACCTCGATCGTCTCGCGACGCACGTCGAGGTCGCGCCAGGCGCCGTCGTAGCGCCACTGCTCCTCGCGCACCCGCTCGAGGTAGAGGTCGGTCACGTCGGGCCCGAGGTTGGTGAACCCCCAGGCGATGTCGGCGTTGTGCCCGATGATCACGCCGGGTGTCCCCGAGAAGGTGAACCCGGCGACGTCGAGCGGGCACGCGTCGCTGACCCGCCGGCAGTGCAGCCCCATCTGCATCCACACCCCCGGCATGCCGACGCCCAGGTGCGGGTCGTTGGCCAGCAGCGGCGCGCCGGTCGAGGAGTGTTCACCGTCGACGACCCAGCTGTTGGAGCCGAGCCCCTCGCCGCGCCCCAGCAGGGCGGGCAGCCGCTCGAGCCCGTCGCGCAGCTGCGCCAGCGTCGCGGTCTGGGCGGCGGTGTACGCCGGACGCCTGGGGTTCCGGGTGCCGGGCGCGGTCGCCCCCGGCTCGAAGGTCCCGTCGACCACCGCGCCACCACTGACGATGGGCTTGTGCTCGTCGTAGGGGTACTCGGGGTAGAGCTCCTCGACCCGGCGCTCGGGCAGCTCCGCGGAGAGGATCGCCCGGTCGATCTCCTCGCCCATGTTGCCGCGCAGGTCCCAG
>NZ_JBKBTV010000143.1:0-928 GCF_046291265.1 Acidovorax sp. | reverse complement strand
CAATTGGCGGTGCCCCTGGTGTCTTGGTCGCGTTGGTGGACGACACGCAGTGCGAAGAGTGTGGGCACGTACCATCTGTTCCCCATGGCACCATTCACTGAACAAAGAACCACAACCACTCGCGTACAGAAGCTTACTCCTCCGCTTGCTCAACCCCCTTCGCGAGGCGCCGCTGCTGCTTTGCCTGCTGAGCACCGCGCGCTTCTTTGCGGTTGTGCAGCCGCTTGCGGTCGTAGGCCGACATGGTGCTGATACGGGGGCGCTTCGGCGCGCTGCGCTCCATCCGCTTGCGCGTCTCCCGTGGCGTCTTCTTGAGATGCAGCATCCACTCCGCCACATCGCACCCGGAGAGCCGCATGACGTTGGCGATGCTGCGCAGCATGGGCACATCGCTCTCCGTGAAGAACGTGACGGCATCCCCGCTTCGGCCCGCACGGCCCGTGCGACCGATGCGGTGCACGTAGCTCACTGCGCTCTGGGGGAAGTCAAAGTTGATGACGCAGTTCACGCCCTTGAAGTCCAGGCCGCGCGCCACCAAGTCGGTGGCGATCAGCATCCAGATCTTGCCCGTGCGGAAGCGTTGCACGATGGCGTCGCGCTGCGCCTGCGTGCGATCCGCGTGCAGCACGTCCACGCTCACGCCATCGTACACCAGCTCTCGGAACAGCTCTTGGGCACGCTCCTTGGACTGCACAAACACAATTACGGGCGGGCGCAGTCCACGCTGGATCAGCTGCCGCATCGCCAACAGCTTGCCCTGCTCCCGCCCCACAAACACCAGCTGCTGGGAAATGGTGGACGCACCCGCGGTGCGCACGCCAATGACGATGCGCACAGGGTCGTGCAGCACCGAGCGCGCCAGCTCCTCCACCCCGGGCGGAATGGTGGCGCTGAACATGGTCCGCTGCAGGCCGGCCTTGGGGCACGC
>NZ_JBKBTV010000142.1:0-939 GCF_046291265.1 Acidovorax sp. | reverse complement strand
GGTCATCAGGGCCCGCGCCATCTCCAGGAGCTTGCGCTGACCACCGGAGAGGCTGCCGGCGTAGTCGTCCTTCTTCGGCAGCAGCGAGAACCGGTCGAGGAGCTCCTTGGCCTTCGCCTCCACGGCACGCTCCTGACCGGCCCAGACGGGCTTGAGCCAGGACAGCGCGAGGTTCTCCCCCGACTGGCCGCGAGCGCCGAGCATCATGTTGTCCATCACCGTCATCCGGCTCAGCGCCTTGGTCAGCTGGAAGGTGCGGACCATCCCCGCCCGGGAGACCGCCGAGGCCGACGTGTTGTCCAGCGTCCGGCCGTCGAAGGACCAGTGGGCGGCGTTGTCGGGTCGATGGAACATCGTGCGCGCGGAGGTCGGCTTGTCGAAGCCCGTGATGAGGTTGAAGAACGTGGTCTTGCCCGCACCGTTGGGCCCGATCAGTGCCGTGATGATGCCGCGTTGCACCTCGAGGTGCTCGACGTCGACGGCGGTCATGCCGCCGAACTGACGCACGATGTTGTCGACCTTCAGGATCGGGTCCGGCTTGATGCTTCCGGGCACCGGCTCGACGGCCGCCAGCAGCGCGGCACGCGCTGCCGGGTCGGCGTAGTCGCTGCCCACGTGTGTCTGCTCAGCCATTGAACTGCAGCTCCCTCTTGTTGCCCAGAATTCCTTGTGGTCGGAAGATCACCAGCAACATCAACGCGACACCCACGACCACCCACGAGAACTGCTCGGTCTGCTGGCTGTTGAGGATGCTGTCGGGCACGTAGACGTTGGTGAGCCCCCGGACCAGGATCCGCACCGAGAAGAACAGGATCGTGCCGAGGACCGGGCCGAAGATCGGCGCCGCGCCCCCGCGGCGCAGGGCGGTCCAGATGAAGAACGTCAGTGAGCGACCCAGCGCATCGGGCTGAACGGAGGCCGGGAGCACATAGACGATGC
>NZ_JBKBTV010000141.1:0-1148 GCF_046291265.1 Acidovorax sp. | reverse complement strand
TGAGTTTGGACAGTTATCCACAGCCCGTAAGCCCTCTGGGATCGAAGCCCGTGGGAGAGCATTTGGCGTGGATGACTGGCCGTTTGTTGCGAGCCCGAACAGTTGCTGGTTGGCTGTGCAAGGCGTAAGCCGCGCAGACCTCGTATTTGCAAGGATGGGTGATGACAAACGCGGATGAACTGATTTTTGTAGGCATCGACGTGTCCAAGGCGACGCTGGAGGTCGCACTGGATGACAGTGCCAAGACGCGAACGCTGGGCAACGACGAGGCGGGCCTCAAGACCCTGGTGGCCGAACTCAGTGCGATGAGGCCCCGGGTAGCTGTCGTTCTGCTGGAAGCCACAGGAGGACTGGAGCGGGCAGCGGCGACGGCCCTGTGCGCCAGTGGCTTTGCAGTCATGGTGGTCAACCCCCGGCAGGCGCATGACTTTGCCAAGGCGCTGGGCTACCTGGCCAAGACGGACAGCACCGATGCACGGGCCCTGTCGCACTTTGCCCGCACCCTGTACCACAGCGACCGGCGCGAGCGGTTGCTGCACAGACTGCCCACGCCCGAGCAGGAGTTGCTGCTGGCCATGGTCACTCGACGTGCGCAACTGGTGGGCATGCGGGTGGCTGAGGGCAATCGGCTGAACGGAGCCCACCCATCGCAGCGCAAGAGCATCCAGGCGATGCTCAAACAGCTGGACCGCCAGATTGGACAGATTGACGACGATGCGGACCGGCATTTGAAGCATCACTTCAAAGACAAGCTCGCGCTGCTCAAGGGACTCAAAGGCGTGGGTGCGGGCACACAAACCATGCTGATGGCCGCCTTGCCCGAGCTGGGCAGGCTGAGCCAGCGCGAGATCGCCAAGTTGGTGGGCGTGGCGCCGTTGAACTGCGACAGTGGCAAGTTCAAAGGCAAGCGCACGACATGGGGCGGTCGGGCCAACGTGCGCGCGGCGCTGTACATGGCGGCCCTGAGTGCGGTGCGTTATGACCCCTGCCTGAGGGCGTTCTATGAGCGGCTGGTGCAGGCGGGCAAGCCCAAGAAGGTTGCGCTGACGGCGTGCATGCACAAGCTGCTGACGATCATCAATGCGGTGATCCGCTCGGGCAAGCCTTGGCAGGCTGGTTATCCACAGACCGCCGGGGTTTGAAAAATG
>NZ_JBKBTV010000140.1:0-1153 GCF_046291265.1 Acidovorax sp. | reverse complement strand
CGCGTGCTTTGAGCCGCAAAGCACTGTTTTCCGTACCTGTTCCCCTCACATCTGCCCCTGCAGGCGGATTTGCCCCAGGCTACGCATGCGCGTGAGGTTGTAGCCCGCCATCGTCAGCACAAACATCTGGTCCACTTTCTTGATCCCGCGCACCAGCACCTGGCGCATGTGCCCCACCGTCTTGGCCCAGCCAAAGCCTTGCTCGATCAGCTTTCTCTTTTGCTGCGAGATGGCGTAGCCTTCGCTGTCTGCGATCCTGTCAGGCACCGCAGATTGGCGCCCTGATTTGTTCTGCGCCACATGGGGCAGCACGTTCATCTCCTGCAGGGCTTCCATGAACTCCTTGGCGTCGTAGCCTTTGTCCGCGCCCAGCGTGATCGTGATGGGCTCATCGCCCGGTAGCGCCTGGCGCGCATCGTTGATCATGGCCTTGGCCGCTTCGCGCTCTGCATACCCGTCGGCTTGCGTGACCACGGCACTGACCACCAGCCCATGGCGGTTGTCGGTGAGCGTGTGGCCCATGAAGCGCAACTCGCTGGCCGTTTTGCCTTTGCGGTACAGCCTTGCATCCCCGTCCGTGGTGGACTCGTGGGTCTCGTTGCTGCGCTTTTGGTCTTTGAAGTTGCCCGCGTCGGTATCGTCGTCGCCCTGGCGGTCTTTGCGCACAAAGCTCTTGTGGCCCGCCCAGGCCTGGATCAGGGTGCCGTCCACGCTGAAGTGCTCGCCCGAGAGCAACTCCTGCTCCTGGGCTTGCTGCACGATCTGGTTGAAGAACTCGATGACCGCATCGTGCTCGATCAGGCGTTCCCGGTTCTTGCTGAAGACGGTGGGCACCCACACGGCATCGTCCATGGCCAGGCCGATGAACCAGCGAAACAGCAAGTTGTACTGAGTCTGCTCCATGAGTTGGCGCTCCGAGCGCACGCTGTAGAGCACCTGAATGAGCATGGCGCGCAGCAGCTTCTCGGGGGCAATGCTGGGGCGTCCACCCTTGCTGTTGGCCGCGTACATCTGAGCGAACAGCTCGTCCATATTCGCCAAGGCCTTGTTGACCAACACGCGGATTACGCGCAGAGGATGGTCTGCGGGCACGAACTCATCGAGGTGACGCATGGTGAACAGGCTCTCGGTGAAGGTGTCGGCTCCGCGCATG
>NZ_JBKBTV010000013.1:0-92865 GCF_046291265.1 Acidovorax sp. | reverse complement strand
ACCGGTGGCAGAAGCCCAGACGCATCAGTGCCAGGCGTTCGAGCCCGGCTTGGAGCGTTGCCGAGGCCGGCAACGGGGTGGCGGATGCAGGCAGCGCGATCGGGAACATGGAAACTTGGACGGGGTCACGCCGGCCCAGCGCCAGCGCATGGCGCGCAGCCGCGGCCTCCACCAGCTCAAGGCTGTGCGTGGGCACCAGCGTGATGCTCGACGTGCGCCCCGGCGCGTGCCCGGATCGGCCCGCGCGCTGCACCAGCCGTCCCACGCCCTTGGCCGAGCCGATCTGCAGCACCTGCTCCACGGGCAGAAAGTCCACGCCCAGGTCCAGGCTCGACGTGCAGACCACCGCCTTGAGCAGGCCGGCCTTGAGCCCGTTCTCCACCCAGGCACGCACCTCCTGGCCCAGCGAGCCATGGTGCAATGCCAGGGTACCCGCCCAGTCGGGCCGTGCCTCCAGCAGCGCCTGGTACCAGCGCTCGGCCTGCGAACGGGTGTTGGTGAACAGAAGTGTCGCACCACCTTTCGGATGCCGGCTGTCACTTGCCACCGACTCACATCGCTGCGTTGCAGTCCTTGCCAATACTTCCGGTATTGGCTGCGGACTGCGCCTTGCGCTGTGAGCCGATGGCAGCGTGCCATCTTCGGCATCCGAAAGGTGGTGCGACACTTTGGACGACGCACACGCCTCGATGGACTCAACCACCTGCGGCAGCAGCGCCAGGCCCATGTGGCCGGCCCAGGCAAAGCGGTCCACCTTGGCGGGCAGCATCACGTCCACCCGTAGCGCCTTGTCAATGCGGCCCTGCACCAGCACGGCGGGCGGTGCGGCGGTGGCGCCCTGCACCGGGCGGGGCAGCAGCGTGTCCAGCGCCTCCTGCAGGTTGCCCAGCGTGGCCGACATGCCCCACACCTGCAGCGCCGGGTTCCAGCCCGACAGGCGCGCCAGCGCCAGCTGCGCCTGCACGCCGCGCTTGTTGCCCACCAGCTCGTGCCACTCGTCCACCACCACCAGCTGCACATGGCGCAGGCGCTCGTGGGCATCGGCCCGGGCCAGCATCAGCGACACGCTTTCGGGCGTGGTCACCAGCAGCGTGGGCAGACGGCGGTCCTGCGCGGCGCGCTCGCCGCTGGCCGTGTCGCCGGTGCGCAGGCCGCTGGTCCAGTCCGGTGCCAGGTCGGGCAGGGGGGCCTGCAGCGCACGCAGCGTGTCAGCCGCCAGCGCGCGCATGGGGGTGATCCACAGCACCGTGAGCGGCGGCGCTACAGCACGGCGTGTGCGCAGGGCCGTGCGCGCACTGGCGTCTGCCGTGGGTACCACGGGCGCGCCTGCCAGCGCCAGGTGCTGCAGCGCGCCCAGCCACACCGCATAGGTCTTGCCCGCGCCGGTGGTGGCATGCAGCAGGCCCGACCGACCCTCGCCCATGGCGCGCCACACCTCTTGCTGAAAGCCGAAGGGCTGCCAGCCGCGCGCGGCCATCCACCCTGCAGCCGCACTTGCGGCCACTGTGGGCAGCGGCTTGCGCGGGCGGCGGGCCGTGCTCATGCGGCGGCGTCCTGCCCCGGCAAAAGTGCCATCAGCGTCTGCAAGGTATCGGCCTCGGCCACGGTCTTGTCCTGGCGCCAGCGCAGCATGCGCGGAAAGCGCACCGCAATGCCGCTCTTGTGGCGCGGGCTCTTGCCGATGCCTTCGAACCCGAGCTCGAACACCATGGTCGCATCCACGCTGCGCACGGGCCCGAAGCTTTCGCGCGTGGTCTTGCGGATGATGGCGTCCACCTGCCCGATCTCCACGTCCGTCAGGCCCGAATAGGCCTTGGCGAACGGCACCAGCTGGCGCTCGGGGTCTTCGGGCGGCCCGTTCCACACGGCAAAGGTGTAGTCGCTGTACAGGCTGGCGCGGCGGCCGTGTCCGCGCTGGGCGTAGATCAGCACGGCGTCCACGCTCATGGGATCGATCTTCCACTTCCACCACACGCCCACGTCCTTGGTGCGGCCCACGCCATAGTGCGCCTGGCGGTTCTTGAGCATGAAGCCCTCGGTGCCCATGCCGCGCGCGGCCTCGCGCTGGCGCGCGAGATCTTCCCAGTCATTGCCCTGCAGCAGCGTGCTCAGGCGCAGGGTGTTTTGCGGCGCGGGTGCAATGGCAGCCGCGTCGGGCTGCAGCAGCGTAGCCTCCAGCAGTGCGCGGCGCGCCTGCTGGGGCTGCTGGCGCAGGTCCTGGCCCGCATGTTCGAGCAGGTCGTAGGTCACCAGCACCACGGGCAGCTCGCGCAGCAACTTGGGGCCCAGGGTCTTGCGGCCCAGGCGCTTTTGCAGGTCGGCAAAGGGGCGGGGCTGGGGCTCGTCGGGCAGCCACACGAGGATCTCGCCATCGATCACCGTGCCATCGGGCAGGGCCGCCATCGCGGCATCGGCCAGCTCGGGGAAGCGGTCGGTCACCAGTTCTTCGCCGCGCGACCACACCCACACCGCGCCGCCCCGGCGCACGATCTGCGCGCGGATGCCGTCCCACTTCCACTCCACCAGCCAGTCGCCGGGCGGGCCCAGCAGTGCGGGCATCTCGGCCACCGGCTGGCTGAACGGGTGGGCCAGGAAGAAGGGGTAGGGCTGGCCGGCCATGCCTGGGTCCGCCGCACTGCCCGTGTCGCCGTCCGCAGCTTCCTCCACAGGCGCCACCAGCGCGCTGTAGTCGCCCGCCTGCGGCTGCCGGCCGATCTGCGTGTAGCCCATGATCCGGTGGGCGATGCGCTTGGGATCCAGCGCGCTCACGGTGGCCAGCGCCTGGGTCACCTGCAGACGCGACACTCCCACGCGGAAGTTGCCGGTGATGAGCTTGAAGTACACGAAGCGCTGCTCCGGCGCCAGCATGTCCCACTGCGTGCGCAGCCGGGCATCGGCCTCCTCGGGCGGCAGGGCGCGCAGGGGCAGCAGCTGGGCCATCCACTCGGCCAGCGGCAAATCGACTGGCTGGGCGGGCGCAGGCAGCAGCAGGGCCAGCGTTTCGGCCAGGTCCCCCACGGCCTGGTAGCTCTCTTCAAACAACCACTCGGGCAGGCCCGACGCCTCCTGCGCCAGCGCCTTCAGGCGCTTGGTGGGCACCATCTGGCGCGGCTTGCCCCCCGCCAGGAAGTAGGTGGCCCAGGCCGCATCGGCGGGCGGCGCCACGCGCAGGTAGGCCACCAGCGCCGCCAGCTTGGCAGACTGCCCGGTGGTGGCATCGAGCGCCTGGAACAGCTGGGCAAAGGCCTTCATGCAGCGGCCTCGGGTGCCGGCGCATCGGCCTGTGCTGGCGGCGCAGCACCCGCATCGTCCTCGTTGTCGTCGGCGCCGTACTCGGTCGCGAACACCTGGGCATCGAGCCCCTGCTCGCACAGCCAGCGCACCATCACCTCGGTGCTGCCGTGGGTCACGATGATCCGCTCGGCCCCCGTGGCGCCGATGGCCTTCTGCAGGCTGGGCCAGTCGGCGTGGTCGCTCATCACGAAGCCCCGGTCCACCCCGCGGCGCCGGCGCGCGCCGCGCACCAGCATCCAGCCGCTGGCAAAGGCATCGGAATGCTCGCCAAAGCGCTTGAGCCAGGGCGTGCCAGCCGCCGAAGGCGGTGCCAGCACCAGCGCGCGGCGCAGCTCGGCCTTGGTGACCCCCGGGTCCGTCACGCGCAGCGTGGGCGGCAGCGTCACCCCTGCTGCGCGGTACACCGCATTGAGCGGGTCCACCGCGCCGTGCACGACGATGGGGCCGATGCCCGCGTCCACCCCGTGCAGCAGCCGCTGCGCCTTGCCGAAGGCATAGGCATACAGAACGCTGGCCTTGCCGGCAGACGCATTCGCGGCCCACCAGGCATTGATGTCGGCGAACAGCACAGGCTGCGAGGGCCAGCGGTAGATCGGCAGGCCAAAGGTCGATTCGGTGATGAAGGTATGGCAGCGCACCGGCTCGAACGGCGGGCAGGTGCCATCGTCCTCGAGCTTGTAGTCGCCCGAGGCCACCCACACCTGGCCGCCATGCTCGACCCGCACCTGGGCCGAGCCCAGCACATGCCCCGCCGGGTGCAGCGACAGGCGCACGCCGTGGTGGTCGATGGTGTCGCCGTAGGCCAGCGTTTGCAGGGCTATGTCCGCCCCCAGCCGGTTGCGCAGCGTGCCCTCGCTGTCCTGGTGCGCCAGATAGTGCGCCGAGCCCATGCGCGCATGGTCCGAGTGCGCATGCGTGATCACGGCCCGGTCCACCGGCCGCCAGGGGTCGATGTAGAAATTGCCGGCCGGGCAGTACAGGCCTTCGGGGCGGTGGACGATCAGGTCGCTGCTGGGCATGGGCGATGCATCGTAGGCGGCAAGCCAAAGCCGGGGAGCGGGCTAGGTTTTGTGAAACAGGATTTTGTCACTAGAATTTGAATGAAAATGGCCTCTAGCGCTTATTCCATAAGCGCTAGTAGCTATGAATATGTGAGTAACCTGATGATGACCATTCCTTTCGAGCCGAATGGCATCCCTTCACCCCATCTTCCTGCGCATACCCTCCCTGTCTGCAGGCCAACACCGCTTTTGTATGCACACCGAATTCGCCGGTCCGTCAGACGCGCCCGCCATTGCTGCGGTGCTGCGCGAGGCCGCGCAGTGGCTGGTAGACCACCAGCAACCGCTGTGGGCCGTGTCTGATTTCAGCGATGCCAGCGTGCAGCAGGATGTAGATGGCGGGCTGTATGTGGTTGCCAGAGCGGGCGGCGATGTGGCAGGCGTGGTGCGATTTCAGCGTGAGGACCTGGCCTTCTGGCCGGATGCCGAGCCGGGCACTTCCGCGTTTTTGCACAAGCTGGCAGTGCGGCGCGCCTGGGCGGGGCAGGGGGTGTCTGCTGCATTGCTGGCGTTTGCGCGCGAGCACGCCATCAAGGGGGGGCTGCGCTATCTGCGGCTGGACTGCGTGGCCGACCGGCAAGCGTTGCGCACGCTGTATGAGGGCTTTGGTTTTACCCTGCACGACTGTGTGTTCAAAGGCCGCAGAGAATTTGCGCGGTACCAGATCGTGTTGTAGGCCGCGCCTTTTTGCCATACAGCAAAGGAGCCATGTATGTGTCGTGTTGGTGTGTTCTTCCGGCTCTTCCTGTTCTTCGTGTCGTGTGGGTTGGTGGCTGCCATGGCGCCGTCTCTGGCGTCTGCCCAGGTGGCCGACAGCGCGGCCCCGCGCACCAACGCCTTCAACGACCCGTTCGTGCAGGTCACCAGCGCGCTCCCGCAATGCCCAGTGCCCGAGGGCCCGCTGTACACTGAGGCCGAGGTGCGCGAACTGGCCCATGTGCGCTCACAGCATGGCGGCAGCTGCCACCGCGTGGGGCGCTGCCGCCTGCCCAACTCGTATCTGTACGACGCAGAAATCATCCCGCGCGTTCAGCGCTACATCCGCGAGGAAGGCCGCTTTGACGACACCAGCGTGTGGGTGCTGGGCGAGCGGCGCCTGGTCACGCTCAAGGGCTGCGTGCAGTCACAGACGCAGTCCGAAGCCTTGGAGAAAGCGGTGTGGTTGGTGGACGACGTGATGGGTGTCATCAACCTGCTGCAGGTGGGCACTGCGCGTGGTGCGGCGCGGTATCCGCTGGCGGTGCCGTAGAAGTTTTCAACATGCACGGTTCCCTGCGCTTATCGCAGCCGCAGAGATTGCGCAATCGCCCTGGTGGCGGATGAATCACCGGCGCCACACACGACTTGGCGGGGCTTGGGCTGGCCCGCATCCTGCTGCATATTGCCGGTTCTCCATTCTTCATTCACGAAGGACCACTTCATGCAATTCAAGCTCTCCTTGCTGGCGGCCACCACCCTGGCCCTGGCAACCGTTGTGTTACCCACTGCGTCGGCAAAACCGTTCAAGTGGGCCGGCTCCAGCGACATCCAGACCATGGACATCCACTCGCAGAACAGTGCTCTGGGCAACGGCATCCATGCCGCGGTGTACGAGTCGCTGGTGATGTTCAACAGCCGCACCCTCAAGGTCGAGCCGCTGCTGGCCACGTCGTGGCAGCAGGTCACGTCGACACAGCTGCGCATCAAGCTGCGCCAGGGCGTGAAGTTCAGTGACGGGTCGGTTATGACAGCGGATGACGTGGTCTATTCGCTGCAGCGCGCGATGAGCAAAACGTCGACGTATTCCATCTACACCCAGGGCATGGACCGCATCGCCAAGGTCGATGGCGAGACGATTGACATCTTTTTGAAGAACCCCAACCCCGTTCTGCTCAACCAGCTGACCGAGCTGCGCGTGATGAGCAAGGCCTGGGCTGAAAAGAACAACGCCGTAGAGCCCAAGGACATCAAAGCCAAGGACGAAACCTATTCGCACCGCAATGCCATGGGCACTGGGCCGTTTGTGCTCAAGGAATGGGTGCCCGACCAGAAGATCGTGTTTGCTGCCAACCCCAACTGGTGGAACGCAGGCAAGGCCGAAGGCAACGTGACCGAGATCACCTACACCCCCATCAAATCCGAAGCCACACGCATCGCTGCGCTGCTGTCGGGCGAGGTGGACATGGTGCGTGACACCAGCATCCAGGACCTGGCGCGCATCAAGGCCAACCCCAACCTCAAGGTCATGGAGATGGTGGAGAACCGCACCGTGTACCTGGCCATGGACCAGTTTCGCGACGAGCTTGTGGGCAGCAACATCAAGGGCAAGAATCCGCTCAAGGACCTGCGCGTGCGCAAGGCGCTCTACCAAGCCATCGACAGCGCCACGCTGCAGCGCGTGACCATGCGCGGCATGTCCAAACCCACGGGCGCCATGGTGTCGCCGCTGGTCAACGGCTGGACAGACGCTGTGGACCAGCGCCTGGCTTACGACGCCAATGCCGCCAAGGACCTGCTGGCCCAGGCGGGCTACAAGGACGGCTTTGAGGTGGACTTTGCCTGCAGCAACAACGCCATCGTGCAGGACGAAGAGCTGTGCCAGGCCATCACCTCCATGTGGTCACGCATCGGCGTGAAGGCCAAGCTGCGCACGCTGCCCGCCGTCACCTACTACCCCATGGCCCAGCGGCATGAGGCCAGCATTGCCCTGCTCAGCTGGGGCGTGCCCACGTTCGATGCGCTGTACACCCTGCAGTCGCTCACCCGCACCAAGACCACCGGCGGTGACGGCAACTACAACCTGGGCCGCTACAGCAACGAACGCATGGACTACGTTGTGGACCGTGTGAAGACCGAAACCGACCTGCCCGTGCGCAACCGCCTTTTGACCGAAGGCCTGCAACTGCAAAACGACACCGTGGCCCACATCCCTCTGCACAACCAGATGCTGGCCTGGGCGATGAAGAAAAACGTGGAGCTGGTGCAGCGGCCGGACAACCGCATTGACTGGCGGCTGATCCGGGTGAACTGAGCTGCCTCGCTGACGCGCACGGCCTGATCGATGCAGGCAAGGCAGCTGCCCTGCCGATCTGGCGTGCGCTTGAGTGTGCCGGATGGCGCGGCAAAGCTTCGGCGCAGGGCGAACCGTTGCACCCCGGCGGGCGCCTATCGTGAAGGCCTTCGCAACCCAATGCCACGAGCCCACCATGATCACCTGCTTCATCCGCTACGAAATCGACCCCTTCCAGCGCGACCTGTTTGCCGAATACGCACGCCGCTGGGGACAAATCATCCCCCGCTGCGGCGGCCATCTGCTGGGCTACTTTTTGCCCCACGAGGGCAGCAACTACGAAGCCTGGGGGCTGATCGGATTTGATTCACTGGCTGACTACGAGGCCTATCGCGCCCGTCTGCGCACCGACGCCGAAGGCCGCGCCAACTTCGCCTGGGCGCAAGAGCAGCGCTTCATCCTGCGCGAAGAGCGCACTTTCACCCAGGGCGTCGAAGGCACGCTGGGCCTGCCCGCGCACACCACGGCGCTGCCGCATGCCGGAGCCCCCGCATGATGGCCGTGATCTTCGAAGTGGTTCCCGCACCCGGCCAGAAAGAGGCCTACCTGGCCGCCGCTGCTGCACTGCGCCCGTTGCTGGAGCAGGTGGACGGGTTTGTCTCCATCGAGCGATTTCAAAGCCTGAGCGAACCGGACAAGCTGTTGTCCCTGTCCTTCTGGCGCGATGAGGATGCGGTGGCCCGCTGGCGTCAGCAGGAGTCACACCGCAGCACGCAGGCAGCGGGGCGCGACCATGTCTTTGCGGACTACCGCCTGCGCGTGGCGGCCGTGGTGCGGGACTACGGGATGCACGACCGGACACAGGCGCCTGCGGATTCGCGGGCGGTGCACGGGCCGGGCTGTTGAACGCCGTCTTTCAGCGCAAACGGTGCGTTGCAACAACCTGCCCCAGCGGCGAGTACTCGATCCGCTGGTCCAGCACGCCATCCAGATCGGTGTCCATCTCGGCGTGGGTCAGCTGCTGGGTGCGGTAGTACTCCACACGCAAATCTTTGTGAGATTTAGGGTCCACCACACGTATCGTTTGCAGAACACCGTGGGGTAAGTAGTGACGCAACTCTGGATAGCCGTCGCCATCGGCGTCGATCTCCTGAGACTCCAAAACGTTTTTTGCAAACCGCATGCGGGCTTCAAAGCTGCCGTTGAAGTCGTCGTCTGACTCTCCGGTGGTCGCGGCGCCCTTGCTGTCGTACTTCACAACGTGGTCGATCTTCCCGTCGAAGTTCCGGTCCATCTCCATCTTCAGCGGGCGGCCGCTGACCGAGTAGCTCCACATCTCATCTGCCACGCCGTCGCGGTTGTTGTCCGCTTCGTCAGATATCAACGGTGCCTGCAGTGCGATCCACACACCCAGTCCTCCGATAAGGCCCCCCACTAAGGCGCTTGCGGCGACAGCGCTGCGAAAGCGCCGTTCGCGCACGGCGGGTTGCGCCTGCGCAGCAGCGTCAGTCGCTGGGGGTTGATTAGTTTCCCACTGCATCAATGCGGTGCGCGCTTGGACGTAGTCTGCTTCGTCCACCTCCAGACGAACAATGCCGGTCATGGGGAGGCCACCAATGGCCGATTGAGAGTAGTTCCCTTCGACGTGTGCGGCGATGCCCTGCTGTTCCAGCAAGGCCTTGAGCATGTGGGCTTCTATTGTGTTTGCGGGTTCGTAGACGGATCGCATGTGGAGGTGATGTGAGTATTTCGTGAAGGTTGGGCGTCTGCCCACAGGCAGTCAGTCACGCCGGTAGGCGCTGGCGCTATAGGTATCCCGAGCGCAGCGCGTGCGCCCACTCCGGGCGCAGGCGTTGTGCTGCAAGTTTTGCCATAGGCTCGTGGTCGTAGGGCACGCAACGGTGTTCGCATAGCCATCCGCGAGAACCCCGCTCGATGATGGCGTACCGTGCTTCGGGCGATCCTGTCTCTACCGCATGGACAACCGGATGGTCGTCGCGGTAGGCCTGCAAACCTACACTGCCCGGGTTGACCAGCAGTTGCGCGCCCAGGCGCACCGAGCGCGGAATATGGGTATGCCCACAGGCGATCACCGGCGAGGCCTCGCCTGCAGTGCGTTCTGCGATCTCCGCCGGGCGGGCCAGGCGCAGGGCCGATCCGTCCAGCGTCTCCAGCAGGTATTCATGGTCGCTGCGTGGCGATCCGTGACACAGGAACACCTCGTCGTCCAGACGTACGCAGGGCTTGAGCGTGCGCATCCAGGCAAACTCGGCGTCACCCAGTTGCGAATGCGCATAGGCATCCGAGGGGCCGCCGTGGCCGGGGCGCAGTTGAAGCACCTGCCGCTCGTGGTTGCCCGCCAGCGACAGCCAGCCAGATGCCATCAGCCATTGCGCCGTCTCGCGCGGCAGCAGCGGGCCGGAGAGGTTGTCGCCCAGGTTGACCACCTGGTCGGCGCCGCGGCGGTGGATGTCGGCGGCTACCGCTTCGAGCGCCGCGAGGTTGCCGTGGATGTCGGAGACGAGGGCGATGCGCATGGTGGGGGCTTCAGCAGGCTGGCACACCGCCACCCATGCCAAAATATGAATGAAAACAGCCTCTAGCGCTTATCCAATAAGCGCCACTAGCTATCAAAATAGTAGTTATTGATCAGCGCTTGCTTGGAGCATGCCGCAAGTTACAGCGCAAAAATCTTCCCGGGATTCAGGATGTTCTTCGGGTCCAGCGCCCGCTTGATGGCGCGCATCATGTCCACGGCCCCCACACCGGTTTCATCCAGCAGAAAGCCCATCTTGTGCAGGCCTACGCCGTGCTCGCCGGTGCAGGTGCCGCCCATGCTCAGCGCGCGGGCCACGAGCTTGTGGTTCAGGTCTTCGGCCGTCACACGCTCTTCAGGGATGTTGGGGTCCAGCAGGTAACCAAAGTGAAAATTGCCGTCGCCCACGTGGCCGACGAGGAAGTAGGGGATGCCACTGTCCTCGGCCTCTTGCACCGAGTCGAGCAGGCAGTCGGCCAGGCGGCTGATGGGCACGCAGGTGTCGGTGCTGATGGCACGGCAGCCGGGGCGGCTCTGCACGGCGGCAAAGTAGGCGTTGTGCCGCGCGGTCCACAGACGGGTGCGTTCCTCGGGTGTGCTGGCCCATTCAAAGGCATTGCCGCCGAATTCGCTGGCGATGTCCTGCACCGTCTCGGCCTGCTCCTTCACGCTGGATGGCGACCCGTGAAACTCCATCAGCAGCATCGGTTCTTCGCGCAGGGTAAGTTTGCTGTGGGCGTTGACCATGCGCACCGTGTGGTGGTCGATCAGCTCCACGCGGGCGATGGGCACGCCCAGCTGGATGGTCTGGATGGTGGTGCGCACGGCGGCCTCGATGCTCGGGAACGAGCAGATCGCGGCGCTCACCGCCTCGGGCAGCGGGTACAGGCGCACGGTGATCTGCGTCATGATGCCGAGCGTGCCTTCGCTGCCCACCATCAGGCGCGTAAGGTCGTAGCCCGCGCTGCTCTTTTTGGCGCGGGTGCCAGTGTGGATGACTTCGCCGCTGGCGGTGACCACCTCCAGTGCCAGCACGTTCTCACGCATGGTGCCGTAGCGCACGGCGTTGGTGCCACTGGCGCGCGTGGCGGCCATGCCGCCGATGCTGGCGTCGGCACCGGGGTCGATGGGGAAGAACAGGCCGGTGTCCTTGATGGCATCGTTCAGCGCCTTGCGCGTGATGCCGGGCTGCACGGTCACCGTCAGGTCTTCGGCGTTCACGATCAGCACCTGGTTCATGCGGCTCACGTCAATGCTGATGCCCCCCTGCACGGCCAGCAAATGGCCTTCGAGCGACGAGCCCGCGCCATAAGGGATCACCGGCACTTCGTATTGGCTGGCCAGTTTGACGGCGTCCACCACGTCCTGGGTGTTCTGGGCAAACACCACGGCCGAAGGAGGCGGCGCCTGGAAGGAGCCCTCGTCCCGGCCATGCTGCTCGCGCACCGCCTGGGCCAGAGAACACTGAGCACCGAAGCGGACCTGCAGCGCATCGATGAGGGCCTGCGGCACATCGCGCAGGTTGATTTCGGGCAGAAGGTGGGCGGCGGCGGTGGGGGCGTTCATGGTCTGGGTCTCCTGAAGAATGGTGTGCCTGGGGGGCGGGCCGTTGTCTCAGAAATGGCTGGATCTGCGGCCGGGGCGCGGCATACACTGATCTCACACTTTACTTCAGAGAGGGAAATCCTATGGCTACAGCCAGTGTGGGTACTTGCCTGTCAGGCGCCTGGAACCTGTTCAGCAAAAACGTCGTGACCCATGTCGTCGCCACCTTCCTGGTGGCGGTGGTGGTGGGCATCAGCGCGGGGCTGTTGGTGGGGCCGATGCTGGTGGGGTACATGCGCATGATTGCCAAAGAGCACAACGGGGAGCCGGTGCAGATCGGCGACGTGTTCCGCGGGTTCGATGATTTTGTGCCGGCGTTCGTGGCCGGGCTGATCAGCACGCTGGTGCTGACGCTGGGCTTCTTTCTGTGCGTGATCCCGGGGCTGCTCATTCTTGCGCTGCCCACGGTGGCGCTGTATCTGGTGGCGCAGGGCGAAAAAGACGGTGTTGCCGCGTTCAACCAGGCCTGGAGCATCGTCACGAAGAACCTCGGCTCTGCCTTTGTGTGCGCTTTCGTGCTGGGCATCGTGGGCAGTCTGGGGTCGCTGCTGTGCGGCGTCGGCGTTTTGCTGACAGCGCCGTTGTCGATGATCGGCTCGTACTACATGGCGCGCCAGCTGGTCGGCGATGAACCCGTCCGCATCGAGCTGCTCTGACGCGGCTCCCCGCGGCTGGGTGCCGCTGCGCACGCCACAGCGTTTGCAGCGCCTCGGCGCGGGGTTGCTGCTGTCCTCCGCGATGGCCGCCACACCGTGGTGGCTTGCCAACCGGCTCAGCGTGGGCTGCGCGTTTCGCGCACTCACCGGCCTGCCATGCCCCCTGTGCGGCGGCACGCACGCATGCGCGGCATTTGTGCAGGGCGATTGGGCCACGGCGTGGTCTGCCAATCCCGGTGCCGTGGGGTTGTTGGTGGTGATGGCCCTGGTGGCTGCGCAATGGGCCGCGGAAGGCCTGGTTGGCTGGCGCCGGGTGCGCCCCTGGCCCTGGGCGGGGCCGGTGGCGGTACGGGTGGTGATTGCCGGGCTGCTGGCGTCGTGGGCAGTGAGGCTGGCTGCCCTGATCTGAGCCCGGGCGCACCAAGGCTGGTGCGCAGCGCTCGCTGCCGGTGCGTGGCCGCTGTCCGCAAGATGTGGCCACACAGCCTTGATGCGCCACTGTGGTGCATCCAACTTGTATACCAGTTGGCACGGAACCTGCAATCGGTGGACAGCAATGACCACCGCCACCGAGATCAGCAACCGCATCATCGAAGCCGTGATGGCGCAAAAGCTCGCCCCCGGCTCCCGCCTGGGCGAGCAGCAGCTGGCCATGCTGTTCGACTGCAGCCGCACCATCGTGCGCGAGGCGCTCACGCGGTTGTCCACGCGCGGCATCGTTACCGTGAGCGCGCGGCGCGGCTGGTACGTGATCGAACCCTCGGAAGACGAGGCACGCGAGGCCTTCGAGGCCCGGCGGGTCATCGAACTGGGGCTGCTGCACCAGCTCAAGACGGTGGACAAGGCCGCGGTGCGCCAGCTCAAAAGCCACCTGCAGCGCGAAAAGGCTGCGCTGGCAGGCAGTGACATTGGTGCACGCAGTTTTCTGCTGGGCGACTTTCATGTGTGTTTGGCCGAGTGCCTGGGCAACACGCTGCTGGCCGACACGCTGCGCGACTTCACAGCGCGCACCACCTTGATCGCCATGCTCTACCAGTCGTCGCACGACGCCGCGCAGTCCTGTGCCGACCATGTGCGCATCGTCGAAGCGCTGGAGGCAGGCGACATTGCGCGTGCCGAATCGCTCATGTCGGACCACATCGGCACCGTGCAGTCGGCCCTGCGTCTGCAGGCCAGCAGCGACCCGCTGGCCGAGTTGCGCGATGCGCTGGCGCCGGTGCACAAAAGCCCCGGGCCTGCGGAGAGTTCTGCCCCACCGTTACCGCGCAAATCCAAAGCTGCGCAGGGCAGTGCAGCGACAACTCCCGCCAAGGCCTCGCGCAAACCCCGCCTACCCCGTCTACCCCGCAATTCCGTTTCCACCCCGCCCGCGTCACCCGACGACACATCCACCTACTTAGGAGCCTTGCTATGACCTCCCTCCGCGCCTCTGCTTCGACTTCCTCCCTTCGCCGCCTGACCCTGGGCGTGCTGGCCGCTGCGGGCTTGTCGGCCGCGCTCATGGCACCCGTCGCGCACGCACAGAACGCGCTGGACAACATCATGAAGGCCAAAGAGATCAAGATCGCCATCCCCACCGACTACCCGCCTTACGGCTTTGTCGGCACCGACCTCAAGCCCCAGGGCCTCGACGTGGAGATGGCCAACTACATCGCCGCCAAGCTTGGGGTGAAGGTTGAGCTGATCCCCGTGACCAGCGCCAACCGCATCCCTTACCTGCAAACGCAAAAGGCCGACCTCGTCATCTCCACACTGGGCAAGAACCCCGAGCGCGAGAAGGTGATCGACTTTACCTCCGCGTACGCGCCGTTCTTCCAGGCCGTGTTTGCCAGCAAGAGCCTGTCGATCAAGAGCTTTGCCGACCTGACCGGCAAGTCGGTGGCCGTGACGCGCGGCGCCATGGAAGACCAGGAACTGGCCAAGGTTGCACCCCCCGGCGTGGATGTGAAGCGCTTTGAAGACCACGCGGCCAGCATCTCGGCCTTTGTGTCGGGCCAGACGCAGGCCATTGCCACCAGCGCCTCTACGGCCGGCACCATCATGGTCAAAAACCCGAACCTGGCGACCGAATACAAGCTGCTGCTCAAAGACAGCCCCAACTTCATTGGCGTGGCGAAGGGTGAAGACAAGTTGCGCCTGCGGGTGAACGAGATCATTGCCGAAGCGCGCAAGTCCGGCGACATCGACAAGATGTCCAGCAAGTGGCTGGGCCGCCCCTCGGGCGACCTGCCCCTGTGATCACACGGTCCTCTGTCCGCTGAACCAACGGGCCCGCGGCGCGACAAGCGCTGCGGGGCAAACGCACCATGCTGATCGCGCTCGACTTTTCTGACGTGTTGTCCTCCTGGCCGCTGCTGGTGCGCGGCGTGGTGTGGACTATTGGGCTCACCGTGGTGGGCACGGCGCTGGGCCTGTTGCTGGGCACCCTGTGCGCCTGGGCGCGCGCCCGCAACCTGGGGTCGCGTGCGCTGCCACTGCGCTGGCTGGTGGCCAGCTATGTGGAGCTGGTGCGCAACACGCCCTTCATCGTGCAGCTGTTCTTCCTGTTTTTTGGCCTGCCTGCGATGGGGGTCAAGCTGTCGCCCGAACTGGCTTCGGTGCTGGCCATGGTGATCAACCTGGGCGCGTATTCGGCCGAGATCATCCGCGCGGGCATCGAGGCCACGCCCCGTGGGCAGATCGAAGCCGCCGAGAGCCTGGCGCTGACCCCGGGCCAGACCTTTCGCCGCGTGGTGCTGCCCCCAGCGCTCATGAAGGTGTGGCCCGCCATGGTGAGTCAGATCATCATCGTGATGCTGGGCTCTGCGGTGTGCGGGCAGATCTCCACGCCCGAGTTGAGCTACGCGGCCAACCTGATCTCCAGCAACACCTTCCGCGCGTTCGAGGCCTTCATTCTGGCCACGCTGGTATACCTGGCGCTGTCGATGCTCACCCGCCGCCTGCTCATGTGGGTGGGTGCTCGTTTCCTAGTCGGGAGGTAACACCCCATGGTCGAATTTTCGTTGTGGGACATCCTGCGCAACCTGCTGTTTGCAGCCCGCTGGACGGTCAGCCTCTCGCTCATCGCCTTCGTCGGCGGCGGCCTGGTGGGACTGCTGCTGCTGGTGCTGCGACTGTCCAAGCTGCGGGGCATGGACCGCGCCGTGGGCGCCTATGTACAGGTGTTTCAAGGCACGCCGCTGCTGATGCAGCTGTTTCTGGCGTACTTTGGCATCGCATTGTTTGGCATCAAGACCTCGCCGTGGACGGCTGCAGCCTTTGCGCTCACGCTTTACACCAGCGCCTATCTCACCGAGATTTGGCGCGGTTGTGTGGCCTCCATCCCCAAGGGCCAGTGGGAGGCCGCGCAGAGCCTGGCGCTGAGTTTTGGCGAGCAGTTGCGCCACGTCGTGCTGCCCCAGGCGCTGCGCATCGGGGTGCCGCCCACAGTGGGATTCTTGGTGCAGGTGATCAAGGGCACCGCGCTGGCGTCGGTGATCGGTTTTGTGGAGCTGACCAAGGCGGGCAGCATGATCTCCAACGCCACCTACCAGCCGTTTCTGGTGTATGCCTGCGTCGCTCTGCTGTACTTTGTTTTGTGCTTCCCGGTGAGCCTGGTGGCGCAGTCCCTTGAAAGGAAACTCCATGGCAATCGCCACTGAAACCGGCACCTTTACCACTTCACCCGCTGCAGATACCGCAGACACCGCACCCGTGGGTCGAACCATTGTCGACATCACCGCGCTGCGCAAGTCCTACGGGTCCAACGAGGTGCTCAAGGGCATCGACCTCAAGGTGCAAAAGGGCGAGGTGATTGCCATCATCGGCAAAAGCGGTTCGGGCAAGAGCACGCTGCTGCGCTGCGTGAACGGGCTGGAGGAGTTCCAGGAAGGCGCCCTGAGCGTCAATGGAAAAAAATTGCTGCACGAAAGCGCCACTGCCATGCGCGAACTGCGCCAGCAAGTGGGCATGATTTTTCAGAGCTTCAACCTGTTTCCGCACCTGAGCGTAGGCCGCAACATCATGCTAGCGCCCACACTGGTCAAGGCGCGCGACAAACAAGCCGCTACAGAACAGGCGCGCAAGCTGCTGGAGCGTGTGGGACTGGCTGAAAAGTTTGACGCCATGCCCGATCAGCTCTCAGGTGGTCAGCAGCAGCGCGTAGCCATTGCGCGCGCACTGGCCATGGAGCCGCAGGTGCTGTTGTGCGACGAAATCACCTCGGCGTTGGACCCGGAGCTGGTAGGCGAAGTGCTGCGCGTGGTGGAGTCATTGGCGCTGGAAGGCATGACGTTGATGATGGTCACGCACGAGATGGCGTTTGCTCGCAAGGTGAGCGACCGCGTGATCTTCATGCATCAGGGCCGTGTGCATGAACAGGGCACGCCCGCCGAGTTGTTTGGCAACCCACAGACGCCGGAGCTGCAGCAGTTTTTGTCGTCGCTGCACGATTGACGTGCCGGTTGACGAGCACCCGCTCATGCCGTCGCACACGTAGAAAAGCCTGCCCACGCCCTGGAGTTCCAGCGCGGGCAGGCTTCCGGGCCGAAGGCCCTCAAACGATGCGAGTAACACCTTGGCAAGGCAGATGCCAAGGTGCTGGTGTGTCAGTGATGGATCAGGAGTTGGCGCCCTTCCCAAACTCTTCGCGCGACAGCGTGCCGTTCTGGTCGGTGTCGAGTTCTTTGAACCGCTGGCCGATGGCTGGGAGCTTGGCGGTTTCCTTTGCGGTCAGTTGACCATCCTTGTTCGCGTCAGCGCGATCAAAGGCTGCGGTAGCCGCCAAAGGCGATGAATTCGAACCTGGGCCTGATGAAAATTTTGGGGCCGCCTGCGGAGAAGACTTTTCTGACGGCCCAAATTGAGGCGAAGGCGAGGAGGTCTGTCCTTGTGCCTGCAGTGCGCCCGCGCCGCCCAAAGAAATGGCTGCAAAGAGCATCACGCTGCGCGTGTCGAACCGGGTGCGTTGTTGCTGTGCTTTCATGGAAGCTAAGCTCCTTCGAAGTTGAACAGGGTTGCATTGCACCGCAGCATCGCCCGGGAGGCCAGCACTCTTGCCTGCTGTTGCGCAGACCTACATTTCCCAGCGCCGTGTAACCCGTAGGGCGTCGTTTATGTCGGTTTGCAGGGAGGATGTAGCCAAAAGTAGGTGGGCTTTGTCGTCGGAAAAAGCAGGTGCAATGTGGGCTGCGATGGTGTTTCCCCAGCGCCGCCGCTTGTGCGCTGGCTGACTGGCATGCCGGTGCAAGTCCTACAAGCCAAGGCTGTGCAGGCCAAAACAATGAACCCAAGCATTTCGCTTGTTTTCGAGTTTTGACCACCCAAGGAGCCTTCCATGCAAAAGCAAACCATCTTCGCCGCCCTGGCCACTCTGGCATGTACTGCGGCGCTGGCGCAAGCACCTGCCAGCGTCAATGCGCGGCCCCCGTCCGAAGTCAACCCCACCGCATCGGGTGGCGCTGCAGCCGCTAACGCCCAGAACAAGGTAGATATGCGGACCAGCCAAAGCAGCACTGCACCCGCGAACCCTGCCGCCGGTGATGGCCGAGCAGCGCCCGTGGCTGAGATTAATCCCAGCGCTGCGGGCGGCAAGGCTGCAGCTACAGCGCAAACACGCGTGAACACACGCTTGATGGACAGCAACGGCGATGGAACGGTGTCACGACAAGAATGGGACACTTACCATGCCAGCGCGTGGAACAGCATGCGACCCACCAACACGGGCGTCTCCACAGCGGACATCGACAAGCTCAACCGCACCCCGATGACGAACTGATCCAGCTACAAGGTGCGCCGCGCCTCACCCGCCATTGGAGGCGAAACGAGGTTCGACAAACACAGCCCTGCACACTGCGTGCAGGGCTGTGTTGCTTTTGGTGCCAGAGCGGCACGGGTTCCAATACCTACCCGCAAAGCGGGCGGTTGCAGCGGTGACGGAGAATCTCCCGATTGCTGACCACCTTGGTGGTACTTCCACCGAATCCACTCCCCACTCTCTGAGGCACCGCCATGGGAAACCGACTCACACAAATCGCCACCCGCACGGGCGATGCCGGCACCACCGGTCTGGGCAATGATCAGCGCGTCTCCAAGAACAGCACCCGCATCCACGCCATGGGCGACGTGGACGAGCTCAACTCCCACATCGGCCTGCTGCTGTGCGAACCCTTGCCCGACGATGTGCGCAGCCTGCTCGTGCAGGTGCAGCACCAGCTGTTCAACCTGGGCGGCGAGCTGTCCATCCCCGGCTACGAACTGCTCAAGGCCGAGGCCGTGCTGCAACTCGACGAAGCGCTGGCGCACTACAACGCATCGCTGCCACGCTTGCAGGAGTTCATCCTGCCCGCAGGCACCCGCGCTGCATCGCAGGCCCATGTCTGCCGCACCGTGGCCCGGCGCGCCGAGCGCGTGGTGGTGGGCCTGGGCAGCGAGGAAACCCTGAACGACGCGCCGCGCCAGTACCTGAACCGCCTGTCGGACCTGATGTTCGTGCTGGCCCGCGTGCTCAACCGCATGGATGGTGGCGACGACGTGTACTGGCAGAGCGAGCGCTTGGCCCGATCTCAGGCCGCGGACAACTGATCGCCACGGATCTGTTGCGCAGACCTCAGGCCATTCCCAGCATGCGCGCCAGGTTGTTGTCGCTGCGCTCCTGCTGCAGCGTGATGCTGTGCTCCAGCGCCAGCAGATGCGCTTCCATCTCGCGCGCCGCACCGTCGGCGTCGCCCTGGGCGATGAGATCCACCACGCGTTCATGCTCTTCGTGCTCGCACGAGGCCTTGCCGGGTGGCTCGTACAGCGCCACGATCAGCGAGCAGCGCGAGACCAGCTCCATCAGGTAGCGCTGCAGCACCGGGTTGCGTGCCAGCTCGGCCAGTCGCAGGTGGAAGGCACTGGCCAGCCGTGCCCAGGCGGGCTGCGTGAAGCGGTGCATGGCATCGTGCTCCTGCGCAAGCTGCTGGCGCAGCGAGGCGATGTCCTCGCGCGTCGCATGGCGCGTGGCCAGGCGCACGATGGAGCCTTCGAGCGCGCGGCGCGCCTCGAACACCTGGCGCGTCTCCTCGGGCGTGGGCTCGGCCACGATGGCGCCGCGGTTGGGGCGCAGGTCCACGATGTGGTCGTGCGCCAGCGCCTGCAGCACCTTGCGCACGGTGGCGCGGCGCACGTCGAACAGCTCGCACAGCGAGGCCTCGGGCAGCTTGGTGCCGGGCGTCAGGCGCTGGGTCATCACGCTTTCGTACACCGTGTTGTAGATGCGTGTTTCCACGTCGTCGCCCGTGCGCAGGCCCGGCAGGCCGGGCAGGTCGCTTTCCTGCAGTTGCGCGGCCGCCTTGAGCGGCACTGCCGCAGGGGATTGGGTCGAGGTGGTGGCCCGCAGTGGCTTGGCGCCGGCGCGGGGAGTTGTCTTGGTGGCCATGGTGTTCGCCCGGAATGCCTGCTGTCTGTCGTCGCGCGGCCCGGCGGATGTTGTTGCCCCCATTGTCGCGCCTTCAGAGCCTGCCGTCCTGCAGCGCTTGCCAGACCTGCACCGCCAGGCGCACCAGGGCCAGGTCGCTGCCCGCCGGGCCGATCAGCGACACCCCTGCGGGCAGGCCACCGGCCGTGGCCAGCGGCAGGCTCACCTGCGGCAGTCCGGCCAGCCCGGCAATGCAGCAGATGCGCAGGGTGCGCGCGCGGATGGCATCGATCTCGGTGCCGCCGGCGCTGCGCAGCGGCGCCACGCTGGCGGCCGAGGGAACGATCAGCACCGTGCCATTGCCGACGAGCGCACGCACCTGGGCGCGGGCGGCCTGGCCTGCGGCGCGCGCCGCCCCGGCGGCCTCGGCCGTGACCTCTGACGCGGCCTGCCAGCGGCCGGCAATGGCGTCTTCGAAGCCGGGCGCGTTGGCCGCGATCCATGCGCCATGGGCCTGCCAGGCCTCATGGGCGCCCCAGGCCACATAGTGGCGGCGCCAGTCCTCCAGCGAACTGCCCTGGGCTGCCGTTGCCGCGCCCGCCCCCTGGGGCAGGATTCTGGCGAGCACTTCCCCCACGCGGGGCAGCAGTGCGGCCACCTCGGCGTCGGCCACGGCAGCCGCGTCCAGCAGCACGACCGCGCGCGCCGCCGCGAAGGAGGTGGCAGGCAGCAGTGCCTGGGCCACACGTTCGAAGGTGCCTGCATCGTGCGCGAACCAGGTCGCGGTGTCGAAGCTGTCGTGCAGCGGCACCAGGCCTTCGCGCGACACCAGGCCATGCGTGGTGCGCAGCCCCCACACGCCGCAGTAGCTGGCTGGCACGCGGGTGGATCCACCCGTGTCGGTGCCCAGCGCAAAGTCCACCAGCCGCGCGGCCACTGCCGCGACCGAGCCGCTCGACGAGCCGCCTGGAATGCGCTCGGGCGCTGCGCTGTTGAGCGGCATGCCGTAGTGCAGGTTGTGGCCGTGGATGCTGTAGGCCAGCTCGTCGGTGACGACCTTGCCGCACAGCGTGGCGCCGGCATCGAGCAGGCGCTGCACCACCGGGCTGTGCCGGTCGGGCAGGGCATGGCTGGCCAGCCAGGCGGGGTTGCCCGCGCCCGTGGGCTGGCCGGCCACGTCGAACACGTCCTTGGCGGCAAAGCGCAGGCCGACCAAGGGGCCGTCGGGCGCCCCTTCGATCACGAAATGGCCATGGGGCACCCAGGCGTTGACGATGTCGGTGAAGGGCAGGCCGGGGGAAGCGATGGGGTGGTGCATGGGGCGGGGCTCAGGCAGAAGGGAACAGGGCATCCACGTGCCCGCAGATGGCGCCGGGCGTGGTGAACCACACGGCACCTGCATCGCGTGCGCGGGCCACATGCTCCAGCGCGCGGCGCAGGTGCCGCAGCCGGTACGGCTGGCCCACCAGATAGGGGTGCAGGGCGATGCCCATCACCAATGGCTGTGCGGTCGATTGCTGCAGCATCTCGTCGAAATTGTCGACAATCATCTGCGCGAAATCCTTGCCGTCGAGCTGGCGCGCAATGATCATCGGGATGTCGTTGAGCTCCTGGGGGTAGGGAATCGACCACAGCCGCTGGCCGCTGCGCGTGTGCATCGGCACGGGCTGGTCATCGTGCGCCCAGTTCAGGGTGTAGCGGTAGCCTGCCTCGGCCAGCAGGTCGGGCGTGGTGGGGCTCTCGGAGATCCAGGGCGAGAGCCAGCCCGTGGGCGCGCCGCCGCTGGCCTGTGCGATGCGTTCGCGGCAGGCGGACAGCAGCGCGGCTTCCTGCGCCTCGGCGAAGTCGCCCTGGCGCTCGGAATTGGTGTGGCCGTGGCCGATCAGCTCGTCGCCACGCGCTGTACAAGCGGCCAGCAGCTCGGGGCAGTGCTCGTACAGCGCAGTGTTCAAAATGCAGCCGGCCGGCAGGGCCAGCTGGTCGAACAGCTCCAGGCAGCGCCAGGCCCCCACGCGGTTGCCGTACTCGCGCCAGCTGTAGTTGAGCACGTCGGGCTCGGGTGATGCCGGGCCGATGCGCGCACCCAACCCGCCGCCAAAAGCGAAATGCTCCAGGTTGAAGCCCAGGTAGACCGCCAGACGCGCGCCGTTCGGCCAGGTGTAGTCGGGGCGGCGGGTGATGGGCGTGTAGCCGAAGCGCCCATGGGAGGGCAGGGGGCCATCGCCGTAGATGCTGGTGATCATGCGCCGGCACCTTGGGTGGGCGACCAGGGCGCGGCCAGGCCGGCACGCACCAGCAGCCATTCGGCGCTGTCGTTCCACACGTCCATGCGCACGATGAGGCCGCGCTGCAGCACGTAGCGGTCCACATAGCGGTTGCCCTCGAACGGCGTGCCATCGGGCCAGGCGCCGTAGAGCGTGCCCGTGTTGTAGACCACGGCCTCTTCGTGCGTGGCACCGGCCACGACGTCGGTGCTCTCGAACTTCTTTTTCACCCAGGCATAGCGCGTGGCGTTGAAGGCGCTGCACTCGGCCGGCTGGCGCATGGGTCGCCCACCCGTGAAGCGGATGGCCAGGCCCGGCGCGACGAAGCGGCTGGCGGCCGCAGGGTCCGGAATCATCACCAGGCGCAGGAACTCCTCGACGATGGCGCCGGCGTCCTGGGTGGGTGGTGTGTGTGCTTGCTGCTGCATGTTGGTGCTCCTGATCGCACCACCGGAGTGCGAAATATTGCGGGGGCTGCTTCGGGATGGGGCGGAACGCGGTGAACTGCCTCTGGTTTTTATTGTCAGCAAAGTGTGTGCCAGATTGTCGACAATGAAATATCAATAAAGTTGCCAATGGATATTGGTGTTTGTTGACATTGGCACGTTGCTTGCTGGTGGAGCCTCCCGAGGCGGACCGACACCCGCCCACCGATCCGTTCATCCCCGTCCACCCGCCACTGCAGGAGAACCGCCATGCCTTTCACCACCCGCCGCCGCTTTGCCGTCGCCACGCTCGCCACTGCGGCCTGGGCCGCCCTGGGAACCATGGGCGCCGCCCATGCCGCCGAACCGATCAAGGTCGGTCTGGTCACCGCCCTCTCGGGCCAGTCGGCACTGGCGGGGGACGCCATCACGCGCGGCCTGACCATCGCCATCGAGGAGATCAACGCCAAGGGCGGCCTGCTCGGCGGCCGCAAGTTCGAACTGGTGCGCCGCGACGACGAGGCCAACCCCGCCAAGGGCGTGACGGCTGCGCGCGAACTGATCTACAAGGAAAAGGTGGCCGTGCTCTTCGGCGGGCTGGACACGCCGGTCTCCATCGCCATCGTGCAGCTGGCCAACCAGGAGAAGGTGCCCTTCATGGGCCCCTGGGCCGCAGGCACGCCGGTCACCAAGAACGGCGCCAAGCCCAATTTCGCGTTCCGCGTCTCGGCCGTGGACGAGATCGTCGACCGCGGCATGCTGGCCTATGCGCAAAAGACCTTCAACGCCAAAAACCCCGGCATGATCCTGGTGAACAACCCCTGGGGCGAGTCCAACGAGAAGGGCCTGACCGCAGCGCTCACCGCCAAGGGCATGAAAGCCGCCGGCATCGAGAAGTTTGGCGACAGCGACGTGGACGTGGTGCCCCAGCTCACGCGCCTGAAGGCCGCCGGCGCCGACGCGCTGTTCCTGGTCGGCAACGTGGGCCCTTCGGCCCAGGTGGTCAAGTCGCTGGACCGCATGGGCTGGCAGGTGCCCATCGTCTCGCACTGGGGTCCTGCGGGGGGGCGCTTCACCGAACTGGCCGGTGCGAATGCCAAGAACGTGCATTTCGTGCAGACCTACAGCTTCTTCGGCAAGCAGGGCCCCGTGGGCGAGAAGGTGCTGGCGGCCCTCAAGGCCAAGTACCCCGAGATCAAGGGCCCCGACAACATCACCCCCGCGGTGGGTGTGGCCAACGCCTACGACGCCATGCAGCTGGCGGCGCTGGCCATCGCCCAGGCCGGCAGCACCGAGGGCGATGCCGTGCGCCAGGGCTTCTACAAGATCGGCAAGTACGACGGCCTGATCAAGGGCTATGACAAGCCCTTCAGCGAAGCCAACCACGACGCCCTGAGCGAGAACGACTACGTTTGGGCGCAGTTCATCGGCAACCGCATCCTGCCAGTCGGCCTCGAAAAATAAGCCCTGCACGCCTCGCGGTCCCGCGCCCTGCGTGGCGCGGGATCTCTCCTGCCTTTTCTCTCTTCTTCGATCACCACGATGCTCTTTCTCTCCGCCCTCATCAGCGGCATCGGCCTGGGCAGCATGTACGGGCTCATGGCCCTGGGCTTTCACGTCACCTTCGTCGTCTCCGGCACCGTGAACTTCGCCCAGGGCAGCTCCATGATGCTGGGCGCCGTGCTCACCTACGGCTTTGCCATGGTGCTGGGCTGGCCCATGGCGCTGGCGGTATTGCTGGCGCTGCTGCTGTGCGCGCTCTATGGCCTGGCCGTGGAGTTCTTCGCGGTGCGCCCCTTCGCACGCCGGGGCTCCGACGCCTGGCTCATGGCCACCGTGGCGCTGGGCATCGTGGTCGACAACCTGGCCATGTTCACCTTCGGCAAGGAGCCGCGCAGCCTGCCGTCGCCGCTGGCCCAGGCACCGATGACGCTGGGCGACATCGGCCTGGGCGTGTACCCGCTGCAGCTCCTCATCCCGGCCATCGGCCTGGTGCTGGCCGCCGTGCTGCACTTCGTGGCGCGGCGCACGCGCTGGGGCACGGCCATGCTGGCCGTGGTGCAGAACCGCGATGCGGCGCGGCTCATGGGCATCCCCATCGGGCGGGTGGTGTCGGCCGCGTTCGCGCTGTCGGCCGTGTTCGCCGGCGTGGCCGGCGTGCTCATCGCGCCACTCGTGAACGTGCAGTCCGACATGGGCACGCTGTTCGGCCTCAAGGCGTTTGCGGTCGCCATCCTGGGCGGCATCGGCAGTGCCTGGGGCGTCATGGCCGCAGGCCTGCTGTTCGGTGTGGCCGAGGCGCTGATCACCTCCACGCTGGGCTCGGGCTACACGCAGATCCTCACTTTCTCGCTCGTCATCGTGGCGCTGGCCGTGCGGCCCAACGGGCTCTTCGGGCGTGCCCTGGTGCGCAAGGTATGAAGACGATTTTCTCCTCCGTGCAGAACGCATCCTCCCTTCCTTCGTCCGCGCGCGGACTGGCCATGCCCACCCTGCTCGTGCTCACGGCGCTGGGCGTAGCCGTGGGCCTGGCGCTGGCCACGCAGGTCAATGGCTACTACGTCTTCGTGCTGGCCAACGTGGCGCTGCTCGCGTTGGTGGGCATCGGTCTGAACGTGCTGCTCGGCCTGTCGGGCCAGGTCTCGTTTGGGCACGTGGGCTTCTACGCCATCGGCGCCTACGCCGTGGCCATTCTCACCACCAAGGCCGGCTGGAGCTTCTGGGCCGCCTGGCCGGTCGCTGCCGTGATGGCCGGCGCCATGGGCGCGCTGCTCGCCCTGCCGGCGCTGCGCGTCAAGGGCCCGTACCTGGCCATGGTGACGATTGCCTTCGGCCTGATCGTGGAGCACAGCGCGGTGGAGATGCGCGAGCTCACCGGCGGGCAGAACGGCATCATGGGCATTGCCGCACCGGCATTGGGCATCGATGCGCTGCGCGGCGAGCGTGCCATCGCAGTGCTGGCCATCGTGGCCGTGGCGGTGGCGCTGCTGGCCTATACGCGGTTGTCGCGGGGCGCCTGGGGCGCCGCGTTGCGCGCGGTGCGCGACTCCGAGACGGCGGCCGAGTCCATCGGCCTGAACCCGCTGGTCGTGAAGACCGTGGCGTTTGCGGTGTCGGCCCTGCTCGCGGGGTTGGCGGGCGGGCTGTATGCGCCGCTGTCGGGCTTCGTCACACCGCACAGCTTCTCCTTCCTGCAGTCCATCCTGTTCGTGCTGGTGGTGATGATCGGCGGGGCGGGCAGCATCGCCGGGCCGCTGGTGGGCGCGGTCATCGTCGGCTTGCTGCCCGAGCTGCTGTCCAGCCTGGAGGAATACCGCCTGCTGTTCTTTGGCGCGCTGCTGCTGGTGGTGCTGTGGGTGGCGCCACAAGGCCTGGTAGGGCTGCTGGCGCGCCTGCACCGCAATGCGCCGGCCAGCGCGGATGCGGGCACCGCATCAGGCGCTGCCTTGCCCACCCTGAAACCCGAGGGCAGCCGTGCGCTGAGCGCGCAAGGCCTGTCCATGGTGTTCGGCGGCGTGCGCGCGGTGAGTGAGCTGTCGTTCGCCGTGCGGCCCGGTGCCGTCACCAGCCTGATCGGGCCCAACGGCGCGGGCAAGAGCACGGTGCTCAACATGCTCAGTGGCTTCTACACCCCCACCAGCGGCGGCGCGCTGCTGGGCGCCGAGCCGCTGCAGGGCCGGGGCGCCTGGCGCATCGCCCGGGCCGGTGTGGCGCGCAGCTACCAGACCTCGCAGCTCTTCGGCTCGCTGAGCGTGCTCGACAACGTCGCCCTGGCGCTGGCACGCGGTGGCCTGGGCCCCTTGCTGGGCGATGGCCGCGTATGCTCGCCCGGTGCGCGGGACGAGGCGCGCGCCCTGCTGGCCTGGTGCGGCTACCGGGGCGCCGTGCAGGTGCCGGCCGCCGACCTGGCCCACGTGGACCGGCGCCTGGTGGAGATTGCCCGCGCACTGGCCCTGCGGCCCGAGGTGCTGCTGCTCGATGAGCCGGCCGCCGGCCTGTCCACCGAGGACAAGGACCAGCTCTCCGCCCTGCTGCGCCGCATTGCCGACCAGGGCGTGGGCGTGCTGCTGGTGGAGCACGACATGGCGCTGGTGATGGGCCTGTCGGACCATGTGGTGGTGATGGAGTCGGGCCGCCACCTCGCCGAAGGCAGCCCTGCCGAGGTGCAGGCCCACCCCGCCGTGCGCAAGGCCTACCTGGGCGATGGCGCCGGTGGTGCCGTGGCGGTGCATGCCGCCGCAGCGCGGGCCCTGCTGGCCGATGCCCCCGAAGTGCTGGGCGTGGGCCGCCTCACCACCGGCTATGGCGCCGAGCCCGTGCTGCACAGCGTGGACCTGCGCGTGCGCCAGGGCGAGATGGTGGCGCTGCTGGGCGCCAACGGCGCGGGCAAGTCCACGCTGATGCGCACCCTGGCGGGCCTGCACCGGCCGCTGTCGGGCGGCATCCACATGGACGGCGTGGAGTTGGGCCCGTTGCGCGCCGAGCAGATCGTGGCGCGCGGCTTGGTGCTGGTGCCCGAGGGGCGCCAGGTGTTTCCCGAGCTCTCGGTGCTCGACAACATCCGCCTGGGCGCCTTCCTCCACCCCGAGGGTCGCGAGGCCCGGGTGGAGGAGATGCTGCAGCGCTTTCCGCGCCTGCGCGAGCGGCTGCACCAGCGCGCCGGCCTGCTCTCGGGCGGCGAGCAGCAGATGCTGGCCATTGCCCGCGCCCTCATGAGCCGCCCGCGCGTGCTGTTGCTCGACGAGCCTTCGCTGGGCCTGGCGCCCAAGGTCATCGAAGAGCTGTTCGCCTCGCTGGCGCGCCTGCGCGACGAATCCATGACCCTGGTGCTGGTGGACCAGATGGCGGCGCTGGCGCTGTCGCTGGCCGACCGGGCCTATGTGCTGGAAGGCGGGCGCGTGGTGGCCCAGGGCACGGCGGCGGAAATTGCCGCCAATGACGCCCTGACCCGCGCCTACCTCGGTGGTGGACATTGAATTGAACGCCATGGACGACCCCACTGCCATCAACCTGCCCGATGTCCTCGCCGAGGTCACCGCCGCCTTTGCGCGCTACGAGCATGCCCTGGTCCACAACGAGGTGGAGGTGCTCGATGCCCTGTTCTTCCACGGTCCGAACACCGTGCGCTACGGCGCCACGGAATGCCTCTACGGCATCGACGCGATCCGCGCCTTCCGCAGCGGCCGTTCGGCGGCCGGCCTGGCGCGAACGCTGCGCAACACCACCCTCACCACCTACGGGCGCGACTTTGCCACCGCCAGCACCGAGTTCACGCGCGAAGGCAGCGCGCGCACCGGCCGCCAGCAGCAGACCTGGGTGCGCATGCCCGGCCAGGGTTGGTGTGTTGTCGCAGCCCATGTATCGTTGATGGATTGACCGACAAACGACTGACCGACCGATACCCAGGAGACTTCTCGATGTTGCACAGCCTGCAAAGCCGCGGTGGCATGGTCACCGCCCCCCACCACCTGGCCGCACAGGCCGGCGCCGCCGTGCTGCGCGAGGGTGGCAACGCGGTGGAGGCCATGGTCGCGACGGCTGCCGCCATCGCCGTGGTCTACCCGCACATGAACAGCCTGGGCGGTGATGGCTTCTGGCTCATCCACACGCCCGGCACGGCGGCCCCGGTCGCAGTGCGCGCCTGTGGCGGCGCGGCGCAGGCGGCGGACGCGGCCTTCTACCAGGCGCATGGCGATGCGGCCATCCCCACGCGCGGGCCGCGCGCGGCGCTCACCGTGGCCGGTGCCATCGGCGGCTGGGCCGAGGCCCTGGAAGTGGCGCGCGCCTGGGGCGGCAAGCCGCTGCCGCTGTCCCGCCTGCTCGAAGACGCGATCCGCCATGCGCGCGAGGGCATGCCCATCACCACCTCCCAGGTGGAGCTGACGCGCGCCAAGTGGGCCGAGTTGGAGCATGTGCCCGGCTTCGCCGCCGCCTTCGCGCCCGAGGGCCAGCCGCACCGCGGCGACACGCTGCGCCAGCCGCGCATCGCCGCCACCTTGCAGCGCCTGGCCGAGGCCGGGCTGCACGACTTCTACCGCGGCGACCTGGCGCGCAGCATGGCACGCGACCTGCAGGCCCTGGGCAGCCCGCTGGCGCTGGCCGACCTGGAGGGCTGGCACGCCCAGCAGGTGACACCGCTGTCGGTGCAGTTGTCGGCCGGCCGCGTCTTCAACCAGCCGCCGCCCACGCAGGGCGTCTCGTCGCTGGCCATCCTGGGCCTGTTCGACCGCCTGGGCGTGGGCCAGGCCGAGGGCTTCGACCACGTGCATGGCCTGGTGGAATCCACCAAGCGGGTCTTCGCCTGGCGCAACCGGCACGTGGGCGACCCGGCCTTCATGCGCGCCGACCCGGCGGCTTTCCTGCAGGCGGCTTCGCTCGACGCCGAGGTGGCACGCATCGACAAGGTCCGCGCTGCGCCCTGGCCCGAACCCACGGAGCCCGGCGACACGGTGTGGATGGGCGCCGCCGATGCCCAGGGCAACGTGGTCAGCTACATCCAGAGCATCTATTGGGAGTTCGGCAGCGGCATCGTGCTGCCCGAGACGGGGCTGCACTGGCAGAACCGCGGCGCCTCGTTCACGCTAGGTGCCGGGCCCAACCAGCTGGCGCCCGGGCGCCTGCCGTTCCACACCCTCAACCCGGCGCTGGCGCATCTGAAAGACGGGCGCGTGCTGGCCTACGGCACCATGGGCGGCGAGGGCCAGCCGCAGACCCAGGCGGCGGTGTTCACGCGCCATGTGCTCTTCGGCCAGGACATGCAGGCCGCGGTGACCGCGCCGCGCTGGCTGCTGGGCCGCACCTGGGGCGACCATTCCACCAACCTCAAGCTCGAATCGCGCGCGGACCCGGCCCTGGTGGACCAACTGCGCGCCGCCGGCCACGACGTGCAGGTGGTGGGCGCTTTCGAGGACATGATGGGCCACGCCGGGGCGGTGGCGTTCCACCCCGACGGGCGCATCGAGGGCGCGACCGACCCGCGTGCCGACGGGATCTGCGCGGGGGTTTAGGGTTGGGTAGACGGCTTTAGCGCGGCGCCAGGATCGCCATCGTCAGCCGCGAAACGCAGGTCAATTCCCCCGCCTCATTCACCATCTCGATCTGCCACACCTGTGTGCTGCGGCCAATGTGCACCGGCCGCGCCGTGCCGGTGACCCAGCCACTGGTGGCAGAGCGCAGGTGGTTGGCGTTGATGTCCAGGCCTACCGCGTTGTGCCCCTCGGGGCTGGCGTAATACGCGCCGATGGAGCCCAGCGATTCGGCCAGCACCACGCTCACCCCGCCATGCAACAGGCCAAACGGCTGCACTGTGCGGTGGTCCACGGGCACGCGTCCCCGCACAAAGTCATCGCCCAGTTCGGTGATCTCGATGCCCAGGTGCTGGGCGGCGGTGTTGTGGTTGGCAGCGTTGAGCGCGGCGAGGGTGGCGGACTTTTTCCAGATGGGCATGGGAGGCAATCTCGGTCAGGCAGAAAGAGAATCAGTTCAAAGCGGGCCATTGTGCCCACTCGGCCCCTACAACTGCCGCACTGAGCCTCCGCGCTAAGGGACGCGGGGCGCTCTCAGCACCCATCACCCCACCATACGGCCGTTGGCGCCCATCACGCCCAGGTCCAGAAAACGCGAACCCACATACGGCGCGCCACCGGCATAGTCGATGGACAGACCGCCCAGATCATTGCTGCGGATGCCCGCCAAGGCGGTGCGCAGCTTGGCGCGGGTCAGGTCGCGGCCAGCGCGCTCCAGGCCGTCGGTCAGCACGCGGGCGTTCACATAACCTTCAAAGCTGCGGGCCGAGAATTCCTGGAAGCCCAGCGCGCGCATGGCTTTTTGGTAGTCGCGCACCACGGCCACGCTGGTGCGGCCGGCGTCTGGCAGCACCATCGACAGCGCAATGCCCGACGCCTTGCCGCCCAACTGGCGCAGGTTGTCGCCGCTCAGGGCCACACTGGTGGCGGCCAGCGGTGTGCTGGGCGACACCTTTTTGAACTCGTTGACCAGCGTGGCGGTGATGTCGCCTGCCGTGCCCAACAGCACGGCAGTGGCTTTGGCCGCAACGGCCTTGCCCACCACGTCGGCTACCTGAGCGCCCTGCGCATCCAGCTTGAAAGCCTTGGGCACTGGCTGCTTGGCGGCGGCCATGGCCTTGTTCACGTCGGCCAGAAACTCGCGGCCAAAGGCCGTGTCCTGGTACACGATGGCCAGGTCGGTCATGCCCATGGACACCAGCTTTTGCGTCAGGCGCTGGGCTTCATCAGCGTAGCTGGCGCGCACGTGGAACACCGAGCGGTACTCGGCCTTGCGCAGCGAGGTGGCGCCGCTTTGAGGGGCCACATAGGGAATCTGCGCCTCGTCCACCAGGGGCATGATGCGCTGGTTGTTGGCCGTGCCCATGCACGAGATCAGCGACACCACATTGGCATCGGCAATCAGCTTGCGCACGTTCTCTTCAGAGCGGGCGGCGTCATAGCCGTCGTCCATTGCCAGCAGCTTGATCTCGCGGCCGTGGATGCCCTTGGCGTTGGCCTGCGCAAAACCGGCGTCCAGCCCCTGCTTGAGTTCCTTGCCCAGGCTGGCCAGCGCACCGCTGGTACCCAGCGAGCAGCCAATGGTTACCACTTTGGCGTCCATGAGGTCTTGCACACCCACGGCGCGGGACGAAGTGGCCAACAGCAGGCCGGTGCTTGCGGCCACAAGGGATTGGGTGAACTGGCGACGTTGCATGGCAAAAACTCACAGACAAAAAGCAACCAGCCCCGGGTGGGGGCTGGTGGGGGTGGGCAGAGGGGAGGTTGATAGACCTAGGGAAAACCCTGATCTTATCTGCCCAGGCTGGCAATTGGCTGTCAGGAACCAACGGAATGGGGACACCCGGCGCGGCAGGTGCGGTACAGCGACACCAGTCCGTTCGGGCTTGGCCTGTGGGCGGGCGCATCTCGACCACCGGTTAGCATCGGCGCCAGTTGCAGGTGCGCGGCATGGCTGGCGCATGCTGCGCCCCCGCCCTTCAACGTTGACCCGTTCATGAACTCTGCACCGTCCTGCCCGTCCTGCCGTCAGCCGATGCAGGTCCACCGGTTCACCAGCAACCAGGGCGAACCTCTGGAGCTGGACATCTGCTTTGCCTGCCAGGGGCTGTGGTTTGACCGGCATGAGAACCTCAAGCTGTCGCCCGCATCGGTGGTGGAGCTGTTCCGCGTGCTGCATGAACACCGCACCGACCAACACCAGCCCCTGGCCGACCCCATGGCCTGCCCGCGCTGCAACACCACCCTGGCCAAAGGTTTTGACGTGGTGCGCAGTGGCCGCTACATGATTTACCGCTGTGGGCGCCAGCACGGGCGGTTCAGCGCGTTCTCGTCCTTCATGGTCGAAAAAGGCTTTGTGCGCCACATGACGCGCCCCGAGATCGACGACCTGGCCAGACGCGTGGGCGCCATCTACTGCACCAGTTGCGGCGCCCCGGTGGACATCCGCAAGGACCACGCCTGCCCCTATTGCCGTGCCGCTTTTTCCCTCATCGACCCCCAGGCCGTGGTCAACGCCCTGGAGGGCTACGCGCAAGCCAGCGCCCGGGTGCCTGCGGGCACGCCGTCGTCCCCGCAGGTCGACATTGGCGATGCCTTGGTCGCCCTGGAGCGCGACCGCACACGGGCGGAGCGCGAGCGGCAGAAAAAGGCGTTCACCAGCACCGCCGACGCGTCAGATGCCGGGTTCACCGGCGACCTGCTGGCCGCGGGGGTGGAGATGGTCTGGGCGTTGATCAAGACCAGAAGCCATTGAGTCTGCTCACGCTGCGGTGAACCGCAGCGCGGGGCCGCCCCATACACGCTCGCTGCGGGCGGACATTGCCCACGCGCAGGGGGATGCGTCCACAATGGGGCAGGCCTGCGCCCTGGGCCTCCCGCATCCCACCCACCGTGGCGCCTCTTCGCCACCCGAGGAGAGCCCCATGCCGCAGCCGCCGCCCCCCAGCCGACGACGCTCCGCCTACCCACTGCGTGCACAAAGCACGCCCGCGCAACACGAGGATGGCAGCACCGACCAGCCCTGCCTGCTGGAGCGTGCCCAGCTCCACGCCGTGCCCAGCACCTTGCTCATCCCCCTGGCGGCCCGCGCGCATGGCGGGCGGTACTTTGCGTGGCTGGCCTGCCAGGACGCGGTCGCCACGAAACTGCTGGCTGAGCTGGGCGCAGACGTCAACGCCTACCTGGACGACCTGCCCACGGTGCTCAACGTGCTGTGGCGCACGCGGGCGATCAAAGAGGTGGGGCGGGCATTTTTTGCCGATCATCCGCAGGCGCTGGGCGTCAACCTGGGCTGCGGGCTCACGCACCATTTTCAATGGCTCGACGCGGGGGCCAACCACTGGCTGGACGCAGACCTGCCGGAGGTGATGGCGCTGCGCGAGCAATTGCTGCCGCTGTGCTGCCCACGTGCGCGGCATGCCCAGGTGGACCTGACCCAGCCCGGCTGGTGGAAGCGGCTGGGGCTGCCAACGAAAACCGATGCGCAGCCGGTGCTCCTGGTTTGCGAAGGTGTGCTGATGTACTTGCAGCCCGCGCAAGTGCACGCCGTGCTGGCCGAGTTTGCGCAATGCGCGCCTGCAGGTTCGCGCATGGTGCTGGATGTGCTCACGCGCCAGGCGGTGGGTCGTGCATCTGCCAATGCCAGCGTGGGGCTCACCGGGGCAGAGTTTTGTTGGGGCGTCGGCCGCATGGCCGAGCTGGAACAGGTGCATCCGCGCCTGGCGCTGCTGCGCGAGCAGAGCGTGTCGGAGTGCTACGGCTGGACGGGCATCGCGCTGGACATGTTGTGGCGGCCCTGGCTGGGTGCGCCGCTGTATGGCATGGCCACACTGGGTGTGGAGGATGGCTCCGCCTGAGCCGCGACCCGCTCGGTGTCACCGCCGGAGGCTGCAACTCTTCGATGCCGTCCAAGCCTGCGCAGGCAGGCTTGGAGCCGCGGCATCTCAGCCCCTGAGGGGGACGCCACCGGTGGCCTGGCAAAGCCAATCCCCAGTGGCACCGGCTTGCGCCGCTCCGGTTGCGAATGACGTGCTACTGCCTGGGCGCCAGTGCGCGCACCCATCGTGGCGGTTGGCCCGTCAACTGCCCCACGATGGCCGCCTGCAGCGGCGGCAGGCGCCGCGCGCCCTGCAGCACCCA
The DNA here is from genome assembly GCF_046291265.1 of Acidovorax sp. Taxonomy (GTDB): domain Bacteria; phylum Pseudomonadota; class Gammaproteobacteria; order Burkholderiales; family Burkholderiaceae_C; genus Acidovorax. The sequence goes on along the minus strand of NZ_JBKBTV010000013.1, from coordinate 59,495 downwards.
TTGCCGCAGCAGGCGCGGCACCGGGCGCGGGTCGGTGTACAGCCGCACGATGGCGTTGGTGCCCTGGTACATGGGCCAGGCGTGCCGGTGGTGGCCGCGGGCGTACGAGGCCAACGCGTCGGCGCTGCCGATGTCCTGCCTGCGCTGCCGGGCGGCCACCAGCGCGGTGGTCAAACGCTCGACACCGGCCAGGCCCAGGTTGTAGCCATGCGCGGTCACCGGGTGCATGCCCACGGCAGCGTCGCCGAGCAGTGCGCAGCGCGGGCCCACAAAGCGCTGGGCATACACGGCGACCAGCGGGTAGGCGTGGCGCTCACCCACCAGCCGCATGGGCCCCAGCCGCGTTTTGAACTGCGCCTGCACCTGGGCCGCAAAGGCCTCGGGGTTTTGGGCCATCAGCACAGCGGCGTCGGCCGCAGCCGCTGTGACCACCACGGAACATAAGGCGTGCCCGTCCAGCGGGTCATCGGGCAGCGGCAACACGGCCAGCGTGCGTTCGTAGCCAAAACACTCGTGCGCCACGCCGCCATGGGGCAGCGCATGGCGCATGCGGCAGACGATGACGGTGCGGCCAAAGTCCGTCATCTGCGCGCCGATGCCCAACTGGCGGCGCGTGGCCGAAAAGCGGCTGTCGGCGGCTACCAGCAGCGGGGCGTGCAGGCGCTCGGTTGGGGTGCCGCTGGTGGCGTTGTCGGTTGATGCGGTCACGCAGTCCAGTTCGGCCTGCGCGCCCAGCGTGGCCACACGGGTGACCTGGGCGCGGGTGACGATGCGTACGCTCGGTGTGCGTGCGGCCACTGCGTAGGCGCTGCGGCGCAACGCGTGGTTGGACACGATGAAGCCCAGCGGCTCCGTAGCCGCAGCGCCGACGCACTGGTTGCCCGGCGCGCTCCGTGATGCACTCAGCTGCAACGCACTGTGCTGACCCAGCGGGCCGTCGTGCACCTGCGCCTCGCAGATCGTGCCCACCTCATGGTCGGCCAGCTGCGCCCAGGTGCCCAGCCGCTCCAGCGTGGCGCGGCTGGGGTGGGTCAGCGCAATCTCGCGGCCATCGGGCGCGGGCTGGGCCAGGGCGCTTTCGGGCTGCTGTTCCACCACCGTGGCGGTGAAGCCTGCCTGCGCCAAAGAGATGGCCAGCGACAGGCCCGCCGGGCCGGCGCCGACGATGAGAACGTCGCTGTGAAGGGTCATGGCAAGAACAACGCAAAGAAAGGGGTGCGTGCCATTGTGGGCGGGTGGGGTGGAGCAGGCTTTGCCCTGCATCAACCTGCCCCGTCAAGCGAATGACGCTATAAATTAAATAGCTATCAGCGCTTATTGGATAAGCGCTAGAGGCCAAAAACACTTGAAATTTGGCCGCCAGACAACCGACGGGCAAGCCTCTCAGGTCTTGGCTGTTTTGCGCGGTGTCTTGCCCGCTTTCTTGCGTGCGGGCGCCGACTTCTTGCCGCCGCGCAAATGCAGCACCCAGGTCACCACCAGCCACAGGTACGACACCAGCACGCTGTACGCCGCCACCCACGCCAAGGAACCCGGCGCCGCGATAAGGGAGCGCGGGTTGGCCAGGGTCTTGAGCAACTGCAGCGTGCCCGTGCCCAGCACCGGGTTGGCCTGCGCGCTGCCCGAACGCGCCATGCGGGCCGCCATGAAGATGAAGAACTCCATCAGCAGCGCGCCCACCACAAAACACGCCAGCAGCGCCATCAAGTGCGCCAAGGCCCGCCGGTCGCCCTTGGCCAGAAAGTAGATGGCCGACACCAGCACCAGCGCGGGCAACAACCAGACCAGTGCGGGCCAGGCGGACATGAGCATTTGCATGGGGGAGGGCGGGTTCGAGTGAGCAGGGAGGGGTGTGGCCACCTCGCGGCGCGGGCTGCGCCACGGGGTTTGGCTGCGGATCATAGACGCAGCCGCGGGCCGTGCTGCGCCGCCCCGCGGGTTGTCCAGCGCCCCGGTTTCGACGACGATGCGCCGCTGCTGCCTACAAGCCTTCTCCATTCCCCCAAGGACCGTGCCCATGAAAGCCAAAGAACGAGATGCACTGCTGTACCTGTTGAAAACCCGCTTCACCCAACACCCCCAGCGGCACCCGGGCCTGGACTGGGCCAAGGTGGCGGCCCAACTGGATGGCAACGCCGCGGCCCTCAAGGCGCTGGCGCTGATGGAGGCGTCGGGCGGTGAACCCGATGTGATCGGCCATGACGGGGCCCGTGGCGAGGTCCTCTTTTGTGACTGCGCTGCCGAGAGCCCGGCCGAGCGCCGAAGCCTGTGCTATGACTGCGAGGCCCTGAACGCGCGCAAGGAGAACAAGCCGCAGGGCAGCGCGTTGCAAATGGCTGCCGAGATGGGCATTGCTCTGCTGGATGAGGACCAATACCGCGCACTGCAGGCGCTGGGCGAGTTCGACGTGAAGACGTCCAGCTGGTTGGCCACACCGCCCGCGGTGCGTGCACTGGGCGGTGCGCTGTTTGGCGACCGGCGCTATGGCCGCGTGTTCGTCTATCACAACGGTGTGCAGTCGTACTACGCGGCGCGGGGGTTTCGGGGGTGTCTGTGGGTGTGAGAAAGCGCGGTCTGCCGCAGCAGGGCGGCCCGCGTGCAGCGGGGTTTGAATGCTATAATTTGTATAGCTGTTGGCGCTTATGCAGCAAGCGCTAGAGGCCAAAAACACTTAAAAATATCAACCCGCCGCCAAGGCGATGTACTCGCACCCGCGCCCGCACCGTGGCCCCCAAACGACATCACAGCGCCCCGATGCCATGGGTGTTTGCAGCAGCAGCAATCCGCAGAAGCCCAGGGTTGCTAAGAGCGGCTCACAAAACTCAGCGAAGCGGTTCTGGCTAGGCGCTGCGTCGCAGGCAGTACGGCTAGTACGACAAGGCGCGGCAACGACGCCAGAAGAGTTTTGTTAGCCAATGGGATGGACGCCCCCACCCTAAACGGCATCGAAAGTGCCACAGTGGAGATGTCAGTTCTTCCACTTGAACCAGCAGGAGCGTCCACCATGAAGATTACAACCATTGGCATCGATTTGGCCAAGAATGTGTTTCAGGTCCACGGTGTGGATGAGCACGGCAAAGCCGTGTTCAACAAGCCGCTCAAGCGCGAACAGATGGCCGCCTTCTTCGTGAACCTGCCGCCCTGCCTGATTGGCATGGAAGCCTGCGGCAGTGCCCACCACTGGTCGCGCAAGCTTCAGGGCATGGGCCACACCGTGCGCCTGATGGCACCCCAGTTCGTCAAGCCTTATGTCAAGACCAACAAGAACGATGCGGCCGATGCGGCTGCCATCTGCGAAGCCGTCACCCGCCCGAGCATGCGCTTCGTACCGATCAAGAACGTGGAGCAGCAAGGCGTGCTGGCCCTGCACCGGGTGCGCCAGGGCTTTGTCAAGGCCCGCACTGCACAGGCCAACCAGATCCGGGGCTTGCTGGCCGAGTTTGGGGTGATCGTTCCCCAAGGCATAGGCCACATTACCCAACGGGTGCCAATGCTCATTGAGGATGCCGCCAACGAGTTGCCCGGCGTGTTTCGACTGTTGATACAACGTCTGCTCGACCATCTCAAGGAGCTTGACCGCCAAGTGCAGGAGCTGGAGGCACAAATCGTGGCCTGGCACCGCCAAAGCGACTTGAGTCGCAAACTCGGGCAGATCCCCGGCATTGGCCCCATCACGGCCTGCGCGCTGGTGGCCTCGCTGGGGGATGCAAAGAACTTCAAGGATGGTAGGCAGGTGGCGGCCTGGCTGGGGCTGGTGCCACGCCAACACTCCAGTGGGGGCAAACAAAACCTGCTGGGTATCAGCAAACGGGGCGACACGTATCTGCGAACCTTGTTGATCCACGGTGCGCGCTCAGTGATCTATCACGCGCAGAACAAGGGACAGGGCAGCGCGCAGTGTGGCTGGCTCCATGGTGTGCTGCAGCGGCGCAACAAGAACGTAGCGGCGGTGGCGCTGGCCAACAAGAATGCCCGCGTGGTGTGGGCCTTGCTCGCGCATGGCAGGAGCTACGAGGCGGGCTACGTACGAGAGTCGGTCTGAGCAACCAGCGCCGGCACGACAAGAACGAGGAGCGGGAGAAAACCAACCGATTGCTCAAGCAATCATGAAGTGATGGCAAGACAGGTCAGACCGTGGTGGATGAAATCCGATTAGAGCGTGGCACTTCGAGTGCGTTGAGCCGATAGGACCTCCATCAGCGACTCCCATCAGGGACCGTGGCTCGCGCCACAACAAGTCCGGATATACGGGTGCAATCTTTACCTTCTTGGCAGCAGTGAGTGAGGGCTTGGCTTATTCGGGGCGTCCATATACGCTCTAAGCGTGCTGTCAATTCGGGGACGGCCCGGCATGGTCAGCCTGGGGGCGCACTGGTACGCTGCGTCGCCATGGAGACAACCACACCCACCACCCCGCCCTTCATCCCCCAGATCCGTCTGTACCAGAACTGGCTGCGCGACGAGCGCGGCCTGCAGTTCGACAGCTACGACGCGCTGTGGCGCTGGTCCACCACCGATCTGGACGCCTTCTGGCAAAGCGTGTGGGACTACTTCCAGCTCGAATCCCCCACGCCCCACACCGCCGTGCTGGGCAAAAACACCATGCCCGGCGCGCAGTGGTTCCCCGGGGCGCAGTTCAATTACGCCCGCCAGGCGCTGCGGCATGTGGATGCCGCGCACGCCGCAGGGCTGCCCGCCATCATCAGCCGCAACGAAAAAGGCCACCACCGCGAGCTGAGCTGGCCCGAGCTGCGCCGCCAGGTCGCGTCGCTGGCGTTGCACCTCAAAGCCCAGGGCATCCAGCCCGGTGACCGCGTGGCCGCCTACCTGCCCAACGTGCCCGAGGCCATGATCGCCTTCCTGGCCACGGTCAGCATTGGCGGCGTGTGGAGCATTTGCGCGCCCGACATGGGCACACACGCCGTGCTCGACCGCTTCCGCCAGATCGAGCCCAAGGTGCTGATCAGCGTGGACGGCGTGACCTACGGCGGGCGTGACCACGACCGCACGGGCGTGCTGGCCGAGCTGCGCGCCGACCTGCCCAGCGTGCAGCATGTGGTGTTGCTGGGCACCCTCGATGCTTCTGTTTCGATAGCTGGTTGCGCAAGCTGGACAAGCGCTACGGCCCGAAATGATGCAGAAACTGCGGCATTCGAGCCGATGTGGCTGCCGTTTGACCACCCGCTGTGGATCGTCTACTCCAGCGGCACCACGGGGTTACCCAAGCCCATCGTGCACGGCCACGGCGGCACGGTGCTGGTGGCGCTGCAGCTCAAGGTGCTGCACAACGACATCGGCTGCAGCTACGCGCCCAACAGCTTGGGCGAGCGCTACCACTGGTACAGCTCCACGGGCTGGGTGATGTGGAACGCGCAGCTGTCGGGCCTGCTGTCGGGCACCACCTGCGTGATCTTTGACGGCAATCCCGGCGGCAGCAAAGACCACCCCGACTGGGGCGTGTTGTGGCGCTTTGCGGCCGAGACGGGCGTGACCTTTTTCGGTGCGGGCGCGGCGTTTTTTGCCAACTGCAAGAAGGCGGGCATCACGCTGGCGGACCATGGCGACCTGAGCCGCATCCGCGCGTTGGGCACCACGGGATCGCCGCTGTCGCCCGAGGTGCAGCAGTGGGGCACAGCGCAGTTCGAGGCATTGGGCACGTCTGATATCTGGTGGAACAACATCTCCGGTGGCACCGACTTTTGCGGCGCCTTCATCGGCGGCCACCGCGAAATGCCGCAAGTGCCCGGCGAGATGCAGTGCCGCATGCTGGGCGCGGCGGTGGAGTCCTGGAATGCCGAGGGCTTGCCGGTGATGAACGAGGTGGGCGAGCTGGTCTGCGCACAGCCCATTCCGTCCATGCCCCTGTACCTGTGGGGCGACAAGGATGGCAGCCGCTACCTCTCAAGCTACTTCGACATGTACCCCGCAGGCCACGGCCGCAAGCCCGGTGGTGGCGACGGCCCCCCGAGCATGGGCGCAGTCTGGCGCCATGGCGACTGGCTCAAGATCGGCGCCAACGGCGGTTGCGTCATCTATGGCCGCAGCGACGCCACCATCAACCGCCACGGCCTGCGCATGGGCACGAGCGAGATCTACAGCGCGGTCGAATCCCTGCCCGAAGTGCTCGACAGCCTCGTGGTCGACCTGGAATACCTGGGCCGCGAAAGCTACATGCCGCTGTTCGTGGTGCTGCGCCCCGGCAGCGTGCTCGACGACACGCTTCGCGGTCGCATCAACGGCGCGGTGCGCACGGCGCTGAGCCCGCGTTTTGTGCCCGACGATATTTTTGCAGTGGCCGAAGTGCCGCGCACGTTGAGCGGCAAGAAGCAGGAGCTGCCGATCAAGAAGTTGCTGCTGGGCCAGCCCATCGAGAAGGTGGTCAACAAGGACGCGATGGCCAACCCCGGGTGCCTGGACTGGTACGTGGCGTTTGCCGCCGAGCGCAAGGGGCAGCCCGTCTGAACCACCAAACCACTGAATCAACGGGGCCGCTTGCACCGCGCCGGGTACAACAGGCGGCCATGCCCTACACGCGGCGGGTGCCGTGGGGGCCAGACTAGATCGGGCAGCACCACGGTGCGGCCCGCCATAATGCGCGACCCCGCCACGCGCCTTGCAGGAGAAACTTGCCCATGACCACACCCTCCCATCCCAAACGTTTTTCGATGATCCGCGAGTTCCATCTGGCCGACTGGTTCACGCTGGGCAACGCCGTCTGCGGCGTGGGCGCGCTGTTCTCGGTGATGTCGTACCTGGAGACGAACGACGTGCTGCACGTGTACTTCGCGTGCGCCTTGGTGCTGGCAGCCCTGATTTTTGATGTGCTGGACGGCCGCATTGCGCGCTGGCGCCAAAAGAGTTCGGCCATGGGCCGCGAACTGGATTCGCTGGCCGACGTGATCTCGTTCGGCGTGGCGCCCGCCATCATTGCCTACGGTTGTGGCATGCAGGGGCTGTACGACCGCGTGGTGCTGGCCTACTTTGTGGCCTGCGGCGTATCGCGTCTGGCGCGTTACAACGTCACCGCCGAAACCCTGTCGGGCGAGGACGGCAAGGTCAAATATTTTGAAGGCACGCCCATTCCCACGTCCATCGTGCTGGTCGCGCTGATGGCGCTGGCAGCCTATATGGGCGCCGTGCGCGAGAACCTGTGGTTTGGCCAGGTGGTGCTGGGCGGCTTCACGCTGCACCCACTGGTGCTGGTGTTTGCGGTGTCGGGGTCGTTGATGATCAGCCGGATTCGCATACCGAAGTTCTGACCCCCGGGGTTACGTGGAGCCTCGGGCTGCCGCCCCTGCCACTGCACTGTTCGCCGGGTCGGTTTTCCCTTTTTGATCTTCTTTGGGTCTGCCCGCCATGTCCCTGCAAAAAATTGCTGCTTTTTCTGACGGCGCTGTGGGTGGCAACCCCGCCGGTGTCTGGATGGGCGAGGCCCTGCCAACGCCCGCAGAGATGCAACGCATCGCGGCCGACGTCGGGTTTTCGGAAACCGCGTTTGCCGCGCCACAGGGCAGCGGCTGGCGCGTGCGCTACTTTTCGCCCGAGTCCGAGGTGCCGTTTTGTGGGCACGCCACCATTGCCTTGGGCGCCGCGCTGGCCCAGCGCGCGGGCGATGGGGTGTTTGCCCTGTCGCTGGCGCACGCCCAGATCACGGTGGAGGGGCGCCGCGACGGCGATTTGGTGCAAGCCGCGTTGCAGTCGCCGCCCACACGCAGCGGGCCGCTGGCTGATGGGCTCCTGAACCGCCTCCTCACGCTGTTTGGCATCGCGCCTGCCGACCTCGACCCGCGCATTCCTCCCGCGCTGATCCACGGCGGCGCGGACCACGCCGTGCTGGCCCTGCGCAGCCGCGCGGCGCTGGCGGCCATGCACTACGCGTTGGACGCAGGCCGCACGCTGATGCTGGACGCGGGGCTGGTCACCATCGTGCTGGTGGTTGTGGAGTCAGACCAGTTGCTGCACACGCGCAACGCGTTTGCCTCGGGCGGGGTGCTGGAAGACCCGGCCACGGGCGCTGCGACGGCCGCCCTCGCGGGCTATCTGCGCGACCTGGGCTGGCCGCATGACGGCGCCATCGATGTGGTGCAGGGGGAAGACATGGGCATGCGCTCGCGCTTGCGGGCCGAGATCGAGCCGGTGCCCGGCAGCTCCATCCGCGTATCGGGCACGGCGCGGTGGATGCGCGGTGATGAATAGATAAATGTGAATACTATGAAAATAGTAGCTACTAGCGCTTGCTGAATAAGCGCTAGAGCCTGTTTTGACTCATATTTTGAATCCTGCGCTGCATCAGGCTGCCGCCGCAGGCCGCCGGTTCACCAGCACGATGCCCGCCGCCACCAGCACCAGCGCGGCCACCAGCCCGGGGGTGATGGGCTCGCCCAGCCACCACGCGCCAAACAGCAGTGCAAACACGGGTGTCAAAAACACAAACACCGAAATCTTGGTGGCCGGGTAGTGGGCCAGCATCCACATCCAGGCCAGGTAGCTCACAAACGCGCCCACCAACGCCTGCACCAAGAGTGAGCCCCAGGCAAATGCGCTGAACTGCAGCGTCCAGGTTTCCCCCAGCGCCAGCGACAGCCAGGGCAACGCCAAGGCGCTCACCCCCACTTGGTACAGCAGTTGTTTGGCAGGCGCCACGCGGGCCAACGGCGTGGTGCGGATGACCACGGTGGTCAGCGCCCACATCAGGCCCGCCGCCAGCCCCAGCAGGTCGCCCAGCCAGGCCTGCGGCAACGCGGCGTTGGCGGGGCCCAGCAGCCCGTCGCCCAGCGCCAGCCCCACGCCCACAAACGCAGCCGCCAGGCCCAGCCACTGCCAGCCCTTGAGCCCCTCGCCCGGAATAAACCGTGGCAGCAGGATGGCCACCCAGAACGGCGCGGCATACAAAAACACCGTGAGCCGCGACGCGGTGGTGTATTGAAGCCCCAGGTAGATGCACGCAAATTCGCCCGCAAACAGCACACCCGCCAGCAGCCCGGCGCGCAGGGCGCCCACAGGCTCGGCGGCGCTGGACAGCCGCACCCCGCGCCACAGGCACCAGGCCGCTACCGCCACCGTGGCTATCGCAAACCGGACAAAGGCCTGAAACGCGGGCGCCACCTCGGCCACGGTGGCCTTGACCAGCACTTGCTGAAAGCCCCAGAACATGCAGCAGGCCAGCAGCAGGCAGACGGCGAGGGAGTCGATATGGGTTTTGCGGGAGGACAGGGGCATCGGGCGATTATCGAAGGGACGCACCGTGTGGCCAGTCGCCAGCGTGCCGCGGACGGGGTGCAGGTTGCTTGCTGCAGCCTCGGGTTGGTTCAGGGTTGGTCCTACAAGCGCTGTGACGTTGGCAGCACGCTGTGGGACGAAGGCGAGGGTTAAGGTCTTGCCTGGGGTCAGCCCGTGGCGTCTGCCTCGGCTTTCAAGCCGTTTTCCGGACACCGGCCCCCAAGGAGCAGAGATGAAAGACCCGAACCATTCCCCCAAGCTGGTTGACTTATGGCGCAAGCGCTGGTGGTCGGGCGCCGCCGTGCTGGCACTGGCAGGGGGGTTGATAGGGCTGTGGGTGTGGACTCAGCAGGTCGGTCAGACAGCGACGCCCCCAGGCGATGCGCCAGCGCCTCAAGTCTCGCAGGCACCGCCCGTGCCACTGCGGGCGCAGTTTGGCGATGAACCCGCCTCGGCAGATGCCCGCCAGATCGCCAGCTGGGCTTTGCATTCAGGGGACAACCAAAACCTTGCGGTGGTGGTGGTCGACAAAAAGGATGCGAAGGTCTACGTGTTTGACCGCGACGGCGAACTCCAGGGCGCCGCACCTGCGTTGATGGGGTCGGCCGTCGGCGACCACAGCGTTCCCGGTGTGGGCGACAAACCGGTGGCCCAGGTGCTGCCCGAAGAGCGCACCACACCGGCAGGCCGGTTCATCGCGGAAGTCGGCTTGAACGCCAATGGCGAAGATGTGGTGTGGGTGGACTATGGCGCGGCGGTGTCCATGCACCGGGTGCGGGCCAACGTCAAAGCCGAGCGTCGGCTGGAGCGGCTGGCCTCCAGCACCGCTGCGGACAACCGCATCTCCTTCGGTTGCATCAACCTTCCGGTCTCTTTCTACGAAAAAGTGCTGAGCCCCCTGGTGCGTGGCACGGGCGCGGTGGTGTACGTGCTGCCCGAGACCCAACCGGCAACCGCACTTTTTGGCGCCTATGACGTGCCTGCGCGGTGATGCCCATGGACCCACGGCGTGCGCGGGCGTGTTGCACAGGGTGTTTTCGGCGTTTGATGGCAAAACCCACGCCGAACAGGCCCGTCCCTGTCCCACACGCGCTGCGGTCTCGGGCTGACGTGGCGCCCGCCGCAAACAACTAGTCTGGGTACAGCTGGCGACTTTGCTGGCGAGTTCCAAATTCACCACACACTCAAGGAGTCTCCACATGACTGCATCGAACACACTGAAGACATTGCTCGCGGGCCTGGCTACCGTCGCCGTTGTTGGTACCGCCATCGCGCAGGGCACACCACCCACCACCGCAAGCCCCAACGCCGCCACGGGCGCTGGCCAGCAAAGCTCGCAAGGCACGCCGATGGGCACCACAGGTGTTGGCGGAGGGGGCGCGGCGACGCCGACCACGCAAGCCGCTCCGGCGCCTGCCACTCCGGCACGTGCCGCTGCGGCCCCCGTAACCACAGACACGACCATGTCGAGCTCCGGCGGTGCAACGACCCGCCCCATGCGCGCTGACCGCAACTAAGCCGGGAACCGGGCGACAACAAGAATGCCGGGTACGCCCGGTTTTTTTGTGCGTGCGGACGCGCGAATGGCCAGCGAAGATGCAGTGAACAAGCGCTTACGTGGCCCCACGGTACACTTTGCGCCTTCTGAAACAGGTTCCCGCGCTCCATTCCACGCCCCCTATCCATGGCCCTTACGACGTCGGCCCAGGCCCGCACCAGCTTTGACCTGAAAAGCGCCTCGCTGCCCGTGGTGGCCGTGGTGCTCAAAACCACCGACGCTGCATTGTTTGCAGCCGATCTGGCCGACCGCGTGGCAGACGCCCCGGGATTTTTTGACCACGACCCGGTGCTGATTGACCTGGCGCCCGTGCGCGAGGCCGAAGAACCCATCGACTTTGCCGCCATCGTGGCCCTGCTGCGCAGCCACAGCACCCTGCCCGTGGCGGTGCGCGGCGGCAACGCAACCCAGATGGAAGCCGCGCGCGCTGCCGGCCTGGCCGCAGCGCCCGATGCGCCCCCCGCCCGCGTTGAGGCGGCTGCAGCCGCAGAGGTGCGCGAAGTGGTCCGTGAAGTCGAGGTCGAAGTGGTGCGCGAAGTGCCTGTGGCCGGACCCGGCACCATGGTCATCGACAAACCGCTGCGCTCCGGCCAGCAGGTGTATGCGCGCGGCGGTGACCTGGTGGTGATGGCCGTGGTCAGTTTTGGCGCCGAGGTGATTGCCGACGGCAACATCCATGTGTATGCCCCGCTGCGTGGCCGTGCCATTGCCGGGGCGCGTGGCAACACCGAAGCCCGTATTTTTTCTACCTGCATGGAGCCGCAACTCGTCTCTATTGCAGGCATTTACCGCACCACCGAAACCGCGCTGCCCGAAGAAGTGGCTGGCAAACCGGCCCAGGTGCGGCTGGAGGGCGAAAAGCTCATCATCGAGCCGCTGCGCAATCCTGTTCGTATCAACCCCAGAGAGAATTGATTAAACCCATGGCCAAAATCGTCGTCGTGACCTCCGGCAAGGGTGGTGTGGGCAAAACCACCACCAGCGCCAGCTTTGCCACCGGCCTCGCCCTGCGCGGCCACAAGACCGCCGTGATCGACTTTGACGTCGGCCTGCGCAACCTGGACCTCATCATGGGCTGCGAACGCCGCGTGGTGTATGACCTCATCAACGTGATCCAGGGCGAGGCCAACCTGAACCAGGCGCTCATCAAGGACAAGCAGTGCGACAACCTGTTCGTGCTGGCCGCCAGCCAGACGCGCGACAAGGATGCGCTCACGCAGGATGGCGTCGAGAAGGTGCTTAAAGACCTGGCGGCGATGGATTTTGAGTACATCGTTTGCGACTCGCCCGCCGGCATCGAAAGCGGCGCGCTGATGGCCATGCACTTTGCCGACGAGGCGCTGCTGGTGACCAACCCCGAAGTGTCCAGCGTGCGCGACTCGGACCGCATTCTGGGCATGCTGGGCAGCAAGACCAAGCGTGCCATTGACGGTGGTGAGCCCATCAAAGAGCACCTGCTCATCACACGCTACAACCCCAGCCGCGTGCAGGACGGCCAGATGCTGAGCCTGGAAGACATCCAGGACATCCTGCGCATCAAGCTGATCGGCGTGATCCCGGAATCGGAAGTGGTGCTGCAGTCGTCCAACCAGGGCACGCCCGCCATCCACGCCAAGGACACCGATGTGTCGGAGGCCTACAAGGATGTGATCGACCGCTTTCTCGGCGCCACCGACAAACCCCTGCGTTTCATCGAAGCGGAAAAACCCAGCTTCTTCAAGCGCCTGTTCGGGAGCAAATAAGCCATGGCTTCTTTCCTGTCCTTCCTGCTCGGCGAGAAGAAGAAAACCGCCAGTGTTGCCAAAGAGCGCCTGCAGATCATCCTGGCGCACGAACGCAATGGCCGCAACGCGTCCGAACCCGACTACCTGCCCGCGCTGCAACGCGAGTTGGTGGCGGTGATCTCCAAATACGTCAAGATCAACCCTGAAGACCTCAAGGTGCACCTGGAACGCCAGGACAACCTGGAAGTGCTGGAAGTCAAGATCGAGCTGCCCGACACGGTGCGCTGAGGCGGTAGCCCGCCCCGATGACAAGCCCCACCCGCTTTCGGCGGCGTGGGGCTTTTTTGCGCCCGCCGGGTTCGGAAATTGCTAGGGAATTAAGGGTTAACCCTAGGATTTCCCATGGTCTCCGAAACAAGCTGGAAACTCAGCGGGCAGCGCGCCCGCAACCACGAAGGCGTCACCCGCGGGGCGCGGGCGTTTTGCGCATTGGCCGCGGTGCTGGCGTTTGGCTGGTGGGCGCAGTGGCAGACCGAGCTGATGCCGGTGCTGCTGGGAGTGATCGCCAGCGCCCTGACCGAAACCGACGACAGCTGGCGCGGGCGCCTGCGCGCGCAGTTGCTGGCACTGGGGTGTTTTTGCCTCATGGCGCTGGCGGTGTGGGCCACGGTGGCCACGCCCTGGGTGCTGATGGTGGTGATGGCGGGGGCCGCCTTTGCCTTGACCCTGCTGGGGGCGTTGGGTGAGCGCTACCGCGCCGTGGCGTTTGGGTCGCTCGTTCTGTTCATTTATGCCGCGTTGGCGGCGCACACCAGCCAGGTGGCAGCAGTGCAGGCCACGCCGCTGATGCTGGGCGGCGCTGTGTGGTACGGCCTGGTGTCCGTCGTGTGGAGCGCGGTGATGCCCCGCGCGCCTGTGCGTTACCGGCTGGCCAGGTTGTATGCGGTGCTGGGCGAATACCTGCGGCTGAAGGCGCTGCTGCTGGAGCCCGTGCGGGAGACGGACCTGGAGGGTCGCCGCATGGCGCTGGCGCTGCACAACGGCCGGGTGGTGGACGCCCTCAACGCGGCCAAAGAAAGCTTGGCCAGTCGCATTGGTCGTGGCGCGCCACCCGCCTGGATGCACACCGCCATGCACCAATACTTGGCCGCGCAAGACCTGCACGAGCGGGCGAGTTCATCACACGAGCATTACGACCTGCTGGCGCAGTCGTTCTTTCACAGCGATGTGTTGTACCGCTGCCAGCGGGTGCTGACGCTGCTGGGCGAGCAGGCGCTGAAGCTGTCGGTGGCGATTCAGGAGCAGTCGTGGCCGCAGCACTGGGGGGTGACCAGCCGGGCCATCGAAGACATGCAGGCGGCCATCGCCCACCAGGATGCGAGCGCGGCAACGGATGCGGCAGCGGCCTGTGGTGCTGATGCTCCGGTATCTTCGGCCCGGCCCTTGCGCTCTCTGCACGCCCTGGGCCACAACCTGACCGCCATGGCGGGCGTGTTCGCCGGTGCGCTGAGCCCGCGGGAAAAGGGGGTGGAAGACACCGCCGACAGCGGCGTGGACTACGCCCTGCTGGATCGGGAGCCGCGCACCCTGGGCGATGCCTGGGCGCGTGTGCGGGCGCAACTGCATGCCCAGTCGCCCTGGTTGCGGCACAGCGTGCGCCTGAGCCTGTCCCTGGTGGCGGGTTTTGTCGTTATGCAGGCCACGGCAGACCCGCATGGCTACTGGATTTTGCTCACCATCGTGTTTGTGAGCCAGCCCCAGTACGCCGCGACCCAGATGCGGCTGGTGCAGCGGGCCAAGGGCACGGCGTTGGGGTTGGCGCTGGGGTGGGCGGCGATTCAGCTTTTTCCCGCAGCGCTCGTTCAAGCGGGATTTTTGGTGTTGGCCGGGGCCTTGTTCTTTGGCACGCGGCACACCCGCTACGTGCTGGCCACGGCGGCCATCACCACGTTGCTGTTGCTGGGTTTTCACCAGATGGGCATGGCCCAGGGGGTGATCCTGACCCGATTGCTGGACACCGCAGCCGGGTGCCTGATTGCCGCTGCGGCCTCGTGGCTGGTGCTGCCTCACTGGCAGTCACGCCAATGGCCGCATCTGGCAGCGCAAGTGTTGCAGACGCAGGCCTTGTACCTGCGCGAAATTCTGGCGCAGTACCAGACGGGCAAACGCGACCATCTGGTGTACCGCCTGGCACGGCGCAATGCGCACAACGCCGATGCAGCGTTGTCCCATTCGTACAGCGCCATGCTCAAGGAGCCCCTGCGCGTGCGGGGCAACGCCGCGGTGGTCGGCAACTTTCTGCGGCTGTCGCACACCCAGCTCAACTACCTGTCGGCCCTGGGGGCGCAGCGTGCCAGCGGCGCGCTGGAGCCTATGGACGATGCAACGCAACAAACTGCGCGGCAACTGCTGGTATCGCTGCAGCACCTGGCGGGCGAGCTGGAGAGTGCCCAGCAACAATTGCCCAGTGCGGCGACAACCAGGGCGCGTGCTGCCCCGGCGGTTGCGCAGGTGCTGCGCGAGTTTGGTCCCCTGGGTGTGTTGCCGCCAACGGCTCATGCAACGGCGCCCCACAGCCTGATGGCTGCGCAGCTGGCGCTGGTGGGCAAGGTGTTTCCGCAGTTGCAGGAGCAGGTTTGGCAACTGGTCGATCATCCCTTGCCGGGGCCTGCGGGTTCTGCGGCGGCTGTCGGTTCAGTGGGCCAGCGGTAGGCCCGTTTTTTCTGCGGCGATGACTTACCAGCCCCAGAGCAGGCGCTTGGCGATCCAGCCCTTGGGGCCGCCGTCTTGCTGCACTCTCACCCAGTCTGGGCGTCGCTCCAGCGTGCGCAGCACCTCGCCGTGTTCCGCCCGCCCCACCACGCGGCTGCGGGTGCCGGGGGCGCTGCGAATATTGGCCACGCGGCTCTTCACAATGTGGTGGGGTGTTTTGTTGACCAGCGGCCGGTAAACCCAGCCGGTGTCATTCTCAAAGTCGCGCACCTTCAGCCATTGACCGCTGCGCCCCGTGACTTCCAGCGGAAACCCGTGGCTCAGTGACCACAGTGTGGAATGCTGGGTTCCCGCACCGGACCGCATATTGATCTCCGGTTTGGCCACACTCACCATCTCTCGGGCGTGCGCGCCCGCGCCACAGACGGCGAGGGTGATGGCAATCAGAAGTTCGGGGAGGCGTCGGGGCAAAAGCATGGGGCTCCAGTTCAATACAGGGCAGACCGCCCGGCGCGCGCCCATCGCGCACCGCAGCGGCAGCCCCCGCATTTTTTCAGCCTCAGACTTCTTGTCAAAGTGCGGGCCTTGCCGCACCGCGCTGCATGGTTATGCGGCGCGCTGTTTGCAGACTACAGCGGATGCTCTGTGTAAAAACGGCCGCCGTGGTACAGCAGCGGCGGCACGCCTGCGCGGTGACTGCACCGCTCGACCTCGCCCACAAAGATCACGTGGTCGCCTTCTTCGTAGCGGCTGCGGTTGAAGCATTCAAAAGTGGCCGCGCAACCCGCCAGCACTGGCGCGTCGCTGATGCCGGGGCTGTGTTCCACGCCGCTCCAGCGGTCGACACCCCGTGCGGCAAAACGCTCGGCCAGCGCTTTCTGGTCGGCGGCCAGCACATTGATGGCGTAGTGAGACCCGTTGGAGAACACCGGCAGGGAGGCCGCGGCACGTGCCAGGCTCCACAGGACCAGCGGGGGGTCGAGCGACACCGAGTTGAAGGAGTTGGCTGTGAGCCCGATCAGTTCGCCTTGCGCATCGCGTGCGGTGACGATGGTCACGCCCGTGGCAAACATGCCCAGTGCATCGCGAAACTCGCGGGTGGAGAAACTGGGCGGGCGGGCAAGGGCAGGGCGGGGCAGGGGACGGTTCACAAAAAGCAGGGCGGGGCCGCCATCAGCAGGGGATGGAACTATTATGGAGCGCTGCCCGCGGCTGCGCTGTTGCGGGGTTTACATCTGTTTGTCACCGCATGGCCCTTCTTCCCACCTTCACCACCCTGGGCTCTGGCCCGACCGTGCTGATGCTGCATGACGCAGACGGCGACCACCTCACGTTTGCTCCTCAGGTCGAGACATTGGCCAGCGCGGGTTACCGCGCCGTAGCCTGGGACATGCCGGGGTATGGCTACAGCGCGCCGATTGAGCCCTACACCTTCAAAAGCTTGGCAGAAAGCTGCCTCACGCTGATCGACGCGCTGCAAGGTGGACCGGTCACCCTGGTGGGGCATGGCATGGGTGCCATGGTGGCGCTGGAGGTGGCGGTGCGCAAACCATCGGCCGTTGGGCGGCTGGTGCTCTGCGCGGGCGGGCCCGCACTGGATGCGCAGGCCACCGAAGACTGGGTGTCGCCCCGCCTGCAGGCGCTGGACGCAGTATTGGCTGCCGGAGGCGGCATGGAGGCACTGGCGCAAATGCTGGTGCCGCAGTTCGTCGGCACTGGCGCCCTGCCCGAAGGCGTGCTGCTGGCGAACCACGCGCTGTCCAAGGTGTACGCGGGCAGCTACCGGCGGGCGCTGGAGGCGATGCCCACCTTTGCCCGCGGGGCTGAGGCGCTGGCGCGCCTGCATGTGCCCACCTTGCTGGTGGGGGGTGAAGATGATCGCTGCACGCCCACCATCGCCCTGCAAGCGCTGGCCCAGGTGCTGCCGGATGCCCGGCATGTGAGCCTGCCCCACGTGGGCCATTGGCCGCAGCTGGAAGACCCCGAAGGCTTTGACGGTGCGTTGCTGGATTTTTTGGCCACCCGGCGGATACTGCATTGACCAAGGACTGGAGCCCGTCGGTGCAGGAACCGAAACCGTTGCGCAGCGGCGCTCGTTTTTTGATTCCAGGCGGGATGGCACCCACTCTGGCAGGCGCCCTGCTGGTTGGTTTGGCCGCAGTCGGTGTGTGGATCGCACCGGGGGGCGGTGATCTGGAGCGCGGGGTGACCGCGCAAGGTACCAGCGCAGGGGTTTTGAAGCCACCTTCCTCTGACGCACCACAGGCCAGCTCGGCGGCCGCTTTCCCGGCGGCCTCCGCCCCCCGCGCGGCGGAAGTTTCCGGCCCAGGGGCGTGTGATTTGTTGCTGCATCGCATGCCGACGGTGTCGCGCACGCAATGCAACGAGGCCCGTCTTGTGCCCAGTGGTGCCCGTTCGGTGCAGGGCACGCCGTTGTTCTGGCGCGATGTGCCGCCTGCGATGGTTCGCCAGGATGCGACCGAGGCGCCGCTGCGTGTGATGGTGGTCGGGGCCATCCATGGGGATGAGTTAACGGCGGCCTCGCTCGCGCTGCGCTGGATTGCGCTGGCCGAACAGGCGGGCCGACCGGTGCACTGGCGGTTTATCCCGGTGCTCAACCCCGATGGCCTGTTGGCCAAGCCCGCGACACGGGTCAATGCCAGCGGGGTAGACCTGAACCGCAACTTCCCTACGCCCGGCTGGGCGCAGGACGCCCCCCGGTACTGGGAAAAACGCACCCGCCGCGACCCGCGCCGCTGGCCGGGGCCTGCGCCGCTGTCGGAGCCGGAGTCCGCGTTTTTGCACGCGCAGATGGCAGAGTTTCAGCCCCAGCTCATCGTCAGCATCCATGCGCCCTATGGGGTGCTGGACTTTGACGGGCCTTTGGCGCCCCCCGCGCGGTTGGGGCGCCTGTGGCTGGACCAGGTGGGCATCTTCCCGGGCTCGCTGGGGCACTATGGGGGTGTGCACCGGGGCATGCCGGTGGTGACCATCGAGCTACCTCATGCCCTCGATATGCCGCAGGAGGCGGAAATTCAATCCATGTGGCAAGACCTGCTGCGCTGGATGGGTGAGCACTGGCCACAGGTAGACCCCGGGCCCTCGTCCTCGCGTTAGATCGGGGGCACGGTCACTGGGCCCCGGGCGTCCGTGAAATGGGTAGCCGCTGCCGCAACGGCTTGTGCATCGGCCTGCACCGCGCCGGGTGGCCCGCCTTTGCCCCACAGCGCGCCGCCCCAGCGCATGTTCAGGAACTGGGCGCACAACACGACGGAGTCGATCATCGGCTGCGCTTTGGCGCGGTCGCCGCTGGTGGTGATGAGCGACAGTGTTTTGCTGCCCATGGGTTCTTTGAAGGCCAGGCCCGGAACGCGCATCCAGGCGCTCCAGTGGTCCAGATAGGTCTTGAGCGGCGAGGGAATGCTGAACCAGTAAACGGGTGCCACAAACACGATGTGGTCGGCCGCCAGCGTGGCGTTCAGCAAGGTTTTCATGTCGCCTTCGGGCGGCGCGTAGGTGCCCGCGGTGTGGCGCTGGTCCACAAAAGGCGGCAGATCCATGCGTGCCAGATGCAGCCAGGTTTGTGTGGCCTCGGCGGGCAGGGTGGCCGCTGCCTGGCGGGCCAGCCATTCGGTGTTGCCGACCTGGCCGGGCTCGCGGGTGGAGGTGGTGAGGAAAAGGGTGTGGTGTGCAGACATGGCAGGGATCGTAACGGCCCCTGCCGGTGCTTGCGGGCATTCAGGTGGCCGCGAAGGTGCGCGGTGCCCGCACCGTTTCGGCGCCCAGAAAGCCGAAGTTCATCGCAGGTTGTCCACCGCTGATCAGCTCAGCCAAGGCTTTGCCAGAGCCCGCGCCGTGGGTCCAGCCCAGCGTGCCGTGGCCTGCGTTGACCCACAGTTTTCCCAGCCGTGTGCGGCCAATGAAGGGGATGTTGGTCGGCGTGGCGGGGCGCAGGCCGGTCCAGTATTGCGGGTCACCGCCTTGCTCGGGCGTGCGGGTGTCGCACACGCCGGGCAGGATTTCTTCAATGCGGCGCGACAGCATGTGGCAGCGGGCCTTGGCCACCGCGTTGTCGAGCGACAGGTCATACCCACCCAGTTCGATGGTGCCCGCCACGCGCAGCACATTGCCCAGGCGGCTCATGGCGATCTTGCGCCCGTCGTCGATGGTGGACACCTGGGGCGCTGCCTCCGGGCGGAGTAATGGAAAAGTGGCGCTGTAGCCCTTGCCGGGGTAAATCGGCAAGTCCACACCCACGCTGCGCAACAGCGGCGCACTGTAAGAGCCGCAAGCCACAACGATGGCGTCACCTTTCAAAATGAAGTCTTTTTTGCCTCCAGCGCTTGACTGGATTGGCGTGACAGCTACGGAATCAATAGCATTGCCGATTTTGTTCAAGCGCAGCACATCGTGGCCGTACAGAAACTGCGCGCCGCGCGCCGCGCACCGGCGGGCCAACTCCTGGGTGAACACGCGGGCGTCGCCGCTTTCGTCGGTGCTGGTGTACGTGCCGCCGGTGATGTGGTCGCCATAGGCCTTGAAGGCGGGTTCGATCTGGAGCAATTCTTCGCGGCTGACCAGGCGGCGCTGCACGCCATGTTTGCGCATCAACTCCACAGCGTGGCCTGCAGCGTCAAACGATTTCTGGTCGGTGTAGAAGTGGGCAATGCCACGTTCCAGCCGGTTGTAGTCAATGCCGGTGGTGGCGACGAGGTCCTTCAGGGCCGCATGGCTATAGGCGCCCAGCGCCACGATCTGCTGCACATTGCGCTCAAACGCGGCGTCGTTGCACTGCGCGAGGAACTGCAGGCCCCAGCGCCATTGTTGCCATCCTTCACCAAAGGGCATCTGCGGCCGGAACAGCAGCGGCGCTTCCTTGTCGAACATCCACTTGAGCGCCTTGAGCGGCGCTTCGCGGTTGGCCCAGGGCTCGCAGTAGCTCACCGAGATCTGCGCCGCATTGGCAAAACTGGTTTCGAGCGCTGCATCGGGCTGACGGTCGACCACGATGACCTCGTGGCCGCGCTCCAGCAGGTGCCACGCCGTGCTGATGCCGATGATGCCGGCGCCCAAAACAATGGTTTTCATGGCGCGGAGTGTGCGCGACATTGCGCGCAACTAAAAGCAAAATTAAACTTACTCCAAAAACATCAGCGCACCTAATAAAGCGCGCTTCGGAGACCCCCCTTTTGTTCAAGCGAAAGACCATGAGCACCTACGATCCTGCCGCCCTGGAATGCCTTGCCGCCATCGTGGAAGAAGGCGGATTCGAGCGCGCCGCCCAGCGCCTCAACGTCACACAGTCCGCCGTCTCGCAACGCCTGCGAGCCCTGGAGGCGCAGGTGGGCTCCGTGCTCATCGTGCGCAGCCGCCCGCTGCGGCCCACATCGGCGGGGCAACTGCTGCTCAAGCACACCAAGCAACTGCGTCTGTTGCGTGCCGACCTGGAGCGCGACCTGCACGAACTGGCGCCCAGTGCACCGGGCAGCACGCGCGAGGACGAGCGCATTTCCATCGCCATCAATGCCGACAGCATTGCCACCTGGGCCATGGGGGCGCTGCACGACCTGGTGCGCCAGCGCCTGCCGCTGGAGATCATTGCCGACGACCAGGATTTCACGCAGGAGTGGCTGCGCTCAGGCCAGGTTCTGGGGTGCGTGACCACCCTCAAGCAGGCCCTGCGGGGCTGCAAGATGGTGCCGCTGGGGGCCATGCACTATGTGGCGGTGGCGTCTACCGCTTTTGCCCAGCAATATTTGCCGCAGGGGCTGACCCCGCACAACTTTCGGGAGGTGTCGTTTCTGTCGTTCAACCGCAAGGACGATATGGCGGCGGAATTCGTCGCGCGCGCGTTCGGTTTGAAGCGTGTAGCGCTCAACCATCTGTTCGTGCCCGGTACCGAGGCGCAAATGCGCGCGGTGGCCGCGGGCTGGGCGGTGGGTGTGGTGCCAGAGCTGATGGCGCGCACTGCAATAGCCGATGGCAGCATGGTGGACCTGGCGCCGGGCCGGACGCTGCCGATTCAGCTGTACTGGCACTGCTGGAACCTGGAGTCCGAGCTGCTGGATGTGCTGTCGGCAGCGCTGACGGGTGCGGCAGCGGTTTCATTGGTAGCGTGACACGGCCCGTCAAACGGTTGCCCGCGGCACGATTCCTGCAGACCAAAACGTGAACGACGTAGTTGCATTGCAACTTAGTCATTTATTTTTTTACTGCAATGTATAAAATGAACGCTATGCAAACGCCGCAACCCAAAATCTCGTTCAAAGAACAGATGCACCAGGCCCGCGAGGACGCCATCCTCCAGTCCGCCTGCCGTCTGCTGGGCGAAAAAGCCTTCGACGCCATGACCATGGACGACGTGGCCAATGCCGTGGGCATTGCCAAGGCCAGCCTGTACAAACATTTTTGTAGCAAGGAAGAGCTGTGCAGCGCAGCGATGGTGCAGATTCTTGGGCGCGTCCAGACTTATCTGGCCAGCCTGCCCGCAGAAATGCCCCCCATAGAGAAGCTGCATGCGCTGGTGCGCTGGTCACTGGAACGGCTGTTGACCAACGAGATGCCGCTGCTTCCCAGCCGCAACTCCACCTTGCGCGCGGTGCTGATGGCCAATAAAGACTATCTCAATGGTCTGGTGGCGGTCAGCGACCAGATCGGCGAATGGATCACGCAGGCCCAGGCACAGGGCGTGATCAGCGCCTCTTTGCCGCCGCTGGTGGTGCTGTACACCTTGTATGCCCGGGCTTGCGACCCCGTGGTGAGCTTCCTGAAAGAAGGTGGTCAGTATTCGGACGACGAAATTGTGGACTTGGTCGTACGCACCTGCTTTGATGGGTTGGCCGCACGCTAACGGCAAGCGTTTGCTCGCCGGTCATCGTAAAAAAGCCCGGCATGCCGGGCTTTTTTACGGGGCAGTTCTGCCATAACGTCTATGGCGTGCGCGTGCTACTTGGGCAGGATCACCTTGTTCACCACATGGATCACGCCATTGCTAGTGAACACATCGGCGGCAACGATGTTGCTGGTGCGCTGGTTTTGATCGGTGATGACCAGGCTGGAGTTGACCGTGAAGGTTTGCCCTTGCACTGTTGCGATGGCCGTGTTGACAGGCACTTCCGCCTTCAGCACGCGGGCAGGAACGAGGTGGTAGGTCAGCACCGAAGTCAGCAATGCCGTATTGGCCAGCAGCGCCTCTTTGGTCACACCCAGTTCTGCCAGCAGCGCGGCAAACGCCGCATTGGTGGGCGCAAACACGGTGAACGGCCCGGTGCCTTGCAATGTGCTCACCAGTCCCGCAGCCGCTACGGCTTCTACCAAGATGCTGAAGTCTGGCAAGGCCATGGCGGTGGCGACGATGTCTTTGTCCGCAGGCAGCAACACGCGGTCGACCAGGTGGACCACGCCGTTGCTGGCCTGAATATCGGTAGCCGTGATGGTCGTTACACGGTTGCGCCCATCGGTGATCTTGAGGCCATTGGCCGACTCGATCTTGAAGAAGCCACCCGACACCGGAGTGATCGCCTTGCCCAGAGGCACGTCATTGCGCTGGACCTTGCTGCCCAGCACGTGGTACGTGAGCACCGCCGTCAGCAGGGGCTTGTTGGCCAGCAGCGCATCTTTGGTCACGCCCAGTTCGCCCAGCAGCGCGACAAAAGTCGCGTTGGTGGGGGCGAACACGGTGAGCATGCCGGTGCTCAAGGTGGGCGCAAGGCCTGCTGCAACCACGGCTTCCACCAGGATGCTCAGGTCAGGGTTGTTTTGTGCCAGTTCGACGATGTTCCGTTCGGGATCATCGTCGCTGCCCCCGCAGGCTTGCAGCAGGGCGGTGCTGGATCCCAGCGCTGCGGCCAGCAAAACGGTACGGCGGTTCAAAGCGGTGTTCATGGTGGCGTCTCCATTGCAAATGGTTGGATGTGCAGCGCCTTACTTGGGCATCAGCACCGTGTCGATGGCGTGGATGACGCCATTGCTGGCCGCCACATCGGTAGCGATGACCTTGGACTGGTCCACCATCACCCCCATGTTGGTGGACACGGTGATTTCCTGGCCCTGCACGGTCTTGACCTTGCCCGCTTTCACATCTTTTGCCATCACCTTGCCGGGAACCACGTGATAGGTCAGCACCTTGGTCAGCGCTGCCTTGTCGGCCAGCAAGCCATCCAGTGTGGCTTTGGGGATTTTTGCAAAGGCTTCGTCAGTGGGCGCAAACACCGTGAACGGGCCGGGGCCTTTGAGGGTGTCCACCAATCCTGCCGCTTGAACGGCAGCCACCAGGGTTTTGAAGTTGCCCGCCTTCACAGCGGTATCAACGATGTCTTGTGCCATGGCGCTGAATGTGGCGCCAGCCGTCAGGGCCAATGCAATCAAGGTTTTCTTCATGGTCGTTCCTCTTGGGTTAGATGGAAATGACACGCCAAGATGGGCGCAGGCGAAATATATAACCGTTTGGTATCAATGTAAACCAATGGGTTATGTAAAAACCAATTGGTTTTATTTGGGCGTAAAAAAACCCTGCGCCAAGGCAGGGTGGTGGGCGGCGGCTGGTTAGCGCACGATCAGCACGGGCACCTTGCTGTGCGCGAGCACCTGGGTGGTCACAGACCCCATGACCAGCGTGGCCAGGGCGCCATGTCCGTGTGAGCCCATGACCAACAGGTCGTATTTGCCGGTATCGGCCACCTTGGCAATGTTTTCGCCCACGGTGCCTACTTTGACGCTGCGCTTGGCCTGCACGGCGTGGCGAGCCAGAAATTTGCACACAGGCGCGAGGATTTTTTCAGCCTCATCAGCGTGGTAGCTGTCCACCACCTCTTTGCCCAGCGCTGCACGGGCACGCGCGGGGAGGGGCGCTTGCACTGTGAGCACGGTGTAATCGTGGGTTTCACCCAGAAGTTCAGAATGGGTTGCCAGATAAGCCAGCATTTTCTTGGTGTAGGCGCTGCCATCGACAGCAAGCAGGATCTTCATGGTGTTCTCCGAAAAAGGATGACTCAGACTACTCTGCGCCGGTCTGTATTGTCTTGACCTGGGTCATGTTTTGTTCCTGCGCGCGCCGGGGCATGGGAACTCCCGTGTGGCCATCATACGGTGATGCAGCACTGCGGCTGGAACGTGGCCTGCTCGCCTTTTCGGGCGTACCCCAGTGGGTTGGCCACCACACGGCATGCCCATGGCGTGCCGTTGTCGTGGTGCCCTTGCACCGTGTAGTCACTCGGTGCGTGCAGGTGCCCGTGGAGCCACAGTGTTGCGTGGGGCAGCATGTGGTCCAGCGCATTGCAAAAGCCCGCCGTGCCAGGCACGAGTCCATAGCGTGGGTCGGCGCTGCGCAGGCTGGGTGCGAAATGGGTCACCACCACGGTGTCTCCATCAAACGGCTTGGCCAGCGCATTGGCCAACCACTCCTGGCAGATCAGACCTTGCTCGCGCATGGGTTCCGCCAGAAAGGGCTCTGCATGGCGGGTGCCGTCGGTCTTGCGCAGATAGTAGTTGGCGGCCCGAAAGGCCTTGTCTCGCAGCTTCAGCCGTCGACCCAGATCGGCCGCGCCCTCGTGGTCTGCCAGCGCATCAAAGTCGGTCCAGAGGGTGGTCCCCACAAACCGGATCCCCTGCAGTTCCAGGGTCTCGCGCTCCAGCCATGCAATCCCCAGGCGGTCGCAGGTAGCGCGCAGGCGCTCGTGCGCCGTGTCAAAGTCCTGGGCGTCGTATTCATGGTTGCCGGGAACAAACAGCACGGGAGCGGGCCACCCCGCGTACTGCGGAAGCGGCGAAAACCGCGCCAAGCCAAAGTCGTCGTCACCGAGTTGTGACCCCTCCTGGTACGAACCGATGTCACCGGCCAGCACCAGGACATCGGCTTCGGGCGCTGGTACGGGCGCAAAGTGAGGATGCGCCTCCAGATGAAGGTCAGACAGCAGTTGAATTTTCATGAACCGCGCAGTCTACGGTGTGTGGCGATGGCGCTTGCGAACGCTTGGCAACCTCTCAGCGTTGAGAAAACTCACGTTTCGTCAGGGGAACGTTCTGCGCGCCGAGCGAGACAGTGCACCCAGCAGCCAGTTCATCGCGGTTTGCTGCGGGCCGCGCCTGCGCCACAAGGCGTCCACATGCACGGCGGGCACATCCAAGGGCAGGGTGCGTTGCACCAGAGCGTCCTCGATGCCCGTGACTGGCACAAAATGCTTGGGCAATACGGTCAACAGGTCTGACCCACACACCACGCGCCCGGCGGTAAAAAACTGATTGACGGTAAGCACCACCCGGCGCTCCCGTCCCAGCGATGCCAACGCCTCATCGATGAAACCGAAGGGCCGCCCAGAAAAACTCACCAGCATGTGGCGCGCCTCACAGTAGGCATCCAGAGTCAACGGCGCAGCGGCCAGGGGGTGGCCCTGCCGCATGACGCAGACATACTCACCGTCATAAAGCCGTCGGCTCTCGTACGCCACCACACCGCCCGACTGCGCCCGCGCGGTGAGATCTGCGAGCGCCGCTGGAAAGTAGCCCACGGCCATGTCCGCCGCCTCGTCCTCCAGCAGGCGGCGCGGGTCGCGCGTGGTCAGTGGTAGCACCCGCACCGAGATACCTGGCGCCTCGCGCTCAATGATTTCGACCAGCGCGGGTATCAAGGTCGCGGCTGTCGCGTCCGCCATGGCCAGCACAAACGTGGACTCCGCCGTGGCCGGTTCAAAGCGCCCCGGCGCAAGGGATTCCTGCAGCTGCGTGAGCGCCTCGCGAACAGGGGGCCAAAGCGCCAGTGCGCGAGGCGTTGGCTCCACCCCCTGACCACTGCGGACCACAAGTTCGTCGCCCACGACCTCGCGCAGCCGTCGCATCGCGTTGCTCACCGCGGGTTGGGTAATGGAGAGCTTGTGCGCCGCACGCGTCAGGCTGCGCTCTGCCATGACCTCGTCGAAAACACGCAGGAGGTTCAAGTCCAGGGAGCGGAAGTTCAAAGGGCTCATGGTGTATTCATCATCATCGTGAATATTGATGATTCAACATATAAATTTGAATGGATAAGGGGTAAACCCTAATATTGCGACATCGCCCCGGCAATCTCGCCACAAGCGTTTGAAAGGGAACCCCTCATGACCGCCTTTGCACACGTTGACTATCCCACCGAACACCCTGGCGTAGAGCGCGCTGAAAACGTGGTGGCGGCATTTCGGCGCGCTGTGGCTCGTTTCGATGGCGCGCGGGGCGCAGGGGCGCTCTTGTTGGCTGCCGGTGTGGCCGGATTGCTGGTAGTGGCCAACCAAGTGGTGGACTCCTGGGTCGAAGGGCACCTTGTGGCCGCGTGGATGGTGTTGTGGGTGATCGCGTTCGCTGGTATCGCGATCTTCAGTGCACCCGCGCGAAGCGCAGGCGTCGCTCTGCGTGCTGCCGTTGCGCGCTGGGCTGAAAGCCGCCGTTTGGCCATGGAGGACGAAAAGACCTGGCAACTGGCGGTGAAGGATGAGCGTGTGATGGCTGACATCTCGCACGCTTTGGACCGCCGAGCCGTGGACGACATCCGCAAGTACTTCTGAGGTACAGGCCCGGAGCACCTGGGCAGATGTCAAAAAAAGGCTGTGGCAATGGATGCCACGGCCTTTTTTGTTTCCGACTCCAAGGTGCAGCGGCCGGTTCGCAAAGGACACATCACCAAGGTGAATGGCTGAGATTCAAAATATAAATTTGAAGATATCAAGGGTTAACCCTAATATCCCCCATCGCCCGGCATTTTCGCCACAAGCGTTAGACAAGGGAATCACCATGACCAGCTTTGCACACGTAGACCACCCCACCGAACATGCCGGCGTTGTACGCGCCGAAAACGCAGCCGCCGCCCTGAAGGGCATCGCCGCCAACTTTGACGGAGCCCGTGGCGCTGCCTCGCTCTTGCTGGCGGCCGTGGTTTCCGCGCTGTTGGTGGTTGCCAACCAAATGATTGATACGTGGAGCGAAGGCCACCTGCTGGCTGCGTGGATGGTGTTGTGGCTGGTGGCGTTTGCCGGCCTGGCTTTGCTGACTGCCCCGGCACGTCGTGCAGGCGTTGCCTTGCTGTCGGCCGCTCAGAACTGGGCGCAAAACC
The DNA here is from genome assembly GCF_046291265.1 of Acidovorax sp. GTDB lineage: Bacteria > Pseudomonadota > Gammaproteobacteria > Burkholderiales > Burkholderiaceae_C > Acidovorax. The sequence continues at coordinate 32,209 of NZ_JBKBTV010000013.1, read as the reverse complement.
GCCGCAACGCAGCGCAGGACGAGCGCACTTGGCAAGTCGCGCTGAAGGATCCGCGCATCATGGCGGAACTGAACCACGCCATGGGCATTGCCACGGTGAACGACCTCCGCGGCTACCGTTAAGAAGCCGATAGGCCGGATGCGCAGAGTGGATAGACAGAAAGCCGTGGTTATTCCACGGATTTTTTGTTGGGCAGTCGAGCTGTAGCAAAGCAAGGCTAACAAGATTTGGACACGCATCAACCCGAAGTCCCATGGACGTAAAAAAGCCGCCCTACATTGCGCAGGGCGGCTTTCATCCTTTTAACGGCAAAGGGTTGCTCAGGCGTTCAGACGCTTTTCCAGCTGCGCCTTGGTGTCCAGCAACTCTTTGGGCAAATGGTGCGCCAACTGGTCAAAGTGGGCGTCGTGGAGCTTGAACTCCTCCGTCCACGCGGCCTTGTCAATGCTGGTCACGGCCTGGAACTGCGCGCTGTTGAAATCGAGGCCCGTCCAGTTGATTTCCGCATATTGCGGAGCCACACCAAACATGGTTTCCTGGCCCTGGGCCTGGCCTTCGATCCGGTCAATCATCCACTTGAGCACGCGCATGTTGTCGCCATAGCCTGGCCAGACGAACTTGCCCGCCTCGTCTTTGCGGAACCAGTTGACGCAGAACACCTTGGGCAGCGCCTTGCCGGTGGCGGCGATCTTGTCTTCCATGTTCAGCCAGTGCTGGAAGTAGTCGCTCATGTTGTAGCCGCAGAACGGCAGCATGGCGAACGGGTCGCGGCGAACCACGCCCTGGGCGCCAAAGGCGGCGGCCGTGGTTTCGCTGCCCATGGTTGCAGCCATGTACACGCCTTCCGTCCAGGTGCGTGCTTCGGTGACAAGCGGTACCGTGGTGGAACGGCGGCCACCAAAGATGAACGCATCAATCGCCACGCCGTTCGCATCGTCCCATTGCGGGTCAAGCGCCGGGTTATTGAGGGCGGCCACGGTGAAGCGCGAGTTGGGGTGGGCGGCTTTGGCGCCCGTTTCCTTGGCGATCTGGGGAGTCCAGTCCTTGCCTTGCCAGTCGATCAGGTGGTCGGGCAACTTGCCAGTGTCCTTTTCCATGCCTTCCCACCAGACATCGCCGTCATCGGTCAACGCCACGTTGGTGAAGATCACATCTTTGTTCAGCGACAACATGCAATTGGGGTTGGTGTGCATGTTGGTGCCGGGGGCCACGCCAAAGTAGCCCGCCTCGGGGTTGATGGCAACCATCTTGCCGTCGGCATTGGGCTTGATCCAGGCGATGTCATCGCCAATGGTGGTGACCTTCCAGCCTGCAAAACCAGCCTCGGGAGGCACCAGCATCGAGAAGTTGGTCTTGCCGCAGGCACTGGGGAAGGCAGCTGCCACATGGTATTTCTTGCCTTGCGGGTTGGTCACGCCCAGGATGAGCATATGCTCGGCCAGCCAGCCCTGGTCGCGGCCCATGGTGGACGCGATGCGCAGCGCCAGGCACTTCTTGCCCAGCAGCGCGTTGCCGCCGTAGCCGGAGCCATACGACCAGATTTCGCGCGTTTCGGGGTAGTGCACGATGTACTTGACCTTGGGGTTGCAGGGCCAGCTCGTCGTGTCCTTTTCGCCTTTTGCTAAGGGCGCGCCCACGGTGTGCATGCAGGGCACAAATTCGCCCTCCACGCCCAGCACGTCGTACACAGCCTTGCCCATGCGGGTCATGAGGCGCTGGTTCACGGCGACGTAGGCGCTGTCGGTCAGTTCCACGCCAATGTGGGCAATGTGGCTGCCCAGCGGGCCCATGCTGAAAGGCACCACATACATGGTGCGGCCCTTCATGCAGCCGTCAAACAACGGCTGCAGCGTGGCGCGCATCTCTGCAGGCGCCATCCAGTTGTTGGTAGGGCCTGCGTCTTCCTTGGCGGCCGAGCAAATGTAGGTGCGGTCTTCCACGCGGGCAACGTCCGACGGATCGGACCAGGCCAGGTAGCTGCCAGGGCGCTTGGAAGGGTTGAGCTTCTTGAAGGTGCCTGCATCAACCAGCTGCTGGCAAAGCCGGTCGTACTCTTCTTTGGAGCCATCGCACCAATAGAGATTGTCGGGCTTGCACAAAGCCACCATGTCGGCCACCCAGGCAAGCAGCCGGGCATTTTTGACGTATGAGGGGGCGTTGAGATTCAGGCCCTGCATTGTGGGTGCGTTCATCGGGGAGCTTCCTAAGTTGAAAATCAGTTTTTTCAAAGGAAGCGGACCCGGCGGATCGCGGCAAGGCCTGGCGCATGTGCGGATGCTGAGCGCTGCCTTTGAAAAAACGGCTTTCGTGCTCAGTCGGCGGGCGGGTGCGTGTGTCAGCCCCACGGGTGGAGGCTGGTTCCACGCATTCGCGGGTCGGCTGGAATGTCAATTTTATGAATCTGCCGCCCGCTTGTCTGTCAGACTGGGGTCAAAATCATGCAAAAAAAGTATGACTTTATGCGTTCTGAGGTGGCGGTTATCGAACCTCAAACCACCGTTGGAAGCGGTTTCCAGCGTTCGTAGCCTGCCTTGCGCAGGGCGCAGGCGGGGCAGGTGCCGCAGCCGTAGCCCCAGGCATGCAAGGTGTCGCGCACGCCGTGGTAGCAGGTGTGTGAGTCCTTCACGATGACCTCGACGAGTGCTTGCCCTCCCAGCGCGCGGGCCATTTCCCAGGTCTCCGCCTTGTCCAGCCACATCAGCGGTGTGTCGAAGGTAAAACGCTGCCCCATGCCCAGCGACACGGCCACCTGCAACGCCTTGAGAGTGTCGTCACGGCAGTCGGGGTAGCCTGAAAAGTCGGTTTCGCACATGCCGCCCACCAGCGTGTGCAGCCCGCGCCGGTAACCCACGGCCGCCGCCAGATTGAAGAACAACAGGTTGCGCCCCGGCACGAAGGTGTTGGGCAGGCCTGCCGCAGTCATCTGGATCTCGGTGTCGCTGGTCAGCGCCGTATCGCTGATGTGGCCCAGCACCGCCAGGTCGATCATGTGGTCATCACCCAGCTTGACGGCCCAATGTGGAAACTGCGCGCGCACGGACGACAACACCGTCTGGCGGGCCTGCAGCTCGACATGGTGGCGCTGGCCGTAGTCAAAACCGATGGTCTCCACATGGGCGAAATGCTCCAGCGCCCAGGCCAGGCACGTGGTGGAGTCCTGCCCACCAGAAAAAAGAACAAGGGCGTGTCCGGATCTCATGGAGTTCTCCTGAAAAAGGGGGCGAGGCAAAAAAAAACCCCGCACTGCGGGGTTGTGACGATGACCAGAGCGATCAGGCCATGTAGACGGCAATAAAAGCCAACAAAAACATCATGATGCCGCCAACCACAGGCAGGACCACGGGCATCAGGTGCACCACGTTTTCCACGGCGTCGGCCGGGTGTGTTTCGGGGGTGTGCGAGGTGTTGTGGTCGGACATGGGGTGGGCTCCAGATGCTTAAAACTTGCGCAATTCTAGCTGCCACCGCGGGCGCAGCGCCAAAACCCCTGCGTGGGCTCAGATCAGGTCGGCCTCCATGCCCGCAGAGCGCAGTTGCTGCAGCACATCGTCCACATGGCTTCTGCCCCGGGTTTGCAGCACCAGTTCTATCTCTACATTCTGGGCGGCCAGCATGGTGAAGGCCCGCTGGTGGTGCACCTCCTCAATGTTGGCCCCGGCATCGGCCACGGTGGCCGTGATGCGCGCCAGCACGCCGGGCACATCGCGCGCGCTGACCTTGATGCGCGCCAACCGCCCCGACCGCACCATGCCGCGTTCAATGATGGCCGCCAGCAACAGCGGGTCGATGTTGCCGCCGCACAGCACCAGGCCCACGCGCTTGCCTTTAAAGCGGTCTGGGTAGCGCACCAGCGCAGCCAGTCCCGCGGCGCCTGCACCTTCGACCAGGGTCTTTTCGATTTCGAGCAGCATCAGCACCGCCTGCTCGATGTCCCCCTCGTCCACCAACACCAGGTCGTCCACCAGACGCTTGACGATCTCCTGCGTGATCTTGCCTGGCGTGCCCACTGCAATGCCCTCGGCGATGGTGGAGGTGCCTTGCGGGTGTTGGGTGCCCTTCACCGCATTCACCATGGCCGGAAAACGCGAGGTTTGCACCCCCACAATCTCGATGCCGGGCTTGATGGCCTTGGCCGCCGTGGCCACGCCGGATATCAACCCGCCCCCGCCCACCGCAATGATCAGCGTGTCCAGGTCAGGCACTGCCTGCAGCATCTCCAGCCCCAGCGTGCCCTGGCCTGCGGCCACACCCTCGTCGTCGTAGGGGTGCACAAAGGTCAGCCGCTGTGCATCGGCCAGTGCATAAGCGTGGGAGCGTGCCTCTTCCAAAGTGTCGCCATGCAGCACCACCTCAGCACCAAAACCGCGCGTGCGCTCCACCTTCACCCCGGGCGTAAAGCGCGGCATCACGATCACCGCCCGCAGGCCCAACCGCTGCGCGTGGTAGGCCACGCCCTGCGCATGGTTGCCCGCGCTCATGGCCACCACCCCGCGCGCGCGTTCCTCGTCGGACAGCAGCGTGAGCCGGTTGCAGGCACCGCGTTCCTTGAACGACGCGGTGAACTGCAGATTCTCGAATTTGAGGAAAACCTGCGCACCCACAATCTGCGAGAGCGTTTTGGATTCCACACAAGGGGTGTCCAGCACATGGCCTTGCAGGCGGATGGCGGCGTCGCGGATGTCTTGGAGGGTGAGCATGGCGCGATTGTGGCGCCAATGCCACCCAGGCCGCTATAGAAGAAACCGGGCCGCAGCGCTCTTCACGCCAGCTCCTCCAGGAGTTTCGCTTCCATTTCTATGCGTCCTTGATGGAGGCGGTGGGTTGGCAGCATGACGAAGTCCACCGCCTGCTTGTTGATAAAGGCGATGCGATGCCACCGCTCGATGGGAAGCTGCATGAGGTCTATGCCCAGTGCGTTTTCGGTATCTTCCAACAAGGGTTCGAAGGTGTTGAACAGTTCCTCGGGCGAATCAATGTACACGCTGCGGCATTTGCCGTTTGAGAGTTGGTAGGTGGCCTGCGTTGCCAGGGCGCATATCTGATCAGTGACTTCTTGGTTCTTCGCTTTTTCTGTTTCCAGGTTTTCCGGCGCGATCTTTCCCTGGGCCACAAGCTCGTCGTATTGCGCGTCCGTGATCATGATCTGATCGCTTACGCGCTGGACATCTTCTGGACTGAAATCTTCCAAGCCCTCGCTGTCGCAAGCGATGGCCTCCACAATCTCCCAGTCACGGGCGTCGGGCATTTGCAGCTGCACGTAGTTTTCATAGCCACCATGTTCCGGGCCATAGTCGTCGCAGGCCTCGCTCGAAAAATACAAGTCAGCCACGGCTTGCGCACGAATGATGACCGTCTGGTTTGCCAAGCTCTCGATGGTGACGAATGGACGGGCCATTTGGAGATCTCGATGCATGCGCGAAAACGCTCCATCGGAAATCGATAGCAACAAAGGCTTGCCGCCGCCATGGAAATGGATGGCGACTTCACCGTAGTAATTCAGGTCTTCACCAACCGAGTCGTCATAGAAGCCAGCCGTGATCGGCGGATGGGTGCCTTGCAATATATTCTCGCTGACTTGCAGGGCCTTGGCCAGTTTCTTGAGCTTGTCTTCCGGGACTGGGGCTGCGCCACTTTCCCAGCGTTGATAGTTGGGTTGTGAAACCCCAACGGCCTTGGCCAATTCGGCCTGCGTCAGACCCGCTTTGACCCGGTATTGCTTAAGCTTGATGGTCATGCCGACCCTTTTTATACGTATGATAAACGTATATTATGAGAGCTGAGGGCAGCCTGTGGAAGCACTTTGGATCTCGCGCGGAGGGCTCAGTGCAGAAGGTTAGTCAGTCGTGGTCCCCAGTACCCAAGTGGAAAGGTCAGCGTCGCCAGAAGGCTTGAAGGCTTGCAAATAACAAATGGATCACGCCCACAAGCGCACCTATCAATAGCACCACTTGTTGCCACGTTCCGCACTGTGGGTACTACGGTGCGAGGCCGTCCACCGTGGCAATCACGCCACCTCCCAGGCACACCTCACCGTCATACAGCACCGCGCTCTGCCCGGGCGTCACGGCCCACTGGGCCTCGGGGAACTGCAGCGCAAAGCCATCGGGTGCAGCCTCCAGCGAGCAGGTGGCATCCTGCTGGCGATAGCGGGTCTTGGCGGCATAGGCGCCCGGCGCGGGCGCATGGCCAGCACACCAGCTCACGTCCTGTGCCACCAGGCGGTGCGACAGCAGCCAGGGGTGGTCATGCCCCTGCACCACGCGCAAAGTGTTTTTGGCAATGTCTTTGCGGGCCACAAACCACGGCTCGTGTTCGCCACCGCCGCGCTGGGCGCCTTTTTCTTTGACCCCGCCAATGCCCAGGCCCTGGCGCTGGCCCAGGGTGTAGAAGCTCAGCCCCACATGCTGGGCCAGAGTGCGGCCCCGGTCGTCCTGAATGGGGCCGGGCGCGTGGCTGATGTAGCGGTTCAAAAATTCACGAAACGGCCGCTCGCCGATGAAGCAGATGCCGGTGGAATCTTTCTTCTTGGCGTTGGGCAGTTTGATTTCTTCGGCAATGCGGCGCACCTCAGTCTTGTGCAGCTCGCCCACAGGGAACAGCGTTTTGGACAGCTGTGCCTGGTTCAGGCGATGCAGAAAGTAGCTTTGGTCCTTGGACGGGTCCAGCCCTTTGAGCAATTCGAACAAACCGGTACCCGTGTTCTGACGCACGCGCGCGTAGTGACCCGTGGCGATCTTCTCGGCGCCCAAGCGCATGGCGTGGTCCAGGAAGGCTTTGAACTTGATCTCTGCGTTGCACAACACATCGGGGTTGGGCGTGCGCCCCGCCTGGTACTCGCGCAGAAACTCGGCGAACACCCGGTCCTTGTAGTCGGCGGCAAAGTTGACGTGCTCGATCTCGATGCCGATCACGTCCGCCACCGCAGCGGCGTCCACGAAGTCGATGTTGGACGAGCAGTATTCGCTGTCGTCGTCATCTTCCCAATTTTTCATGAAGATGCCGACCACTTCGTGGCCCTGTTGTTTCAGAAGGTGGGCGGTGACGGCCGAATCGACCCCGCCGCTCAACCCCACGACGACTCTTTGCTTGCTGCTCATCCTCCGATTATCGGCGTTGGGTGGGCAGCGCTACGTACCGGGCGCGGGCGACCCTGCTGCCTGCTGGGGTGCACATCCGCACGCACCAGGCCATCGTTCAGTAGCTGGGCCAGCCACTGGCTCAGTGCGGTAGCGCCTCCGTCCCAGAGCCCCACTTCCAGCAGCGCAGCGCAGGCGCTCTGCACCGACTCGCCCGCCTGCAGGCATCGCACCCATGCGGCCTGCGCGCCATCCAGCGTCTGAAAGTGCGGCTGAAAGCCCTTGCGCCAGACCAGCAGCGTGGCGGGTGCGGGCAGCGCCACAGCCTCGGGCACCTCGTCGTCCGTGTGGATGGCGTTCCACAGGCTCACCACGTTGGTGGTCACCGTGCGCAGCAAGGCGCTGGGATGCAGCACATCGGCGCGGGCGGTCCAGTCGCCAGACGCCTGTGCGCCATCCCTATCCAGCACCGGCACATCTGCACCTTCAAACCGGGTGCGCAGGTCCCAGTCCAGCTGGGCCAGTTCGTACAGCTCGGGGTTGTCAGGGTACGCCGCGCGCAGCGTGCCCACCAGACCTTGGCCATAGCGGTTCAGGCTGCGCGTGCGCGGCGGATGGGCCACGGCAAAGGCGCGCGCATGGGCCTCGAAGGTGTCCGATCCCATGTAGAGATTGGTCTTGGCGTAGGTGTCGGCCAGCACTTCGGCCAGCCGCGCGCGGTAGGCGTGGCGGTAGATGGGCAGGCGCCCGGTGACGAGTTCATCGGGCCGTTCGGGGGGCAGCGCATCGGCCAGCACGCAATCGGCAAAGTGGCGCTGCACCGAAGCCAACCCGGTCGGGTCTGCCGTGGGTGCCAGGGTGATGGAGGTGACCGCGACTGGCTCGGGTGGGGCCACATGCTCGGCGGCAATGCGCCGGGCGATGGCCATTTCATCGAGCAGCTCGGCCAGCGGCGGTATGTGGTCGTCGCGCTCGATCATCGCGGCCACGGCGCCAAAACGCTGGCAGGCCTGCGCATACAAATCCCACACCGGCTGCGCCACCGGGTGGTCGTGCGTGTCGATGATGTAATCGCCGTTGTCGGAGTGCCCGGCCAGATGAATCTGCTGCACGCGGTGCGCGGGCAGGGCATGCAGGTAGGTCAGCGGGTCAAACCCGTGGTTCACGCTGCTGACGTAGATGTTGTTCACATCCACGAGCAGGAGGCAGTCGGCCTCTTGGGCGATGTGGGCCAGAAACTGCCATTCACTGGCGCTGTCATGCCGGTAGCGGATGTAGCTGGACACGTTCTCCAGCACCAACCTGCGGCCCAGCACGTCCTGTGCGCGACGGATTTGCGCGATGACGTGCCGTGCGGACTCGTCGGTGTAGGGCAGCGGGTACAGGTCGTGCAACTGCTCGGGGCCAGGGCCCGTCCAGCACAGGTGGTCGGACACCCACAGCGGTTCAATGCGGTCCGCCAGAGCCTTCACGCGCTGCAAATACGGCACATCCACGCCCTGCGACGCACCAATCGACATGGCGACGCCATGCATGGCCACGGGGTAGTCGCGCCGGATGGTGTCAAGCATGGCCAGCGGTTTGCCACCGTCGATGAGGTAGTTGTCGGTGATGATTTCCAGCCAGTCCAGCGGCTGCTTGCTGGCCAGGAAGTCGGCGTAGTGCTGCGTGCGCAGCCCCAGGCCAAAGCCTGTGCCGCGCGTGGCGATGGGGTCATGTGCCATGGCGAAAGCTTAGATTTGCGCTGGGCTGTGCGCAGGGCTCAACCTATGAAACTGGCGCATGCGAAGCCAGTGCCACCGTGGAACTGGCTTTGCCAGGCCACCGGTGGCGTCCCCCTCCCGCACAGCGAGAGAGGGGGAAGCGGCAAAGCCGCTCAGGGGGAGCTTCACTTGATATCGCCGATGGTGCCCTTGTCCATCAGGCATTGCGCAGCGGTCTTGGCCTTGAAGCCGTGGCCCTTGCAAGCGTTTTGGCCCTTGCAGGCGTGCTCGGCAGTGGAGCAGTCGCTGTTGCCTTTGCAGTCGTGCACGTTGTAGCAATGCACCTTGTCGTTGGCGCCAATGGCGGCGCCTTTGGAGCCCTTGGGCGCATCGGCTGCGAAGCTGGTGGATGCCAGTGCCAGCAGGGCGGCAGACAGAGCGAAGGAAGCAGTGGACTTGGCTTGGGTGGACAGCATGGTGGGTAACTCCGTAAAGGTAGGGTGGTGAATCAAAGGGGTAGATCGCGCTGCACATTGCCGCGCTCTCTGCCCTGTAATTCGCCTCCCGCGCGCTGCGGGTTACATGCAGTCCGAAATAAATTTCACCGTGCCTAAAAATGGCTTACCAAAACCGAAGCCATTGGTGGGCAGCGCTTGCTCACTGCGCGGCGGGCTCGGTCACCGAGATGTCGGTGTGCACCAGGGTCAGCGGAAACCGCTGTCCCGCCAAGTAGTCTTCCAGGCAGCGCAGCAGCAGCGGGCTGCGGTGGCGCTCGGGGCAGGCGCGGATCTCGTCGGCCGTCAACCACAGCGTGCGCACGATGCCGGTGTCCAGCGTGCGCCAGTCGTGGTGGGTGCCCAGCGTGCCGACAAACGCAAACCGCATGTAGGTGATGTCGTCCCCCGTGCGGGTTTTGGTGAAGCGGTTGAGGTACACGCCGATCAGCGCTGTGGGCACAAAATCGTGCGCGGTTTCTTCCAGCACCTCGCGGGCGCAAGCCTGGATAGGCGACTCGCCCGGGTCCAGATGGCCCGCGGGGTTGTTGAGCTTGAGGCCATCCGTGGTTTCTTCCTCGACCAGCAGAAAGCGGCCATCGCGCTCGATGAGCGCGGCCACGGTGACGTTGGGTTTCCAGCGGTGGGGCATGGCGCGCATTATGACGAGGGGAGGTGACGCGAGGGATGTCCTGCATAACCCTCGCGAGTTGGTGGTAGTGCGGATCGGGATGGTTCGCAAGGCGCCTTTTGGCAGCCAATAGCCCAGCTATTGGTAAGAAAAGCAACGCAGCGGACCGCCCGAGGCCGTGCTATCACCGACCGCAGGGAGTTATGCAGGCCATCCCCCTTCCTACAGGCTGCGTGTCATATAGACAGCGCCCTCGCCATAACTGGCAAGGCGTTCCCGCTGCGCCACATCTTCCAAGGGTTGCAGCACATAACCATGGCGCTCCCAGTACGCCTGCGAGCCTTGCACCGAAACCAGCGCGCTGTGCCGCAGGCCTTGCGATGCCGCCTGCGCCCACAGCGGCGGCAGCAGCGCGCGCGCCAAGCCTTGCCCTGCGTTGGCGGGCAACACGGCCATGTCGTGCAGGTACAAGGTGTCGGGCTGCGCCACGGCCTCAAAGTCTCCATGCAGCGGGGTGACCTTGCCTCGCACGGAGCGGTACGCCGCCAGATACGCACAGAACACGCCCCCGCGTTCCAGCACCAGCGAGCAATTGGCCGGGCTGGCGAGGCGGCGCGCAAACACCTCGCCGCTTTCGACAAAGCCCTCGCCATAACAGGCCAGCTGCACGGCCAACAGATCCGCCAGGTCGCTCAGCGCCAGCGGGCGCACCACCACAGACATGGGGAAGAAAGTAGCTCGGTCAGTGCGGCAGCACGGGCGCCTGCACAAAGTCGTCGAGCGACAGGCCTTTTTCTTTGAGCAGCGCCTCCAGCACCGGCTGCAGACGGCCCAGACTCTCTTGCACGGCTTCGCGCACGGTGTCTACCACCACCTGGGTGCTGCGCTCGATCTCGATGTTCAGCGGGTCGCCCACCTTTTTGTTTTCAAACACCGTGGCGCGCCGCGTTTCGGGAATCATCCAGATCTCGAACCAGCCCTCTTGCCGGTTCACCTCGGCCACCGTCAGGCTGGCGCCATGGATGGCGATGTAGCCCTTGGCAAAGATGTAGCGGCGAAACGCCTCGGGCACGGCCACGCGCCACACCAGGTTGTTGTCGAACTCGCGCCGCTCAATCAGCGTACCGGTGAAGTCCACATGGCCCGAGAGCGGGTGGCCGCCGATCTCGGCACCATCCTTGGCTGCGCGTTCCACGTTCACACGGTCGCCCTGCGCGTAGCTGCCCAGCGTGGTGATGTTCAGGCTCTGTTGCATCACATCAAAGTTGGCCTGCGTGGGCGAGAGGATTTCCGTCACCGTGAGGCACACGCCATCGGTGGACACGCTGGCGCCAATCGCCAGGTCCTGGCAGAAGCCCTCGGGGAAGTCGAGCGTGAAGGTGCGCAGGCCTGCGCGGTCGTGGATGGCGGCGATGCCTGCCGTGGCTTGGACGATGCCTGTGAACATGGTGGCGCGGCTTCCGGGTGCGTTGGAATGGGAACCGGGAATTTTGCCACCCGGCCCCCACCGCGCGCTGGCGCCGGGTTACTTGGCGCGCAAGAGTTCGCCGACTTCCAGCAGCACCAGCTCGTTGTCATCCGCCTTGTTGGGGTCGCGGCTGCTGCTGAAAGGCAGGTTGTTGTCGTTGCCCACCACGATGTGCGTGCTGTCCACGATGTCCACGTTCTCGATGGTGAAGAACGGGAAGGTCAACACGCCGTTGTTCAGTGGCTTCTTGGCCAGGCGCTTCGGGTCCTGGATGTTCATGAGGTCGATGTAGCCCACTTTGCGGATCTCGCCGCCGACGTTGGCGTCGCTCATTTCGACCTTGTAGACGCGCTTGAACTGGGCGAGATCGTGAAAGCAATCCGTGCGCTTCTGGTCCGCGGGGCAGGCCTTGTCGGTGGTGCCTTCGCCGTTGTCGCGCTCAATGATCAAGCCCATGGTGTTGTCGATCATGTTGAAGTCGCCAATCGCGTGGTGATTGGCTTCCATCACGTACTTCCAGTGGCGGCCGGTCCATTGCTCGGACTTCACATCGAATTCCAGCACGCGCAGATATTGCTTGCCGCCCACGTTTTCATACGCCTTGGCGTCCTCGTTCCACAGCGCGCCTTCAAGCAGTGCATAGAGCTTGCTGCCGTCCTTGCTTGCGGCCATGCCTTCGTAACCCTTGGAGCGCTTGACCGCGAATGTGGTGGGCTTGGCGTCGGGCGCGCCGGGCAGCAGCACACCCGGTGCGTCGGGCGAGCGCACGACCTTGCCGTCGACCAGGGTGTCAAACACGCCCAGCACCTTGCCGTTCAGATCGGCCTTGATGAGGGAGGGTCCGAACTCGTCGCCAATCCACAACGCGCCGCCTGCAAACTGAAAACTCTCGGGGTCAAAGTCGGCGCCGGTCAGGTAGCGTTTGTCGGTGCCTTCGTGCGTGATGCGAAACGGAATCTTCTTGTCGGGGTCGTGCAAAAAGATGGTTTTCTGGCGGTTGAACTGGCCGCTTTGGAAGTCCACCGTGTAGTGGCTCAGGTGCAGCATGAAGTCCGGCGAATTGGCTTTGGAGCCTGCGCCGTTGTCCGTCAACAGCCAGAACGAGCCATCGGCCATGCGCTTGATGCCCGAGTGGCCTTGCACCGGCTGGCCCTGGAAGGGCACCGACACGCCCGTGTTGCGGCCACCCGAAAGGCCGGGCACGGACCCCACGGCATCCACCCGGCGTGGCGTGGTGAATTTGCCGCTGACCTGCAGGTCTTGCGGCGCGTCCTTGGGGGCCGCAATCAACGTGAGCGCGGGCAGCACGGCGTGGCCTGCCAGCGTGGCCGGATACGCCTGCTGGGCAAACGCGGAGGAACAGGCTGCGCACAGCAGTGCGGCAGCAACAAGCGTGGGGGAGAGTCGGAACATGGTCACGGTAGGGGTACCCAAGAGGAAACCCGCAACCATGCCGTCCCCCCGTGACGGGGTGGTGAACGCGCCATGACGTTGCCGTGACATGACCCGATGTGGCCATCGGCGGCCAAACAACCAAGCGACGTGGCGCACGGCAAACCCCTAGTGTCCCGAGTCGGAAATTCGTTGAATAAATCTACCGACAATCCCCGCCATGCGTCGTTGCAAATGCTCGCCATGCGCCCGGCATGTCTGCGCTTTGCGCCTAGCATGGCAGCGATTTCGGCAGATTTCTTTCTTCAACGAACTTCCAACTCAGGACACTACGCTCGCGCAGCTTCTGCCTGTAGATCCTCTACCGCTACCTGGTTGCGCCCACGGCTCTTGGCCTGGTACAGGGCCTTGTCTGCCTCGCCAATCAGCGCCTGGGCGCTTACTACGACGCCCCGCTGGATGCTGGCCACACCGCTGCTGATGCTGACCCACGCGCCCGTCGAGCAGCGCTGGTGCGCAATCTGCAAATCGGCAATGGCCTTCTGCGCGGTGAGTGCAATGTGCACGGCGCCCTCGCGGTCGGTGTCCGGCAGCACCAGCGCAAATTCTTCGCCGCCATAGCGCGCGGCCAGGTCGGCCGGGCGCTGGCAGCAGGTGGCCAGCGCACGGGCAATCTGCTTGAGGCATTCATCCCCGGCCTGGTGTCCGTACGCGTCGTTGTAGTCTTTGAAGTGGTCCACATCCACCAGCACCAGCGCACAGTGCCGCTGGTGGCGCGCCGCAATGGCCAGGTGCTCCGCCAGGTGGGTGTCAAAGGAGCGGCGGTTGGCAAGCAGGGTCAGCCCGTCTTTCATCGAGATGTGCCACAGCGCGTCGTTGGCGGACCGCAGTTCGGCCGTGACCTGCATCAGCCGCGCGTGGTGGCGCGCGTTCTCGCTGAGCAGCACGATCAGCAAAAAACCCGCTGCCAGCAAACCGTAGATGCGGCCCACATACCAACCCAGGTCGTAGCGGCCAGTGTTGAGCACGGCCGACAGCGCAAGGTCAAAAATCCACACACACATCACCACCAGCAGCCAGATATCGAGCACCGTGTGCGGCTTGCGGCGCCACAGGTGCACCAGCGCCGCGATGCTCAACAGCCAGATGGCCAGCAAAAAAACCTTGCCCACCACAGTGGTGCGGTTGCCCGCCAAAAACACGGGCAGCAGCCCCTGCCCCGCGGTGGCGAAGGTGGTGAACAGCGCTACGACCACCACCACAGCCAACACCATGGATGCAATACCACGCCAGGGCGGTGCACGCTCTACCCACACCAGGACGGGCGCACGCGATGGCCCCCCTTTGCAAAACCCATAGGCCACCACGGCCAGCGGAAACCCCGTGTGCCAGAACATGTACAGAGCCGACGAGGTCTGCGCGCCCGAACCGAGCAGCCCCGTCGGGGCAAACAGGCCCGGAAAGATGAGGGCGTAAGCGGTGGTGGCAGTGGCAGTGAACAGGTAGCCGCCTGCCAGCACCAGCAAGCCCCCCGTGCGCAGCACCCGGAACTGCCCAAACAGCAGCACCGCGGTGATGAGGTCGCAGATCACCAGTGCGGTGACATAGATCGGGATGAAGACAGGGACGGGAACCAGGGGCTTTCTGGCAAACCACACCGCCACAACAAACAGCGCGGCGGACGCCAGAATCGTGGCAAAAGCGAACCCCGTCTCCCTGGAGCCCGCAGGCTCATTGGAGAGGTACGCCGAAGGCGACCGAAGGGTGTGTGCGTTTTCCATGGGTGGTTGGCAAAAGCCACTCCGACCGACGGTCAATTCCACACGAAGCTTACGCTTTTGTTACAAAAAAATCCATCCGGACCCACCCTTTTTTGACGCGGGTCCGGCGCCACTCCGAGGTAGATGACCGTTTGTGTCTCCCCTCCGGCCACTTCACATTTGATAGCTAATAGCGCTTATCCAATAAGCGCTACAGGCACTTTTTATTCAAATTTCAACACCACTCAGACCAATCGCTGCAAGGCTTTGCGCCGCCACACGCCATGGAAATACCAGGCCTGCAGTACCAGCGCGCACAGGTACGTGGCGGGGTAGGCCGCCCAGGTGGCCACCAGGCCAAACTGCCGCCCCCACAGCCAGCCCAGCGGCACGATCAGGCAGGCCAGGCAACCCAGCGAAATGAGGGTGGGCACCAGCACCGTGCCGCTGGCACGCATGACCCCTGAATACACGCTGGCCAGCCCAAAAAACACCGCACCCCACACGGTGATGTGCAGCACACGTCCCGCGATGTCGATCACTCGCGCATCCACCACGAACAGCCCCACGATCCAGGGCGCGGCCACAAACACCAGCACCGCCAGACCGCCCGTGAGCAGCAGGTTCATGCGCATGCCGGTGCGCGTGACGGCGGCCACCTGCTGGGCCTGACCCGCGCCAATCGCCTGCGCGGCAAACACCGATGCCGCCATGGCCACGGCCATCGCAGGGAACAACACGTACGACATGACCTGGCTGGCCGCGCCCCAGGCCGCCGTGGCTGCCGAGCCGTGCGCGTTGACCAGGCTCAGCAGCCCCAGGTCGGCCAAAGAGCCTGTGATGAAAAACAGCCCCGTGGGCACACCCAGGCGGACGAGGGTGCGCAGCAAGGCTGCGTCCAGCCGCATCTGCCCTGCCAGCGCCCGCGTGGGGGCCAGCACATGGGCGCGGCGCCGCAGGTGCCAGGCCGTCCAGCCCAGCGACGCCAAGGTGGCCAGCAGCAGCGCCAACACCCCGCCCAGAATGCCCAGCGCGGGCAGGCCCACGCCAGGCAGGCCGCGGATGAACAGCGGCGCCAGCACCACCGTGGCGGACAGCGACACCAACAGCGCGCGCAGCGGCGTGACCGTGTCGCCCGTGCCGCGCAGCAGCGCCGCGGTCAGCATCGAGGTGAACAACACCGGGAACAGCAGCACCATTCCCCGCGCATAGACAACGGCCTGCGGCAGCACATCGGCGGGCGTGCCCAGCGCCACCATCACAGGGCGCGCCACCGCCACCCCCACGGCTGCCAGCACCAGGCCCAGCAGCACGCCCACACACAGCGTGGTGCCCGCCACGGCATGCAGCCGCGCGTGGTTGCGCGCGCCCCAGGCCTGGCCGACCAGGATGGACGCGCCGGTGCCCAGACCAAACACAAACGCGCTGAACAACAGGAACAGCGGCATGAACGACGCCACCGCCGCCAGCGAACCCGCGCCCAGCAGCCGCCCCACGTAAATGTGGTTCACCGTGCCGGTGAGCGCCTGCAGGATGTTGGTGAGCACCAACGGGCCGAGAAAGATGAGAAAGCGGCGGTCGAGAGATGGCGAAGCGGGCAGCACTGGCGGCACCGACACCGGGCTGCTGGGATGGGTTTTGTCCGTCATGGCACTGCGCCCGCAGGGTGAACGGATGTGGATACGCCATCGTCGATGTGCACCGGCGTGCCCACCGCCACCCGGTCAAACAGGTCGATCACATCGGCATTGGTCATGCGCACGCATCCGTGGGATGCCGGCACGCCCATGGGCAATCCGTCGGGGCAGCCGTGCAGGTAGATGTAGCGGCGCAGCGTGTCGACCGCGCCGCCCCGGTTGATACCAGGCTCGCAGCCGGTGAGCCACAGGATGCGGCTCAAAATCCAGTCGCGCCCCGGGTGCGCTGCGGCCAGCGCGGGCGAATAGATCTCGCCCGTGGCCCGGCGCCCCACAAACACCGTGCCCGGCGCGCAGCCCGCGCCCACCTTGGCGCGCACCCGGTGGTGGCCGCGCGGCGTGCAACCGCTGCCGTGGACCTCGCCCACACCGTTGAGCGCGGTGGACACCGGGTAGCTGCGCAGGGTGGCGCCGTCGTGCACCAGGCGCAGCTGCTGCAGGGCGATGTCGATGTGCAGCCGGGTGCCTTGCATCGTGGTTCAGCGCGCAGCCACCAGCCCGGCGCCATGCCCGCGCGTGAAGGCCTCTTCAAACACCGAATAGCCCGACCAGTCGCTGTGCGCAAACGCGAGCCGTGCGGTGGCGGGGGTGGGTATCCAGGCAGATCGCTCACCATTTGATAGCTGCTTGCGCTTACCAGATAAGCGCTGGAGGCCAATTTTGCTTAAAAACTGCTGTATGCCCGGCACCGGGATGGACATGGCATGGCCGTAGCGGGTGATGTCCACGCGCGTGGCGCGCTGGCGCAGGTCGGGGTGCGGCACGGCCAGTGCGGCCAGCGCCGCGTCGGCCCACTGCTGCCAGGGCGCCGTGGCCAGTTGCTGGCGGGCATCGGGCACATCGCCCAGCGCCTGATAGTAGGTAAGCACCGTGGGGCCAGCGACGGCAGTGCGCGGGTCCAGCCGCTGGTGCCCTGCGTTCACGTAACCCAGGCCGCCTGCGGTGGGGTCGGCGTACAGCACGTTGTCCCACGCGGGGGCGGCGCCGGGGCGGTCGGTCAGCGGGGTGTCGATGTGGATGTTGGCCACCAGCCAGGGCGCCCACTGCAGGCGCTGCGCGGCGCCGGTCAGAAACGCGGGCGGGTTGTGCACCACGCGCGCGGCCACAAACACAGGCAGCGCCACGATGCAGCGCGGTGCCTGCCAACGCTCCACGCTGTCGGTGGTGTGGTTGAAGGCGTCCACCTCCACGCCGTGGCGAGTTTCGGTGATGCGCAGCACGCTGGTGGCGGTGCGCAACTGGCCGCCGCCATTCAGGGTGTTGGCGAGGGGCTCGGCCAGGCGGTGGGTGATCCAGCCATTGCCTTCGGGCCAGGTGAGCACGCTTTCGCGGGCTTCGTCCACGGCCTCGCCGGGGGCATGAAAACCGTGGCGGCTGGCAAAGTAATGGATGCCCGCCCAGGCCGACACCCGGTCGACGCCCGCGCCGTAGTCGTCGCGGCAGCAGTAGTCCAGGTACCAGCGCAGGTGGGCGTCATCCAGGCCTTCTTGCGCCAGCCAGGCACTAAAAGTCATAGCATCCAGCGCTTGATGGGTAAGCGCTAGCGGCTGTTTTGAGCCCCAAAGTTTGAGGGCGGGCATCGCAAACCGGGCTGCCTTGGCCTCCCGATTCACCACCTGCGCAAAGCGGCGGTATTGGTCCAGCGTGGCTTCGCCCACACCGTGCACAGGCAGCAGACCCTCTTGCCACTCGCCCTCAAAAAACAAGCGCTCTTGCGGGCTGTGGCACAGGTGGCGCTCGTCGTATTGCCAGCGCCCGGCCACCCGGCGGCGCAGGCCCAGTTCTTCCAGCAGGTCCTGCACCTCGCGCGCATCGTCGCCGGGCACGGGCAGGTAGTGCGCGCCCAGCGGGCAGGTGATGCCGTTGACCATGCCGCCCCGGCTGTTGCCGCCCGGTGCGTCCTCCAGCTCCAGCAGCGCAAAGTCGTCCACGCCCGCCAGCCGCAGCGACCGCGCCGCAGCAAGCCCCGCCACACCCCCGCCCGCGATGATGACCTGCGCGCGGCGCACCACCGTGGGGGCGGGCAAGGTGCCGGTTTTGAGCAGGTCGCGCAGCTGGTGGCCCCGCGCCATGTCGATGCCGGTGAAGCCGCCTTCCAGCGTGCGCGCCGCCTTTTCGCAGCCCGGCAGCAGTGCCCCGCCCAGGACGGCACCGCTGGTTTGCAACCAACGCCGACGCGACAGCGCGGCACCGATGGGGGAGGGGTGAAGAATTGCGGGCATGGGGCGCTTACTCTAAGGCACACGCCGGACCCCGGTCGAGCGCGTGTTGCCCCCTGGCGTCCGCAGCACCGCAGGGCCGCCGGGTTCAGTCCGGCCAGCGGGCCTGGATGTCCAGCAACGTGGGCATCTGCGCAATGAACACCTCGACCATGGCCGGGTCGAAATGCAGCCCGGCTTGCGCTTGCAGGTGCGCCACGGTGGCGTCAATCGGCCAGGGCTCCTTGTAGGGGCGGCGCGCGGTGAGCGCATCAAACACATCGGCCAAAGCCACGATGCGCGCCTCCACAGGAATGGCCTCGCCCACAAGGCCGTGGGGGTAGCCGGAGCCGTCCCACTTCTCGTGGTGAAACAGGGCCACCGTGCGCGCCAGGCGCAGCACGCCCGAGGGATGTTCGCCAATGATGTCGGCGCCGATCTCGGGGTGGCGGCGCATCACGTCCCATTCTTCCGCGGTGAGCTTGCCGGGCTTGCGCAAGATGGCATCCGGGATGCCGATCTTGCCCACGTCGTGCATCGGCGCGGCGTTGAGCAGATCGTCCGCCCAGGCGACCGAATACCCCAGCGCCAGCGCCAGCACCTGGGCAAAGTGGCTCATGCGGATGACGTGCATGCCGGTCTCGTTGTCCTTGAATTCGGCCGCGCGCCCCAGGCGCTGCACGATCTGCAGGCGGGTTTCGCGCAGCTCTTCGGTGCGCACCAGCGACAGGTGGGTGCGCACCCGCGCGCGCACCACGGGCGCACTGATGGGTTTGGTGATGTAGTCCACCGCGCCCGCATCAAACCCGCGCGTTTCCTCGGCGGTGTCTGTCAGCGCGGTGACGAAGATCACGGGGATGCCTGCCGTGTCGCGGTCTGCCTTCAGGGCAGCGCACACGGCATAGCCGTCCATGCCCGGCATCATCACGTCCAGCAGGATGAGCTGGGGTTTTTGTTGTTGGGCAATCTGCAGGGCGCGGGCGCCATCGGTGGCAAACAGCAGGCGGTAGTCGTCTTGCAGCACGTGCCGCAGCACCTGCAGGTTGGTGGGCTCGTCGTCGACAAGCAGCAGACGCGGGCGGTGGTCTTCGGAGGGCATCATGGGGCGGGCATCTGCTCGACGTGCGTGTGCAAGGTGCGCAAGGCGTTCAGCGCGTCGTCAAAGTCAAAACGGTCGAGGGCTTCGCGCAATCCGTCCAGGCAGGTTGCGGAAAGGTGCTGTTCCAGAACGGCCAGCGGGCCATCAGGCAGTTCTCCCGTGGCCAGCGCGCTCGTCATGGCGTTCAGCGCGGCCAGCACCTCGGATCGTTCGGGCGCGCCCAGGGCGTGGGGCAGGGCGGGGGTGTCGGCCGGGCTGGCGTCGGGGGCGTCCAGGCTGGCCAGCGCGTGGCGCACCTGGCCCAGCGCTGTGTCCAGCTCGTCAATCAGCACCGGGCGGGCACTGGCGTGGGCGGGGTGCGCAGCGGCGGCCTCCAGGCGTTCGGCCAGGCGCTGCACGGTGGTCAGCGCCAGGTTGCCCGCGGCGCCGCGCAGCCGGTGGGCGGCGGCGGCCAGGGTCTGCACGTCGGCCGCAGCCGCATTGGCGCGCAGGGCATCGAGGGTGGCGTCCGACTCCTGCAGGAACCGGGCGATGGCTTCGCGCAGGTAACGCGCCTGGGTCCACAGCCGCACGCCGCGCTCCCAGTCGATGGCTGGCAACGCCGGGGCGCTGCGCCCGTGGGGCGTGTCGGCCGCCAGGGGCGCCGAGCCGGTGATGGGCAGCGCATCGTCGGCCAACCCGTGCAGGCCGATGGCGCGCGCGATCTCGCCCACCAGGCGCAGCGGCTCGATGGGCTTGCTGGCAAATCCGTCCATGCCGGCAGCGCGCGCGTTGCGGCGGTCTTTCTCCAGCACGCTGGCAGACAGGGCCACGATGGCGGTGGGCTTGCGGCGGTGGTCCTGCTCGAAGGTGCGCATGTGGCGCGTGGCCTCCAGGCCGTCCATGTCGGGCATCTGCAGGTCCATCAGCACCACGTCGAAGCGTTCGCGTTCAAAGGCCAAAACGGCATCGGCACCGCTGTGGGCCAGCACCACCTTGTGGCCACCGCGCTGCAAGATGATGTCCAGCAACTCCAGGTTGGCGGGCACGTCGTCCACCGCCAGCACGCGCAGCGGGGGCAGCGCCAGGCGGGGCTTGGTGCGCACGGCGGCTGCCGTGGGGGCGTCCCCGTCTTGCCCGG
This sequence comes from Acidovorax sp., assembly GCF_046291265.1. Classification (GTDB taxonomy): domain Bacteria; phylum Pseudomonadota; class Gammaproteobacteria; order Burkholderiales; family Burkholderiaceae_C; genus Acidovorax. The sequence continues at coordinate 11,571 of NZ_JBKBTV010000013.1, read as the reverse complement.
TGGCCACCTGCAGTGGCAGCCGCACGCTGAAGTTGCTGCCCTGCCCCACCTGGCTGGCCACGGCGATGCGACCACCCATCAGCTCCGTGAGCTGGCGCGCAATGGTCGTGCCCAGGCCTGTGCCGCCATAGCGGCGGGTGGTGGATGCGTCCGCCTGGGAGAACGGGTCAAAAATGCGTTGCAGCCCAGCGGCGTCGATGCCGATGCCGGTGTCGATGACCTCCAACAGCAGTGGCCCGTCGCCGCCCGACACGCGCAGGGTGACACCGCCCTCGTGCGTGAACTTGATGGCGTTGCCAATGAGGTTGAGCAGCACTTGCTGGATGCGAAACGCATCGCCCTGCCAGAACTCGGCCACGGTGGGTGGGTAGTCCAGCACCAGGGTCAGGCCCTTTTTAGCTGCGGTGATGCGCAGCGAGGCCAATATCTGGTCGCACAGCTCGCGCAGGCTGAAGGCCTCGATCTCCAGCTCGACCGCGCCTTTTTCGAGCTTGGCGGTGTCCAGGATGTCGTTGAGCAGGCGCAGCATGGAGCGCGCCGCGTGGTGCACCGTGCCCAGGTGGCGGCGCTGCGTGCTCTCCAGTTGCGAGTCAAGCAGCGCCTCGGTGAAGCCGATGATGGCGTTCATGGGGGTGCGGATCTCGTGGCTCATGTTGGCCAAGAACGTGCTGCGCGCTGCGGCAGCTTGCTCGGCCCGGTCCTTGGCGGTGCGCAGGTCTTGTTCCATCGCCCGGCGCTGGCTCAGGTCGGTGGCGAACTTGATGACCTTGAACACCTTGCCGCTGGCATCAAAAATGGGGTTGTAGGTGGCTTGTATCCAGACCTCGCGTCCGTCTTTGCCAAACCGCTGGAACTCGCCCGCTACAAACTCTCCCTGCCCCAGGCGGCGCCATAGCGTTGCGTAGTCGTCGCTTTGCACAAACTCGGGCTTGCAGAACAGGGCATGGGGCTGGCCAATCAACTCGTCCATGGTGTAGCCGGTCAGCGCCAGAAAATTGGGGTTGGCGGTGATGACACGCCCCCGGAGATCGAACTCCACGGTGGCCTGCGAGCGGCCAATGGCCTGCACCGTGCCCGCAAACTCGGCATTGCGCGCCTTGATGTCGGTGACGTCCAGGATGACACCGTCGATCCAGCGCATGGCGCCATCCGCATCCGGCACACCGCGGCCGCTTTCCGACATCCAGCGCGTGTGGCCGTCGCGGGTCTTGATGCGAAATTCCACCTGGTAGGGCCGTCCGGTCTGCAGCGCGTGTTCCACATCCAGCGCGATGTGGGCGGCGTCCTCGGGGTGGGTGATGTCGCCAAAATGAATGCGGCCCTGCACAAAATCATCGGCCGTCCAGCCGGTGATCTGCACCACCGCATCGCTGATGAACAGCATGGGCCAGCTGCCACTGTTGAGACAACGAAACGCCACACCCGGCAGGTTGCTGACCAGCGAGCGCAGCTGCTCTTCGCCCTGGCGGCGCGCGCGCTCCAGCACCTTGCGCTCGGTCAGGTCGGTCAGAAAACCCACAAACAGCGGTTCGCCCGGCTGTTCCACCCGCCCCACGGCCAGCCGGATGGGCACAAGCGAGCCATCCTTGCGCACCGCTTCCACCTCACGCGCCGCGCCGATGATCTTGGTCAGGCCGGTGTCGAGGTGGTTGCGCAGGTAGCCATCGTGCGCATCGCGGTGGGGCGATGGCATGAGCATGTGGATGTTCTGGCCCATCACCTCGTCGGCCGTCCACCCCAGCAGCCGTTCGGCCGCGCCGTTGAACAGCCGCACCGTGCCCAGCGCGTCGATGATGATGATGCCGTCCACGGCTGTGTCGACCAGCGCACTGAGGCGCGAGGCATTGGCCCGGGTTTCGCGCAACAGCTGGCGAAACCGGATGCTCACGTTCACCCCCGTGATGATCAGGCCCGCGACCAGTGTCACCATGGCAATGGCCAGCGCCAGAAACACCGAATGCGCGCCGGTGGCGGCCGGTTCGGCCACCGGCGACACCACACGCAGCGCCGCCATGGCGATGTAGTGCATGCCCGCAATGGCCAGCCCCATGACCACACCGCCCACTGCGGTCGCGGCCCAGCGCGGAATGCGCGCCATGCGGCTGAGCCGAAAGCGCACCCACAGCGCCAGACAGGCCACCACCACCGCAAACACGAGCGATGCCAAAAACCCCGGCACGTCGTAGCGCATGATCGACGCAAACTCGGACGCGGCCATGCCCGTGTAGTGCATCACGCCAATGCCTGCACCCACCAGAGCGCCGCTGATCAGCAATGAGCGGGTACTGACCTGCGCCTGCGCCAGCACGTTGAGCGCCACCCACGACGCCAGCAGGCTGGGGATGACCGAGCCCATGGTGATCCACGGGTTGAAGTTGCCCGACGCACACAGCTCGAAGGCCAGCATGCCGACGAAATGCATGGCCCACACCCCACCCCCCAGAGCCACCGAGCCCGACAGGATGACCAGACGGCGGGTGGAAGTATCTGGCGCACGCAGCGCAAAGCCCGCCAGGTGGAGGGCCATGATGGAGGACGCAATCGCCAAAGCCACCGACACGGCCACCAGCCAGGGGTCATGGCTCCAGAACACGTCCATCACAGCCTGTTCGGCACTGACAACAAAGAACCGGTCAAGCATGTGCGCAATAGGTAAACAATGGCGTCCATTGTGCCGAAGCGCCATCCGCACCGTTGATGAACCGCCGCAACCCGTTGGCCTTCGCCCACATGACCGGGGGCTCAGGGTCGAGAAACTCTCGATTTTTCAGTGCGTGGTGCGGCCCCATTCCCGTTCATAGGTGTGCACCAGCGCCTGGTTCGACAGCCGGTTCACCTCACCCGGCACCCGCGCCATGTCAAGGGGAAAGTCAAACAGCAGCGGCAGCGTGTCGGCACTCAAGAACCGCAAATCAGCGGGCAGCGCATCGGGCAGGCGCCAGGGGCGGCGGCTGGCGATGATGAAGCCCCATTCGCCAAAGCTGGGCACATGCGCGTGGTATGGCGCGGTGCGCAGGCCCACCGATTCGATGGTCTGCGCCACCGTCCAGTAGCTTTGCCGCGCAACCAGGGGCGAGGTGGTCTGCACCACCGCATAACCGCTGGCGGTCAGGCGCCTGTCCAGCAGCGCATAAAAGCTGTTGGTGTAGAGCTTGCCGATGGAAAAATTGGTGGGGTCGGGGAAGTCCACCACGATGACATCAAACGTGTCTATCGCCCCCACGCTCCCCGCTTCGCGTGGTTCGCTGCCCCCCGAGGGGGCCTTCGCGCCTTCGGGCGGCCGGGCGGCGCTCACGCTGCCCTCCTGCAACCAGCCAAACGCATCGGTATTGACGATCTTCACCTTGGGGTTCTGCAGCGCATGACCATTCAACGCGGCGAGCGTGGGGTTCTCGCTGAAGATCCGGGTCATGGCCGGGTCCAGCTCGACCAAGGTCACGGATTCCACGGACGAGTACTTCAATATTTCGCGCACCGCCATGCCGTCGCCACCGCCCAGCACGGCCACCTTCTTCGGCGCACCGTGGGCCGCCATGGCGGGGTGCACCAACGCCTCGTGATAGCGGTATTCGTCGGCCTGCGCAAACTGCAGATTGCCGTTCAGGTACAGCCGGTGCCCGGCGCGCCCTTGTGTGACCACGATGCGCTGGTAGGACGACGCGGTGCTGAACACGATGCGGTCCTGATAAAACTTGTCTTCGGCAAAGGTAGTGATGTGCTCGGCCCCCGCCAGCGCCGCCAGCAAAATGCCCAGCACCATCACACAGGCCGCCAGGTGCGCCTTCAGCCGCCGCAGCTCGCGCCGGAACAGCCACACCGCCCACAGCGCCACGGCAGCGTTCATCACCCCAAACAGCAGCCCGGTGCGAATGAGCCCCAGATGCGGCACCAGCAGCAACGGGAACGCCATCGACACCACCAGCGCGCCCAGGTAGTCAAACGTGAGCACCTGCGAGACCAGGTCCTTGAGCGCCACGTTGCGCTTCAAGATGCGCATGACCAGCGGAATCTCCAGCCCTGCCAGCATGCCCACCATGAACACCATGCCGTACAGCAGCAGGCGAAAAGCCCCCGGCGCGTAGGCATTGGCCAGGAACAGCGTGGCGGGCAGCATCCCGCCAATCAGCGCCACCATCAACTCGATGCGCAAGAAGTGCGCAGGCAGCTGCCGCTCAAAGTACCGCGACAGCCACGAGCCCACGCCCATGGCAAACAGGTAGGTGCCGATGATGGTGCTGAACTGCAGCACCGAGTCGCCCAGCACATACGACGCCAGCGCGCCAGCCGCCAGCTCGTACAGCAGCCCGCACGCGGCCACCACAAACACGCTGGTGAGCAGGGCGACTTCGATGGGGCGGGGGCCGGAGGGGGCGCCCGGGGCTTCCGTCACGGAAGTGGGGGATGGCGGTTCAGATGACAAAACAAGGCAATCAGTCGTCAGCGCACCCTGTGGTGCACTACTTCATTCGGGCGGACAAGGGTGTCAGTGAATGGCAGCCGCCACGATGATGCTGATGCCCAGACACATCGCGGCCACCACCATGGCCAGGGCCTTGTTCTGCTTTTCGACAATCTCTTGCCACAGGTCGTAGGGCGTGATTTTGTCGACGATGACAAAACACACCCAGAAGATGACCACGCCAATCAGCGCATACAGCATGGACCCGAGGAAGGCTGCGGGCCGGAGCCATTCGATTCCCATCATGAGGTGATCTCCTTGAAAACGGTAGGGTGCAAGTGGGTGCCAGAAATGGGTGAGCGGGGACGGTCTACTTGTGGCTGCCGCCCGACGAGTACCCGCCAAACGAGCCGCCCGAGCTGCGGTAGCCGCTGCCGGACGAGCCCGAACAGTTGCTCAGGATGATCAACAGAATCAGGATGACCACCGCAAGCAAAATGATGGTGGCACAGCCCAGGCCCGACTTGGCGGTGAAGGGGCCGGGGTCGTCGCGCTGGAGCGCATCTTTTTTGTCTTCGAGCTTGAAGGCCTTGACCACGGTGTCGCTGGCGAGCTTGTCGCCGGACGACCAGGTGATCTCATTGGGGCTTTGCTCCATCGACAACAAGCCCTTGGCGCTGGCGAAGTCGCGGTTGGTGGTCTTCTGGCCGCGCGTGACCTGCCAGTAGAACTCGCCCAGCACATAGGTGGTTTCGGCCTCGTAGGTGTATTTGAGCTCGTACTTGGTACCCATGTAGGTGGCCGAGCGGCCCGTGGCCGCCATCTGCGGCGCGCCCGTGGTGGGGCGCACCATGCTCCAGCCGTCCTCGGCATCCACCAGAAACGCAAAGCCACGCTTTTGGTTGTAGAGCAGGTATTCGCTCCAGCCAAAGTGCTCGTCGTCGCCGGGCTCCACGCCCATGCGGTGCTGAAAACCCACCACCTGCCAGTGCACGCCCTGCAACTGGCCCTTGGCGCCGAGCGGGATGAGCGGCTGCACGGGCTCGTCCTGCTCGGCCGAGCGCAGTTCGCCACCCACGCCGCTGCTGACGTCGATGACGCTGGCGCACGAACCGCAGGTGATGCTTTTGGTGTTGGCCAGTTGCACCTGCACGGGCGCGCCACAGTGCGGGCAGCTGAACTGGCGGCCTTTTTCGTCCTTGGCGGATTCGTCTTTGAGGCCCTGCAAGTGCAGGTCTTCCAGCAGCACCGACTTGCCGCGCTCCACGCTGGGGGGCGTGTGGCCATAGTCGATGCTGACCACTTCACCTTCGGCACTGCGCAGCTCGACCATGTCGAAGGGCTGGCCCAGCGGCGGCAGTTTGGGCAGCTCGCCCTGGGCCGAGATCAGCGATGCCTGGCCCGTGTAGGCCACGCTGTAGGGTTTGCCGTTGATGGCGGTGGTGGTGCCGATGCGAAAGCGCTCGGGCGCAGGCATTTCGCGACCGGGGTCAATGGGGCGCGTGAAGACATAGGCACCGTTGTCCTCGCCCAGCGTGGCCAGGGTGCCGTCGTTCAGGAAGGCGGCCCATTCGGTCCAGACCCCTGCATCGCCTTTGTATTGCAGGCGACCCACCAGGGTGAAGGGCACATCCTTGCCATCGAGCTGGATGCGCCCGCTGGCCATGAGCTGAAGCGGGCTGTGGTCGTCGAACAGCTCGGCCATCTTGCCCACGCGCTGCAGCACGTCGCCATTGCGCACGACGGTGCTCTGGCAATAGCCGCAGACGGCGTGCGTGGACTGCGCGCTGCGGAATTCAACCGGCGCGCCGCAGCCCGGGCAGGGCGCGCGGTAAGAACGCTGTGTGGGGTCGGTGGCCATCAGGCGGGGCGGGCTGCTTGCGCCGTTCAGCACGGCATGGTTTGAAGCCTTTTTGGCCTCTAGCGCTTATCCCTCAGGCGCAAGCAGCTATTTTATTTATAGCAACCAGGTTCAGACCAGCTTCTTGAGCAGCTCGGCCTTCTTGGCGTCGAACTCTTCCTGGGTCAGGATGCCCTTGGACTTGAGTTCGCCCAGCTTCTCCAGCGTGGCCATCACGTCCTCGGGCTTCACGCCCAGGGGTGCGGCGGCCGCCTGCGCCGCTGCGGCAGCCGCAGGGGCCACCGGGGTCTGCAGGCCTTGCTGCAGGTTTTGCGCCAGCACCTGGCCCAGCGCCACGCCAGCGCCCAGGCCCATGGCGTCACCCGCAATGCCGCTGCCACCACCACCGCCGCCTTCGGCAAACTTGGGGATGGCCTGCGCCGTCTGGTACTGCATGAACTTGGCCATGTCGTTGCCGACCATGCCCATGCCGATCTTCTGGTCGAGGATCTTTTGCAGCTCTTCGGGCAGCGAGACGTTCTGCACCGTGAGGGATTCGATCAAGATACCCAGCTTGGCAAAAACCGGTGCCAGCTCCTTGACCATGGCCTCGGCAAACATCACCTGGTTGGCGGCCAGGTCGAGAAACGGCAGGCCGCTGCCCGCGATGGCGTTGCTGATGTTCTGCAGCACCAAGCCGCGCAGCTGGCCTTCCAGGTCGGCCACGGGGTAGGACTCGCGCGTGCCCGAGATCTCGGTGTGGAACGCTTTGGGGTCGGCAATGCGGAACGCGTAGTTGCCGAATGCGCGCAAGCGCACGGCGCCAAAGTCCTTGTCGCGGATGGTGATGGGCTGGGGCGTGCCCCACTTTTGGTCGATCTGCTGGCGCGTGCTGAAGAAGTACACATCGCTCTTGAAGGGGGACTCGAAGAGCTTGTCCCAGTTCTTCAGATAGGTCAGCACCGGCAGCGTCTGCGTGGTGAGCTTGTAGGTACCGGGGGTGAACACGTCGGCCACCTGGCCTTCGTTGACGAAGATCGCCATCTGCGACTCGCGCACCACCAGCGTGCCGCCGTTCTGGATTTCCATGTCGCGCATGGGGAAGCGCCAGGCCAGCGTTCCGTCCCCCTCTTCGGTCCACTGAATGATGTCAATGAACTGTTTCTTGATGAAGTCCATGAGGGCCATGTGTGCTCCCGGCGTAGTGAGGGGTTGGGCAAAAGAGCGGCCATCATAGCAACGGGGGCTTTGCGCACAGAGGCATTTTTTCTGCCCCCAGATGTGAACTGGTTCACGCACAGAACCGGTCTGTTTGGGATAGACGCATTGCGGGGCGGACGGGCGGCGTCTTGATAGTTCCTATCTCGGCTTTAGCCATGATCAATTGGGCAATGCTATTGAGAATAACTACCATTTCAACATCCCTGCAACCAATGCAGGCCCTGTTGAAGACGTGAAAAGGAGTACGCCATGTCCCGCATCCGCCGCACCGCCCGCCAGAACAAGACCATGCTGATGAAGACCGGCAGCTACTACGTCATCCACATCTGTGTGGCCGCCCTGGTGGCCTACGCCGTCACCGGCAACCTGTGGGCCTCGCTCACGCTGAGTTTGCTGGAGCCCACCGTGCAGGCGGTGGCCTTCTTCTTCCATGAAAAGGCCTGGGACCGGGCTGCCCGGCGCACGGCCAACGAGGCCGCCGCAGCACAGACATCCAGCGCTGCGTTGCAGCCTGCCTGAACCGATCCAAAGGAGCCCAGCATGTACAACATCCCTTTGCGGAGCCGCACTGCGGCGGGCCTGGCTTTTCAGCGTTGGCTGGTGCACCGGCTGGCCGGGCTGGCATCTGCGGGTTGATTGCAGTTGAAACCGACGGAGGCCAGAAACAACAACGCCCCGAATCGCGGGGCATTGTTTTTAGGGGATGCGCCAAAAAAGGCGCTCAGCGCATCAGGCCTTCACATCCAGCAGCGAGCCCATCATTTCATCCTGCGCCTTGATCGTCTGCAGGTTGGCCTTGAAGGCGTAGGTCGCAGACATCTGCTCTACGGCCTCTTGCTCCAGCGCGACGCCGCTGGTCTGGGGTTCGCGCTGCACCGTGGCGTTGACCCCGGCGCTATCGGCAGCGGCTTCCTGCTGCACCACTTGGCGGCGGTAGTTGGGGGTGTTCATGTTGGCCACGTTGTTGGCCGATGCATCCAGCCGCAACTGCGCGGCCTGAATGCCTGAACTGCCAATTGAAGAAATGCTTGCCATAAGGTGACCCCGAAAAAACAACAACGGCATAAAGAACCCGGACTAGGGATTGTCCTCCCGTACAGCGCCAAAAACAAGGCTGGCCACTAGCCTAAGGCACAACCCCATACTGGGGAAAGTCGCACCCGCTACTACAAAACAACAGAAGGCTACCGCCACATTTTGTTACTTAGAATCCAGACTCACCAATAAATCTACCGTCTGGAGGGAATTTGAAAAAGACAACGATGTTGCTTGCAGTGCTGCTTTCTGCTTGTGGTGGAGGCGGTGGCGACAACCCCACTGCTCCTGCTCCTGCTCCTGCTCCCGGTAGCGTCACGCTTTCCTTCACTCCTAGCATGATCGATTTGACTCAAGTGGAAGGGGAGCATCGGTCGGTGACGGTGACAACCAAACTTAGTCAGCCAATTTCTGAAGATGTGCTCGTCGATATACGTCTGCCCAACCATTTCGAGCAAAAAGCGCCTACCGAGAAGATCGACGGACAAACGTTTCGCACTACCTTGAACTCATCGACTGCATTGACGCCAGGGGTTCAGTCTGGACAGATAACGGTGAAGTTGTATGGGTGTGCGAGTGGCTGCGCAAACGCTCGTGAACTCAGTGCCGCGCAAATTCCGTATCGCATTCAGGTGAGCTCATCCCAGGGGAATCTCACTCCACTGCAGCGCTTGGATGGTGTTAGTGCTTGGGCGTCTCGTTACGGCAATGGAGCAAACTCAAGCTATGTGCCAACTACAGTCAAACTCAACCCCGCATCGTTCAATTTACGATGGAAAACGACTGATACTAGTTTCGTATCGAGTCCACTAATTTTTAACGGTCACATAATCGCTCATACTGGGTCAAAATTGGAAGCGCTGCGTGAGTACGATGGGACACGCATATGGAGTGTCACTTCTAATCCCACGTCAGCAGATGAACCCATTGTAGTGGGAAATAGAGTATTTGTACCGGAATATCTAGGATTTGACAACGCAATAACTAGCTACGAGATTTCAACAGGGCAAAAATTTCTTTCCATCCCATTTGTTAAAGAGGCGCCTCCCCAATTGCACACTGATGGAGAATCAGTATATTTCGACTCCATTCAGAATCCAGGTGGCCAACTGCGTTATCAATTGACGCGTACGGACCCAACGACTGGCGTTACCCGTTGGCAGGTCCAGCCCGATCTCGGGGCAGCACCTCGCAGGGTGGCGACTGACGATCAGTATGCTTATGCTTATATGTTCAACAAGCTTCGCGTATTCCGAAAAAGTGATGGGGCTGAGGCATTTTCGGTAGATCACGAGCTTGGGGAAAATTCAACGTCCCGCCGACTGACAGCCATGGTTGATAGTTCCCAGCGCGTTATCGGAGGCTGGTATAGCTGGAGTCACGCGTATCTCAGTAGTTTCTCCATTGCCAACAAAAAGCAACTGTGGTCTGTTAAAGATGGCTTCAGAAGTTTGCCCAGCCTTGCGCATAACATGCTCTACGCGGTAGCGACGCAAATTAACAGTACTGAACGACCATCACTGCAAGCGCGATCGGGGGATACAGGCGCCATTACTTGGAGTGTCCTGCTGCCCGACAAGGTGGATCCAAATCAAGACGTGATGTATGAAGTCGTTACTGTCGGGGATATCATTTTCGTCTCGTCGGATCGTCGAGTTGGAGGCGCGACCTACGCAGTCGACCGCAACACGCGCCAGATCGTTTGGACTTACCCGGTAACGGGTAAGCTGGGTGTTTCTGAAAACGGATCTCTACTAATTCAATCGCCGAGTGGCAATTTGCTGGCATTTAATCTTCGGTGACATACGTATCGAATCCGGCGCCCGAGGCGGGAGCGCACTCAGTTTCGGCGTCGTAGGCGATGCTTATTCAGCAAAAGCTGGGGACGGCGCGGAATAACACCGCGCACCCACCTCGGTACTCTATGTGTCGATGCGTCTGGCGGCTTGGGCCATTACAGGCAGCAACGATTACATGATTTCGCTTTGGCTTTTAAATGATGTCAGATTCGCTTTGGCCGAGTAGAGAGCCGACGCCTGCTCCGACGCCGCGTAGGGCTCGGTTGTAGCCGAGTCATCCAGGCTCAACATCGCGGGTTGCATACGAGAGTTGCCAATGGCGAAGAGGGAAATCATGGGTCGACGTCATGACCCCGACGGATGATGAGACGCGGTGCGATTTGGGGGAGCACGACGATGCACCCGGGTGCGTCGTCAACCATGCGCCTGGATCAGGCATTGCGCAAACGCCTGCGCCGCCCGCGGCGGCTGGGGCGACTTGCGCAGCACGCTCACAAACTGGCAGCGGTAATGGAACTGCGCGGGCAATACTGCCTGCATCAGCCCCTGGCGCTCGAAGCCTTCGGCATAGTGGTCTGGCAAGAAGCCCAGGTAGCGGCCTGAGAGGATCAGCGTGGCAATCGACTCCTGGTCAAACCCCGTGGCTTTGCGCGGCAGGCGGGTGCTGTGGCTCAGCTCCATGTTGGGCGAGTGGTAGCCCAGCCCTGCAAACTGGTACGCGCGCAGGGATTCCCAGGTGAGCGCGGCGTGGTCGGTGCCAAATAAGGGGTGTCGCGCACCGCAGTACAGCAGCATGGTTTCGGCGAACAGGTCGGCGTAGACCAGGCTTTGCGACGTGCGGTGCGCCGGAATGATGCCCACATGGAAGCTGCCGTCGATGAGCCCGCGCTCGATGGCCGGGATGGACACCACATGCATCTGCAGGCTGACCTCGGGCGCCTGGCTGGCAAACAGCGCAATCGCGTCGCCAATGTGCGCGGCCGGGTTGCTGGCGGTTTTGTCGAACACCGCCACCTCCAGCCGCCCGCCCATGCGGCGGTGGATGTCGTCGATGCTGCTGCGAAACGCGTCCACGGCGGACAGCAGGCGCAGGGTTTCGTCGTACACGCGCTGGCCCTCGGCCGTGAGGGCAAAACCCGCCCGGCCCCGGCGGCACAGCGTGAGGCCCAGGCGGGTTTCCAGGTCCTTCATGTGGCGGCTGACGGTGCTGGTGCCGATGTTCAGCTCCAGCTCGGCGGCCGACATGCCGCCGCACTCCACCACGCTCTTGAAGACCT